>NZ_NESP01000001.1:717608-1435216 GCF_003063475.1 Limnohabitans curvus
ACGCAAGTAGGCATTCCTAACGGCGGCGAAGAACCACTTGAAGTTTTATCCCCACTCGATATTCGCCAGCGCTTATTGGCTTAAATAGGCTTCACACATCAGGAGATTTCCATGATTTCACGCCGTCACATCGCCATTGCCGCCAGTTTGTTTTTGGGGGTCACATCCAGCTACGCACAAAGCAACACCGTTCGTTTGGTCGTCCCCTTTTCAACCGGTGGCCCCACAGACATTGCGGCACGTGTCATTGCTCCGCTGCTGTCCGAGGCCATGGGGAAAACCGTCATCGTGGATAACCGAGTGGGCGCGACCGGTGCAATTGGCGCAGAGTTTGTGGCGCGTGCACCAGCAGACGGCAACACCATTTTGTTTGGCACCAGCAGCATCATGGGGGCCAACCCCGCGTTGATGCCCAAGCTTGCGTATGACCCCGTGCGTGACTTTGCACCCGTCAGTCTGGTGGCCACCATCGAAAACATTTTGGTGGTTCATCCGTCCGTCCCCGCCAACAACGTGCAAGAGTTCATTCGCTACGCCAAAGACAATCCAGGCAAATTGTTTTACGGCTCTTCTGGCACAGGCAGCACGTACCACTTGGGCTCAGAGATGTTTGCCAGCATGACCAAAACGCAGCTGGGTCACGTGCCTTACAAGGGCCAAGGACCTGCTGCGCAAGACTTGCTCGCTGGGCACATTCAACTGATGTTTGACGCTTTCAACTCTGCCGTCCCCAACATCAAGTCTGGACGCGTCAAAGCCTTGGGCATTGCCAGCGCAAAGCGTCACCCTGAGCTACCTGACCTGCCCACCATCAGTGAGCAAGGTGTGCCGGGCTACGTCACTACCATTTGGCTGGCCTTCTTTGTACCGGCCAAAACGCCCACGTCCGTCGTGGATAAGTTGAACCAAGATTTACGCACCATCATGCAACGCCAAGATGTGCGCGACCGCTTCAACAAGCTGGGCATGCAAGCTGTCAGCTCGTCCACACAAGAACTTGATGCTGTATTAAAGCAAGAGCTCGCGCAGTGGACACGTGTGGTACGCGAAGCCAACATCAAACCTGAATAAGAGGAGACACCATGAAAAAGATTGCAGCCACTTTATCGCTCATCATGAGCGCCGCATGCGCTTTTGCCGCTGACACCGACTATCCAAACAAAGCTGTTTCCATCGTCGTGGCCTATGCACCAGGTGGCCAAGGCGATGTGTTCGCGCGCTTGGTCGGTGAAAAGTTGTCAACCGTCTACAAACAACCTGTGGTGGTCGACAACAAACCCGGCGTCTCAGGAACCGTGGGCACACGTGTGGCAGCGAAGGCTAAAAACGATGGCTACACCTTGTTGCTCGGACAAACCGGTGAAATCACTGTCAATCGTTTGCTGATCAAAGACATGGGCTACGACCCTATGAAAGAGCTGATCCCCGTGGTGTTGATTGGCAATGCCCCTTTGGTGATGCTCGCCCCCGCCGATGCGCCTTACAACACGGTGAACGAATTCATCCAAATGGCGCGCGCCAAACCAGGTGAATTCAGCTATGGCTCAGTGGGTGCAGGCACACCAGGTCATTTGTCTGCCGTAGCCTTGGGGCTTGGCGCCAAACTCAACATGGTGCACGTGCCTTACAAAGGCGTTGGACCTTTGCTGTCTGATTTGATGGCTGGGCGCTTGCAAGCCTTCTTCAGCAGCGCCTCTGCTGCCATGCCGCAAATCAAAGGTGGAAAGCTCAAAGCCTTGGGGGTCACCACTCCACAGCGCATGACGTCATTGCCACAGGTACCTACCATTGCCGAGGCTGGCTTGCCCGGCTTTAGCTACACCTTGTGGGGCGGTTTGTTTGCGCCCGCAGGCACACCCAGCCATGTGATCGAAAGCCTCAACCGTGAAGTCAACGCCGTACTGGCGCAGCCCGACATCCGCAGCCGACTCGAAGCAGACAATGTGGCGGTGCCCAAAAATACACCTGCTGAATTTGCAGATTATGTGAAAGCTGAATCTGTGAAGTTTGAAAAACTCATCAAAGAAGCCAACGTGAAAGTCGATCAGTGATATGAAAATTGTTGTTTTACCCGGTGATGGCATTGGCCCTGAAACCATGGCCGTCACGGTGGAGGTTCTGCAAGCTGCTTCAGTTCGATTTGGTTTAGATTTGGAATTGATCCACGACATTGCCGGCCATGAAAGTTTAAAAAAGCATGGCGCAACGGTCACCCCGGCGCTGCTTGAAAAAGTTAAAGAGGCTGACGGACTCATGCTCGGTCCGATGTCAACGTATGACTTCAAGGACGAAGCCAAGGGAGAAATCAACCCCTCCAAGTTTTTCCGAAAAAGCCTAGATCTGTTTGCCAACATTCGTCCCTCACGCACGTACACAGGCGTCAAAACCATCACCGGCCCATTTGACTTGGTGGTGGTGCGCGAAAACACCGAGGGGTTTTATGCAGACCGCAATGTCGAGTCAGGCAACAGCGAAATATTGGTCACGCCCGATGTCGCCATTTCTCTGCGACGCATCACGCGCGAGTGCTGCGAACGCATTGCACGAAGCGCATTTGAACTGGCCATGCAGCGTCGCAAACATCTGAGCTTGGTGCACAAACACAATGTGCTCAAAATCACCGATGGCATTTTCTTAGATGCCTGCCACCGCGTGGCCGCGGAGTTTCCAGAAGTCACCGTTGATGATTTCATCGTCGACGCCATGATGGCGCACGTGGTACGCGCACCCGAACGATTTGACGTGATCGTGACCACCAATATGTTTGGCGACATCTTGTCAGACCTCACCGCAGAACTCTCTGGCAGCTTGGGCCTTGGAGGCTCACTGAACGCGGGGGCACACAATGCGATGGGGCAAGCCGCACATGGCTCAGCACCAGACATTGCGGGGCAAGACATTGCCAACCCCTTTTCGCTCATCACGTCTGCGGCGATGCTGTTAGGTTGGCATGCACAACGCAGCGGCAATTTGTCATACCTGCAAGCCTCACGTGCGATTGAAGACGCCATCACCGCCTGCATTGCTGCAGGCGAGTCGACACGCGATGTTGGTGGCGCACTGGGTACACAGGCCACTGGAAAAGCCGTGGTGAAACGCCTGCAACAGACATGATCCTCACAGGCGGCTGTGACACTCATGTGCACGTCATCGGGGAAGCCAAGGCTTACCCGATGGTGGCGGATCGGCACTACACACCAGGTCTTGCCGATGTCGCCGATTTACAAGCGCATCTCAAACGTCTAGGTCTGACACGTGCCGTCATCATCCAACCCAGTGTGTATGGCACCGACAACCAATGTCTGCTCGACGCACTGTCCGCCATGGTAGGACACGCGCGCGGCGTGGCGGTGCTTGACGCGCCAACCTCGACCACCGCCTTACAGGCACTAGACGCACAGGGCGTGCGTGGCATTCGTTTGAATTTGGAAAGTGCTGGCGAGCACAACAGCGCCAAGCTACAAGCTGCATTGCAAACATGGGCCCCACGTTTGGCCGATCTTGGGTGGCATCTGCAGATCTATGCCCCACTGACGGTGACTCTTTCTTGCACCCCCCTCATCGCACGGTTTCCCGTACCTGTCGTCCTCGACCACTTTGCGCTTTGGAACGATGCTTCCTGTACATCTCCGGAATCAAAGTGTTTGCTTGACCTGTTGGCTCGGGGAAAAATCTACATCAAACTATCAGCGAGCTATCGCAGCCCCATGAAGGACGCACAGGCATTGCATGCTGTGAGCCAACGGCTGCTGGCCACCCGCCCCGACCGTTTGCTGTGGGCCAGTGATTGGCCGCACACCAACCGAGAACCTGGACGCAGTCCACATGAGGTCAGTTGCTACCGAGACATCAAAGCCGAATCGCTGCAGCATGAGCTTTGGCAATGGTTGCCAACGCCAGAAGCACGACAGCAAGTGCTGATAGACAACCCAAACCAGCTTTACAGATTCTGAGGATTGACATAGCGCAATGACAGCGTCGCCACCTAGGTGTCTAATGCAACATTCACTTAGGAGAAATGTATGACAGCAAACGTTGGCGGCATTGACCGCGTTCTGCGCATCGCCGCAGGCTTGGTATTCATCGCATTGGCAGCCACAAACGTGGTGGGCATGTGGGGCTATATCGTCGGTGGCATCGTGTTGGCCACAGGTGTGTTCCGCTTTTGCGGCGCTTACACCTTGCTAGGCATCAACACTTGTCCGATCAAACCGGCCGAAGAAGAGCACGCACACTAAACCGCGCGCCCTTCAAAAGCCTCAGTCTGGTTTAGGGGCTGAGGCTTTTTTACGCGCCAACCACAACAAGCCCGCACCGGTCGTGAGAACCGGCACCAACGACCCCCAGTTCAGCCAAGCCCAACCCTGCGTGGTCACCAACGCACCTGAGGCAAACGAGGTAAACGCCATGGTGGCAAACACGCAAAAGTTAATAGCGGCTTGCGCGCGGTTTTTCTCTTGCGGCGTGTAGGCCTGCATCGACAGTGTGGTGCTGCCCGTGAACAAGAAATTCCAGCCCACCCCCAACAAAAACAAAGCTAGCAAAAATTGGTGCACATCTACGCCAGACAAGGCAATGGCAATGCAAGCGATGTTCAACAGCACGCCCACGCCCATGATGGACAACACACCAAAACGTTTGATCAAGTGCCCCGTCACAAAACCCGGCGCAAACATGCCAATCACGTGCCACTGCAGCACCCAGGCCGTGTCTTCAAACGGGAAACCACACACCTGCATGGCCAGCGGTGTGGCCGCCATCAGCAAGTTCATCACGCCATAGCCCAGCGCTGCAGCCATCGTCGCCACCACAAACACCGGTTGTCGCATGATGTCCCTCAACGGACGACCACCTGTGCCATCTGACTTGGCGATGGGTGCAGGCGGAAAGTGGATGAAACTCATCACCGCCATCGACACCACAGCCACCAACATCAACGCCACATACGCACCGGCGAACGGCATGCCAAACAAGCTCTTGGTTTGAATGGCCAAGTTCGGACCAATCACAGCGCCGATCAAACCACCCGCCATCACCAAAGACACCGCCTTTTCGCGGTAGTCAGGCTTGCACAACTCAGCAGCGGCAAAACGGTACAACTGACCATTCGCGCTGTAGTAGCCTGCCACCACCGTGGCCGTGACCAACAACCAAAATGATTGCGAGAGCACGGCGAACGCGCCCAAAGCGGCTGACAGCAAAGCCACCAACAGCCCCAACTGAAACGACCCCTTGCGGCCAAAGCGTTGCTGTGACTTGGCAACCAAGCCCGTGCTGAGAGCCCCACCGACCACATAGCCCATCACAGGCAAGGTGGCCATCCATGATTCAGGCGCCAAACTCAACCCCACCAAACCATTGATGGCAATGAAAGTGACGTTGTTGGTCAGGAACAAACCCTGCGCGATGGACAGTAAAACGAGATGACGGTTCATAACAACCTAAAAATTAAAGAAAGAGCAAACCTGCCGACATGGCCAAACCATGTAACACCGCTGCAGCGATGGTCAACACAATGGCAGGAGTCAAACGCGCAACTTGCTTGGCATTTTTCAGAAGCAGCACAAACGCGACCAACGACAGCGGCAGCGACACCAAACCCCACAACGCGGGCTCTGGATGAATGAACAACCACGCATGAGCCAACACAACGAGCGCTAAATAAATCCACGCCGCCAAGGTCGGCCCCACGCGAACCACCAAGGTACGTTTGCCAACCTGCGCATCGGCATACGCATCTGGAAAACCATTGATCACCAAGATGTTACCCACCAACAAAGCAAAGCTCACAGCCATCGCCAGAGACATAACAAAGAATTGGCCGCGTTGCACATAGTCAGCGCCCACCACCACCAAACCCCAGGTCAGTGCAACTGTCAGCTCGCCTAAACCGCGCTTCATCAACGCCAATGGCGGCGCTGAATAACCCCAACCCAGCAGCAACCCCACCAAACCCAAGAGCAACAAACCACCCCCCGTCTGCACAGACAACAGCACACCACAAGGGATCAAAAACAAAATAAGTGCCTTGGCCAAATCATGCGTGTCTTCCACGCTGACATGGCCGTTTTGAATGAGCCGTGCGCCACCTGTGAACGGAAACAAGCCTTGCGTGTTGGCATCGTCTGCACCGTTGAGCGCATCGTGGTAATCGTTCAACACATTGGCCGCTGCGTGCATCAACACGGCCAACAGCAAAGTTGCAAGCGCTGTCCAACCGTTGGGGCGATGACCACTGGCTACCGCCACAGAGGTGCCCAATAAACAGGCCACAGCAGTGATGGCCAAGAACCCAGGACGTGTCATCTGTACCAGCGTTCGCCAAGAAGGCGGCTTCATATCGGTCATGGCGCCATCGTTTCCCAAGCCTTCAATGCCTCAGAGGCATACATCAGCGCAGGACCGCCGCCCATGTAAACGCACACGGCCAAGGTTTCTTCCAACTCTTCGCGTGTACACCCCACACGATGCAAGGCTTTTACATGAAAACCGATGCAGCCCGAACAGTGCTGCGTGATGCCAATAGCCAACGCCATCAGCTCTTTGTGCTTTTCGCTGACGGCACCGGTTGTCATGGCCGCTTTGGCCAATTGACCAAAACCTTGCATAGCTTCGGGTTGTGCTTTGCGTAACTCAGTCATCGATTGGCTGATGTTCTTGATGAGGGTGGGATGGTCAAACGTACTCATGGTGAACTCTCGTTGCGTTTATTCAAATGACGGCTGTGCGGGCTTGAACACGTCATGGCCAGCAGCCTGCCAAGCATCAATCCCGCCTGCGATGGATTGGATATGGCTGTAGCCCATCTGCGCCAAAGACTGCGCACACAAAGCGGCACGGCCACTGGTTTTGCAATACAAAACGATGTTCAAGTCGCGCGATTGCAACTTGGGGTTACCCGCCATCTTGAACTCCAACATGCCGCGCGACATGTGCAGAGCACCAGGTAAATGTCCTGCCAAATACTCCTCAGTCTCGCGCACATCAATCAACACATCACAAGATTGAATGGCTTTGACAGCTTGATCAACCGAAATTTCTTCAACTGATTTTTTAGCTTCAACAACTAAATCATGGGCAGTTTTCATGCAACTCTCCTTGCAATGGTGGAACGTTTTTTGGTAACCGCAGCAAGAGGCCAAGCCTGCGCTAAATGCTGTTGGGTGATGCGATCACACACCAAATCGCACAAGGCATAAATGGTGGGGTCTGCGATTTGGTAATACACGCTGGTGCCTCGGCCTTCACGCTTGACGAAGCCTTGTTGCATCAATACCGCCAAATGGCGAGACATGTTAGCGGCGGTGTATCCGCAGGCCTCGGCTAATTCACCCACGTTGTGCTCTGTCTCACGCAACAAATTCAAAATGCGCAAGCGCGTGGGCTCCGCCAAAGCCTGAAAGTAGCTGGCCACACGGTCAATGGCTTGTTCTGGGAGTTGCTTCATGTTTTCGATTGTAGACATAATTCAGTTATTGATTATTTAATTGTTTGGTTAAATAATCAGACGATTATTTATAGAATAAGCAACATGACTGATTCAAACCTTCGTATCTCTGGTCGTTTGGCCCGTTTATTCCAAAGCGCACAAATCACACCGTTGTTGGCTTTGGTGTGTTTTCTGCTTGGTGTGTTTGCCGTCATGGTGACGCCACGTGAAGAAGAGCCGCAAATCAACGTGACCATGGCCAACGTGCTCATTCCCTTCCCCGGCGCATCGGTGAAGGATGTCGAGCAAATGGTGTCCGGCCCAGCCGAGCAAGTACTCTCGCAAATTGCGGGGGTAGAACATGTCATGTCGGTCTCGCAACCTGGCATGGCCGTGGTGACCGTGCAATACAAAGTGGGCGTACCTCGCACCGAAGCCTTGGTGCGTTTGTATGACACCGTCAACTCTCACGCTGACTGGCTACCTAAGGGCTTGGGCGTCTTGCAACCCCTCATCAAGCCCAAGGGCATTGACGATGTACCCATCTTGTCACTCACCTTGCATGGGAAAGACAGCGACCTGAGCGCGTTTGAGCTGGAGCGCATCGCACAAAACATCGAGCTGGATTTGAAGCGCGTCAAAGGCACACGCGAAGTCACCACGATAGGTGGCCCATCTCGCGCCATTCAAATTGACATTGACCCGGCACGCATGCAAACCGCTGGCATCACCGTGCCCGAATTACGCTTGGCGTTGCAAGCCGCACACCTAGGCGCACCTGTGGGCGATCTATTAGTCGGCCAACAAGCCATTGCCATTGAGTCGGGTCCTTTTTTAAGCAATGCCAAAGACGTGGCCAGCTTGGTCGTAGGTGTGCGCGCTGGCACGCCCGTTCATGTGCATGACATTGCGCAAGTACGCGATGGCGGCGCGCAGACCAACACAGCCGTATGGCACGGCGTGGCAGGCGTCAAGCCCACCGAGCGCACCGCAGTGACCATCGCGATCACTAAAAAGCCAGGCGAAAACGCCATTGAAGTGGCCAACGGCGTGGTCGCTCAAGTGGCGGCTCTGAAACAAAGCAAAATTCCAACAAACGTAGACGTGACTACCACGCGCAACTATGGCGAAACCGCCAACGACAAAGCCAAGAAACTGATTCAAAAGCTGTTGTTTGCCACTGGATCAGTGGTGGCTTTAGTGTTCATCGCTTTGGGACGTCGCGAAGCAGCCATTGTGGGCACTGCGGTGATCTTGACCTTGACGGTCACCCTGTTTTCCTCGTGGGCATGGGGCTTCACACTCAATCGCGTGTCACTCTTTGCCTTGATCTTTTCCATCGGCATCTTGGTAGACGACGCCATTGTGGTGGTTGAAAACATCCACCGTCACCAAGCTTTGTTCCCAGACAAAACACTCACTCAAATTATTCCTGGTGCAGTGGACGAAGTGGGTGCGCCCACCATCCTTGCGACCTTCACCGTCATTGCGGCTTTGTTGCCCATGGCGTTTGTATCGGGTTTGATGGGGCCGTACATGAGCCCCATCCCGATCAACGCGAGTATGGGCATGTTGTTGTCATTGGCCGTAGCTTTTGTGGTCACACCCTGGTTGGCGCGCATTTGGATGAAGGCTTCAGGTGGACATCCGCATGAACAGGCCAGCGCATTCAAGCAGTGGTTGCAACGTTTTTTCCAAGGTGTGTTTCACCCCTTCTTGAATGAGCAATCGGGTCAACGCAACCGATGGAGCCTCGGCGCCGCTGTCTTGGGCGCCATCGTCGTGTCAGTGGCCTTGCCAGTGGCAGGCCTGGTTGCCTTGAAGATGCTGCCCTTTGACAACAAGTCTGAATTCCAAATCGTGGTCGACATGCCTGCTGGCACACGCGTGGAAGAAACCGAAAAAGTATTGCGTGCTTTGGGCGCACATTTGGCTACCGTACCCGAGGTGATGCACTACCAAGCCTACGCAGGCCTGAGCGCTCCGATCAACTTCAACGGTTTGGTGCGTCAATACTATTTGCGCAGTGGTGGCCATGTGGGTGACATCCAAGTCAACCTGCAAGATAAGCATTTGCGCAAAGCGCAAAGTCACATCATCGCCATGCGAGAGCGCCCTGCTTTGCAAGCCATTGGCCAACAGTTCAATGCGAATGTGAAAGTGATTGAAGTGCCACCCGGCCCACCGGTGCTGGCCCCCATCGTGGCTGAGGTGTATGGACCGACCGACGAAGGTCGCAATCAGGTGGCTAAATCTGTGCGTGCGATGTTTAGCGCGCAACAAGGCGTGGTGGATGTGGACGACAGTACCATCAGCGCAGCACCTCGCCAAGTGTTGCTGATCAACCGCCAAAAGGCCGCACAAATGGGCGTGTCGCAGCAAGCCATCGTCAGCACCTTACGTGCAGCATTGGCGGGGGAATCGACCGTCTACGCGCACGACCAAAACAAATATGCGGGCGCCATCGTCATTCGATTGCCCAAGAGTGAACAAGACTCGCTGGACAAACTGCTGAGCCTTGGCGTGCGTAACTCGCAACGCGAAATCGTGCCGATTCGCCAACTCGTCACCCTCAGTGACACACAACGCGAACAACCGATTTATCACAAAGACTTGCTGCCCGTCACCTATGTGGTGGGCGACATGGCGGGCAAAGTGGATAGCCCGCTGTACGGCATGTTTGGCATGCGCAGTGGCTTGAGTCAAATTCAAGCGCCCAATGGTAAGCCGGTGGATGAGTACTTCATCCAACAACCCGCAGACCCATACCAACACTATGCCGTCAAGTGGGATGGTGAGTGGCAAATGACCTACGAAACCTTCCGTGACATGGGTGCTGCGTACGCAGTGGGGTTGGTCCTGATTTATTTGTTGGTGGTGGCACAGTTTGGTTCTTACCTCGTGCCACTCATCATCATGGCGCCCATCCCACTCACCATCATGGGTGTGATGCCCGGCCACGCGTTGCTGGGTGCGCCCTACACCGCCACATCCATGATTGGCATGATTGCGTTGGCCGGCATCATCGTGCGCAACTCTATCTTGCTGGTGGACTTCATCCGCTTGCAGGTTTCTCAAGGTGTGGCGTTGAAAGACGCCGTGGTAGCCTCTGCCATCACCCGTGCGCAACCGATTGTGTTGACCGGCTTGGCCGCCATGATGGGTGCGTTCTTTATCTTGGATGACCCCATCTTCAATGGCTTGGCCATCTCGCTGATCTTCGGTATTTTTGTCTCGACCGCGCTCACCCTGTTGGTGATTCCGCTGCTCTATTTCATGGCTTTCAAGAACAAGCCAAGCTCTGTCATTTCTGGAGAACACGCATGAAACGCTTGCCCCTCATCGCTGCACTCGCCCTTGCAGGCATCACCTCTGCTGCACACGCTGCCGACTTGATGGGCGCTTGGCAAGCAGCCCTTGCTCGTGATCCAGAAATCGCTGCTGCACGCGCTTTGCACGAGCAAGCCACGTTTAGGCAAGAGCAAGCCAAAGCCTTGTGGGCACCCATGGTGTCAGCTGGTGGTGCTGTGGGCATAGGCGGATCTGACAGCCGAACCAAGGGCGCAGAGGCCATGGGCCAAAGCGATGTCACCTTCAAAACGAATGTGAATGCAGGCGCTTTGACACGTGCCAGCATCGGCGCACAAAAAGCATGGATCAGCCCCGAGCGCGAAGCGCAAAGCAAGCAGTTGGAGTTGTCCGCGCAAATCGCGCAAACCCAATGGCAGCAAGCCCAGCAAACCCTCATCATGCGCACGGCCCAACGCTACTTTGATGTGGTGGGCGCTGAGCAAACCCTCACCGTGCTGCAACGCCAGCAAAAAGCCATGCAGCAAGCTGCAGCCGAAATCAGCAAACGTCAATCTGTGGGCGATGCCAGCGTGATGGATGTGCAAGAAGCCAACGCCCGTGTGTCTGAAATTCGCGCCCATGTGCTGACGTTTGAGAACAACTTGGCCACCAAGAAGGTGGCCTACCGCCAGCTGACAGGCCAAGAGCCTACGCAATTGCTACCTATCGCCACCATCAACCTCACGCCTGCCAATTTGGCAGACGCTCACACTTGGGTGCAACGCGCCAAGCAACAGTCACCCAGCGTGCAAATGATGGGCTTGCAACAAGCCATTCAAAGTCAAGAGGCCAAACGCGTCAAAGCCGGCAATGCCATGACCGTGGATTGGGTGGCCCAAGCCCAAATGGACCGCTTGTCTGGCCAGGGTATGTATGGCTCGGCCAGCAACCAAATGGCGCAGTACATGGTGGGCATTCAACTCAATGCACCACTCAGCTCAGGCGGCATGGTGGAGTCACGTGAACGCGAAGCCTTGAAGCAAGTGGAAAAACTGCGCTACGACCAAGAAGCAGTTGAGCAGCAAGTCGAGCAACAGGTGCGCGACGCCTGGCAAAGCCTGAGCACAGCGCAAGCCCGCCTGCAAGCCTTGACACAATCTGAGCAAGCCAGCAAAGCGCGCCTCAGCGCTACCCGCCAAGCGCACCGCACTGGTGCTCGCACCACGAACGAACTGTTGGGTGCTGAACACGATGCAGCACAGGCCGAGCTAGCCCTGCTGCAGCTGCGCATTCAAACGGCCATGGACCAATTACGCTTAGCAGCCGCCAGTGGGGAATTGGGCGAAGCTCAGTTGCGCCAAGTGAATGCTTTGCTGAAATAAGCGCGCATGCTGCGTATTTGGTAACTCACAGCAGGGAAATCCCTTGAAAATCTAGCAGTTCAGGCTTGCTAGAATTTATACATAAGCAATTAACGAATTATAAATTTCAGAGGATAGACATGAAAAAATTAGCAGCCGTCGCGTTCATCGCTTTTGCCTCAACAGGTGCCTGGGCCAACGCTGACTTAGCCAAGAAAAACAACTGCTTGTCTTGCCATGCCATTGATAAAAAAATTGTCGGACCCGCCTATCAAGACGTTGCCAAAAAATACGCTGGCCAAGCCGATGCTGAAGCCGCATTGGCGAAAAGCATCAAAGCCGGTGGCAGTGGCAAATGGGGCCCTATCCCAATGCCTGCACAAGCTCAACTGAGCGATGCTGACGCCAAGGCCCTTGCTGCATGGGTCTTGGCAGGCGCTAAGTAATACGGCTGGTACTCATACCTTGATGAGCTTCCCTCAGAGATTTCTCAGGGAAGCTCTTTTTCTTTAAGCATTCAGTCAATAAAAGAAAGCTATGAAACTGAACTTGACGCACCTCCTCGCTGCCATTGGCTTGGCCCTGATCAGCTTGACCAGTCTTGCCGCTGAACCTGAATACCTACGCATCATTGGCACAGACACCAAGTTCGTGGTGAAAAACACCAAAGGCGAAGAGCGCGAAATCAAACGTGTGATGACACCTTGCGCCAAAAACAAAGGTTGGTTGCAACCCATGGTGCCGGTCGCAGGCGTCACCCCCGTGGGAGAGATTGAAATGCTCAACGCCATGAACGACCGCGATGCCATGTTGGTCGACATGCGCGAACCCGAAGACCGAGAGCAAGGCACCATCCCAGGCTCACACCACATCGTCTACACCGAAGTGTCTGCTCGGTTGAATGAGCTAGGCTGCAAGAAAACTGCCAAAGGCTGGGATTGCGCCAATGCCAAGAAGGTATTTGCCTTCTGCAATGGTCCCGTCTGCCCACAAAGCCCCACAGCCATTCAGGCCATGACACGCGATGGCTTCCCTGCCAGCAAAATTTATTACTATCGCGGCGGTATGTTGGATTGGGCAGCATTGGGCTTCCCAGTTCTCAAAGGCGATTTCTAAAAGGACACCTCATGCACACCAACTG
Organism: Limnohabitans curvus; assembly: GCF_003063475.1. Taxonomy (NCBI): domain Bacteria; kingdom Pseudomonadati; phylum Pseudomonadota; class Betaproteobacteria; order Burkholderiales; family Comamonadaceae; genus Limnohabitans; species Limnohabitans curvus. The sequence goes on from NZ_NESP01000001.1 coordinate 730,831, forward strand.
GATACAAGACACCCAAGCCTTGCTCAACAGCAAGGATGAATCGGCACCCACACGCCGCTTGGCTTTGCAAACCGCATTGGGCTTGGGCTACGCAGCTGCAGCGATGCCGCTGATCGCACAAACGGCCATTCAAACATCAGGCGAAGGCTTGGTGGAAGGCGAAGTGACGATTGACGTCAACGGCTTCAAAATGCCTGCCTACCGCTCAGCGCCCAAAGGTAAAGCCAACTTGCCCGTGGTCTTGGTGATTTCTGAAATTTTTGGCGTGCATGAATACATTGCCGACGTGACACGTCGCTTTGCCAAAGCCGGCTACTTGGCGATTGCCCCTGAGTTGTTTGTGCGCCAAGGCGACCCAAGCCTGTATGGCGAAATTGCCAAGCTGCAAGCAGAAGTCATTTCAAAAGTACCCGACGCACAAGTGATGGCCGACTTAGATGCCACCTTGCATTGGGCCAGCAAAAACGGTGGCAATGCCAACCGCGCAGCCATCACTGGTTTTTGCTGGGGCGGTCGCATCACATGGCTGTATGCCGAGCACAACCCCAAAGTCAAAGCGGGCGTGGCTTGGTACGGACGCATGGAAGGTCAAACCAATGCCAACAATCCGAAACACCCCATCGACTTGGTGACTTCGCTGAAAGCACCCGTGCTGGGTTTGTATGGCGGCGCAGACACAGGCATTCCCGTGACATCCGTGAACAACATGAAAGAAGCCTTGGCGCAGGCTGCCGCGAAGGGCAACCCAGCGGCCAAGGCCTCAGAGTTTGTGTTGTATCCAGACGCACCGCATGCGTTCCATGCTGACTACCGTGCCAGCTACCGCGCAGCGCCTGCAGCAGATGGCTGGAGCCGCGCTGTGGCTTGGCTCAAACAATACGTCTAAGCAAGCACCGTTTAGGCCACAAACACCCGCGCTTTGCGCGGTGTGAGCACCAAGGTCTCACCCTCTGTAAATCCCTGCTCGTAAAACTGCGATGCAGGGATTTGCGCTTCAATGATCTGCTGGTCTGATGGGCTCTCGCCCTCAGCGGCCACCAACTCTAAGCGCGCAATCGGTCCCACCACGATGGCGCGGGTCAGTTGTGCCACGATGCCTTCGTCACCAGATGTGTAACGGCGCACGTCCAAATCATGCGGCCGCACATAGGCAAACGCTTTGGCGTCTTGCGCCGCATGGTGCTCAGGGCTGGCCACGCGCACAGTTTGATCTTCCACACCGATGTGCATTTCGCCTTCGTGGGCACGGCCATGGAACAAGTTCACATCGCCTAAGAAGCCATACACAAATGGGCTGGCTGGGTGTTCCCACACCTCTTGGGGTGAGCCCACTTGCTCCACATTGCCTTTGTTCATCACCACCACGCGGTCGGCCACTTCGAGGGCTTCTTCTTGGTCGTGCGTCACAAAGATGGTGGTCACATTCAAATCGTCGTGCAGACGGCGCAACCAGCGGCGCAGCTCTTTGCGCACCTTGGCGTCCAAGGCGCCAAAGGGCTCGTCCAACAACAGCACTTTGGGTTCAACTGCCAAGGCACGGGCCAAGGCAATGCGTTGGCGTTGACCGCCTGAGAGTTGTGAGGGATAGCGGTCAGCCAACCAATCGAGTTGCACCAGGCTCAGCAAGTCGTGCACCTTCTTCTTGATTTTTTCTTCGTTGGGGCGTTCGTTGCGCGGCTTGACACGCAGGCCAAAGGCCACGTTTTCAAACACGGTCATGTGACGGAACAAGGCGTAGTGTTGGAACACAAAACCCACTTGACGCTCGCGCACATGCACGTGGGTGGTGTCTTCACCGCTGAACAAAATGGTGCCCGCATCTGCGGTTTCTAAACCCGCGATGATGCGCAGCAAGGTGGTCTTGCCGCAGCCAGATGGGCCTAACAAAGCGATCAACTCGCCAGAGTGAATGTCTAGGCTCACATCGCCTAGCGCTTGGAAGTCGCCAAACTGTTTGTGGATGTTTCTGATTTCGATGCTCATGATTCGGTACTCGTATTCTGTTGATGCGTGTGGGCGCTAAGCGTTTACGCGCTTGGCATTTCTTGTGGCAGTTCTGCTGTGGCCTTCAGTTCACGCGCATGGCGCCACTCCACCACCGACTTGATAGCCAAAGTCACCAAGGCCAACAATGCCAAGAGTGAAGCCACGGCAAATGCCGCCACCGATTGGTATTCGTTGTACAAAATTTCCACATGCAAAGGCATGGTGTTGGTCTGCCCACGGATGTGACCCGACACCACCGACACCGCACCAAACTCACCCATGGCACGTGCGTTACACAAGATGACGCCGTAAATCAAACCCCACTTGATGTTGGGCAGCGTGACATACCAAAAGGTTTGCCAGCCTGTGGCACCCAACACAATGGCGGCTTGTTCTTCGTCATTGCCTTGCGCTTGCATGAGCGGGATCAACTCACGTGCGATGAAGGGGAACGTGACAAACACAGTCGCCAACACAATGCCAGGCACCGCAAACACAATCTTGATGTCATGCGCTTGCAGCCACGGGCCAAACCAACCCTGCGCACCAAACATCAACACATAAATCAAACCGGCCACCACGGGCGACACCGAGAATGGCAAATCGACCAAGGTGGTCAAAAAGGCTTTGCCAGTGAATTCATATTTAGCGATGGCCCAAGCAGCGGCCACACCAAACACCAAGTTCAAAGGCACGGCAATGAGCGCGGTGATGAAGGTCAAATAAATGGCAGACCACGCATCGGGCTCTTGCAAAGCCACCCAATACGCATCAAACCCTTTGCGCAAGGCTTCGGTGAACACCGCCGCCAAAGGCAAGACTAGGAAGAAAAACATGAAGGTCAGCGCCACACCAATCAGGCTGTAGCGCACCCATGCGGGTTCGGTGGTGCCCGCTTGAGCCCGTCGCTGTGAAGGATTCATGGTGGTACTCATGCAGGGGCTCCTGTGTGGCGGCGCTGCCACGCTTGCAGGGCGTTGATCACCAACAACAAGATGAACGAAATGACCAACATCACCACCGCCACTGCCGTGGCTCCGGCGTAGTCGTATTGCTCCAACTTACCAATGATGATGAGTGGCGTGATTTCAGACACCATGGGCATGTTGCCCGCAATGAAAATGACCGAGCCATATTCGCCAATCGCACGTGCAAAGGCCATGGCAAAACCGGTGAGCAAGGCCGGTGCGATGCTCGGAAAAATCACACGGCTAAACGTTTGCCAACGCGTCGCGCCCAAGCACGTGGCCGCTTCTTCGAGTTCTTTCTCTGCGTCTTCCAACACAGGCTGCACGGTGCGCACCACAAAGGGCAAGCCAATGAAAATGAGCGCAATCACCACGCCATTGGGGTTGAAGGCCAACTGAATGCCCATGGGTTCGAGGTACTGCCCCACCCAACCGTTACCCGCCAACAACGCTGTGAGCGAAATACCAGCCACGGCGGTGGGCAAAGCAAAGGGCAAGTCCACCAACGCATCCACCACCCTCTTGCCGAAGAAGTTGTAACGCACCAGCACCCAAGCCACGAGCAAGCCAAACACCACGTTCACCAAGGCCGCAATCAGCGACGCGCCAAACGTGAGTCGGTACGACGCCATCACGCGAGGGCCAGTGACGGCAGCCCAAAACTGGTCCCACGTGAGCGTGAAGGTTTTGAACACCAAAGCCGAGAGCGGGATCAACACAATCAAGCTCAAGTATGTGAGCGTGAAACCTAGCGTGATGTTGAAACCGGGAAGAACGCGCGCCGCCTTGTGTCTGCGCGCCAGAGAAAACAATGCCATGAAAAATTACTTCACCGTGTAAATCTTGTCGAACTGGCCACCGTCATTGAAGTGAACTTTTTGCGCTTCGCTGAGCGAACCGAAATACTCGCTCACAGGCACCAACTGAACGGGTTTGAAAGTGGTCGCATATTTCTTGAGCAACGCAGGTGAACGTGGACGCAAGGCATGTTTGGCCGCAATTTCTTGTGCTTCGTCAGAGTACAAGTAATTCAAGTAAGCCTTGGCCAAATCGCCAGTACCCTTCTTCACCACGGTGCGTTCCACCACAGCCACGGGGTTCTCGGCAATGATGCTGACCGATGGGTGCACCGCATCGACCTTGCCTTCACCAAACTCGCGGTCCACCGACACCACTTCTGATTCAAACGTCACCAGCACATCGCCGATGTTGCGTTGCAAGAAGATGGTGGTGGCATCTCGGCCACCTTTGGCAAGCACGGGCACGTTCTTGAAAATCTTGGCCACAAACTCGGCAGCACCTGCGTCGTTCATGCCCTTTTTGCGTGCATAAGACCACGCGGCCAAATACGCCATGCGGCCATTGCCACCGGTTTTGGGGTTGACAATGATGACTTGCACGCCAGGCTTGGTCAGGTCGTCCCAATCCTTGATGCCCTTGGGATTGCCATTGCGCGTGAGGAACAGCATGGTCGAGGTGGTGGGCGATGCGTTGTTGGGAAACTTCTTCGCCCAATCTTTGGCGACCACACCTGTGCTGGCCAAAAACTCAATGTCCGTGGTGGTGTTCATGGTCACCACATCGGCTTCTAAGCCGTCGTTGACCGCACGCGCTTGTGCGCTTGAGCCGCCATGGGCTTGGTCAATCTTGATGTCTTTGCCTGTGGTCTTTTTGTAGTGGGCCACGAAGGCGGCGTTGTAATCTTTGTAAAACTCGCGGGCCACGTCATACGACACGTTCAGCAACGTTTGTGCAGAAGCGAAAGAACTGACTGCCAAGAGTGCAGCGGCCAAGGTGGTGTGTAGAAATTTTTTCATACCGTTTGAAGCTCCAAAGAATGAGAAGAAATTGCGGGTGTCGAGGTCTTGAAAACCAAAGGTGTTTCCACCAAAGATTGCAACAGTGCCAGCCCCAAGGGCCAGGCACCAAAACCAGAATCAATGTTGATGTGCCCTGCGTTTTGCAAACGCACAAACTCGCTGCCCCATGACCGCGCATACGCCCCTGCAGTGCGCACGGGGCAAAACGGGTCGTTGCTGCGGGCTACCACCACACTGCGGTATGGCAAGGTTTGGTAAGGCACAGGGGCAAAATCCACCAAGGGTGCGCGACGCTCTGGATCAGCCGGAGCGACCAACAAAGCGCCATGAATGCGCGCTACCGCCGCAGGCGGCAAGTGCGTAGAAGCAATGCAGCCTAAGCTGTGCGCCACCAGCACCACAGGGCCATCTTGGGCCTGAATGGTTTCAGCAATGCGCCCCACCCACGCCTGGCGGGTAGGAGAAATCCAGTTGTCTTGGCTCACGCGCACCGCGCCCACCACAGACTCGGCCCACAGGCTTTGCCAGTGACCGGGGCCTGAATCGCGCCAACCGGGAACGATGAGGATGGTGGGTGTTTGAGACATGGCCGCGATTGTGGGTGGCAATGCAGCAAACTCAAACGACTGTTTATTTGTTAGTTAATAACGTATGCGTATAAAGAAAAAAGCCCGCAAACACGCGGGCTTTCAGAGGGCAAGGCGCAATGCCCTTACAGAATTTGAGCCGCTTCGTCGAAAGCCAAGCGCGGACCACGTGGGTGCACGCCAGCAGGGTCAGCCACGCCGAGGTTGATGAGGAAGTTGGCTTTGAAACGGCCATCGGCGAAGAAGGCCTCGTTCACCGCTTGTGGGTTAAAGCCAGACATGGCGCCACTGTCCAAACCCAAAGCACGTGCCGCCAAGATCAGGTAAGCGCCTTGCATGCTGCTGTTGCGTGCGGCCGTGGCTTCCGTCATGGCGGGGTTGGCATCAAACAGAGGTTTGGCGTCGTAGCCAGGAAATTGGGTAGGCAGGTGCTCGTGAAAGCGTGTGTCTTGGGCGACGATCACAGTCACAGCAGCGCTTTGCACTTGGGGCACGTTGCCGGGCATCAACGCAGGAATGAGTTTGGCTTTGGCTTCAGCAGTTTTCAAAAATACGTAGCGTGCAGGCTGCGCGTTGAACGCAGTAGGACACCACTTGAGCAAGTCGTACAACTGGTGAATCACGGCATCTGACACAGGTGTGTCTTTGAAAGCATGAACCGTGCGTGCATCACGAAACAATTGGTTAAGCGCGGCGTCGTTGAGAACGTTGAATGACATGAAAAGTTCCTAAGAAAAAAGAGAAGATCGCAAACGATGATCGAGTTGAAGAATATCAGGTGCATTTGTCACCCGAATGTCGCCAGACAAAACACGGTCAATCAACTGAGAGGCGGTGGCTGCGTGCGGCAACACCGTGCCCCAGAAGTACACCTGTTGCGCATCTGAAATCAACAGCGTGGGAAAGTTCTCCACATCGACGTTGTCCAACACCTCGGCCTGATCTTCGATGTCGACCCAAGCGAATTCGACTGGCTTTGCGTATTGCAGCTTGAGGGCATCCATCACCTGGACATAGTCATCACAGGTTCGACACCAGGCGGCACAGAAGCAAGCAACGAGCAAACGAGGGGGTGTTTCGGACATTGCGCGATTGTCACACCGCGCAATCGTGTCATTACTTCTTCAAATAGATTTGGTCGAAGCTCGCGCCGTCGGCAAAGTGGTCTTTGTCGGCTTTGGCCCAACCACCAAAGGCTTGGTCAATGGTGAACAAGGGCAACTTGGGCAATTGCTTCACATACTTGGCTTGGGCTTTGGCTGAGATGGGGCGGTAAAAGTTTTTGCCCGCAATGTCTTGGCCTTCGTCGGTGTAGAGGTAGTTCAAATAAGCCTCTGCCACTTTGCGTGTACCTTTGCGTTCGACGTTTTTGTCCACCACCGCCACAGGCGGTTCAGCCAAGATGCTGATGGAGGGATAGACGATGTCGACCTTGCTGCCAAACTCTTTCTCTAACAAGTGCGCTTCGTTTTCCCAAGAGATGAACACATCGCCTTGGTTGCGTTGTGCAAACGTCACCGATGAGCCGCGTGCACCGGTGTCGAGCACGGGCACGTTTTTGTAGAGGGCGGCCACAAACTCTTTGGCTTTCGCTTCACCGCCGTATTTGCGTTTAGCAAACTCCCACGCGGCCAAGTAGTTCCAGCGCGCGCCGCCTGATGTTTTGGGGTTGGGTGTGATGACGCTGATGCCTGGCTTGACCAAATCGTCCCAGTCTTTGATGCCCTTGGGGTTACCTTGGCGCACCACCAACACAATGGTCGAGGTGTAAGGCGCTGAGTTGTGAGGCAAACGCTTTTGCCAGTCTTGGGGGATCAGCGCCGCATTTTTGTAGAGGGCATCCACATCACCCGCCAAAGCCAGCGTGACCACATCGGCATCAATGCCATCGATGACCGAACGCGCTTGTTTGCCAGAACCACCATGCGACTGTTTGATGGTCACATCTTGGCCGGTTTGAGCTTTCCAATGTTTGGCAAAGGCGGTGTTGAACTCGGCGTACAGCTCACGGGTCGGGTCATACGACACGTTGAGCAAGGTGACGGGTGAGGTTTGTGCCGCAGCCAAACCGCTCACAGCCACCAAGGCTGTGGCCACCAGAGTTTTCAGAAAATGTTTGCGTTGAATCATGTCGGTTCCCTTTTTGAATCCATCTCAATTTGCGATGGATGAATTCTTAGCGCAGCAGCGCGAAAAGGGAACGACAGAGTTTTTGGTTGTTAATTACCTAAACATCTAAGCCAGTGTCAAAGCGCATTCAAAGGAATTTTGAGGTAGGACACACCGTTGTCGTCTTTGGGTGGAAACTCACCCGCACGGATGTTGATTTGCACCGCAGGCAAGATCAGCACAGGCATGGCCAAAGTGGCATCGCGTGCGGTGCGCATGCGTACAAACTCAGCCTCGACAATGCCGTCGTGCAAATGGATGTTGTGCGCACGCTGTTCGGCGACCGTGGTTTCAAACCGCACGGCACGATTTTCAGGCGGGTAGTCGTGGCACATGAACAAGCGCGTGCTGTCTGGCAAGCTCAGAATTTTGCGTGCAGAGGCGTACAGCGTTTTGGCGCATCCACCCGGGAAGTCGCAACGGGCCGAGCCCACATCGGGCATGAACAAGGTGTCGCCAACAAATACCGCATCACCCACTTGGTAGGCCACGCACGCAGGTGTGTGCCCGGGTACGTACAAGGCTTTGGCGCTCAAGTTGCCAATGGCAAATGTTTCATCCATTTGCAGCAGATGGTCAAACTGTGTGCCGTCTTCTTTGAAGTTGGCCTCTAAATTGAAGACGCCTTTGAACACACGTTGTACAGCAGTGATGTGGTCACCAATGGCCGTTTGTCCACCCAACTGAGCTTTCAGATAAGGAGCAGCAGTGAGGTGATCTGCATGGGCATGCGTTTCTAATATCCATTGCACTTGCAGATTTTTCTCGCGTACAAACGCAATGACTTGGTCTGCCGATTGGGTACTGGTGCGGCCTGACTTGGGGTCGTAGTCGAGCACCGAGTCAATGATGGCGCAAGCACTGCCCTCTTTCTCGTACACCACATAGGTCACGGTCCAAGTGGCGGCATCAAAGATGCCGTGGACGATGGGGTTCAAAGCCGTGGGCATAGAAAACCTCTGGTTCATAAGGGCACAATAATATAGGTAACTTTAGATATACAAATAAACCATGCGCATCGACTGGCTTCATTTCACACCTGGATCGTCCCTGTTGGGCGGCATTCTGCTTGGCATTGCGGCTGGCGTCTTGTTTTTGAACAGCGGGCGCATCTTGGGCATCACCGGCATCTTGGAAGGCTTGTTCAAGCCCACGCGAGTAGATTCGCCATGGCGTTTGACTTTTTTACTCGGCTTGTTTGCATCACCTTTGGTTGCCAAGCTTATGTTGCCTGCCGATCTCCTGCATGCGCCACGCATCGATGCCAACTGGGCCATGGTGATCGTGGCCGGTCTGTTGGTAGGGTTTGGTACGCGTTGGGGCGCGGGCTGCACCAGCGGTCATGGCATTTGCGGCTTGAGCCGTTTGTCTGTGCGCTCATTGGTGGCGACCTTGTCTTTCATGGGCACAGGTTTCATCACTGTGTTCGTCATTCGCCATCTGCTGTAAGGAACTGTCTATGCAACGCGTGATTGAATTTGTACTGGGCCTCACCTTTGGCCTTGGCTTGTTAATTTCAGGCATGACCGACCCTGGCAAAGTGCAAGGCTTTCTAGACCTAGCGGGTGCATGGGATCCATCGCTGGCCTTTGTGATGGGCGGCGGCGTGATGGTGGGTTTAGTGGGATTTGGCTTGGCTAAGAAAAAAACCATCAGCTTCTCGGGTGCCCCCTTTCATTGGCCAGAAATGACGCCGATTGACCGCCCCTTGGTGCTGGGCAGTTTGATGTTTGGCATGGGCTGGGGCTTGGCTGGTTTTTGCCCAGGTCCTGCGCTGGTGGCCATGGCCTCTGGCAACGACAAAGCCTTGGTGTTTGTGCTGGCCATGTTGGTGGGTATGGCGCTGTTTGATCGTTTCAAAAAAAGAGACAATTGAAGGCTTTTACCGCCACTGACCATTGGGGAACTTTGTGAATCTGACCAACTTGATTGAAACCTTCGGAGACCACTCGGTCTTAGCCATGGGTGGCGCACTCATCGGTTTGATGTTTGGTTTCTTTGCTCAACGCTCCAAGTTTTGCGCACGCGCGGCTGTCATTGAATGTTGCGATGGCACGTTGGGCTCGCGTTTGGCCGTTTGGTTATTGGGTTTTGCCGTGGCCATTTTGGCGGTGCAAGCCATTGTGGTGGTGGGGTTCTTGAAACCTGAAAGCTCTCGCCATTTAGGCGCACCCGGCAGCATCTCAGGCGCGGTCGTGGGTGGCCTGATGTTTGGCATGGGCATGATCATGACGCGCGGCTGCGCCAGTCGCTTGTTGATTCTGTCCGCGAACGGTAATTTGCGCGCCCTGCTGTCAGGCTTGGTGTTTGCCGTGACGGTGCAAGCCTCAATCTCAGGCTTGTTGGCACCAGCGCGTCAGTGGGTCACTTCGTTGTGGATGGTGGAAGGCGGGCCCGATCGCAACCTGTTGAACCTCACCACCTCATGGATGGGTTTGGTTGTAGGTGCTGCAATGGGTGCCGTAGCACTTTGGCGTTTGCGCGTCAGCGATACAGAGAGCCGCAACACATGGAACTGGGCAGGTGCGTTGGTGGGCTTGGCCATTGCTTTGGGCTGGGGTTTCACACAGCTGGTGGCCAGTGTGTCGTTTGAACCCATTGCCGTACAAAGTCTGAGCTTCAGCTCACCTTCTGCCGAATGGCTGATGCGCACGCTGTCTACTGCGACGGCGCCAAGCTTTGGCTTCGACGCAGGTTTGCTACCAGGTGTGTTTATTGGATCTTTGGTGGCCAGTGTGATGTTTGGTGAATTCAAGTTTGAAGGTTTTCAAACAGAAAACAAACTGGGCCACTACCTGACAGGCGCCGTGTTGATGGGCTTTGGCGCGGTCATGGCGGGCGGTTGCACAGTGGGCTCAGGCATGAGCGGTGGTGCGATTTTCTCGAACACCGCGTGGCTCACATTGGTATCCATCATCCTCGGGGCTGGCTTGACTTACAAAGCCCTCAAGTCCATCAATAGCCCCATTTAAGTTCAGCGCTTATTCAGCAACGCAGCATGCTGCGTTGCCATCTTTGGCGCCAAGCTTGCGCAAGATGATGGCCATGGGGCAAAAGTTGGTGAAACCAAACTGAAACAAGTTCAGCCCAACAAAGGCTGTGAAAGCCAAGGCCCAACGGCTCACAAACAGGGGGCTTTCTTCTACGCCCAAAGCCAGTGACACCATGATGAACAAGCCCGCAACGATGCGGATGTAACGTTCGACAGTCATTCTCATTACTCCTAATTTAAAAATCAAACAGCTGCAAAGCCGGGGTTGGGCAGCACACCTTCAAGCTTGGGCGTGTTGAGCTTGCGCTTAGACACTTTGCCGCCGCTGGCCTTGAGCCATTGCTCGGCCACTTCCCACACGGGTTTGAGGTTTTGGTTTTTGGCTTCTTCAGCCACGGGCGCCCAACCCGCTACTTTGTATTTCTTGTTGGCGTCGATGAGCTTGCCTTTGAGGCGCATCTCACCAATGCGGTTGCCCATTTTCTCGTTGGGACGGCACACATATTCGAGCCCCCCCACGCGCACCATGTCACCACCTTGTTGGTAGTAAGGGTCTGGGTTAAACAAGTTGTCGCACACGTCTTCAAGAATGGTCTTGATGGTCTCACCTGTCATTTCAGACACCGTGGCATAGGAATAGGTGGTGGCCGTCATATCCATCAACCATTCACGCGTGATGGCTTGACCTGGTAAGAGTGAGGTCCCCCAACGGAAGCCGGGTGAGAAGGCCATGTCAGCGCCTTGCACATCCATCAGCGCATCGAGCAACAACTGGTCGCCCGTGCCGTTGAAGTTGCCACGACGATACAGCGTACCTTCGGTCACTGCCAATGATTCGTTCAACTTAGCTTCGTAGGGTGCGCGAATCTTGTGGATGAGCGCGTCCATCTCTTTGTCGGCAGGCAACATATTGGAAAAGATAGGCAGCAGTTTGTAGCGGAAGTCGGTGATCTTTTTGTTCTTCACTTCGAAGTCGAGCACACCTAAGAACTTGCCGTTCGAGCCTGCATTTGTGACGATGGTTTTGCCGCCCTTGTTGTTGACCAAAGTGGCCACAGGCATGCCGTCGTGGGTGTGGCCGCCCATGATGGCGTCAATGCCGCTGACGCGGCTGGCCATTTTCAAATCCACGTCCATGCCGTTGTGCGACAACACAACCACCACCTGCGCCCCTTTGGCGCGGGCTTCGTCGACCATCTTTTGCATGTTTTCGTCTTGAATGCCAAAGGCCCAATCGGCCACCATGTAGCGTGGATTGGCAATGGGTGTGTAAGGAAAGGCTTGACCAATGATGGCGCAAGGCACGCCGTTCATTTCACGCATCACGTAGGGTTTGAACACCTGATCGCCAAAGTCTTGGGTCTTGATGTTTTGCGCGATGAAATCTACTTTGCCTGCAAAGTCTTTGTTGACGATTTCTTGCACGCGCTCCATGCCGTAGGTGAATTCCCAGTGGCCCGTCATCACGTCCACACCCAGCAATTTACAAGCGTCGACCATGTCTTGGCCGTTGGTCCACAACGATGTGGCAGAGCCTTGCCAGGTATCGCCACCGTCGAGCAACAGCGCGCCAGGACGGCTGGCTTTGAGACGCTTGACCAAGGTGGCCAAATGCGCGAAGCCACCCACTTTGCCGTAGCGCTTGGCGGCCACTTCAAAGTTCAAATAACTCATGCCATAGGCTTCGGCGCTACCAGGGCGCACACCTGCCGTCTTGAGCAAATGCTCGCCCACCAAATGGGGCAACTGGCCTTTCATGCTGCCAATGCCAAGGTTGACACTGGGCTCGCGGAAATAGATGGGTTTCAACTGCGCGTGGCAATCGGTCATGTGCAGAAATGACACTTGACCAAACTTCGGGATGTCGTACAAACCTTTGGCAGCCACGCTGCTGTCAGCTTGGGCATAAGCATTCATATTGAGGCCAGCCATGGAGCCAGCACCCATGACTTGCATGAATTCGCGTTTGGTTAAGTTCATATCAGCACCTACTTATTTAAATAACGTAAAAAAGCCGCAGACGATTCCTCATCCTGCGGCCCTTTGAAAGATTACTTGTTGACTGGCGACGCTGGGTCGAGCAACAACGCCATCACGTGTTTGATTTGCACTTCGGTCAAGATGCCTTTATGCGCAAAGCGCGGCATGTTGGAACAAGCGTTGTAAGCACGTGCATTTTGAATCTTGCCCCAGGTGTATTCCACGATGGGCTTTGACTCTGCGCTGTTGGGGTTGGTCACGCCGCGCATCTTGCCGTAGTTGTACAAGCTTGGACCCAAGGTGCCATAAGACAACTCGGTCTTGCTGATTTGGTGGCAGTTGTAGCAGTTGCCGCCATTGACCGAGCCTTCGGCATCGGTCCATGTTTTGCCAGCGCCGCTTTGTGCGATTTTTTCGCCTTCTTTGAAGTCACCCAAATACTTGCCATCGGCTGGGGCCTTGATGGTTTTCATGTTGCGTGCTTCGATTTCGGCGCTGACTTTGGCATCCAATGCCACGCCCGTGCGATCAGACTCCGCACACAAGCGGTTATCTTCGTCAGGGCTCAAACGGTCCAGCTTGGCTTGACCTTGGGCACGGAAAGAACGCCCCAAAATGTCTTGGGTGAGTTTGTCGAGGTCAGCGCTCGAAGGCATCGGTGCAGCACATGCCGTCAGCAAGGCCACAGCGGCTACGCTCAAGGCGATTTGATATTTGCGGTTCATTTTGCGTTTTCCTTATCGTTTGATCGCAGGCGCGATGGCTTCACCACCTTTGCCATTCACACCCATGTACACGCCCAAGGCGATGGTGGCATCACTGCCAAACAAGGGGTAAGGGAAACGTTGTTGACGGTAGCAATCGTTCAAGCGCAACTGAGCGCCCCACATTTGCCCGTTCGACACGCGATAAGCAGGCCAAGCACCAAAGCCGTTGCCAGCACCGGGGTTCTTGGTCAGATTAGGCAAATCTTGCAAACGGATGCGCTTGTCGTCTTGGCTGTGGCAAGTGGCACAGGCAAAGTCGTGTGAGCCGCCGCGCATGAAGAACAGGCGTTGGCCCACTTCGTACATCTTGCGTTCTTCTACATGGCTTTGCGAGAGGTTGAATTTCATGCCTTTGGACTCGCCAGCAATCCAAGTCGCCAATGCGGTGACATTGCTTTGCTCGCCTCGGCCAAAAGGTGTCTTGGCGATTTCTTCGCCGTTGAAGCCTTGCAACTCTTGCATGCACGTCACCAAACGTGATTCGAGGTCTTGCACACGTCCAGTGTCTGAGAAGTAACGGGGCAGTTCAACCCACGCGCCTTTGACCACGCCTGCGCCTTTGCCCAAATCGCATTTTTCAAGCGATACGTTTTTCGGGCCACGTTTTTGCTTCCACAGGTCTTCACCTTTGGCTTCAAATAACTCGGCAGGATTGCCGTCTTGCAGCATGGCACGGTATTCCGCGATGCTGTCAGTTGACGACTTTTGGGCGAACGCAGCGGTTGACAAACCGATGAGCCCCACAGCGGCTGATAAGCCGATGCACCTAGACGCTAGTGCTATTTTTTTCATGTGTGTCTCCACTGCGTTCGCTGTGATCACGAAACGGTTGCTTCGTCAGAGCGTGTATCGCCCTTGTTGTCTTTCCAAGTGATGCCCACTTTGTCACCGGCTTTGGCGCCTTTGATGGTGAACTGCAAGAACGGGTTCTTAGACACAGCGGGGCCCCACTCGGCTGTCATCACAACTTTGCCGTTGAGGGTCGCTGTCACGTCTTGGATGTGCCAAGCGGGAATGATTTTTCCGGTGCCGTCTTTGCGTTGACCGGACTCCATTTCGTGGCTCATCAAGACACGGATGGTTGCTTTGTCGCCAGCTGCTTGGGCGCGAATGCGCATTGGATCTGCCATGGTATTTCTCCTGAAATTTCTAAATTAGCCGCCGCAGCCGCCGAGTGTCACTTTGACTTCCTTCTTGGCGAAGAAAGCTTTGCCGTCATTTGTGATGGCCACCGCATACACATCAGATGATTGGCCCATCTTGGAACGTGTCGCAAAGTTGGCTTCGACTTCGGGGGTCACGTTGAACATGGCAATCAAAGCGGATGGGTTTTTCTCAACCAACAACAACATGCGCTTGACGTTGCCCAAGCTGGTGCTCACACCCAGTGGCACGACCGCACCGTTTTCGGCAATATCGGGTCCAGTGATGGTGACATCTTTGCTTTCCACGGGGGCTGAACCGCCCATGGCTTTGACGGCTTCGGCCACGCTCTTGGCGTCAAACGCAGCTTTGTCAAACGCTTGCGCGTATTGAGGAAACAGGCCAGTAGAGGCCAAGAGGCCTGCCACAGCGGCGCTGTGCTTAAGGGTCTCGCGACGAGTTTGCATGTAGTGCTCCTAAAAAAGGTTTTGAGTTATTTTGCCGCACCTGCGGCAAGCCAGTTGGCAATCGTTTTGATATCTGCTTCAGAGGCTGTTTGTGCAGGCATGGGAATCGCACCCCAAACACCCGCGCCACCCGCGCCACCCGCCTTGATCTTGCCAGCCAAGTAGTCGACTTTGCCTGGGTATTTTTTGGCAATGTCGTTGAAACTTGGCCCCACCACCTTGGTGTTTTGTGCGTGACACGCTGTGCAGTTGTGTTTCCCCAGCAAAGCCAAAGCAGGGTCAGCCACTTTGGCAGCAGGCTTGGCAACTGGCGTTACGGATGCAGCGCCGACTGGGACCGACTTGTTTTCTGGCACCGCCGTATTCGCACCGTGTTGTTGGCCTACCAAACGATTTTGGTCGGCCAAGTTGCCGTGCGCGTTGCGTGCGTAATCGGGCAGCATGGAAGCCACTTTGGCTTCTGGGATGCAGTCTTTCATACACGCCACATTGGCAGTGTCGGGCTTGGCTGTGCCGTTGAACTCTTTGCCTGCCCACATCGCATGTTGGGTGGTCATGCCGTTGCGGTTGGGCATGCGCTTTTGCACTTCGGCCATGTTTTTGTCTGACAACACAAAGTTTTCAGGCACCACATCGGCCAAGCTCAAAAGGTAAGCGGTGACGGCATACACCTCATCAGGCTTGAGCGATTTGGGTGCCGTCCAAGGCATGGCGCGGTTGATGTAGTCCCACAGCGTGGACACCGTAGCCACCTTCATGATGGTGGTGCGTCCTGGGAAGTCTGCACGCTTCAAATTGGCCACATTGCCAGTTTTGATGTCGTCGTTGGTGGTGCCGCCAATCAAGGGGCTGAACACTTCGTTGGATTCACCAAACACACCATGGCAGTGGGCGCATTTGGCTTCCCACAAATCTTGGCCTTGCGCTACCGAGCCTGAACCCGCAGGTAAGCCTTTGAAGTCGGGGCGCACATCAATATCCCATGCCGCCACTTCTTTCAGCGTGGCCGGACGGCCCACGCCTGGGTAGGCTGTGCTTTGTGCGCTGACAAACCCAGCAACAGCCAACAAGGCCGTGGTCAAAACGACTTTACGAAACTTGGACATTCTTGACCTCGCCGTTTTCTTGCACCAACCAAGATTGGATGGCGTTGTTGTGATAAATCGAGCGGGTGCCACGTGCCGCGCGCAAGTGCTTGTAGGTGGGCTGCACAAACCCCGTTTCGTCTGTGGCGCGGCTTTGGATGATGGCGGGCTTGCCGTCCCACACCCAGTCGATGTTGAAGCGCGTCAGCGCTTTGCTGAGCACCGGCGTTTCCAAACGGGCTTGGCGCCAGTTGCGACCACCGTCCACTGACACGTCAACTTTTTTGACCTTGCCACGACCCGACCAAGCCAGACCCGTGATGTTGTAGAAACCCTTATCCAACAACACCTGGCCGCCAGAAGGCGTGGTCACCACGCTCTTGCACTCTTGAATGTTGGTGTACTGACGGTGTTGGCCATCGGGCATCAAGTCCATGTAATGCACAGCTTCGTCTTTGGCTGCATAGGGCATATCGCCCACTTCGATGCGACGCAGGTACTTGACCCAGCTGACACCTTGAATGCCAGGCACGATCAAGCGCAAGGGGTAGCCGTTTTCAGGACGCAGCATTTCGCCGTTTTGCCCATAAGCCACCAGCACTTCGCCTGACAAGATGAGGCTCATTGGAATGGTGCGGGTCATGGAAGAACCGTCACCACCTTCAGCCAAGATGAATTTGGCGTTCTTAAAATCAGCGCCCGCGATTTCGAGCAAGGTGATAAGCGGCACGCCTGTGAACTCGCTGCACGACACCATGCCGTGTGTGTATTGCACCGTGGGCACAGCCACGTTGCCCCACTCGACCGCGGTGTTGGCACCACACTCGATGAAGTGGAAACGTGACACAGAAGGTAAGCGCATGATTTCGTCCATGGTGAACACCTTGGGTGTTTTCACCATACCGTTGATCATGAAGCGGTGCTTAGACGGGTCGATGTCCCACCAACCTTGGTGGTGACGCTCAAAGTGCAAGCCGCTGGGGGTGACGATGCCAAACAATGACTGCAAAGGTGCGAACGACACCGAGGCTTGCGTGGTTTGTGTCAAGCCTGGGCTTTGACGACGCTGCACGTTGGATTCGAACTTAGAGGGGATGCCATAACCATTGTTGGCAGCCACACCTTGACCCAAGCCTGTGGCGTGCTCTGGCAAGTTCAAGATGTTGGGATCGCCCCCTTCGGTGGGAACTGGGTTGCCCTGCCCCAAGGCCATGGGTGCTGCTGCACCTGCAGCCGCAGCGGCAAATGCACTGCGAATGAAGTTGCGTCGACCCGTCTTGCTCTCGGCAATGACGGTGCGAATGCCGTCACGGTCTAAAAAGTTTTCGGGCGCTTTTTGAATGCGACCCGATTGAGTGCCATCTGGTGTTTTCACAGACAGTCCTTCCACATCAGTTATATATCAATACACGCTAATATAAATCATCTCTGATAGGGCATCCATCGGGTTTACGCCATAAACCGAATTAGCTCAACGAAATTTGTAATGTTGTTTGTTCAGGACGGCAGCAACAGCGTTGGTATCTTCAGGGAAAAAGCCCAGGTTGAGCTCGGTGTTGCAATACTCCACCATGCCACGCAAAGCGCCTGCCGTGTTGATGCGGCCTTTGGGGTTATAGATGGCACTGCCATTGCCACCTACACGACGAATGTGACATTCGTTGCATTGGTTTTCAGCAATCAGCTTTTCGCCCACATTGAGATCTGCGTCTTTGAAGAGTGGATGCTGCTGTGCGCTGGCCATGCCTGCACCTGTCAAAAAAATCAAGAACAAAAACTTTCTCATGACATGTCTCCTCGTTACTTTTCTTGCAAAAGCTCAGGTTGCAACACTTGGTAATGTCGGCCCAGTTTGTCGAGCGGCGTCATCACGCCGGCACGCACCAAGGCGGTCACTTCACGGCTGACGGTTTCAAGCTTGAGATCCATCATGGCACCCATGTCGTCTCGACCAAACAAGGTGGCTGAGCCATCTTCTGACACTTCATGCATTTTGCGAATGAAGTGCAGCACGCGTTGGCGTGCGCTGCCAAAGTTAAGCTCGGCCAACCAATCGTCCGCCAACTTCAAAGCACTTTGCCATTTCTCCATCAATTTGCGATGCAAGCGCGGGCTGTTAGCGCCCAGTTGATGCACCACCTCCAATGGGATACGACACAGCGACACCTCGTTCAATGCAACAGCTTGGCTGTCATAACGACCTGTCGCCAAAGCTTCAAGGCCCACCACATCGCCCGGAAACAACACACGCACCACGCGCTCTCGGCCATCTGCTGTCACGCGCACCAGCTTGATCAGCCCCTTGCGCAACGTGAACACACCAAGCGCTTGGTCTGATGCTTCATATAAAGCTTGACCCGGTTGATACACCAAGTCGTCAATGGGGGCGTGGATGAGGTTGAAGTCTTGCTCGTTCAAATCAGCGAACAACACCATCTCGCGGATGCCGCAATTACGGCAATCCGAGGTGCCCCGCCAAGCTGATTCGGTTTGAATGGGAATCATCTGCCAGTCACCACACGACGTGCCACGGCCAACTGTTCATCCAAATACGCGCCATAAAAATCTGGCAAATAAGCACCTGTCAAACGTGCGGCCACCTCACGCCCTTGAGCACCAAAGAACAACACCGTAGGCGCCAGCTTGATGCCTTGCTTGCGCACCCACGCATCCTGCGTGAGTGTCGAGCCATCGACATCAATCAAGGCACGGTTGTCACGCATGTCCACTTGCACCACCTGCAAACCTGATGCAAGCAAAGGGTACAAATAGTTCTCACGCACCACTTTGCAAAACGGACAGCCATGCAAACTGACCATCACAACCAAAGGCTGCTTGGCCTGCAGCGCTTGCACCAACGAGGCTTGCAATGACCCGGTGGTAGGCAAAGCAACTGGCACTGCCATCGCATCCCACGTGGTCACACCCGCCATACACAAAGTTAGACCTTGCAAGGCCTGGCGACGAGAAAAATGTGTGGTGCGCATCACTTGGCTTCTTGTTCCATCAACAAATACGTGTTGTAAGCGTTCATGCGGTTGGCTGATTTGAAAAGAGGCATTTTCGCGAACTTTGACCAATCCGTGTTCGCGTAGGCACTTTCGAAGGGCTCCATGTCTTTGGCCGCACGCCCCATGACCTCACGCAAATACAACAAGTAGTCGCGCGTGAGGGTCATGTCGCCCTTGGGATCGTTAGAGATCGGGCCATGGCCTGGCACCACCCAACGGGTATCAAACTTGAGCAAACTCTGCATGGCCTCTATCCAGTGGCGGCTATCTGCTTGGCCCACAAACGGAATCCGATTACGAAACACAAGATCGCCTGCAAACAAAACTTTTTGCTGTGGCAGATACACCACCAAGTCTTCGGCGGTGTGTGAAGGACCAACGGGCTGGATGTCAAAGCGCACACCATCCACGGTCAAGACTTGAGGGCCGCTCAGCCACTCATCCGCAGGCACCAAGCGTGTCTTCTCATCGACCCAAGGCCAGAGCTCTTGACGCGAACTCTCCAAACGCAAACGCGCTGTGTCTGAAGTTAGGTATTCACGCGCAGCTCCGTGGGCCACGATGCGTGCCCCTAAATCTTTGAACACTTGCAAACCATAAATATGGTCAGCGTGGTAGTGGGTCAACACCACGGTGTGAATCGGTTTGCGTGTGACTTTGGCAATTTCAGCCACCAAGCGACGCGCCAACTCTGGCGAACCCAAGGCATCGATCACCACCACGCCTGCGGGCGTGACCACGAACCCTGCATTGGAGATGAAGTTTTGGTTCGCCGACGACCCCATCTCTGAAACGCCTTGGACGTAATAAACCTCAGGCACCACTTGCTTGGCTTGCATCAAAGGTTTAGTCACAGCAATAGGAGGCGCAGATGTTTGCGCTTGCACCGACACGGCAAGACCTAGGCAGCCACAAAACCAACACACGCAAAGTTGGCGCACAAAAGCCAGTTTCACAATCACTTCTCCTCAAACAGCAGGCCAGTCTAGGGCTTGACATACATCAAGCATCGCCTGAACCAGAGCACTTAGCATAGTCCAAATATAAGCGTAGACTAAATCATATGAATCTCACTGCACTGAATGAAACTTATGGCGAGTCCGTTGTCTTGGCCGTTGGTGGCTGGGTCATTGGTCTGTTGTTTGGATTTTTTGCCCAGCGCTCTAAGTTTTGCCTGCGTGCGGCGGTTGTGGAGTTTTGGCACCATCAATTTGGGGAAAAACTTTCAGTTTGGTTGCTCACATTTTCTGCAGCAGTCATTGCCATTCAAAGCCTCATTGTGTTGGGCGACCTCGACGTCAGCACCGCACGTCAGCTGGCCACGCGGGGCAGCTTGTCCGGCGCACTGATTGGCGGCTTGCTGTTTGGTGCAGGCATGATCATGACGCGCGGGTGTGCCAGCCGCTTGCTCATTTTGTCAGCCAACGGCAATTTACGTGCTTTGCTATCGGGCTTGGTGTTTGCCGTCACTGCGCAATCGGCTTTGTCAGGAGCGCTCTCGCCTCTGCGCCAAGAGATCACCAACCTTTGGACGGTGGAAGGCGGCAGCAGCCGTGACCTGCTGGCCATGCTGGGTCTGAGCCACACCACAGGATTGATCATCGGATGCGTTTGGCTCTTGGCTGCGCTGTACTTCACCACACGCACCACGCAACGTGCATGGATGTGGATAGGCGGCATTGGCACCGGCTTGAGCGTGGCCATGGCTTGGTGGTTTTCGTACAGCGTGTCTAAAGCCTCGTTCGAAGTGGTGCACATCCAAGGCATCACCTTCAGCGGCCCGTCAGCCGAGTGGCTCATGCGCGTGCTGGCCCCCAATCCACCAGCCATTGGTTTTGACTTTGGTTTGTTGCCTGGTGTTTTCTTGGGCTCGTTCTTTGCTGCGTGGCTAGGCAAGGAACTCAAATTAGAAGGGTTCAAAGACGGCTATGCCATGCGCCGCTACATCGTGGGCGCCATCTTCATGGGATTTGGTGCCATGCTGGCAGGCGGTTGTGCGGTCGGTGCCGGTGTGACGGGGGGCGCTATTTTTGCGCTGACAGCTTGGCTTGCTTTGATCGGCATGTGGATGGGCGCAGGCTTGGTCGACCGATGGATGGATCCGCCACCCGTGAGTGCCCCCACGTTGATGCAACCTTGAGCGGCGACGGTTGATTCGAATTCTTACGTTATAGTTTTCAACGAACTGGCAAACGCCATCACTGGGTTAACCCCGTGATGGCGTTTTGCCATTCTCGATATATTACTGATCACTGATTAATTAAATCTGCTCAACGAGGTTTCGATGAAAACAACATCTCCCCACTTGTTGCGTTTGCTGGCCGCCGCAGCCTTGATGCTGGGTGCCAACGTCGCATCACACGCCCAAGACAAAGCCACGCAATTGCACAACCGCGCCACCGCTGCCATGTGTGCCAACTGCCATGGCACCGAAGGCCGCACCATCGAAGGCTCAGCCATTCCCTCGTTGGCTGGCATGCCCAAAGACTACATGGTGTTGCAAATGAAAGCCTTCAAAGAAGGTACACGTCCTGCCACAGTGATGCACCAAATCACCAAAGGCCTGACCGATGCCCAAATCGACACCATCGCCAATTACTACGCTGCTACCAAGCGCTGATCAAGGATTCATCATGAAACGTCGCAGTTTTGTTCAAGCCTCTATGGCTCTTGGTTCTTTTGGTGCACTGGGCAGCATGGTCGGTTGCGCATCGGTGGGCCGCGTGCCCGAAAAAGCACGCGTGGTCGTGGTGGGTGGCGGCTATGGCGGCGCAACAGCTGCCAAGTACGTGCGCATGTTGTCGAACTACCAAATCGATGTCACCTTGATTGAGCCCAACGGTGATTTTGTGTCCTGCCCCATCTCCAACTTGGTGATCGGCGGCAGCAAGACCATGGCAGACATCACCACGCCCTACGACAAGCTCTCTGGCAAGCATGGTGTCAACATCGTGCGGGACTACGTTGCCAGTGTCGACCCCGTCAAAAAGACGGTGACTTTGGCCAGTGGCCCCAGCATTCGCTACGACAAGCTGGTCATGTCGCCTGGCATTGACTTGATGTTCAACACCATCGAAGGTTTGAAAGAAGCCAACGCCTCCGGTCAAATTTTGCAAGCTTGGAAAGGTGGCCCGGAAACTTTGGCCCTGCGCAAACAACTTGAGTCAATGGACGATGGTGGCGTGTATGCCATCACCATTCCCGAAGCGCCCTACCGCTGCCCACCCGGCCCGTACGAACGAGCCAGCCAAGTGGCACATTACTTCAAGCAACACAAGCCCAAGTCAAAAGTGCTGATCTTGGATGCCAACCAAGACGTGACCTCCAAAGGCCCGTTGTTCAAGAAGTTCTGGGCCGACAACTACAAAGGCATCTTGGAATACATGCCGCAGCACAAAGTCGTGGCAGTTGACGCCAAGACCAACACCTTAAAGTTTGATGTGCAAAACGATGTCAAAGCCAACGTGCTCAACGTGTTACCTGCCATGCGCGCCGGTGGCATTGCCGTGCAGTCGAGCTTGGCCAACGTCAACGCACGTTGGTGCGGCGTGCACTACCAAACCTTTGAATCCACACAAGCCAAAGACATTCACGTCATTGGCGACTCCATCATGCTGGCCCCGCTCATGCCCAAGTCGGGTCACATGGCCAACTCGCACGGCAAGGTCACAGCAGCCGCCATCGTGGCGCAGTTGTCGGATATGCCGGTCAACCCAGCACCATTCCTCAGCAACACTTGCTACAGCTTTGTGAACGACAAGTTGGTGGTGCACGTGGCATCGGTTCACCAATACGACGCGAAGGACAAAACCTACAAAACTGTGCCGGGTTCGGGTGGTGTATCCGCTGCTCCTAACGAACTGGAAGGCATTTATGCTTGGAACTGGGCTCAAAACATTTGGGCTGACAGCTTAATGTGAGAAATTTCATGAACATCTTTAAATACCTCTCCCACACTTTCGCTACTTTGCTGCTGGCATTGAGCTTTGGCTCGGTTCAAGCACAAGACATCAAAGTGGTCTATCACGTCAACACAGGCGTGGACACCGCAGCGGCCATCTTGGGCAACGTGCGCAACCACTTAAACGCCGACCCCACTGCCAAAATTGTGGTGGTCACGCATGGCCCTGGCATCGACTTTTTGTTAGATGGCGCCAAAGACAACAAAGGCCGCGAGTTCAGCGGCATGGTGTCTGACTTGTCTGGCAAAGGTGTGCAGTTTCGCGTGTGTAACAACACGCTGACCTCGCGCAACATCGACGCCAACAAAGTGTCCATGGATGCCAAGATCGTGCCATCAGGCGTGGCCGAAGTAGCGCGCTTGCAAGCCAAAGAAGGTCATGTGTATCTCAAGCCGTAGAGCTTAGAGATTGCAATACAAAAGGGCCGCAATTGCGGCCCTTTTGTATTTCATCAACCGGCGTACGGTCTTGCCCGTACGTGGCTTATCGAATTTTCAAACACTGTCATTTTTTCTACAGTGAGGCATCTGCAAACCCGTGCATTTGTTCCAAGCCAAAGAAAGCCTCACATGACACCCGTTGTGACACAAGTTTTAGTCAAGAAAAAGAAGCAGAAAACGCACGTACGCCCGATGGCAAACATCGAAAATTCAATCAACGAGCAGCAGATGTACTTCAAAGATGTGGCTGGGTTTTTTATCTTCTTGCTGGTCGTCTTCACCGTATTGATGATTTCGCTTTATGCCTGATGCGAGGTCAATCAACCCACGGTTGATGCAGGCATCAGAGTTCCCAAGTATTCAAAATAGGCAAGGGCATTCTCTGCTGGTTCAATAAATTTCACACGACGGTCCACCGTGTCGACGACCACGCGAATCAATTCAGCATCTCGCAAGTTGTCAATTTTTCGGCTCACCGCAGATGGGCTGAGGAACAGTTCGTCTCGCAATTCCAGGGCTTGCATCATGGATAAAGGCTGATGCATCGCATATTGAACCGCAATGATTTCAAGCAGTCTTTGCTCATCGGGTGGAATCAACAAAGGTTTTTGATGCGATTGACGGGCCTTGTGTACGGCCAACAAAAAATCTAAATATTTGAGTTTTACAGGCGCAAGCGTTGCACATTGTTGCTGATCAGTCATAGAGATGACTGTAGAAACAATTCGCAATTTTGAAAATTCGATAAGCCACGTACGGGCTAGGCCGTACACCCAAAAGAATTAATGGGTGCGCTCGATGTTCATGCGAACCAGCTCGGCCAAGGTCTTGGCACCCAGCTTCTCCATCACACGCCCTTTATGCACTTCCACCGTTCTTGGGCTGATGCCCAGCAAAGCGCCTGCCTCACGATGTGTCATACCTTGGGCGATGGCTGTCATCACTTCACGCTCACGGGGTGTCAACGTCTCAAACGACTGGGTCCGAACGGTAGCAACAGCATTGGATTTGAGTCGCTCAAATGCACGCTCAATGGCGTCAAGCAATATCGACATGACGACCGGTTTTTCAAGAAAGTCGACCGCTTGGTTCAAAAAGGCGCGACGCATCACGTCCACATCAGCAAAGGCCGTGAGGAAAACCACCTCTACAGGGTGATGCAGACTGCCTAACTTCTCTTGCAAATCAAGCCCGCTCATGCCGGCCATGTTCAGGTCCAACACCAAACAGCAAGGCTTATCGGGCGCAGCGCTTAGAAAAGCCTCGCTGCTTTCATAGGTGCGGCAATCAAACCCTTTGAGACCCAGCATGATGGACAAGGAATCACGCACAGACGCATCGTCGTCCACGATACAAACCAAACGGCTCTCATTCATCGACGCAATCTCCAAGGGGAAGAAGGATTTGAAAACATTTCTCAGGGTGCGCTTGGTAACGCAACACGCCCCCGTTATTTTCAACCAGTGAGCGACTCACTGACAAACCCAACCCCAAGCCATCTTTTTTCTTGGAATAAAAGGGCCTGAACACTTGATCGGCCGCATCTGCATCTAGCAACGTGCCTTGGTCGATCACACGGATGCTCAGCATCTGTTTTTCATCTGCGTTGACGCGAACCGTCACTTGAGCCCCTGAAGGTGACGCATCAATGGCATTTTTCAACAAGTTACCCAAGGCGGTGCTGATCTGCACACGGTCCACCAAGACATGATCTTCATGGTGTGTGTAGACCGTCACCAAGGCCACGTCTGCCTTGGCGGCCTTGTGTGCAAAACGCGCCACGCATTCATCCACCAAATGCGTGACCGAGGTGTCTTGCAAAGACGATGCACCTGAAATGAAATAACTGCGCAAGCCCCGCACAATATCTGTCGCGCGCAAGGCCTCATTCACCACATTGCGCAGCATGGTGACGAGCTGCGTTTGTTGTGCATCTGTCATTTTTTCTTTTTGCAGTTCTGTCAGCATGAGTGCCGATTCCGCATAAGCGCTCAAAGCACTCATGGGCTGATGCAGCTCGTGCGCCAGCGACCCGGCCAATTCACCCGCAGCCACCAGTTGCAAGCTGTCACGCAAGCGCTCTTCCGTGCGCAAACGTTCATCCACCACCGTACCAATGATGAGTCCCGTCAACGACAAACTGAGCATGACAATTTGCATGTCCATCAAATCAGCAGGTTGCACCCCCACTCGCGTGGCAGAAAACACCAAAGGCAACTGAATGAGCGCTGCAACCAACGTGGCGCCTGGCAGCGAATACGTAGCCGCGATCAAGCCCAACACAAAGAACAGCGAGAAGAAATATTTCATCTGGTCTTCAATGGGCAATGAAAAAATCAGCCATAAACAAATGGCCAAGCCCAACATCAGAACCCAAAACAAAACACTGCGAAACATCTGTAGGTATTGCATATGGCGCCGCTTGTCAGCCGCAACAAAAAACAACGGCAGCAGCACCATCAAACCCAACAAATCGCCGATAAAGAAACGGTGCACAGCGCCTAAGAAGTCATGCGTAGACAGCACGCCAATCCAAGTCTGCGTGCCCACATAGGCCATGGCTGTAAACAAAGCGCCGCAAAGAATTACCGCACCCAGCAGGAAAACGTCATGCCGATTGCGTAGCGCGGTACGCCCCGCCAAAGTCCACCGCAAAGTCAAAGCAATCGCTGCATAGCAAGTCACAAGTACCGCGTTGCCCAAGACCACGGCAGGTGACAAAAACAAAGTGCCACGAACCAAACTGTCTGACAGGCCCAACGTGAGATAAACCCATGTCATCCATGAGTTGCCAGCCCAAAAGAGAAACAACACCTCGAGCGCCGCAGGAGGATTCCAAGGCGTGATGTTCAAGTCACCAATGGGGTAGATGTAGCTGAGCTTGTCGACCGCAAAGAACAAGCATGAAAAAACCAGCGCGATGGCGATTTTTTTGAAATTCAGCATCCAAAATTTAGTGCGTCAAATCGCTATCGATGGCGATTTGTGTACACACGGCACGGCATAGCGTGACAACGCGGTCATTGATGATGCGGTAGTAAATTTGCACACCTTCGCGACGACGCCCCAAAATTTTGGCTTTGAACAAGGTGTTCAAGTGCTGCGACATATTGGGCTGCGTGGTGTCGATTTCTTCGAGCAACTGACCCACGTTTTTTTCTTCGTTACACAAGCAGTTGATGATTTTCAAACGCATGGGCGCTGACATCACACGGAAAGTTTCGGCAGCCAAATCAAACATCACATCCAAATTTGCACTTTCAGTTGTCGTTTTTTTCGACGTCTTGGCAGAGGTCTTCACCGTTTTGGCGACAAGCTTTTTGACCACCGGTTTTTTTACGGCCACAGGTTTGGTCGCCGTCTTTGCTTTGACGGGTGTTGGGTTTGTCTTTTTAGTGGCCATAGGTTTAAAAGGATATCACTTGCACAAATCGGCTACTGAGGTTTGCAGGCTTTGCGCCCACTCGCGGCGGTTGCGTCCATCGGCGTGTTGTTTGTCGCCATAACGCACTTGCGCCAGCAGCGGTGGCGCACACAACGTACGCCACAAAGAGCTGATCAAGGTGTCATGGTCGTGGTAGCAAGGCGCCAAGCTACGTTCTTGGGTATGCGCATCCATGAACTGCAACGCAACGGGCTGAATCGGTACTTCTGCAGAAATGGCTGCTTGCAACAAATTGGCATGAAACGGCAGCACCGTGACGCCATCGCCCGTGACGCCTTCTGGGAACACGGCCAGCACTTGACCGTCGCACAAGGCATTGGCCATTTGGTGCACCACGCGCATGGCATCGTTGCGCGAGCCGCGTTCGATGTAGAGCGAACCACCACCGGTGGTGAGCACGCCCACCAAAGGCCAGCTGCGAATTTCAGACTTGGCCACAAAGCGGCAATGGCAAGCGGCATGCATCACCAAGATGTCGAGCCACGAAATATGGTTGGCCGCCATCAAGACAGGGCCCTGTGCCGGGTGGCCTTTGACGCGTACCTCAATGCCGATGATGGCCAACATGCCGCGCGCCCACACCTCGACTGCGCGGGCTTGTTGTTCATCGCTGAGTTTGGGGAATGCGGTGCGCACCATCCAATAGCCACGCAAGACCTGCGCGATGACACGCAGGAACTTGGCGATGGCGTGCAAGCTGCGCATCAAGCCGCTTGGTAGGCCACGCGGCCCGCCACCAAGGTGGCTTTGACGCGTGCAGGCAAAGACATGCCTGTCATGTCAAACGCAAACGGTGTGTGCTTGCCTTGGCTGTGCAAGGCATCGGGTGTGACATGCCATTCAACCGTGGGGTCAAACACCACGATGTCGGCCACACCGCCCACATGCAACTGGCCCAAGCTGTTGCTTTGGCCTTGCACTTTGCCCAACACGTTGGCGGGTTGTGCGGTCAACACATCGAGCGCGCGCAACATGCTGACTTTGCTGTCTTGCGCCCACTTGAGCGAGAGACTGAGCAACAGCTCCAAGCCCGTCGCACCCGATTCGGCTTCGGCAAATGGCAAAGCCTTGCCATCGTTGTCGATGGGCGTGTGGTCAGACACCAAAGCATCGAGGGTGCCGTCAGCCAGCGCCGCACGCAGTGCCTCGCGGTCGCGCTGTTGGCGCAACACAGGCGTCACGCGTGCGCGGCTGTCGAAGTAGCCAATGTCGTGGTCGCTCAGGTGCAGCGAGTTGATGCTCACATCAGCCGTGACCGCCAAGCCTTCTTTCTTGGCCGCACGCACCAGCTCTACGCCTTCGGCGCTGGAGATGCGACACAGATGCACGCGGGCTTTGGTACTGCGCATGAGGGCGAAGATGGTGTGCAGGGCAATGGTCTCAGCCGCCACAGGCACGCCACCCAAACCCAAACGGGTGGCGAGTGGACCGCTGGCAGCCACACCTTTGCCCAAGTGCATTTCTTGCGGGCGCAACCACACGGTGTAGCCAAAGGTGGCGGCGTATTGCAAGGCGCGTTGCAACACTTGGGTGTTTTCCAACGGCACTTCGGCTTGGCTAAAGCCCACGCAACCGGCATCGGTGAGGTCTGACATTTCGGTCAGCACTTCGCCCTTCAAACCACGGGTCAGTGCGCCCAGCGGAAACACGCGCGCACGGTGCAGCTTTTCGGCGCGGAACTTGAGCATTTCAATCAAGCCTGGCTCGTCCAACACGGGGTCGGTGTCAGGTGGGCACACGAGGCTGGTGACACCACCGGCCACAGCGGCGGTGAGCTCGGAAGCCAGCATGCCTTCGTGTTCGTAGCCGGGTTCGCGCAAGCGCACTTGCAAGTCGACCAAGCCGGGAGCCACGATGCAACCTTTGGCATCGATGGTTTGTTCGGCTTTGAAGTTGGCGGGCAGCTTTTCACCCGTCTTAGCGATAGCCACGATGTGGCCATCAGCCACCGCCACATCAGCGGTGTGGTCAAAGCCAGAGGCTGGGTCGATCACGCGACCGTTTTGAATCAGGATGTTCATGCTTCATTCCCCGCCACGATGGACATCACGGCCATACGCACAGCAATACCAAACGTCACCTGCGACAAGATGACACTTTGCGGCCCATCGACCACGGCAGAGTCAATCTCCACACCACGGTTGATGGGGCCAGGGTGCATCACGATGGCGTCGGGTTTGGCCAGCTGCAACTTCTCTTGCGTGAGGCCAAACGATTTGAAATATTCTTGGCTCGAGGGCAGCAACGCACCGCTCATGCGTTCGTTTTGCAAGCGCAGCATGATGACCACGTCGCAATCCTTGATACCTTCTTCGAGGTTGTTGAACACCTTCACGCCCATGGCGGATAAGTCGCTGGGCACCAAGGTCTTGGGGCCCACCACGCGCACTTCGGCACAGCCGAGTGTGGTGAGTGCATGAATGTCAGAGCGTGCCACGCGTGAGTGCAACACGTCACCCACGATGGCCACGGTGAGGTTGGTGAAATCTTTTTTGTAGTGACGGATGGTGTACATGTCCAGCAAACCCTGCGTAGGGTGTGCGTGACGGCCGTCACCGGCGTTGACCACGTGCACATGCGGCGCGACGTGTTCGGCAATGAGGTAAGGCGCGCCCGACTCGCTGTGGCGCACCACAAAAATGTCGGCGGCCATCGCGCTCAGGTTGGCGATGGTGTCGAGCAGCGACTCGCCTTTGGCTGCGGATGAGCGTGCAATGTCGAGGTTGAACACATCGGCCGACAAACGCGTGGCGGCGATTTCAAACGTGGTGCGTGTGCGTGTGCTGTTTTCAAAGAACAGGTTGAACACACTTTTACCGCGCAGTAAAGGGACCTTCTTCACTTCGCGGTCGTTGACCGAGACGAAGTTGGCTGCGGTGTCCAAGATGTGGGTGAGGATGTCGCGTGACAAACCTTCGGTGGAGAGCAGGTGAATCAGCTCGCCGTTTTTATTGAGTTGGGGGTTACGTTTGTAGAGCATGTCTAGCCTTTATTCGCTCTCGACTGAAAAGTTAAATTGGCCGCTGTCATCTTTGGTCAGTGCCAGCGATTGGGTGGCAGGCAGCGCCACGCGCGCCGCAGCGTAGTCGGCCTGAATGGGCAGCTCGCGGCCACCACGGTCCACCAACACGGCCAGCTGCACATGGGCAGGACGGCCGTAGTCAAACAACTCATTGAGCACGGCGCGGATGGTGCGGCCGGTGTAGAGCACATCGTCGAGCACGATGAGGTGCGCGCCGTTCACTTCAAACGGCAGCTTGGTTTGACCGCCATCGGCCAAACCGCGTTGCGCGAAGTCGTCACGGTGCATGGCGGATGAGATGCTGCCGGCCTCGCCCTCGAGCTTCAAATCTTTTTGCAAACGTGCAGCCAGCCAAGCACCACCTGAAGTGATGCCCACCAAACGCGTGGTGGGCGTGAGCATGCTGCGCACGCCCTTGAGCAGCTCTTTGTACAAGCTCTCGGCGTCCAGCATGAGGTTTCCGTGGGTACTCATAAGTTCTCTCGAAAAAATTGGTTGAGGATGATGCAAGCCGATGCAGCATCTGCATCTTTGGCGCCTTGGGCTTTTGCTTCGGTGGTGCTGTAACGCTCGTCCACTTCAAACACAGGCAGGTTGAAACGCCCATTCAACTGGCGTGCAAATTTTTTGGCCTTGGCTGTGTTCTCGTGCGCGGCACCGTCTGGGTGATACGGCACGCCCACCACCAGTGCGTCGGGCTGCCACTCGGCAATGCGTTGGGCGATGAGGGCCCAACGGGCGTCGCCTTCGGCATTGACCGTGGCTTGCGGTTGCGCTTCGCGCAGCATGCGGCTGCCATAGGCCACGCCGGTGCGTTTGACGCCAAAGTCAAACGCTAAGAAAGATTGAAAGTGCGATGGCACAACAGGCTTGGCCGCAGAGACCAACGGTGCGCCCGCTTGCACTGTCGTATCGCGGGCCGCGTTCACGTTCACAGCTTCGCTCATGAATGCCCCACTTCGCTAGAGAGCATCCATGACTCCAGGCCCAACAGCTTCATAGCCCGCTCATAGCGCTGCTCCACCGGCGTGTCAAAAATCACAGCCGTATCGGCACCCACGGTGAGCCAGCTGTTCTCGGCCAGCTCAGACTCCAGTTGGCCTTCACCCCAAGCTGAGTAGCCCAGAGAAATCAGCACACGCTTGGGGCCTGCGCCCATCGACAAGGCTTCGAGCACATCTTTGGAGGTGGTCATTTCCAATCCACCAGGAATGGTCATGGTGGAGGCGTAAACAGATTCTTTGTGACTCACGGCACTCAGGGCCTCAGCCTCTTGGGCTGCTTCAGTGTCGTCCTCTTGGGCTGCTTCAGTGTCGTCCTCTTGTGCTGCTTCCACGGCATCTTCTTGCGCAGGCACATCCACCAACATGGCGTCGTGTAACACAAAACCGCGTTCGGTGTGCACAGGGCCGCCTTGCAGCACGGGGGCGTTCATCAGGTCTTGGCGATGCAGAGGCAAGTCAACTTTTTGAAACAAACCTTCCATCGACAACTCGCCAGGTTTGTTGATGACCAAGCCCAGTGCACCGCGCTCGCTGTGTTCGCACACATAGACCACGCTTTTGGCAAAAGCCTCGTCCTCCAAACCGGGCATAGCAATCAAAAAATGATGCGTCAGGTTGATGGAGGCAGAATCAGCGGTCATATTGCAATTTTAAAGGGTGAACATGCCTAGCCAGTCGTCTAAATCGGCACACCACTTGCCCCACGTGGACAAAGGGCTGATGTGGTTCCGCCGCGACCTGCGCGCGTTTGACAACGCGGCGCTGTTTCATGCCCTCAAAAGCTGCAAGCAAGTGCATTGCGTGTTTGTGTTTGACAAGGCCATTTTGGACACCCTACCCCGCGCGGACCGCCGCGTGGAGTTCATCCGCGAGTCACTGGTGGCGCTGGATGCCGAGCTGCACGCCGTGGCGGGCCAAGCGGGTGCAGGCCTGATCGTGCGCCATGCGGTGGCTGCCGATGAAGTGCCACGCCTCGCCCACGAGCTGGGCGTGCAAGAGGTGTTTGCCAACCACGACGACGAGCCCGACGCGTTGGTCCGCGACGCGCATGTGCGCGGCGCTTTGGCCAACTTTGGTATTGGTTTTCAAACCTTCAAAGACCACGTCATTTTTGAGCGCAGCGAGGTGCTGACCCAAATGGGCAAGCCCTACGGCGTGTTCACGCCCTACAAAAACGCGTGGCTGCAAAAGGTGAATGACTTTTATTTGAAGTCCTACCCCGTGGGCAAATACATCAAGGCCTTGGCCGCGCGGCCCAAGGCCTACCAAGTGCCCGTCCCCACATTGGCCGACCTTGGCTTTGAGACCACCAACCTCAGCAGCTTGCATGTACCCACCGGCAGCCCCGGCGGCTTGGCCTTGTTTGAAGATTTCTTCGACCGCATGGACAAGTACGACGACACGCGCAACTTCCCCGCCATCAAAGGCCCCAGCTACTTGGGCGTGCATTTGCGCTTTGGCACGGTGTCCATTCGCCAGCTGGCATCTACCGCGTACAAACGCATGTTGGTGGGCTCCAAAGGCGCGGAGACGTGGCTATCTGAGCTGATTTGGCGCGATTTTTATCACCAAATCTTGCACCACCACCCGCGCGTGGTGACGGGTGCGTTTAAGCCCGAATACGACGAGATCAAGTGGGACCACCACAAGCACGCCAAAGAATTGTTTGCCGCGTGGTGCGAAGGCAGAACAGGCTATCCACTGGTCGATGCGGCGATGGCGCAAATCAACCAAACCGGCTACATGCACAACCGCCTGCGCATGGTGGTGGCCAGCTTTTTGACCAAAGACCTTGGCATTGATTGGCGCTGGGGCGAGCGCTATTTTGCGGAACACCTGAATGACTTTGACCTCGCCGCCAACAACGGCGGCTGGCAGTGGGCCAGCTCTAGCGGCTGCGACGCGCAGCCCTACTTTCGCATCTTCAACCCCACCAACCAAAGTGAAAAATTTGACCCCGAGGGCAAGTTCATTCGCCGCTACGTGCCCGCGCTGGCCAAGCTCAGCAACAAAGCCATCCACGCGCCGTGGCTGGCCAAGCCAATGGAGTTGGAAGAAGTGGGGTTGGTATTGGGGCGCGACTACCCAAGACCTATCGTCGACCACGCCGAGGCGCGCAAGCTCACGCTGGAGCGATATGGAGTCGTGAAGAAAGCGAAATAACGCAAAAACTCGCCTCAAAGACGAGAGGCAGTGGCTATTCACCCGACGATGCGCAAAGCACCGTCATTCCCCTCTCAGGGCAGCCAGCACATTCGCCTGCGGTTGGCGTACGCTGCCCACAGCAAAGTGTTGCAGCAAGCGGCTCACCTCTTGGGCACCGCTCAGGCTGGCTTTGATGTCGTCGGCGACGCGCTTGGCGCGCAAGCGGGCCAGTTGCACAGCTAATGAATCGGCCACTTGTTGCACGGCCGTCAACTGCACATCTTGGGCAAGTTGGGCCATGCTTTGCACATCCAGTTGGGCCTCGGTGGGCAGGTCCAACTCAGGCGACTCAGACCAATCGTTCAGGATGCTCACCAAGCGCTGCGAAATCACATCGGCCTGCTCTAAAAACAGCAGGTGGTTGATGACTTGCAAGCTGTCTTCCACGGGCATGTCGTGCTCATTGAATTGCTCGCGCAGCAGCAGGCCACTCAAGACCTGTGAGGCCGCACTGGCCTCAGGTGCTTCAATGCTGCGGCCAGGGACCAGACGCAAGCCTTCAAAAAAATGGGTGGCCAAGGACCAAAAGGTGCGCCAGCCAGGAAGGGTTTCAGCATCTAGCTGACGCTGGCACATCAGCTCCAACTGCCGAGCCGAGGGCAAGTGCACAGCTGGGCGGTGACGCAGCAAGGCCAGCACATGGCTTTCAAACTGCGCGCGTACTTCCATAAGGATTAGATTTGGACCATTTCAAAGTCTTCTTTGCGTGCGCCGCACTCTGGACAGGTCCAGTTCATGGGCACATCGGCCCAAGCAGTGCCGGGGGCGATGCCGTGCTCAGGCGCGCCGGTCTCTTCGTCATAAATCCATCCACAAATCAGACACATCCAGGTATTAGCCACAGTATTTCTTTCGTCAACGCATAGAATGAAAAGCATTGTATCGACCCACCCATGGCGCCAGAAAATACCCCTCCCTCTACTGAAATCGTGCTGTCTGACGAAACCAGCGCCACGCCTCCTTGTGTGCTGGTTTTCAATGCCAACGACCCCAGTGGTGCCGGTGGCTTATCCGCCGATGTGCTGGCTGCCGCGTCAGTAGGCGCTCACGCGCTGCCCGTGGTGACGGGTGCTTACATGCGCGACACCGCTGAAATTTTTGACCACATCGCTTTTGATGACGATGCCGTGGCCGAACAAGCCCGCAGCGTGTTGGAAGACATGAGCGTGCAAATCATCAAGGTGGGGTTTTGCGGCAACCCCGACAACCTCAGCGTGATTGCTGAAATCAGCACCGATTACGCCGAAGTACCCGTCATCGCCTACATGCCCAACCTGTCTTGGTGGGAAGACGAACAAATTGACGCCTACCTTGACGCCTTCCGCGAATTGATCTTGCCCCAAACCACGGTGCTGGTGGGCAACCACAACACCTTGTGGCGCTGGCTGCTGCCCGACTGGAGCAGCGAGAAAAGCCCCAGCCCGCGCGACATTGCGCGTGCCGCCGCCGAAGTGGGCGTGCCTTACGTGCTGGTAACAGGCATCAACCACCCCGATCAACACGTAGAAAACGCCTTGGCCACCGCCCACACCGTGATGGTGAGCGAACGTTTTGAGCGTTTTGAAGCCGTCTTCTCTGGCGCGGGCGACACCCTCAGCATCACGCTGGCGGCTGTGTTGGCCGCAGGCACAGACCTAGAGCTGGCCACACGCGAAGCCTTGAATTACCTCGACCAAAGCCTCAACAGCGGCTTTCGCCCAGGCATGGGCCACATCGTGCCCGATCGTTTGTTCTGGGCTGAAGAGGAAGATGGCGACGAAGACAGCGATGGTCTGCCAGCCACCGCAGAAGACTTCTCACTGCCTCGCCACGAAACCAAACATTGAAACTAAAAAACATGACTGACCTGAACCAAACCCTGTTTGACCGTGCTGCCCAAGTCATCCCCGGTGGCGTGAACTCGCCCGTGCGCGCGTTTCGCGCTGTGGGCGGCACACCGCGTTTTGTGCAACGCGCCCAAGGCGCTTACTTTTGGGACGCCAATGGCCAAAAGTACATCGACTACATCGGCTCTTGGGGCCCGATGATTCTGGGCCACGGCAACCCGGTGGTGCTTGAAGCTGTGCAAAAAGCGGCCTTGGATGGTTTCTCATTCGGCGCACCGACCGAGCGCGAAATTGAACTGGCCGAAGAAATTTTGAAGCATGTGCCATCGATGGAGATGGTGCGTTTGGTCAGCTCCGGCACCGAAGCCGGCATGAGCGCTTTGCGCTTGGCACGCGGTGCCACGGGCCGCAACAAGTTCATCAAATTTGAAGGTTGCTACCACGGCCATGCTGATGCGTTGTTGGTCAAAGCAGGTTCGGGCCTCGCCACGTTTGGCAACCCCACCAGCGCGGGTGTGCCGCCTGAAGTGGTGCGCGACACCTTGGTGCTGGAGTACAACAACATCGCCACCCTCGAAGAAGCCTTCAAGCTGCACGGCAAAGAACTGGCCTGCGTGATGATTGAGCCCATCGCAGGCAATATGAACTTTGTGCGCGCGTCTGTGCCCTTTATGAAGCGCTGCCGCGAGCTGTGTACCGAATACGGCGCACTGTTTGTGTTTGACGAAGTGATGACAGGTTTCCGCGTCGCTTTGGGCAGTGCCCAAAGCGTGTACGCCCAACTCATTCCAGGTTTCCAACCCGACATCACCGTGTTGGGCAAAGTCATTGGCGGCGGTATGCCGCTGGCGGCCTTTGGTGGCCCACGCGCCATCATGCAGCAGCTGGCCCCCACTGGCCCCGTTTACCAAGCAGGCACTTTGAGCGGAAATCCTGTGGCCACCGCTTGCGGCTTGGCCACCTTGCGCGAAATTGCCAAGCCCGGCTTCTTTGACGCGCTAAGCGCCCGCACACAAAGCTTGGTCGACGGCCTCACAACGGCTGCCGCCAAAGCGGGTGTGCCCTTCAGCGCCGATTGCCAAGGCGGCATGTTTGGTTTCTTCTTGTTGCCAGAGCTGCCACACAACTACGCCAAAGTCATGACCAGCGACAGCCCCAAATTCAACAAGCTGTTCCACGGCTTGCTCGACCGTGGCGTTTACATCGCACCTGCCTTGTACGAAGCAGGCTTTGTCAGCGCGGCCCACACCGAGGCAGACATTGCCCAAACCGTGTCAGTGGCCGCAGAGGTCTTTGCACAGCTATGAAAAAACTAACTGTGGCTCTGCCTCTAGTGGGTGCACCTGCGGCATCGACAGACGGATCACGCGGTTTGAACGTGAGCTTTGTTCCCACCTTCGGTGCCAAACTGCATGGCGCTGTGACTTTTTAGCGCAAGTACAACCTTCGCCCTTCACTCTTTCTCTCTTCTCGTCCTTCTCGGGCGCTTTTTCCCACAAGGACTTTCATGAAAAAAACATTCCAACTTCAAGTTGAAGGCAAACACCCCGACCGTTTGCTCGAAGCCATCAAACACGACATTCGCAAATACCTCAAACGTGAGCGCCGCCGTGATCTGCCCGAAGGTGCCGACTTTTGGGACTTCGATTGCAAATTCGGTTTGACCGAAGAAACGGCAGAAGTGGTGCACTTGGCCAACGTCATCACCTGCATCGACGATGCTGTGGCAAAAGAAGCCAAACAGTTTTACGTCGAGATCTTGGCCAAACACGGCGTGCGCACCAAACGCCCCGCTGGAGAAGCACAGGAATACCAAGAGCGTCATGCCTTGGATGGCTTGGACGATGACAACAACGATTGATCGCTGATGAATGGCTTGCGTTGATTCGCAAGCAGCCACAAAAAAGCCACCTTGCTAGGTGGCTTTTTCATTTGCAGAATTTCAGAGCTGAGGCTTACTCGCTTGGTGGTTCTGGTCGCTCGGCTTTTGTCGCAGCCGCTGCCGCCCGCAACTTGTCCTTCTTGCTTGGACGTTTGCCTTTGATGCCGCCGGTACCGTCATTGAGTGGCGACACAGGAGGTGGAACTTCCGTGGGCTCGAAGCCTTCCAGCACTTCGACCGGCAGCTGAATCTTTTGGCGCTTTTGAATCAGCTGCCAATGCGCCAGCGTGGCAGCAGTAACAAAGCTCACCGCTTCGCCACTGGCACCCGCGCGACCCGTACGGCCAATGCGGTGGGTGTAATCGGTGGCAGAACGCGGCAGGTCGTAGTTGACCACCACAGGCAGCTGCGCAATGTCGATGCCGCGCGCGGCGAGGTCGGTGGTGACCACCACTTCCCAGCGATCTTCTTTGAACTCAGCCAGCACGTCTTGGCGCGCGCCTTGGCTCATTTCGCCATGAAACGCGGTGGCAAACACGCCTGCTTTGTAGAGCTTGTTGGCCACATGCTCACACGCGTAGCGCGTGGCCACGAACACCAAAACCCGCTTCCATGCGTGGGTTTTGATCAAGTGACGCAGCAAGGCCGTGCGGCTTTTTTCATCCACCTGAATCGCGCGTTGTGCAATGTCGGGCGTGTGCGCTTCGGTATGCGCAATGGTGATGCGCGCAGGGTTGCTCAGCAGCGCCTCGGCCAAGGTTTGCACCGTGGGCTCAAAGGTGGCGCTGAACAACAGGTTTTGTCGCTTAGTGGGCAGCAACGCCAAGATGCGTTGCAACTCTTCGGCAAAACCGAGGTCGAGCAAGCGGTCGGCCTCGTCCAACACGAGGTGTTGCACTTGGCCTAAGTGCAAGGCGTTGTGGTCGACCAGATCGAGCAAGCGCCCAGGCGTGGCCACCACCACATCGGCACCGCTGCGCAGGCTCATCATTTGCGGATTGATCGACACACCACCAAACACCGTGCCCACTTTGATGGACTGCGTGAGGGGACGCGCCAAATCGCGCAGCACATCGCTCACCTGTGTGGCGAGCTCGCGTGTGGGGACGAGCACCAGCACTTGGGTGGTGCGCTTCTTGGGTGCATCGTCACGCGGCGCTGTGACGGCCATGAGCAGCTGCAAGAGCGGGAGCACATAGGCTGCCGTTTTACCGGAACCGGTTTGCGCGGTAGCCAGCACATCGCGGCCCTTGAGCACGGGGCCAATGGCTTCGATCTGAACAGGGGTGGGCGCAGTGAAGCCCGCTTGAGCCGCCGAGCTTTGCAACTCGGCGTTGAGGCCAAGTTCAGCGAAGTTCACGCTTGCTGGCTCGTTCGCTGACTCAAGCGTTGAGGCAGGAGCCACGTTGGTGGTTAACGCAACAACGGGGGTGTTGGCCTGTGCGGGCTGCGCCGCATCGAGCGGCGCGTTGGGGTGATCAATGCTCAATGGAGGCGATCAATGACGAAAGTGGCGCACGCCGGTGAACACCATCGCCACGCCGCGTTCGTTGGCCGCATCGATGACTTCTTGGTCGCGCATGGAGCCACCGGGCTGGGCCACGCAGGTCGCGCCGGCGTCCACCACCACGTCGAGGCCGTCGCGGAAGGGGAAGAAGGCGTCGCTGGCCACCACGGTGTGTTGCAGGCTGAGCTTGGCGGCTTCAGCCTTGATGCTGGCGATGCGAGCCGAGTCGAGACGGCTCATTTGGCCTGCGCCCACGCCCATGGTCATCCCGTTTTTGCAGAACACGATGGCGTTGGATTTGACGAACTTGGCCACTTTCCACGCGAACAACAAGTCGTTCAGCTCTTCAGGTGTAGGTTGCTTGACGGTGACGATTTTCAAATCGGCCAAAGCCAGCTCGTGGTTGTCTGCGCTTTGCAGCAAGAGGCCTGAGCCCACGCGCTTGGTTTCGAGGGCGTTGCGCACGTCGCCGTAATTGGCGGGCAAGGCGATTTTCATCAAACGCACGTTGACTTTGCTCTTGAACACTTCCAGCGCTTCAGCGCTGAAGTCAGGCGCCATCAACACTTCGACGAACTGCTTGCTCACCGCTTCGGCAGCCGCTTTGTCCACCGGACGGTTGAAGGCGATGATGCCGCCGAACGCGCTGGTGGGGTCGGTTTGGAAAGCTTTGCTGTACGCCTCAAAGGGGTTCGCGCCCACGGCCACGCCACAGGGGTTGGCGTGTTTGACGATGACGCAAGCCGCGAACTGTGAAGGGTCGCCGTTGGCTCCCGTGTCGAAGCTCTTCACACATTCCCACGCAGCGTCTGCGTCGGCGATGTTGTTGTAGCTCAACTCTTTGCCTTGCAGCTGCACGCCGGTGGCGAGCGAGCCCGCAGCGGGGGCCAGGTCGCGGTACCAAGCGGCTTGCTGGTGGCTGTTTTCGCCGTAGCGCAGGTCTTGCACTTTGACGTATTGCTCGTTGAACTGGCCGCTGAACTGGGCACGCGCAGGCACGTAGTCTTCGCTGAGTTTTTCGGCTTCGAAGTTCACGCTGGAGAGGTAGTTGCTGATCGCGCCGTCGTATTGGCTGATGCGATTGAAGGCGGCCACCGACAGGGCAAAGCGCAGCTTGTCGCTGAGTTTGCCGCTGGACTTCAGCTCGGAAATCACATCTGCATATTGGCTGGCGTCGGTGACGATGCCCACGTCTTTCCAGTTTTTAGCAGCCGAGCGAACCATGGCGGGGCCGCCGATGTCAATGTTTTCAATCGCGTCGGCCAGCGTGCAGCCAGGCTTGGCCACGGTGGCTTCAAACGGATACAAATTCACAATCAACAAATCAATCGTGTCGATGTTGTGCGCTTTCAAAGCGGCCATGTGCTCGGGCGTGTCGCGACGGGCCAGCAGGCCGCCGTGCACTTTGGGGTGGAGGGTTTTCACACGGCCATCGAGCATTTCGGGGAAGCCTGTGACTTCGGCCACTTCGGTCACGGGCAAGCCTTGTTCGGCCAAGAGCTTGGCGGTGCCGCCGGTGGAAATGAGGCCCACGCCCAAGGCGTGCAGATCACGCGCGAGTTCGACGATGCCAGTTTTGTCAGAGACGGAGATGAGTGCTTTCATGGGGTGCAGTCTTATTTGATGAGTTTGTGATCGAGAAGTTTTTTACGCAGCGTGTTGCGGTTGAGGCCCAGCCATTCGGCGGCGCGCGACTGGTTGTGGTCGGCTTGCTGCATCACCACTTCGAGCAGTGGTTTTTCAACGACGCGCACCATCATGTCGTGCATGTTGTCGGGCTCTGTGCCTTTGAGGTCGCGGAAATAGGTTTCGAGGCTGGCACGTACCACCTCTTCAATGTGTTTTTTACTCATGCAAAGCTAAGGGTTCTTCTAATAAAACAGGGTCGGGCAAGCGCTCGTGACGCTCGGCCAAGTCATCGAAGAAGGCAGCCACGGCGCGGTGTTGCGACGCGCTGTCTTCTAGGGTGTTCATGTGTTGGCGAAACGCCTCGCCACCGGGCAAGCTGCGGATGTACCAAGCAATGTGTTTGCGGGCGCTTCGCACACCGGTGCGCTCGCCATACAGGGCGTAGTGCTCGTCGAGGTGCGCCAGCAACAAGCGGCTCACTTCTTCCACCAAAGGCTGGGCCAAATGCTCGCCCGTGGCCAAGTAGTGCGCAATTTCGCGGAATATCCAGGGGCGGCCTTGGGCGGCGCGGCCAATCATCAGCGCGTCAGCGCCGGTGCGCTTTAAAACTTCTTTGGCTTTCTCGGGTGAATCAATGTCGCCATTGGCCACCACGGGCACGCGCACGGCTTGCTTCACCGCTGTGATGGTGTCGTACTCGGCCAAGCCTTTGTAGCCTTGTTCGCGGGTGCGGCCATGCACGGTGATCATTTGTACGCCTAGGCTTTCAGCGGCGCGGGCCAAGGCCACGGCGTTTTTGTGTGCGTCGCACCAGCCGGTGCGCATCTTCAAGGTGACTGGCACGTTGTGGGGCTGCGCGGCATCGACCACCGCTTGAACGATGGACATGGCCAAGGGCTCGTCTTGCATCAGGGCCGAGCCCGCCCATTTGTTGCACACCTTCTTGGCGGGGCAACCCATGTTGATGTCGATGATTTGCGCACCGCGCTCAATGTTGTACACCGCCGCCTCGGCCATCATGGCCGCATCGGTGCCGGCAATTTGCACGGCGATGGGGCCGCTTTCGCCGGTATGGTCGGCGCGGCGCGAGGTTTTGAGGCTGGTCCACAAGTCTTTGCGCGAGGTGACCATCTCGCTCACGGCATAGCCCGCGCCCAACTGTTTGCACAACATGCGAAACGGCCGGTCGGTCACGCCAGCCATCGGCGCGACAAACAGGTTGTTTGCCAGTGTGTATGGACCGATGTGCATGGGGTGGGAAGACGTGAGGTGCTTAAAAAGGAGGCGTGATTGTACCTGCCCAAAATTTCAGCATGCGGTCTGAAAATGACGATTTTGTAAGGGTTTGCGAAGAATTGACAGCCTCCCTCACTACACTGCGGGCATGGAAATTTGGATGCAATCTGTGCTGGCAGCCTTGGCCCTGCCCGAATACGGCCTGAGCACCGTGTTTGTGGTGTCGCTGGTCTCGGCCACCTTGCTGCCCATGGGCTCGGAGCCCGTGGTGTTTGGCTTGGTCAAACTCAACCCCGAATTGTTTTGGCCCGCCATTGTGGTGGCCACCGCTGGCAACACCATTGGCGGCGCCATCAGCTGGTGGATGGGCCACGGCGCGCACAAGGTGAGCGACAAAGTGCGACACAAAGAAACCACCGGCAACGAAGCCCGCGCCCTGCGCTGGCTGCACGCCCTAGGCCCTAAAGCCTGCTTGTTGAGCTGGCTACCCGGCGTGGGCGACCCACTGTGCGCAGTCGCCGGCTGGTTGCGCCTGCCCTTTTGGCCCTGCGTGGCCTACATGGCGGTGGGCAAGTTTGCGCGGTACTTGGTGATGACGGGTGGGTTGCTTTGGGTGTTTCCGCAGCATTGGGGGATTTAGCCCTTAGAGCAGCGATCAATTTAAAAAGGGTTTCGAGCTACTCATCTGTGCTTCAACGGCTATTAGGATTTTTGACCACAGTCAATATGCCCACACGGAGCCAAGCATGAGCGAAAGTCAAATCACCATCCCCACGGAAAAGAAGCTCGCAGCACTGGTGTACTTTGTCCGTGGTGAAAAAATATTTTTAGATGCGGATCTCGCCATGCTCTACGGCGTTGAGACGGGCGCGCTGAATCGCGCAGTGAAGCGCAATCCAGATAGATTCCCCGCCGACTTCATGTTTCAACTTGATGCCCAAGAGTGGGAAAACTTGCGATGCCAAATTGGCATGTCAAGTTCACATGGTGGTCGTCGGGCCGCTGCCTATGCTTTTACGGAGCAAGGTGTAGCCATGCTTCTGCTGTCTTTGATGCAATCAAGCAACTCATTACCGATGAAGGCCGACGTAAAGGCAAGTCGCCCATTGGCTTTTTATAACGAGGGGGCTGCAGGCAGCACCTCTACACAGCCGTGAAACATCAAAGGCTTCCACTTAAAATAAGCGATTTGCTGCTCTTCACGTTTTTGGGCAGCCCTTCCCCTACTCACGCCCCTCTAGATGTCTAACAACAACACCCCCGCCACGCCCGAAGCCGCTCCCGTCGACGAAAACCAACTGATGGCCGAGCGCCGCGAGAAGCTCAAGGTCATGCGCGAGCGCCAAGCCGCGGGCCAAGGCGTTGCCTTCCCCAACGATTTCAAACCCGCGCACCACGCCGCCACCTTGCACGAGTTGCATGGCGACAAGACTGCCGAGGTGTTGACCGAAGAAGGCCAGTTCGCCAAAGTGGCGGGCCGCATGATGCTCAAGCGCGTGATGGGCAAAGCCAGCTTTGCCACGCTGCAAGACAGCACAGGCCGCATCCAGATTTACGTGACACGCGATGACGTGAGCGAAGCGCTGTACGCCGATTTCAAACATTGGGATTTGGGTGACATCGTGGCTTGCGAAGGCAAGCTGTTCAAAACGCGCACAGGCGAGTTGTCGATTCACGCCACCAGCATCCGCATGCTGACCAAGAGCCTGCGCCCCATGCCCGACAAGTTCCACGGCGTGGCTGACCAAGAAATCAAATACCGCCAACGCTACGTCGATTTGATGACGGACGAAACCGCACGCAAGCGCTTTGTGGCGCGTAGCCGCGCGGTCAGCGGCATTCGCGACTTCATGGTGCAACACAACTTCCTCGAAGTTGAAACACCCATGCTGCACCCCATCCCCGGCGGTGCGAACGCCAAGCCTTTCACCACGCACCACAACGCGCTGGATCAAGAAATGTTCTTGCGCATCGCGCCTGAGCTGTACTTGAAGCGCCTGATCGTGGGCGGTTTTGAGCGCGTGTTTGAGATCAACCGCAACTTCCGCAACGAAGGCATCTCGGTGCGCCACAACCCCGAGTTCACCATGAT
Source organism: Limnohabitans curvus (assembly GCF_003063475.1). Taxonomy (NCBI): domain Bacteria; kingdom Pseudomonadati; phylum Pseudomonadota; class Betaproteobacteria; order Burkholderiales; family Comamonadaceae; genus Limnohabitans; species Limnohabitans curvus. Next base: position 774,056 of record NZ_NESP01000001.1, read on the forward strand.
GGAGTTTTACGCAGCGTATTGGAACTACCAAGACCTGATGCACTTCACCGAAGAACTGGTGCGCGACGCCGCCATGAAAGCCGCTGGCACATTGCTGTTGACCTACGGGGGTAAGGCTGTGGACCTGAGCCAGCCGTTTGAGCGCTTGACCATCCGTGAAGCCATCCTCAAGCACACCGAAGCGGGCGACAACGTCGACAACATCACATGGTTGATTAACGCCTTGCAAAAACTCGGTTTCAAAGAAGAAAAAGACAAACTCAGCACCCGCAGCTTGGCCAGCTTGCAAGTGATGTACTTTGAAGAGACCGTGGAAGACAAGCTGTGGCAGCCCACTTTCATCTGCGAGCACCCTGTGGAAATTTCACCTTTGGCCCGCGCCAGCGACAGCAAGCCCGATGTGACCGAGCGCTTTGAGCTCTACATCACAGGCCGCGAGTTTGGCAACGGTTTCAGCGAGTTGAACGACGCCGAAGACCAAGCTGCCCGCTTCCACGCCCAAGTGGCGGCCAAAGACAGCGGCGACGACGAAGCCATGTTCTACGACCACGACTTTGTGCGCGCCCTCGAATACGGCATGCCCCCCACCGGTGGCTGCGGCATTGGCATTGACCGCTTGATGATGTTGCTGACCGACAGCCCCAGCATCCGCGACGTCATTTTGTTCCCTGCTTTGCGCCGCGAAGCTTAAAGCGACTAGGCCCCGAAACAAAACGCCTCCTAGTGATTGACTAGGAGGCGTTTTTGTTGGTGCGTACAGTTTAGAAAAACCGGCTGAACACGACAGCACCTAAGCCCACAAACGCCAGCACCAAACCACCCACCATCAGGCGAAGGGTTTGACGCAGTCCGCTCACCGCAGCCACCAAGCCAGCGTTTTGTTCGGCCAGCTCGCGCACGGTGTGTGTGAGTTGGGTGTGGCGTTGCTGCAGCTCGTCAAGCTGCATATTCGCTGCAAGCAACCGGTTTTTCAACTCACCCAAGCTGGGCACATCGTCGTGTGCATTGGGTGTAGCCATGGGTTGTGGTGTCGCCTCTGCCCGCTTGCGGTCCATCAGCTCGCGGGCTTTTTCAAGCACGTTGGGCGCATGAGAAATCACATCCCCCCAGGGAATCACTTTGAGTGCAGAGAGCCAAGGTATTGCCATGGCGTTACTGCGGCTGAAAGCCACTGTTCTTGATCATCTTGGTCCACACCTGCGTGTAAGCGCGTTCACGTTGCTCCAACTGGTGCGAGTTCATGTAGCCCACAGTGAGGCCCATTTTGGTGAGCTGCTCATGCACATCGGGCATGGCCAACACTTTAGACAAGGCCACACCGAAGTGGTTGATGGTGGCTTGTGGTGTGCCTGAGGGGGCGAAGATGCCGTAGTAAGGCATGTCTTCCAAACCGCTCAAACCGAGCTCTGCAAAGGTGGGCACATCAGGCAGTGCAGCTTGACGCTTGGAGCCCAGCACCGCCACCACGCGCACTTTGCCCGCCTTGTGGTTTTCAATGAAGTCAGGCACCGAGCCCACACCTGCGGCAATTTGATTGCCCAGCATGTCAGCCATCATAGGGGCGCTGCCACGGTAAGGCGCAGAGATCAAATCGAGTTTGAACTTGTCACCCACTACTTTCACCAAAAACTCAGGCGTTGAAGCTGGCGCTGGAATGCCCACCGCACCTTTGCCGCCTTGGGCCTTGACCCAAGCCACGTACTCAGTGAACGACTTGGCAGGTGTGCCGCCAGACACAGCATAGGCGTTCACAAACGTGGCAAAGCCAGCCACGGGTGCAAAGTCGTGTGCAGGGTCGTAGCCTGGGTTCTTGACCACCAAGGGCAAGATAGAAATGGTGTGGTCGTGCGAGAGGAACAACACCGTGCCATCGGCAGGTGCTACTTTCAATGCTTGCGCTGCGAGTTGACCGCCTGCACCGGGTTTGTTCTCAACCACCACGGGGGTACCCAACTCGTCTTTCAGTTTCTCAGCCAAGATGCGGGCCACCGCGTCTGTGCCGCCGCCTGGCGGAAAGCCAACCATCAGCTTGATGGGTTTGGCGTTTTGCGCCGCAGCCAAGCCACAGCTCAGGGCCAAGGCTAAAACTGCAAAGTGACGGCGAGAAGGAAACATGGCGGAACTCCTTATTGAAAACAAATAAATCACACTTGATCTGGGTTAGCAGCTGGCACCACACCGTCTGGGTTTTGAGCGTGGTCAGGGTCTTGCTCGGGTGGCATTTCTGGGTTTTGACCAAACTCGCCATCGGGCGAGCTCTTGCGCGCATCGCGTTCGCGCAATTTCTCTTCTTTCTTCTTTTTCTTGGCTAACTCGCGTTGGCGTTTTTCGTAGTTGTAATTGGGCGTTGCCATGTGAGCTTTCGTGGGTAGTGGTGAACGTGTGTGCGCGTTAAGGCAACAAGTCCAAAGCCCGCAAGTATGCGGGGTGAGTCATCAGCGCGTCCCAAGCTAGCGGCGAAGTTTTGGGCAGCAGTGCGCGACGGCGTTGTTCGCTGGCGTCACTGGCATGCCATTGGTTTTTAACGAGGCGTTCGGTCAAACCTTCGAGCATGTCATCGACGCCATGACCGTTGCCAATGCTTTGGTTGCAAAGCAGCACAAGGTCGCAGCCAGCATTCAATGCCGCCACACCGGCCTCAGCAAAACTGACCGATCGGCCTTCGATGCGGCGTGCGCCTTCCATCGACAAATCGTCGCTGAAGATGGCGCCGTTGAAATGCAACTGACCGCGCAAGATGTCTTGCAACCAGCGGGGTGAAAAGCCTGCGGGCAAGGCATCCACCTTGGGGTAGATGACGTGTGCGGGCATCACGCTGGTGAGCGTGGTGGTGAGCCATTGGTAAGGCAAGGCGCAGTCGTTCATGATGGCTTTGAGGCTGCGCTTGTCGACGGGGATGTCCACATGCGAATCGGCCTTCACAAAGCCGTGGCCCGGAAAGTGTTTGCCGCAGTTGGCCATGCCCGCCAGCAACAAACCGTGCATGACGCTCTTGGCCAGCGTGGTAGCCACGCGTGGGTCGCGGTGGAATGATCGGTCGCCAATCACACCGCTCTCGCCATGGTCGAGGTCAAGTACGGGGGTGAAGCTGAAGTCCACGCCACACGCACGCAGCTCACTGGCCAGCACGTAGCCGCTGGCGGTGGCGGCGTCCATGGCTGCCATAGCGCCGCTGCCGCTTTTAAATTCGCCAGTGATGCCTTTTTGGTCTTTCATCCACAACTCGCCCAAGGCGCGCATGGGTGGAATGTGCGTGAAGCCGTCGGTGCGAAAGCGCTGCACACGCCCGCCTTCGTGGTCTACACAAATCAACAAATCGTCGCGCACGGCCTTGATGTCGGCGCACAGCTGGGTGAGCTGTTGGCGGTTGACCCAGTTGCGGCCAAACAAAATCACGCCGCCTGTGAGCGGGTGTTTCAAGCGCGTGCGGTCAGCGGCAGTGAGCTGGGTGCCTGCAATGTCAAGGATGAGGGGGGCGTGGTGAGACATAAATCAGAGGTTCGTTTCAGCTGTTCTTTTCAACAACACAGTAACTGGTGGCGTAATCAGACTCATCGCTCACGCTGACGTGGGCGCTCAAGCCTTTGGCTTCAAACCAATCTTTGAGCACACCGTGCAAGACGATGGTCGGTTGACCGCTGGGCAGCTTGGCCACTTCACACAAGCGCCACGTCATGGGCATGCGCATGCCCAACCCAATGGCTTTGCTGAAGGCCTCTTTGGCCGAGAAGCGTGTAGCCACATAGCGCACACCGCGCTCGGGCCAACGCTCGCTGCGGGCGCGGTAGGTGTTCATCTCGTTGTCACTCAACACCTTTTGCGCAAAGCGTTCGCCGTGCTTGTCCAAAGACGCACGGATACGGCGAATGTCGCAAATGTCGGTGCCGATGCCGTAAATCATGTGTCGCCTTAAACCTGCGACATGCACGCGTTGTAGGCTCGAACAGTTTCTGTGTAGCCCAGCTCTAGCGCGTCGGCAATCAAGGCGTGGCCGATGGACACCTCTTGCACACCGGGCACGGTGGTGAGGAAGGTGTGCAGGTTGTCGCGGTTCAAATCGTGGCCGGCGTTGATGCCAAGGCCTGCTTTGAGGGCGGCTTCGGCGGTGGCTTTGAATGCGGCCAGCACCTCTGCCTGTTTGGGCATGCCATAGGCAGACGCATAAGTCTCGGTGTACAGCTCCACACGGTCAGCACCGACGGCTTTGGCCGCAGCCATGGCTTCAGGAATAGGGTCCATGAACAAGCTCACGCGCGCGCCAAGGGCTTTGGCTTCTGCGATGAGAGGCTTCAAGCGCTCGGCGTCTTGTGGAAAAGTCCAGCCATGGTCGCTGGTGAACTGGCCTTCGCTGTCGGGCACAAAGGTCACTTGATGGGGGCGCACTTGGCGCACAAAGTCCATCAGGTTGTGAAACGGGTTGCCTTCGATGTTGAACTCGCGGTCGGGCCAGGCCTTGAGCAACGCCGCCAAATCATGCACATCGCCAGCGCGAATGTGGCGCTCGTCAGGCCGTGGATGCACGGTGATGCCCGCAGCGCCCGCCTCTAGGCACAGGGTGGCCGCACGCGTGATGCTGGGGATGCCCAAATGGCGCGTGTTGCGCACCAAGGCCACTTTGTTGAGGTTGACCGACAAGGCGGTTTTTGTGTGTTGAGGCATGGCGTGAATCAAAGGGATTGCAGGTCAATCATCATCTGCCGAGTGCGCAGTGTTTTGACCCCGCAATGGTAGTGCAGCAAGGCGCGTAACTGCCCCTGCAAGGCGTTGCGTTGCTCGGGGGGCATCTCGGCGCACAAACGCAGCGTGGCGGTGAATGGTGCGTCTGTGGACAGGCTGTCGTGGAGCTGTAGCCACACGCTACCCGCTAGACCTGTACGGTCTTGCGCGTTGTGGGTACGCAGGCCGCCTTCGGCCACCAACACATACAAGGCATCGGGCTGCAAGGCCGCAAGCGTGAGGGTTTGGGCGTTGAGTTCGGGCAAGAAGCCAATGTCGCGCAGCAGCAGCAGCTCAAAGGCACGTAACGCAGGGGCGATGGTGCCCTCGTGGCCCGAGGCCAGCACTTGCACTACTTGGCGGTACAGGTCAAACAAACTGGGATGCGGGTCGTCACGCGCTAGCAAGCGCAGCAGCAACTCGTTGATGTAGTAGCCCGACAGCAGCGCTTCGCCCGTGGGCATGATGTGGCCGCCCACCCATTCAGCGCCCTTCAAGGTGCGAATTTCGGCATCGCCCGAATAGCTGACATACAGGGGCTGCAAAGGCAGCAACACGGGGCGAAAGTTGGATGTAGGTTTTTTGGCGCCTTTGGCCACCAAAGCCACCCGACCAAAGTGGCGGGTGAAGGTTTCCAAAATCAAACTGGACTCACTCCAGTCGTAGCGGTGCACCACGAACGCAGGCTCGTCCTGGATGCGGGGAATGCCCCGCGACATCGTGAATGTGCTTGATTTACTCGTAGCCAAAGCTACGCACCCGCGCTGCATCGTCGGCCCAACCGGAGCGGACTTTGACCCACAGCTCTAAGAACACTTTGGCGTCGTAGAGTTTTTCCAACTCTGTGCGGGCCTCCATGCCCATGCGCTTCAAGCGCTCGCCTTTGTCGCCGATGACCATGGCTTTGTGGCCATCGCGCTCGACCACGATGGTGGCGGCAATGCGCACCAAGCGTTTGACGCCTTTGGTCTTGCCCTTTTCTTCTTCGAACTTGTCGATCACGACGGTCGAGGTGTAGGGCAATTCGTCACCGGTCAGGCGGAATAATTTTTCACGGACCATTTCGGCGGCCATGAATTTTTCGCTGCGGTCGGTCAGCTCGTCGGCGGCATACATCCAGGCTTGTTCGGGCAGGTATTTTTCGGCAATGCCCAAGAGGCGCTGCACGTCTTTGTCGTTCTTGGCCGACATGGGCACGATTTCGGCAAAGGGGTGACGGTCTTGCATAGACTGCAGCCACAGCATGATTTCGGGACGGTTTTTCATCGTGTCAAGCTTGTTCGCCACCAAGATGGTGGGAATGCCAGGCGCGAGCAGCGACAACACTTTTTCGTCGGCAGGGGTAAAGCTACCGGCCTCGACCACCAAGAACACCACGTCCACATCGCCCACCGCGCCTTGCACGGCTTTGTTGAGGGATTTGTTCAACGCGTTGCCGTGGATGGTTTGAAAACCAGGCGTGTCCACAAACACATATTGCGATGCGCCTTGGGTGTGCATGCCCGTGATGCGGTGGCGCGTGGTTTGCGCCTTGCGTGAGGTGATGCTGATTTTTTGACCGACCAAGGCATTGAGCAAGGTCGACTTGCCCACGTTGGGTTTGCCCACGATGGCAATCAGGCCACAGCGTTGGTCGGCAGGCGCCACCACCGCTTGGCTGGCCACGACACGGTTGCCTTTGCTGGCAGCCAGCATGGCGTCGATGTCTTGAAGGGATTGTTCGTTATTGGGAGGAGTAGCCATTATTTGAGCCCGTTGTCTTTAATCACTTGGAGCATGGCTGCTGCGGCGGCTTGCTCTCCTGCGCGGCGCGAGCCGCCAATGCCACGCTCGCAGCGGGCCAGTTCTGGAACTTCACATTCCACATCAAACGTTTGTTTGTGCGCCGCACCCAAGGTGCCGACCACACGGTAGATAGGCAGCTTGAACTTACGCGCTTGCAGCCATTCTTGTAATTCAGTTTTGGCATCTTTGCCAACCGCTTGCATCTCGGGGTTGACCTCGACCTTGGAAAAAATGCGTTGTACCAACGCATCTGCCACTTGGTAGCCCGCATCAAGGTACACCGCACCCAGCACAGCCTCTAGGGCATCGGCCAAGATGGAGGGGCGCTTTTGGCCACCCGAATTCATCTCGCCTTCGCCCAAGCGCAAGATGCCAGACAAGCCCAGCTCAACCGCCAAATGGTGCAATGTGTCTTGCTTGACCAAGTTGGCGCGCACACGCGAGAGGTCGCCTTCGGGCAAGGTGCCGAGCTGCTTGTAGAGCAGATTCGCCACAGCCAAGTTGAGCACCGAGTCGCCCAAGAACTCCAAGCGTTCGTAGTGGTCCGAGCTGAAACTGCGGTGGGTCAAGGCCTGCGTGAGCAACGCAGGGTTTTGAAAGGTGTACTCGAGACGCGCTTGGAGCGTCTCAAGGATTTGATGTTGAGACGGGCTGGGTCGGTCTGAACGTGCGCGTGATGTCATTGAAATGCGCCGATGCGCGAGAGGCTGCCAAAGTTCATCCAAACAAAGAAGGCTTTGCCCACGATGTTTTGCTCAGGCACAAATCCCCAGTAACGCGAGTCTTGGGAGTTATCACGGTTATCGCCCATCATGAAGAAATAACCTTCGGGCACCTTGCAGGTTATGCCTTCAATCGTATATGAGCAGTTTTCTTTGTGGGGAAAATCAAACAACGGATTTACTGCTCCCGTTCCATTTGGAAGGAGAAGTATTTGATGATTTTTCTTAACACTCATTTCATTTGATTTAGTCCCAACAGGCAGGACCTCTTCAAACTGAGGGATGTAGCTCATGCTCCCCTCTTCAAAGAAGTCCGCACGCGGTGCTTTGGTCACGGGCTGGCCGTTGATGGTGAGTTGCTTGTTGAGGTAAGCCACTTCGTCACCTGGCACGCCAATGACGCGCTTGATGTAGTCCAAGCTAGGCTTGGGTGGGTAGCGAAACACCATCACATCACCGCGCTGCACAGGGTTGCCATCGGTCAGCTTGGTATTGAGCACGGGCAGACGCACGCCGTAGTGAAACTTGTTGACCAAAATCAGGTCGCCCACATGCAAGGTGGGAATCATGGAGCCCGATGGGATTTTGAAGGGCTCAAATAGAAACGAACGCAACACAAACACCACAGCGATGACGGGGAACAAGCCCGCTGTCCAGTCCAGCCACCAAGGCTGCATGTACAGACGCTCTTTGGCCTCAGTCACGTTCACATCGGTTTGGGTGATGCCTTGGGCATGCAACTCTGCCGTGCGCTTGTCAGCTTGGGCTTGTAGTGCTTCAACCGCGGCTTTGCGCTGAGGCAAGAAGTAAAACTGCTCAGCCAACCAGTAAATACCAGTGACAACGGTGGCCATGAACATGAGCAAGGCAAAGTTGCCTTCGATCATGCCCAGATACCAAAAACCGGCGTAGCCCACAAAGGCTGCCAGAACGAATGCGGTCAACGTAGCCATTAATCCTCCACCTGCAAGATGGCCAAGAAGGCTTCTTGCGGAACTTCCACCGAACCAATTTGCTTCATGCGTTTCTTACCTGCTTTTTGCTTCTCAAGCAGCTTGCGTTTGCGGCTGATGTCGCCGCCGTAGCATTTTGCCAGCACGTTTTTGCGCAAAGCCTTGATGCTTTCGCGCGCAATGATGTTGGAGCCAATGGCGGCTTGAATCGCCACGTCAAACATTTGACGGCTGATGATTTCGCGCATCTTGGCCACCACAGCACGGCCACGGTAAGTGGCTTGTGTGCGGTGCACGATGATGGACAAGGCATCGACCTTCTCGCCGTTCAACAAGATGTCGACCTTCACCACGTCAGACGCGCGGTACTCTTTGAACTCATAGTCCATCGAGGCGTAGCCGCGTGAGACCGATTTGAGCTTGTCAAAGAAGTCGAGCACGATTTCGCCCAAGGGCATCTCGTACGTGAGCATCACCTGACGACCGTGATACGCCATGTTCATTTGCACGCCGCGCTTTTGGTTGGCCAGTGTCATCACCGCGCCCACATAGTCTTGCGGCATGTACAAGTGCACCGTCACAATGGGTTCGCGAATTTCGTGCAGCTTGCCTTGGTCGGGCATCTTGGATGGGTTTTCAACCATCACCACTTCGTCACCAGGCATGACCACTTGGTAGACCACGCTTGGCGCGGTGGTGATCAGGTCTTGGTCAAACTCGCGCTCCAAACGCTCTTGCACGATTTCCATGTGCAACAGGCCTAGGAAGCCGCAACGGAAACCAAAGCCCAACGCTTGCGACACTTCAGGCTCGTATTGCAATGACGCATCGTTGAGCTTGAGCTTTTCCAGCGCATCGCGCAGGCCGTCGTATTGGTTGGCTTCGGTGGGGTACAAACCCGCGAACACTTGAGGCTGAATTTCTTTAAAACCAGGCAAGGCTTGTTCGGCTGGGCCTAAGTTATTGGGCAGTTTCTTTTCCAAGGTGATGGTGTCACCCACCTTGGCGGCTTGCAGCTCTTTGATGCCCGCAATGATGTAACCCACTTGACCGGCTTCGAGCGACTGACGTGGCTCGTTGCCCGGGGTAAAAACGCCCAGGTTGTCGGCGTTGTAGACAGCCTCTGTGGCCATCATTTTGAAACGCTCGCCTTTGCCCAAACGGCCATCGACCACACGCACCAACATCACCACGCCCACGTAGCTGTCAAACCAGCTGTCGATGATCATGGCGCGCAGCGGCGCATTGGGGTTACCTTTGGGCGCGGGCACTTTGGCGACCACGGCTTCTAAGATTTCGTCAATGCCCAAACCTGTTTTGGCTGAACATGGAATCGCGTCGGTGGCATCAATGCCAATGACGTCTTCAATTTCTGCTTTCGCGTTCTCGGGATCGGCGTTGGGCAAATCCATTTTGTTGAGCACGGGCACCACTTCAACACCAAGGTCGAGTGCGGTGTAACAGTTAGCAACCGTTTGCGCTTCCACACCTTGTGAGGCATCGACCACCAGCAACGCACCTTCGCATGCAGAGAGTGAACGCGACACCTCATACGAGAAGTCCACGTGACCCGGTGTGTCGATCAAATTCAGGTTGTAGACCTGACCGTCTTTCGCTTTGTATTGCAGCGCAGCGGTCTGTGCCTTGATAGTTATCCCACGTTCTTTTTCGATGTCCATCGAGTCGAGAACTTGCGCTTCCATGTCGCGCTCTTCAAGTCCTCCGCAACGCTGAATCAAACGATCTGCGAGCGTAGATTTGCCGTGATCGATGTGGGCAATGATTGAAAAGTTTCTGATGTTATTCATCAACGGGGACACTTAAGTGATTGAATTCAAAGGGAGAGCGCCATGAAAAAAGGGCGCGTCATGTGCTGACGCGCCCAGAACCAACAAGCAATGGCAACTGCATAAGTTGGGAGTTCATTGTAGGCAAAAACCCGGATTTGCACAGCGGTCTCAACACGACCGAGGCCTCGTTGCGGGTTCGCAACATGAATTTATCCACAACTTATTAACATTTTGACATAGAGGTTTTGGGACAACTTGTGGGTGATCTGTGGATCACCTGTGGAGTCAGTCAACCAATCCCGTATCGTGGAGTTTTGGGCTTGCGATATATCGCAAAAACGCATTCAGCCCCTCAATTCTATACAAAAAGGGCTTGAACACTTTATTTAAGTTAGCGAGTACCAACTTAAAAACTATTTTTAGGGTCTCAAAAATATTTTGAGAATCACCCTGATTCCCGACTTTGGCCTAGGGGTTTAACGCACGGGTCGAATCACTGTGTATTGCGCCCATTCGCCACGGCGAATCAAAAGGCTCACAGGTTTGCTCCGATCCAACTTGGCGGTCAGGGCTTCGAGGGTCTGCACATTGGGCGTTTCGATGTTGGCCAAGGCCAAAATCACGTCGCCCTCTTGAATGCCAGCACGCGAAGCAGGTTCGGCCACGGCATCCACACGCACGCCGCCGCGCAATTTGAGTTCTTTTTTCTGCGCATCGGAGAGTTCGCTCACCGTCAAACCCAGCACCTTGGTCACGGTGCCCGCCTGCGGCTTTTCTGCGGCTGCGGCTTTCTTCACGGGTTTGTCGGCTTCAAACTCACCCACGGTGATCTGCATGTCTTTCGCACTGCCGCGTCGCCACACTTGAATGGCGCTGCGGGTGCCTGGCTTGGTGTTGCCCACCATGCGTGGCAAGTCGCTCGACTTGTCGATGGTCTTGCCTTCGAACTTCAAGATGATGTCACCCGGCTCCAAGCCTGCTTTCTCGGCGGGCGAGCCTTGCTCGACACCGCGCACCAACGCACCCTGCGTTTTGGACAAGCCAAGGGATTCAGCGACATCTTTGCTCACTTGGTCAATCTGCACGCCCAAGCGGCCACGCTGCACTTTGCCAGTGGCACGCAGCTGTTCGCTCACACGCACCGCTTCATCAATCGGAATGGCAAACGAGATGCCCATGAAACCACCCGAGCGCGAATAGATTTGGCTGTTGATGCCCACCACCTCACCGCGCATGTTGATGAGCGGGCCGCCTGAGTTGCCGGGGTTGATGGCCACATCGGTTTGGATGAATGACAAGTAGTCGCCCGTGTCGCGCTGCTTGGCACTGACAATGCCGGCGGTGACGGTGTTTTCCAAACCAAAGGGTGAGCCAATGGCCATCACCCACTCACCCACTTTGAGACGGCTCACATCGCCAATCTTCACAGCGGGAAGGCCTGTGGCCTCGATCTTCACCACGGCCACGTCTGTGCGCTTGTCCATGCCCACGATGCGTGCTTTGAATTCACGCTTATCAGGCAGCGTGACCAACACCTGGTCTGCTCCCTCCACGACGTGCGCATTGGTCATGACGTAGCCATCAGCCGACAAGATAAAGCCCGAGCCCACACCTTTGGGTTGCGCCTCTTCGGGCTGGCCACGGTTGGGGCGCTGTTGACGCGGTCCGTTGGGCGTATTGGGTGTCGGCATGGGCACACCAAAGAAGCGGCGGAAGAACTCTTGCATTTCTGCGTCCTGATCGCTGCTCTGCACATCACGCGGTGCGGCTTTCTCCATCGTGCGGATGTTCACCACCGAAGGGCCCACCTGCTCGACCAACTCGGTGAAGTCTGGCAAGCCACGCACCCCTTGCGCACTCACGGGCTGTACCAGCGCCATGCTCAAGCCTGCGCCCCACAACGAGGCGCACAACAAACCAACAGAGACAGAACGCTTGAACGCGAATGGACGTGCCATGATTTTTTCCCTAACTACATTTCAAAGCGCTGGTACACAGCGCGACGCAAATCTTGCCAGCGGGCGTTTGACTGCTGAGCTTCTAACCAAAGCCAAGTTGGCGATGCTTGAAGTGTGTCAGATGCGGGCTGCCAGCGCAAAAGCAAGGCCTGCTGCATATCGCAAGCCACGTGCACCTCCCCCAACGCATCGTCAAGCGCGTCACCGCGACCATGCAAGCACCAGACTTGACCATTCCAACTCAAAGTCCCGGTGAACTGCAACGATTTCCAACCCCACACCGAGGCCAGCACCACACACAAGCCGCTCAAAGCCATGGCGACGCTGAAGGGCTGTTGGTACGACCAAGCCCCCAAGACAGCCAACGCGCCAACAAGCAATCCCACAAAACAGGTACGCTGAAAAGCACAACGCCCCACCGGATACGAGACCGATGGGGCGTTGTGCATGGCGAAAACCTTAGATGCGTTTGAAAACTAACGCGCCGTTGGTGCCGCCAAATCCGAAGTTGTTTTTCAGAGCGACATCAATCTTCATATCGCGTGCGGTGTTGGCGCAGTAGTCCAAGTCGCACTCGGGGTCTTGGTTGAAGATGTTGATGGTGGGCGGGCTCTTTTGGTGGTGGATGGCCAACACCGTGAACACGCTTTCAATACCGCCAGCGCCGCCCAGCAAGTGACCGGTCATCGACTTGGTGGAGTTCACCACAGTCTTCTTGGCGTGATCGCCCAAAGCCGCTTTGATGGCGTTGGTTTCGTTGATGTCACCCAGCGGGGTGGACGTGCCATGCGCGTTCAAGTAATCGACTTGATCGGCGTTGACACCTGCGTTGCGCAACGCACTGAGCATGGCGCGGCGTGGGCCGTCCATATTGGGCGCAGTCATGTGGCCAGCGTCGGCGCTCAAGCCATAGCCACCTAACTCTGCATAAATCTTGGCACCGCGTGCTTTGGCATGTTCGTACTCTTCGAGCACCAACACACCCGCACCTTCGCCCAAAACGAAACCATCGCGGTCGCGGTCCCAAGGACGCGAGGCGGTCGCGGGATCGTCGTTGCGTGTCGACAGTGCGCGCATGGAGGCAAAGCCACCCACGCCCAAAGGCGACATACAGCACTCGGAGCCGCCTGCAATCATCACGTCGGCATCGCCGTACTCAATGTGACGACCGGCTTCGCCGATGCTGTGCAAACCTGTTGTGCACGCTGTGACCACGGCCAAGTTAGGGCCCTTAAAGCCGTAACGCATGGACACGTGACCAGAAATCATGTTGATGATGGACGCTGGCACGAAGAACGGCGAAATGCGACGTGGGCCTTTGGCCAACAGTTCGCTGTGCATGTCTTCGATCAGCGGCAAGCCGCCAATGCCAGAGCCGATCACGACGCCAATACGCGTCGCCTCTTCTTCGCTCAGAGCTTCGCCTGTGGCCAAGCCTGAGTCTTGAACCGCTTGCATCGCAGCCGCGATGCCGTAATGAATGAACTTGTCCATGGCACGCGCCTCTTTCGGGGCGATGTATTGGTCAAGGTCTAAATCTTTCACTTCACCAGCGAAATGGCAGTTGATTGCAGACGCATCAAAACGAGTGATGTTTGCAATGCCAGATTTACCAGCTAAAAGATTGGCCCAAGCGTCAGCCACCGTGTTACCCACGGGGCTGATACAACCTAGGCCGGTCACGACGACGCGACGACGGCTCATGCGGTGTTCCTAGTAGTTAGGCTTTTTTGTGGGTCAACGCGTAGTCAATCGCGTTTTGCACGGTGTTGATTTTCTCGGCATCTTCGTCTGGGATTTCAATACCAAACTCGTCTTCCAATGCCATCACTAATTCCACTGTGTCCAAGGAGTCGGCGCCCAAATCAGCCACGAAGGCTTTTTCGTTGGTAACTTGAGACTCTTCAACGCCGAGTTGTTCGGCAATGATTTTTTTGACACGCAGTTCGATATCGCTCATGGATTCCCTCTAAGGGTTGTGAATAAGACCGCTATTTTAACCGGACGGACTGACCGTATTGATTCTGTTTGGCTTCTTTGTCAATTCATGGCTTTAAGCCATGAACATGCCGCCGTTGACGTGCAACTCTTGACCCGTCACATAACTGGCGTGTGCGCCAGCCAAATAGGCCACGGCGTGTGCAATGTCAGCAGGTTTGCCGAGGTGTCCCAGCGGGATTTGGCCCAGCAAGGCTTTTTGTTGTTCTTCAGGCAACGAAGCCGTCATGTCGGTTTCGATGAAGCCTGGGGCCACGCAGTTGACCGTGATGCCACGGCTGCCCAACTCGCGCGCCAAGGCGCGGGTCATGCCTGCCACACCGGCCTTGGCCGCTGCATAGTTGGCTTGACCGGGGTTGCCCGATGCGCCCACCACGCTGGTGATGCTGATGATGCGGCCATAGCGCTGCTTCATCATGGGGCGAATCACGGCGCGTGACACGCGGAACACGGCCTTGAGGTTGGTGTCGAGCACGGCATCCCAATCGTCATCCTTCATGCGCATGGCCAAGGTGTCGCGGGTGATACCGGCGTTGTTCACCAACACGTGCAAAGCGCCGTGGTCTTTGGTGATTTGATCAATCAAAGCTTCGACAGCAGCGCCGTCGTTCACATTCAAATTCGCACCGCGGCAGCCTGCGTGGGCAGACAAAGCTTGGGTGATTTTGGCTGCGCCGTCATCTGACGTGGCTGTACCGATGACCAAATAGCCTTGTTGGGCCAACTCTTGGGCAATGGAAGCACCGATGCCGCGCGAAGCGCCCGTCACCAAGGCAATGTGTTGTTTGTTCTCGCTCATGTTCTTCTCTTGTGATTAAGCCAGCGCAGTTTTGACTTCAGCCAAGCTGGCGGGGTCAAACAAAGGCAAGCCAGTTAAATCGGCATCAATGCGCTTGACCATGCCGGCCAAAACTTTGCCCGGGCCACATTCGACCAAGGTGGTCACGCCGCGCGCCTTGATGGCTGCCACGCACTCAACCCAACGCACGGGGCCAAAAGCTTGGCGGTACAACGCGTCGCGGATGCGGTCGGCATCGGTTTCTACCGTTACGTCAATGTTGTTCACCACGGGGATTTGCGCTGCGGCAAATGAAGTAGCTGCTAATTTTTCTTTCAGACGCTCGGCTGCTGGCTTCATCAAGCTGGAATGGAAAGGTGCAGACACAGGCAAAGGCAAAGCGCGCTTGGCACCGTTGGCTTTGAGCACTTCACATGCTTTTTCAACAGCGGCTTTGCTGCCAGCAATCACGGTTTGGCCGGGATCGTTGAAGTTCACGGCCTCGACCACTTCGGCAGAACCGGCGCCAAAGGTGGCTTGCGCTTCAGCGCAGCCCGCAATCACTTTGTCGGCAGGCAAGCCCAAAATGGCAGCCATCGCACCTGTACCCACAGGCACAGCTTCTTGCATGGCTTGCGCGCGGAAGCGCACCAGCGGGGCAGCTTGCGCCAGCGTCAACACGCCAGACGCGACCAAAGCTGAGTATTCGCCCAAAGAGTGGCCAGCCACCACGCTTGGCACAGCGCCACCTTCAGCCAACCAAGCACGATAAGCCGCCACGGCAGATACCAACATCACGGGTTGTGTGTTGGTGGTCAAGCCCAAAGCTTCTTTAGGACCTTCATGGATGAGCTTGGCAATGTCTTTGCCCATGGCGTCAGACGCCTCGGCCAAAGTTTGCGCCACCACAGGGTTGTCACCCCAAGCGTCGAGCATGCCGACCGATTGAGAGCCTTGACCTGGAAATACAAAAGCAAATGAAGTCATCACGTATCCGGAAAATTTGTTACAGCTTGACGAGCACCGCGCCCCAAGTGAAGCCGCCGCCCACGCCTTCGAGCATGAGGGTCTCGCCTTTTTTCACTTGACCGCTACGCACGGCCTTGTCCAATGCCAATGGAATGGACGCAGCCGAGGTATTGCCATGATCGTGAACGGTCAAAACCACCTTTTCCATAGGTAGTTTCAGCTTTTTGGCTGTGCTTTGGATAATGCGGATGTTGGCTTGGTGTGGAATCAGCCAATCGATGTCGCTGTCCGTCAAACCTGCTTTGTCGAGCACGGTGCGTGCGGCACCTTCCAGCAAACCCACAGCCAGTTTGAACACGGCTTGACCGTCCATCTTGAGCACAGGGTCGCCCAAAATGTTGCCATTGCGCACATGACCTGGCACGCACAAGATGCCCACATGTTTGCCATCGGCGTGGATGTCAGTGGCCAAGATGCCGGGCGTCTCAGACGCTTCCAGCACCACCGCGCCAGCGCCGTCACCAAACAACACACAAGTGGTGCGGTCTTGGAAGTCGAGCAAGCGCGAGAAAATCTCAGAGCCCACCACCAAAGCACGTTTGGCCGAGCCCGCGCGAATCATGGCGTCGGCCACCGTCAGCGCGTAAATAAAACCACTGCACACCGCCTGCACGTCAAACGCGGGGGCGCCTGCAATCCCAACAGCCTCTTCGTCCAACTGGGCCAGCTTGTGCTGCAAGATACAAGCGGTCGATGGGAACACCATGTCTGGGCTAGACGTGGCCACAATGATGAGGTCAATGTCTTGGGGACGGCGACCCGCGGCGTCGAGGGCTTGTTTGCAAGCCTCAAAAGCCAAATCGCTGCTGTTCATCTCTGGTGCCGCAAAATGGCGGGCACGGATGCCTGTGCGCTCAACAATCCATTCGTCAGAGCTTTCCACACCTTGTGCGGCCAGTTCTGCGACCAAGTCTGCGTTGGTCAACCGGCGAGGTGGGAGAAAACTTCCGGTGCCAGTGATTCGGGAGAAAAGGGTCATTAATCAGGTGGCTCAGGCCGAGGCGTCTGATTGTCCTAGGGCTAACAAAGGAGCCGCATGGGCAATGCGTGAACGCACACGTTCGAGCAAGTTGTGGTGGGCTGCATCATACGCGCGGTTCAAAGCAGTACCAAAGGCCACATCATCGGCGGAACCGTGGCTCTTAAAAACAATGCCGTTCAAACCCAAAAGCGCGGCGCCGTTGTAACGGCGGTGGTCCACCTTGTCTTTGAAATCAGAAAGAACAGGATAAGCAAAGATAGCCGAAATTTTCGTGAGGATGTTGCGCGTAAACGAATTTTTCAGTGTTTCACTGATCTTGTGCGCCAAGCCTTCGCTGGCTTTCAAGGCCACATTACCGACAAAGCCATCGCACACGATCAAATTGACCGTGCCTTGGTAAATGTCGTTGCCTTCGACGTTGCCATAGAAGTTCAAATCACCAGATTTAGCAGCAGTTCGTAGCAGTTCACCTGTTTTTTTGATAACTTCGTTGCCTTTGATATCTTCTTCGCCGATGTTCAGCAAACCCACCGTGGGGCTTTCAATGTTGTCAAGCACCGAAACCAGTGCCGAACCCATGACAGCGAACTGCAACAAATGCTGAGGCGTGCAATCCACGTTGGCCCCCAAATCGAGCATGGTGGTGCCGCCGCCTTTGAAGTCGGGCATGCGACCCGCAATGGCTGGACGGTCAATGCCGTCGATCGTTTTGAGCACATAGCGTGCGATCGCCATCAAAGCGCCCGTGTTACCAGCAGATACCACCGCTTGAGCGGCACCGCTCTTGACCTGCTCAATCGCGACGCGCATAGACGAGTCCTTCTTGCGGCGCAAGGCAACTTCGATGGGGTCGTCCATGGCCACCACGTCGGAGGCCGCGACCACTTGAGCTTGGGGGTGTGAAAAAGACGACAACGCATCGGGCAGACCCACCAGCAAGAGCTTGGCGTCTGGATGCGTGTCTAAGAAACGGCGACAGGCCACGAGTGTGACACGCGGGCCATGGTCGCCACCCATGCAATCAACAGCAAGAGTGGTCATGCAGGTTTCTTCTCGTCAAAAAAACAAAAGCCCGAGGCGCCTAAGACAGCCACGGGCCAATGAAGAATGAAGTAATTAAGCTTCAGACTTGGTCTTCAACACTTTGCGACCACGGTAGAAACCGGTGGGGCTGATGTGATGACGCAAGTGAATTTCACCAGTCGTTGGCTCAACGGCTGTACCTGGGGCTGTCAACGCTGTGTGAGAGTTGTGCATGCCGCGCTTGGAAGGAGATTTTTTATTTTGCTGAACAGCCATGATCGGCTCCTGGAACTAAATGTGGTTGATCATTGGGCCACAAACCAACCGGGGTCAGCGTGACACGAAGCCTAAGATTATAGCCCAACTCCCCAGGTTTCAGTGCTTGCGCGTTTTGAGCGATGCCAACACAGCAAACGGGTTGGGCTTGGCCTCCGACAAGATGGCCTCCTCTTCTGGCGAAGTTGGTGCCTGCTCACTCAAACATGCAGGATGCATAGGCACCAAAGGCATGCTCATGAGCAACTCATCCTCAATCAACGCCATCAAATCGAAGCTGTCCTCCAAGACCAACAGGTCTTCTTCCGACTCGTCGTCTTCCGCCAAAGCCGTGGCTTCATCGGCCACAAAGCGAAAATCTTGCTCAATCAGCAACTCCACCGGCACGGGGTGCAAACAGCGTTGACACGTCAAAGGCACGGTCGCTTTAGCTTCGAGGTGCAACCACGTCGCGTCTTTGCCGCTTTGGTCTGGGTCGAGGGCGCCTTGCGCTGACCACGACACATGACCCGTGACCTCGCCACTGCAGTCTGCGGCCAAGCGCTCAAACTCAACGAGCGGTGTATCGCCCTCCAAATGCATTTGCGCTTTGGCAAAGGCTTTGACATCGAGGGCGTGAAGGTTCTTTGGTTTTTGCATGCGCGCCAGTGTAAGAGAATCCACCCATGTCTATTGCTCAACGCGCCCTGATTTTGGGCTCTACCTCCCGTTACCGCCGTGAATTGCTGCAACGCTTGCGCGTGCCTTTTGACGTGGTCAGCCCCGAAGTCGACGAAACCCCGCTGCCAGACGAAACCCCACTAGCCCTCGCCACCCGTTTGGCCAAAGCCAAAGCCAAAGCCGTGGCAGCGCTTCACCCCAACGCGGTGGTGATTGGCTCAGACCAAGTAGCCGACCTCAACGGCGAACCACTGGGCAAGCCCGGCACCCACGAACGCGCCGTACTGCAACTGCAACGCATGCGCGGTCAAACCGTGGTGTTTCAAACCGCCGTGTCGGTGGTGTGCCAAGCCAGCGGCTTTGAACAAACCGAACTCGCCCAAATCAAGGTGCGCTTTCGCGACCTGAGCGACGCCGAAATCGACGCCTATTTGCGCGCCGAAGAACCCTACGACTGCGCAGGCAGCGCCAAAAGCGAAGGGCTGGGCATTGCCCTGCTCGATGCCATCGACAACGACGACCCCACCGCCCTCATTGGCTTGCCCATGATTCGCACCGCCCGCTTGTTGCGCGCGGCTGGCATTGACTTGCTGGGAGCGATCAAGCCATGACCGCGCCAACCCAAAAAGGCACGCTTTACCTCGTGCCCACCCCACTGGACTTTGGCTGCGACACCCAAGCTCCCATCACCGATGTGCTGCCGCAAGAGACCTTGCGTGTGGCCGCCGGCGTGACGCACTGGATCACCGAAAACGCCAAAAGCACCCGCGCCTTCTTGAAGCGCGTCGATGCCCATGTGCCGCTGGCCCAAACCATCCAAGAAAACACCATCACCGAGTTGCCCCGCGAGGTG
Organism: Limnohabitans curvus; assembly: GCF_003063475.1. Classification (NCBI taxonomy): domain Bacteria; kingdom Pseudomonadati; phylum Pseudomonadota; class Betaproteobacteria; order Burkholderiales; family Comamonadaceae; genus Limnohabitans; species Limnohabitans curvus. The sequence goes on from NZ_NESP01000001.1 coordinate 793,579, forward strand.
CACAAAAAAGGCGACCACACGGGCGACTTTGATGCCAAGCCCATGCTCAAAGCTGCGTTGGCGGGTCACGATGTGGGCTTGGTCAGCGAAGCGGGCATGCCTGCCGTGGCAGACCCCGGCTCGTCTGTGGTGCGCGCTGCGCATGAACTGGGCATTCGCGTGGTGCCGCTGGTCGGCCCTGTGTCGTTGCTGCTGGCCTTGGCCGCCAGTGGTTTGAACGGCCAAAACTTTGCGTTTGTCGGCTACTTGCCACAAGACGGCGCGGCACGCACGCAGCGCTTGCGCGAGCTAGAAGGCCTCGCTGCCAAACACGGCCAAACTCAGATGTTCATCGAAACGCCCTACCGCAACCAAGCCCTGTGGGATGCGCTGGTGAACGGCCTGCAAGGTAACACCCGCTTGGCAAGCGCCAGCGGTTTGACCATGGCCAGCATGCAAGTGCAATGCAAAACGGTGCAGGCTTGGCGCAGTGCGGGCAAGGCGCAAATCTCGGGTGAGCCGACTGTGTTTTTAATTGGCAAGTAATGCGGCACAGCACCATGAAAAAAGGCTCCTTTCGGAGCCTTTTACTTTTACAGCGACAGCGAGCAAGTCGCTGGCCATCTATGAAATAACAGCGCAAATCAACGCACTTGGGGCATGGTCTGCATGGCCCGCACCGCACCTTCGCCAATGGCAGCGCCAAAGCGTTTCGCCAAGCGCTCAGCCACGTTGTCATGACGGGTGTAGTCAATGATGTCTTCGGCTTTCACGATTTCACGAGCCACGTAGTCGAGGTTGCCCAAGCCGTCGGCCAAGCCCAAGTCCACCGCTTGTTCGCCGCTCCAAAACAAGCCGCTGAACAATTCAGGCGTTTCTTTCAAGCGCTTGCCACGGCCATCGCGCACCACTTGGATGAACTGTTGGTGAATTTGGTCGAGCAAGGTTTGTGCGTGTGCGCGTTGGGGTTTGGTTTGTGGGCTGAAGGGGTCAAGGAAACCTTTGTTCACGCCCGCCGTCATCAAGCGGCGCTCCACGCCGAGCTTGTCCATCAAGCCGGTGAAACCAAAACCATCCATGAGCACACCAATGCTGCCCACGATGCTGGCTTTGTCCACGTAAATTTCATCAGCGGCCACCGCGATGTAATAAGCCGCCGAAGCACATGACTCTTCCACCACGGCATACACCGGCTTTTTGTGCTTTTCTTTCAAGCGACGAATTTCGTCGTTGATGATGCCCGCTTGCACGGGGCTGCCACCAGGCGAGTTGATTTGCAACACCACCGCTTGCGAGCCTTCGTCTTCAAACGCAGCGCGCAAAGCGGTAACCACCCACTCGGCGCTGGCATCGGCACCATCGGCAATATCACCTTTGATGGCCACCACAGCGGTGTGCGGCTGGCTGGGGCTGGTGCCACCGACGCCGCCTTTGTGCATGCCCGTCCAGAGCAACACGACCACCAAAGCAAACCAAGCCATGCGGAAAAAGATGCGCCAGCGGCGGCTGGCACGTTGCTCGGCCAGGGTGGCGAACGCCAAGCGCTCCAAGGTGTCGCGCTCCCACACTGTTTTGTGGCTGGGGTTTTCGGGGTTTGCGTGATGTTCAGACATGTCAGGAGGTTTTCACAAATTAATCTAGAAATTCGAAAGGCTTTAAGTTGTACGCAGTATGCCAGTGGACCACGCCATCCAGTTCGCTGAGCGCAATCTTGACCAAGCCACCTCGGCAAGGCCCGCCTGCGCATTCACCGGTGTCGGGCGCGTATTCAGCGCCGTGCGTGGCGCACAACAGCCAGCGACCTGAGGCATCAAAAAACTGGTCCGGCTGGTAATCCATTTCCATCGCCACATGCGTGCATCGGTTCAGATAAGCATGCGGCTGGCCTTCAAAACGAATCGCAAAGGCGCGGCAGGTTTGACCGGCAAACACCACATCAAACGGCACAGCGCGGCCGCCTTCGGCCAAGTCTGCGCTGTTGCACAGGGGAATCACGTGTGGCAAAGAATCAGGCATGGGCGGACAACCAATCGTGCAACTCCTTCACAGAGTGCGCGATGAATCGTGGGTTCAGCGGTTCAAACTGGCCGTGGTCGTGCGCGCCGTAGCTCACGCCCACACTGGCGCATCCTGCGTTGACCGCCATTTGCAAGTCGTGCGTGGTGTCGCCAATCATCAAGGTGCGCTCGGGCTCGACGCCAAACTCGCGCATCAGCTCGTGCAACATGCGCGGGTGCGGTTTACCTGCCGTTTCGTCTGCCGTGCGCGAGCCATCGAACACACCTTTGAGTTCGGACGTGTGCAAAGCTTCGTCCAAACCACGGCGGCTTTTGCCTGTGGCGACCGCCAGCCAGTGGTGGCGTTCACGCAAAGTGGCCAGCAAAGGCAACACGCCTTCAAACAAAGCAATGTCATTGGCGTGCTTCATGTAATGAAAGCGGTAGCGCTCGCCCAGCAACGGGTATTTGTCTTGCGGTACATCCGGCGCGGCATGGGCCAAGGCTTGCATGAGCGCCATGCCAATCACATACGAGGCAGCCTCATCCGAGGGCTTGGCCCCGCCCACATCCACCACCGCCAACTGAATGCAGCGGGTGATGATTTGCGTGGAGTCAAACAGCGTGCCGTCCCAATCGAAGGCGATCAAATCAAACTGGCGTGGGCGCATGGCTTAAACGTCGAGATGCGGTTGGATGATGGGCGGCTGGACCGAGTCCACGAAGTTTTTCAACTCCGGTGGCAGCGGCGCTTGCAAGGTGACGAGACGATGGCTTTGCGGATGCTGAAACTTGAGCTGCCACGCATGCAAGAACATGCGCTTGAGGCCCATCTTTTGCAGAATTTTGTTTTGCTCGAAATCGCCGTATTTGTCGTCACCCGCAATCGGGTGACCTTGGCTGGCCAGATGCACACGAATTTGGTGGGTGCGCCCCGTCTTGATGGTCACTTCCAACAAAGTGTAGGGGCCCACTGTGCGCGCCACGCGCACCAGCGTGATGGAACGCATGCCGTTGGGGTCGTCTTTGCCAACCACCTTGACGCGGCGCTCACCCTCGCCCACGCCGTTTTCGACCGTGTACTTGAACAAAGGCGAGTCGATCACCTTTTTATTCGACGGCCACAGGCCCAACACCAACGCCAAATACGTTTTGCCGGTTTCGCGGTCGCGGAATTGGTCCTGCAAGTTTTTCAGTGCGCTGCGCTTTTTGGCCACCAGCAACACGCCCGAGGTTTCGCGGTCCAAACGGTGCACCAGCTCCAAATTGGTTGAGGCGGGGCGGGCCCGGCGCAGTTGCTCGATCACGCCAAAGCTCACGCCGCTGCCGCCGTGCACGGCCACGCCAGCGGGCTTGTCGATGGCCATCATGCACTCGTCTTCCATCAGCACAGGAAATTCACGGGCTGGGGCGGGCGCATCGGCCTTGGCCTGCACTTGGGCTGAGATGCGCACCGGCGGTAAACGGATCAAATCGCCCGCCTCCACCCGTTGCTCGGCAGAGGCGCGGCCTTTGTTCACCCGCACTTCGCCGGAGCGAATGATGCGGTAAACGTGGGTTTTTGGCACACCCTTGAGGTGGCGCATGAGGAAGTTGTCCAGGCGTTGACCCGCCGAGTCTTCATCGACCGTGAGTGTTTTTACCGAAGGGGTGGGGGTTGGGGCCAAAGCCCCTATAATGTGATTCACCAGCGTTTTGCTCTAAGTGCTTGATTTAACACAGATTAGACCATGTACTGACGAACGCGGTAAGGTCGATGCCCCTTTTGTGCCCGAGACGCAGACCCAGTACCCAAGAGACTGAGTGGCCCTCGCCCCAAAAGTTGAGCCGACGATCAGAAAACACTGAAACGGAATACCCCAAGTTGTGGAGGCTCTTTTTTTAAAAGCCTCCATGACGGATCTCTGCGAGAAGCAAAAACGATGGTTGTGGCAATGATGATGTTGATGGAACTCTGCACAGAGTGGCTTTTGCCACCGACTGTGTGCAGCGTTGCGCGTCGCACTCTTGCCAGCTGGACCAGCCCTGTCTCCCCTGCACCGGCTCATCAAGCCACGCACTCGACAACAGGACAACCGCGACTTCTTGCCCTTATCCACGCGCCCACCCACCGTCCCCTGCGCTGATCTCACATTGATTAGCGCGGCGGCGACGGTCTCAGCGGCAATTCCCTTCGTTCTCTGACGTCCCTCAGGCATCGTTGGCCCGTCATGGGCCTGTGATGATTTGACACGTGAAGGAACCGCATCATGAAACGGATGCTAATTAACGCAACCCAGTCGGAAGAACGCCGCCTGGCCATCGTCGACGGCCAAAAACTGCTCGACTATGAAATCGAAATCGAAGGCCGCGAACAGCGCAAAGGCAACATCTACAAAGCCGTAGTCACCCGCGTCGAGCCCTCGCTCGAAGCTTGCTTTGTGGACTACGGCGAAGACCGCCACGGCTTCTTGCCGTTCAAAGAAATCTCCAAACAGTACTTCGCCGAAGGCGTGTCGGTGAGCCAAGCGCGCATCCAAGACGTCATCAAAGAAGGCCAAGAGCTGTTGGTCCAAGTGGAAAAAGAAGAACGTGGCAACAAGGGCGCAGCCCTGACCACTTTCATCAGCTTGGCCGGTCGCTATGTGGTGCTCATGCCCAACAACCCACGCGGTGGTGGCGTCAGCCGCCGCATCGAGGGTGACGACCGCGCAGAACTCAAAGAAGCGATGGACCAATTGGAATACCCCAAGGGCATGTCCATCATCGCGCGCACCGCTGGCATTGGCCGCAGCGCCCCTGAGTTGCAATGGGATTTGAACTACCTGCTCAAGTTGTGGACGGCCATCGACGGCGCCAAGGGTGCCAAAGGCGCGTTCTTGATTTATCAAGAATCCAGCTTGGTCATCCGCGCCATCCGTGACTACTTCAACCATGACATCGGCGACATCTTGATCGACACCGATGACATCTATGAGCAAGCGCATCAGTTCATGGCCCATGTCATGCCTGAGCACGCCGCTCGCGTGAAGCGCTACAGCGACGAAACCCCGCTGTTCAGCCGTTTCCAAATCGAACACCAAATTGAGTCGGCCTACGCCCGTACCGTCAACCTGCCATCCGGCGGTGCGATTGTGATTGACCACACCGAAGCCTTGGTGTCGGTGGACGTCAACTCGGCCCGCGCCATCAAAGGCGGCGACATCGAAGAAACCGCGACACGCACCAACCTCGAAGCCGCCGACGAAGTGGCCCGCCAAATGCGTTTGCGCGATTTGGGTGGCTTGATCGTCATCGACTTCATTGACATGGACGAAAGCCGCAACCGCCGTGACGTGGAAAACCGCTTGCGCGAAGCCTTGCGCCACGACCGCGCCCGCGTGCAATTTGGCACCATCAGCAAATTCGGTTTGATGGAAATGAGCCGCCAACGCCTGCGTCCTGCGCTGAGCGAAGGCGCTTCGATTCCTTGCCCACGTTGCGGTGGTTCTGGCCACGTGCGTGACACCGAGAGCTCGGCGCTGCAAATCTTGCGCATCATCCAAGAAGAGTCCATGAAGGACAACACAGCCGCCGTGTACGCCCAAGTGCCGGTGGAAGTGGCCTCGTTCTTGTTGAACGAAAAGCGCACTGAAATTGCCAAGATCGAAATCCAACAACGCTTGAACGTGTTGCTCGTGCCAAACAAGACACTGGAAACACCCAACTACAAGTTGGAGCGTCTGAAGCACGACGACCCACGCCTCGACCGCGTGGAAGCCAGCTACAAAATGGCCGAGGAGTTTGAAGACCCCACCGCCGTGACACGCCGCTCACAAGAGCCCACCAACAAGCAAACGCCTGTCATCAAAGGCGTATTGCCTGATGCACCGGCACCCGCGCATGAGCCTAAGCCTGCTGCACCTGCCAAAACAGCAGCGACACCTGCACATGCACGCGGCGCTAAGCCTGCGGCCAAAGCACCTGAAGCTAAATCGGGCGGCTTGTGGGGTTGGTTCACTGGCTTGTTCAGCAGTGACTCGGAAGAAAAAGCCAAGCCAGCTGTGGGCGACAAAAAGCCAGGCGAACGCGGCGAGCGCCGTGATGGCCGCAGCGCCAATGGCCGAGGCGGCCGTGGTGGTCGCGGTGGCCGTGGTGGTGACCGCGCCGAACGTGGCACTGAAGGCCGTACCGAGCGCAACGCCGAAGGCCGCACTGAGCGCAACGCTGAAGGCGTTGAGGCCCGTGGCGAACGCCCAGCGCGTGGTGAGCGTGCAGAGCGCGGCGAACGCAATGTGGAACAACGCGGTGAAGGTGGTCGCAGCGAGGGTGGCCGCGAAGGCCGTGGCCCACGCCAAGACCGCAACCGCGGTGGCCGTGGTGAAGGTCGCAACGGTGAAGGCCGTAACGTCGAAGGTCAACCAGCTCTCGACAACAACGCCACACCCGAAGCTCAAGCCGAAGCACGCGCCAAAGCACGCAACGAGCGCATGGCCCGCGAAGAGCGTGGCGAAAGCACCGAAGGCGGCAACGAGCCACGCGAACCTCGCGGTGACCGTGCTGAACGTGGTGAGGGCCAAGGCCGTCGCGAACGTAGCCCACGCGGCGAACGCAACGAAGGCCGCCGTGAACGCGCCCCACGTTTGGACGAAAACGGCAATCCAGAAGTTTTGCCACTCGACAACGCAGCAGCCACCGAAGGCCAAGCACCGCAAACCGATGAGAACGGTGGCGAGCGTCGTGAGCGCCGCTCACGCGACCGCTACGGCCGTGACCGCCGCGAGCGTGGCGACCGCGCACCGCGTGAAGAAGGTTCTGCAGAACACGCTGAACAAGGCCCAGCGGCTGAGCACGACAACACGTCTCAAGAGCAAGCGCCTCAAGAAGCCCGCGAGCCTCGCCAACCCCGTGAACCACGCGGTGAACGTGCTGAGCGCCAAGAGCGTCCAGAGCGCAGCGAACGTTCGGAACGTGCCCCACGTCAAGCGCCTCGTGAAGCCTCACAGCCAGAAGCACCCGTGGCACAAGCCGCTGCACGCCAAGGCATGCCAAGCATCCAAGCGTTCACATTGCCTGTGTCTGAGATGCAAGCAGTGGCCCAAAGCAGCGGTTTGGAATGGGTCAACTCCAATCCAGAAAGCATCGCTGCGGTGCAAGCGGCCATTGCCGCCGAACCCAAGCCCGTGCATGTACCACGCGAGCGTCCACCTGTGGTGATCTTGGATGAAGGTCCATTGGTGTTGGTTGAGACTCGCAAGGATCTGTAAACCACACGCCCCGCAAGGGGTTTGAACGCCCAAACAAAACGGCCTAGATCACTCTAGGCCGTTTTTGTTTTAGGGTACAGCGATCAAGTGCTTTGCAATGTTTACGTGGCCACCTCAGCGGCGCGTTTCCAGCACAACTGGGCACGCGCTGTTTCTTCTTTCTGCTCGGCCAGCTGAGCCAAGGTGCGCCAGGCTTGGCGCTGCATATCGGGATTTTTGAGCTGTGGTGCAGCTTGCTCCAGCATTTGCTGCGCCTTGCCCCACAGGGCGTGATGCCAACACACCAGGCCTGCCAAATATTGCAACTCCACCCAGCGTGGGTAGGTTTGACGCGCGCGGTCAATGCTGGCCAGCCAATCTGAATCGGCAGGCAACAACACCAAGGCACGCGCCAAAGTTTGGGCCACACGCTCGCGAACAGCAGGCGTGCAACTGTCTGGCTTTTGCACCATGCGATTCCACAAAGGCGTGAGCCAAGGCATCACGGCGGTGGCTTCGCCACTGAGTTTGAGCATGCGCTGCGCGGCATGCAACACCACCTCGGGCTGTTCGCGCTCTGTGGGCTCCAACGCATCCCACGCGCGCTGCAATTGGGCGCTGTCGTGCGCTTCGTTCAAGCTGGCCACGGCCAACTCACGCAGCAAACTTTGCGCGGCCGTCTCAGAAAACGCGCCGTGTTTGGCCAGCAGACGTGCGGTGTCGAGGGCCAAGGTGTGTTGTTGGTCGAGGCGCGTCGCTTTCAGGCGCATACGCAAGGCCAAGGTGCGACGCGCGGGGCCGTGGCGCAAACCATCTAACCAACGCAGCGCTTCAGGGGCATCGCGATCGCTCAAAGCCCAACGGGCTGCGCCCAAATAGGCAGACTCGATGGCTTCATCCACGGCCTCATCTGCTTGTTCTCGCCCCAAAGCCAGGACAGCTTGCAAATGCAACACGCGGGCATCACGGTCGCGCAAGGCATGGGCGCTTTCGGCGGCAATCAGGTGCGACAAAGCGCGGAGTTGTTGTGTGTGCCGTGGCGCGGGGTCGTCTGCCGTGCGGACCGAAGCCAACAAGGCTTCCAAGGCCAGCGCTTGTTCAGCCGACTTGACGGCACGCACATAGCGGCCACTCCACAACTGAGAAAGCGCATCCAACAACGCCGCGTGCATGGCACGCTCTTTTTGCTGCAAGCGCCAGCGGCGGGCTTGGTGGGGCAATTCAAACAGGGCCGACATGGCGCGCCATGCCAAGTGCAGCATCACAAACAGCGCCACCAACACCAGCAACACCAAATTGAGCGACAGGTCGACACGGTAAGGCGACCAAAACACGGTGACCGTGCTTTGGTTACCACCGGCCAACAAGGCCGAGGCCACGGCCACACCGAACAAGGCAACAAACCACAATGCGGCTTTCATATCAGCGCCCCGCTGCCGCTGTGGTGAGGGCCGCGATGGTGTCGTCCACACGCGGGATTTCAATTTGCTTAGCCTGCGCCAGCACTTCACGCGCCAGCGCCAAGGTGGTTTGGCCTTGGCGGGTTTGCATGTCAAAGTAACGCACCAAGTCGTCGTTGGCTTGCTTCATGTCAGATTGCACGGCGTCAAAGTGACGGGCCAACAAACCCAAGCGTGCGTTGAGCAAGCGCAGTTTGAGGTTTTCGCGCACAAAGAAACTTTGGTCGGGCGACAGCATGCTGGCTTCGGGTTTGCCAATGCGACTGACGCGAATCAGGCTTTGAGCGTCGTCCCAAACGTCAGACAGTACCTTCTCCCACCAGCTCATGCTGATGGCCTTGGCCCAGCTCGTGGTGGGCACGGCTTGCACAGGTTTTTCTTTGGGCGCATTGCCCACCGCGTTGAGCAAAGGCAAGGTGTCGACCACGCGCACCAGCTCGTCGAGCTTGAACAGCAAGGCCGGGGTGTCAGCCACAGCCGTGGCTTTGATGCGTTCAATGTCGCGGGTGACCGCACGCAACACGGGGGCGAGGCGGGGTTGTGCGACTTTGGTCAAACGTTGCTCAGCCGAGTTGAGCGCGGCCAACAAAGGCTGCACGCTGCCAGTGAGCTGGGCTTGTTGCTGCGCCAAGCGAATGGCGGATTCGATGTCGACCACCAAGTTTTCGTCACGCGAGCGCGAGAGGCTTTGCATCAGGTCTTCGAGCTGGCTGCGTTGCAAGGCCACTTCGCTGAGCTTGGCGTCGGTCACCGACAAGCGGGCGGCGGTTTCGCGCGCCAGCTCTTCGGCTTGTTTGGACGTCACACGCGCTTCCACCGCTTGGCTGCCGGTGTCAGCGCTTTGGCGCGCCAGTTGTTCTTGAATGCCCGAGAGCTTGGCCCACATCAGGCCCGAACCCACAGCGCCCACCACGGCCAATGCGCCGATGCTGCGGATGAGCCACGTGTTGGCGTCCGTGCGGGGACTGGTGAACTCGCTGGCGTTGGCAAGCGGTTCAGTCGTCGGGCCCAAGGGTGGGAGATTGGAGGTGTCGTCGTGCTCTGGCTTCATGCCAGACATTCTAATGAGCGAAGCACATCCGCGACATGGGGGCGAGAGAGGTGAACCGCACCAAAACCCAGCGTCTGCGCCGTTTGGGCAATGCGGGCATGGGTGGCGATGCAGCGGGCGTTGGCCCAACTTTGAGCGGGCAAGGTGTGGGCGAGGTGTTGGATGGCTTGCGAGCTGCTGAAGCACCACACGCTGCCGTCGGTGGCAGCTTGGGCGGCCTGCGCTTTTTGCTGGGTTGACCACACGGGCGCGCGGCGCTCATAGGCCACCACAAACTGAGCCGATGCGCCTGCGGCCTGCAGCTGTTGGGCCAGCCAATCGCGGCCTGTGCCGGTGAGTGCGGCGTTGGGCTCTGGTTGTGCGGCTGCCGTGTCTGAACACACGTCATGGCCCCGAACAATCAGCACAGGCTGCCCCACTTTCACCTGCGCGGCGACACGCTGCCACAAGGCTTCCGAGTCAAACTGCGCCGCGTCGGCGGCTGGGCTGTCAATGCACGCTTCGGGCACACCGGCTTGCAACAAGGCTTTGTGCGTGCCCGGTCCAGTGGCCCAGCAGCGCGGGCCGGTGGCCCAAGTGGGGCTTGTGACCTGCCCCGCATCGGCACGCAGGTCCGCTGGTTGGCTGTCAAAGAAATAGCGCACGGCTTGTGCGCTGACAAACATCACCGCTTGCCATTCAGACCATTGCGCCCACGCTTGCAACACGGGCTGTAAATGTCTAGCAGGGCCCACCTCAATCAAGGGCAAGGCCAGCGCTTGGTGGCCAGCGGCTTGCAGCGCATCGACCCACGCTGGCGCATCGCCTGCGGGTCGGGTGATGACAACACGCATGGTTAGCAACGAGAGGTTTAGTGAGCGCCTTGCGCGCGCAACTGAACCGCCACCGATTCGCCCAGCAAGTTGGCCGCATCGCGTGAGGCGGGGTCAGCCGCATCCAGGGCTTGCTTGGCGTCAGCACGCAGCAGCACGGGCGCACCAGAGGGGTCGCCCCAAGCGGCTTGCAAACGCAACACGCCATCGGTCAACGTGGCGTGCGCGGCCAGAGGCATGGAGCAACTGCCGCCCATGGCGCGGCTCACGGCGCGCTCAGCCGTCACGGTCAGCCACGTGGCGGCATCGGCCAGCGGGGCCAAGGCTTGGGCTACATCGGCACGGTTGCTGCGCACCTCAATGCCCAACGCGCCCTGTCCTGCGGCGGGCAACATTTCGGTGGTTTCAAAAATATGGCGAATGCGCTCGCCCAAGCCCAAACGTTTCAAGCCCGCAGCGGCCAACACAATGCCGTCGTACTGGCCTTCGTCGAGCTTGCGCAAACGGGTGTCGAGGTTGCCGCGCAGGGGCTCAATCTTCAAATCGGGGCGCAGGGCGCGCAGCAGCACGGTGCGGCGCAGGCTGGAGGTGCCCACCACCGCGCCTTGTGGCAAATCATTCAGGTGCGCGTATTTGGACGACACCCACGCATCGCGCGGATCTTCGCGGGTCATCACACAGGCGAGGTCAAAGCCTTCGGGCAAATCCATCGGCACGTCTTTGAGCGAATGCACCGCCAAATTGGCGCGGCCTTCTTCGAGGGCCACTTCGAGTTCTTTCACAAACAGGCCTTTGCCGCCCACTTTGCTCAAAGAGCGGTCCAAAATTTGATCGCCCTGTGTGGTCATGCCCAGCAATGCCACGCTGTGGCCTTGGGCCTGCAGCAAGGCTTGCACATGCTCGGCTTGCCACATGGCCAAACGGCTTTCGCGGGTGGCGATGGTCAAGGAAACGGGGGGGGTGGGGGCAGTGGACAAAACAAAACTCGCTTTTTCAGAGCCACGACAGGCGTGTGGCGAAATCAATTGCGGTAAATGTTAGCAGGCGCACCCAAGCGGTGAACGCGCAGATCACGCGCCCCACGAAGAGGAAAGCGAAGAGCCATCGCGGGAAGCGGCCGCCAGCCCGATAAAATCTGACCCATATGACAAACCAACTCGACAAAAAATCCCAAGCGTGGTCCGCCCTGTTTTCTGAACCCATGAGCGAGTTGGTCAAGCGCTACACCGCCAGCGTGTTCTTTGACAAACGCTTGTGGCAAGCCGACATCACGGGCAGCTTGGCACACGCTGAGATGCTGGGCCACCAAGGCATCATCGGCAAAGACGACCACGCCGCCATCCAAAAAGGTATGGCGCAAATTTGGTCTGAAATTGAATCCGGTCAGTTCGAGTGGAAGCTCGACTTGGAAGACGTCCACCTGAACATCGAAGCGCGCCTCACCCAACTGGTGGGCGACGCTGGCAAACGCCTGCACACCGGCCGCAGTCGCAACGACCAAGTGGCCACCGATGTGCGCCTGTGGTTGCGCAGCGAGATGGACCTCATCATCGACTTGTTGGTCGATTTGCAAAAGTCACTCGTGGAAGTGGCTGAGAAAAACGTCGAGGTCATCATGCCCGGCTTCACCCACTTGCAAGTGGCCCAGCCCGTGAGCTTTGCACACCATCTGTTGGCCTATGTGGAAATGTTTGCACGCGACGCCGAGCGCATGAGCGACGTGCGCCGCCGCACCAACCGCTTGCCTTTGGGCAGCGCCGCTTTGGCTGGCACCACCTACCCGCTGGACCGCGAACGCGTGGCCCGCACGCTGGGCATGGTGGACGAACACGGCAACGCACAAGTCTGCCAAAACAGCTTGGACGGCGTGAGCGACCGCGACTTTGCGATTGAGTTCACCGCCGCCGCTTCGCTGTGCATGGTGCACATCAGCCGCATGTCGGAAGAGTTGATTTTGTGGATGAGCCAAAACTTTGGCTTCATCAAAATTGCCGACCGCTTCACCACCGGCAGCTCCATCATGCCGCAGAAGAAAAACCCAGACGTGCCCGAACTCGCACGCGGCAAAACCGGCCGTGTGGTGGGCCATTTGATGGGCCTCATCACCTTGATGAAAGGCCAGCCACTGGCCTACAACAAAGACAACCAAGAAGACAAAGAGCCTTTGTTTGACACGGTGGACACGCTCAAAGACACGCTGCGCATCTTCAGCGAAATGGTGGGCGGCCAAGTCAACCCAGCCACGGGTCAAAAAGAAGGCGGCATCACCGTCAACGCCCAAGCCATGGAAGACGCGGCCAAAAAAGGCTTTGCCACCGCCACCGACTTGGCCGACTACTTGGTGAAAAAAGGCCAGCCTTTCCGCGATGCGCACGAAACCGTGGCCCACGCGGTGAAGGCCGCCGCCAGCCACAACTGCGATTTGTCTGAACTGCCGCTGGAAGTGCTGCAAAGCTTTCACCCCACCATCGAAAAAGACGTGTACGACTGCCTGAGCCTGCACGGCTCACTCAATGCGCGCAACACTTTGGGTGGCACAGCCCCCGTACAGGTGCGCGCGCAAATTGAGCGCCACCACAAACGACTGGCCTGACATGCCCCACGACCAAAGTCAGCGTAGCGCTCTCCACGCCATCGCTGCCTTTGAGGCGACCAAAGGCTTGGCCGCGCTGGCGGGTTTGATGGGTGTGCTCGACCTGCTGCACCGCGATGTGCGCGCCGTGGTCTTGACGCTGATTGGCCGCTTTGGCCTGGACCCCGAGGCACACTACCCGTCCCTGTTGCTGCATTACGCCGATCTGCTGCCAGACACCGATGTGCACATGTTGGTCATGCTGGCCTCGGCCTACATCGCGTTGCGCTTCATCGAGGCCACGGGTCTTTGGCTGGGCAAGGCTTGGGGTGAGTATTTGGGTGCGCTGTCGGGCGGCATTTACATCCCGTTTGAGGTGGTGCATTTCATCGACGAGCCCTCATGGATGAACGCCTTCATCGTGATATTGAATACGGTCATCGTGGGCTATCTCACCTACGCCCTGTGGCAACGCCATCAACACAAGGCACACGCATGACTGACATCCTCACCGTCACGATGAACCCCGCCTTGGATGTGCTGACCACCATCGACCAGGTCAGCCACACCCACAAGATGCGCTGCGGCGCGGTGCTCAAGCACCCGGGCGGTGGCGGCGTGAACGTCGCGCGTGTGCTGCACCGCTTGGGCGCGAACTGCGTGGCTTTGTATATGGCAGGCGGCGTCACCGGCGAGCGCCATCACAAGTTGATGAGCACTGAGAAAGTGCGCTGCCATGTGATGCCTATTGCCGAAGAAACGCGCGAGAGTTTTTCGGTCCACGAAACATCGAGTGGCAACGACTTTCGCTTTGTATTGCCCGGCCCTCAGGTGTCAGCCGCTGAAGTTGAGGCGTGCTTTGACTATGTGGCGCAGCACCTGCCCAAACAATTTTTGGTCATCAGCGGTGGTTTAGCACCTGGGGTACCCACTGATTTTTATGCGCGCTTGGCTGCTTTGGCCAAGCAGCACGGCGTTCGGGTGGTGTTAGACACCAACGGCCCAGCGTTGGCCCAAGCACTGAAGGTCGGCGTGTATTTGTTCAAGCCTAGCTTGCGTGAGCTGCGCGACCTGACAGGTCAACCTTTGCCTGATGCAACCTCACAAATCGCCGCAGCTCAGCAACTGGTCCAAAGTAAACAGGCTGAAATTGTGGCTGTTTCATTAGGTGCAGATGGCGCCATGGTGGTCAGTGCTGACGCGCAATGGCACGCCAAAAGTATCCAAGTGAATGTAAAGACCACCATTGGCGCGGGTGACAGCTTTGTGGCAGGAATGGTCTGGTCCCTGGGTAGAGGCAGTCACTTGACCGAGGCTTTTCAGTTCGCCATGGCCGCAGGAGCGGCCGCCCTCATGTCACCCGGGACGTCGCTCTGCGCCGCAGAAGACGTACACCGACTCAAATTAAGCCATATTTAGAACCGTCAAAAATAAATAAAGTAATACTTATTAATGCATAGAATTTGACATGTTTCAATTTCTAAGCATATTTAAAACACAGCGGCATTGGTTGGGCCGTTTGAGCGTCATTCTGCTGAGTGGATGGGCCAACATACATGTAGCCCATGCAACCGATACACGGCTGCAAGACCCCTACACGGACAGACCCATTAGCTTCAGTGTGCAGATGGGGGCCGACACTTGGGATTTGCGCACCCCGGAGAAATCTGAAGCCAAACTTCGGGGCGTAGACAATTTATTTCTAGCAAATAGCAACACCAAGTGGAATTACAAAAACGCCACAGCTTGGGTCAAGACCGAAGGGCAATGGACCATCCACTCCAATCTTGCCTTGACCTACAAAGCACGCGGCGAACAGTCTGTTGGTTTGAAACTAGATGACCTGCATTTTGATTACCACGTATCGCCCAAGTTTGGATTGAGAGTTGGCGTTGTTGATTACAAAACTAGCTGGTGCCGCACTTATGAGGTCGACTCGCCATGGATTCGAGAGAATGACCCTTTTTGTACGACCCAAACGACCAACTCAGCCACGCTATCAGCGCCAGGGCTACAGTCTTATTTCATCTTCACACCCAGCCGCTATCACATTCAAACAATGCTGGGCGTATATCGACCGAAAGTTTTTGGTTACAGCCCTGACGAGTTCTCAAACGTCGTCAATACAAATGGCATCGCAGTCAATCACCGTTGGGGTTGGTCACTGAATGTTTTGAATTTAGAAAACGCTTCTGAATTTCGACTCAGTTGGCTGGCTGCACACCAAGAAAACAACCGTGATGATGGGGGCTACAGAGCTCAAAGAAATAGCACTTGGTACCTAGGCGTTAGCTTTTACCCGGCTGAGAAAGTCAATTTACGTGCATCCATATTGAGCAGCAAAACGAACCAAAAGTCTCTCGACTCACCCCCTGACTACACGCAAATTTTGGACACCACAATGCTGCGCGAGTCTAGGTCCTTAGAACTCATCTATCAGCTGAATGGGCAGAATACGCTTGGACTGGGCGTATCACGCTACATACACAATTGGGATTTAGTCGGCATGAACGGTTTGGAGTCATACACAGACCCAAACTATGTCAAGTTTGTACAGCGCGGCACATCCGTCACATGGCGACATGATTGGGAACGAGGCATTTACACCTCTATTCAGTGGACCACATCGAAAAACGATCAGATATATGCCCACACAGCGGCAAACGCCAAAGGAAACGGCTTAGGACTTCGTCTTGGCTTTAGCTATTAATCATCGACGCTGTAATTTTTTTCATCCTTGCTGTCGCACTCTTCACAGAGCCTAACCCGCACCTCGGGCTACCATGCGTTCACATTTAGGAGACCTTGCATGCCCGTGATTACCAACATCGAAGACTTGCGCGTTTTGGCCGAAAAACGCGTGCCCCGCATGTTCTATGACTACGCCGACTCTGGCAGCTGGACCGAAGGCACGTACCGCGCTAACGAAGCAGACTTCCAAAAAATCAAGCTGCGCCAGCGCGTGGCGGTGAACATGGAAAACCGCACGACCGCCACCAAGATGGTCGGCCTCGATGTGAAGATGCCCGTGGCCATTGCCCCCGTAGGCCTGACCGGCATGCAAAGCGCCGATGGCGAAATCAAAGCCGCCCGCGCTGCTGAAAAATTTGGCATCCCCTTCATCTTGTCCACCATGAGCATTTGCTCCATGGAAGACGTGGCCGCGGCCACCACCGCCCCCTTCATGTACCAGCTCTACATGATGCGCGACCGCGAAGCCATGTCCAACATGATCGAGCGCGCCCGCAAAGCCAAGTGCAGCGCCTTGGTGCTGACCCTCGATTTGCAAGTGATTGGTCAACGCCACAAAGACCTGAAGAACGGCCTGACCGCGCCACCCAGCCCCACCATCGCCAACATCATCAACCTGATGACCAAGCCCCGCTGGTGTTTGGGCATGGCGGGCACACGCCGTCACACCTTTGGCAACTTGGTGGGCCACGTCAAAGGCGTGAGCAACATGAAGTCGCTGTCCTCATGGACCAACGAACAGTTTGACCCCCGCCTGTCGTGGGAAGACGTGGCATGGGTCAAAGCCCAGTGGGGTGGCAAGCTCATCCTCAAAGGCATTCAAGACGTGGAAGACGCCAAGCTGGCCGCGCAAAGCGGCGCCGACGCGATTGTGGTGAGCAACCACGGCGGTCGCCAATTGGACGGTGCGCAATCTAGCATCGAAGCGCTGCCCGCCATCGTGGCAGCCGTGGGCGACCAAATTGAGGTGTGGATGGACGGCGGGATTCGTTCAGGCCAAGACGTGCTCAAAGCTTGGGCCTTGGGCGCACGCGGCGTGCTGATTGGTCGCGCCATGGTGTACGGCCTCGGGGCGATGGGCGAAGAAGGCGTGACCAAAGCGCTGCAAATCATCCACAAAGAGCTGGATGTGACCATGGCGTTTTGCGGTCACACCAACATCCAAAACGTGAACACCAACATCTTGCTGCCGGGTACCTTCCCTAAGGCTTAAGGCACACTTGAGGGATGAGCGAAGACACAACCACATCCCCCAAGTCCACCGGCGTGAGCGCTTGGTGGCGTGCCCTGAGTATTTTTTTGGTCCTTGTGGTGTTCATTGGTTGGGCCTTCAGCGCCAGCATGTATGAGCAACTCAAGGCGCAAGTTCACCACTTGGAAGCCAAGCTGGTGGAAATACCTCAGGTGCGCGAAGTGGCTGTGCTGCTAGATGAGCAACAAGCCGCTGCCATGCTGCTCACCTACGACCCCAAAAACCAAAAGCTGCAAGTGCAGCGCCTCAACGACGTCAAAGAAGGCCGCGAGCAAAGCTTGCATGTGTGGGCCATCACCGAAGGTGATGTGCCTCGCTTGTTGGGTGTTCTCACGGACCGCTACAAAACCCAACAGCTTGATGTGCCGACACAAGCCCTTGAAGGCGCACGCGCCTTAGGCATCAGCGTCGAGAACAAAGACCGTGGTCCGCGTGACGGCAAACCACGACAGCCTTGGTTGTTCAAAGGCTGGTTGGTTCAAAAAGCGATTTAGAGCTTCTCGCTCCAAGGCACACCGCCGGTGGCCCAGTCGTGGCGGGGAATGTCAAAAAACAAAACATCCACCGCAGCGGGGCTGCTGCCTAAAGTTTGGCAAGTGGCTTCGGTCAAGGCTTTCGCCAATTCTTTCTTTTGCTCTGGTGTGCGACCTTCAAGCAATTCAACGCGAATGGTAGGCATGGGTTCTCCTGGAGTTCAAAGTGGCTGCGATTATGCTTGCCTGCTGTGACCTTGTCTGAATCCACCCCTCTGAAAATCCGCCGCATTGCACACCTCGACATGGACGCTTTTTACGCCTCCGTCGAGCTGCTGCGCTACCCGCAGCTCAAGGGCTTGCCTGTGGTGATTGGCGGTGGACGCCGCCGCGTAGACGACATGCTGGAACGCTTGCGCCAAGAACACCCGGAACACGCGTGGTCCGAAGACAAACTCGACGAAATACCGCTCGCTTTCTTTCCGCGCCTCTCGGGCTACACAGGCCGAGGCGTCATCACCACCGCCACCTATGCCGCGCGACAGTTCGGCGTGGGCTCGGCCATGGGCGTGATGAAGGCGGCCAAGCTCTGCCCCGATGCCATCCTGCTGCCCGTGGACTTTGACCAATACCGCCATTATTCGCAACGCTTCAAAGCCATCATCACCGACATCGCACCGTTGATGGAAAACCGCGGCGTGGACGAGGTGTACATCGATTTCACCGACGTGCCGGGCGGCCAACGCGAAGGTGGCCGCGTGTTGGCGCGCTTGATTCAAAAAGCCATCTTTGACGACACCGGCCTCACCTGCTCGGTGGGCGTGGCGCCCAACAAACTGCTGGCAAAAATGGCGAGTGAGTTCAACAAGCCCAATGGCATTTCCATCGTCACCGACGCTGATTTGACAGACATGATTTGGCCCCTGCCCTGCCGCAAAGTGAATGGCATTGGCCCCAAGGCCGAAGCCAAGCTGGCCCAACACGACATTCACACCATTGGCGACTTGGCGGAACGCGACCGCGTGTGGCTGATGCAGCATTTCGGCAAAAGCTACGGCGCCTGGCTGCACGACGCCGCACACGGCAAAGACGATCGCCCGATTGAAACCGCCAGTGAGCCCGTGAGCATCAGCCGCGAAACCACGTTTGAACACGATCTGCACGCCGTGCGGGACCGCGAGGCCTTGGGTGCGATCTTCACCCAACTGTGCGAACAAGTGGCCGCCGACTTGCAACGCAAAGGCTATGTGGGCAAGACCATTGGCATCAAGCTGCGCTACGACAACTTTCAAAGCGTCACGCGCGACCAAACGCTCGAGAGCTACATCCACCAAGCCCCCGCCATACGACAAGCCGCAGGCCAATGCCTGAAGCGCGTCGACCTCAAACGCCGCCTGCGTTTGCTGGGCGTTCGCGTGGGCTCGTTGATGAAAATTGAAGACTGGCAAGCGCAAGGTTCACGCGCCGAAGAAACACCCGCACAGCCCTATACCGAGTCGTTGTTTGGGGATGAATCTGAACAGAATTGATAAAGTCACAACTCAAGCGAAAATAACAAAATCAATCAAAATGGGTTTTGCCAAATGCGCGCTTTCAGACGACATCTCGTTGGGCTTTTCGCTTGTGCGTTGCTGATCAGCAGCGCCGCCCAAGCTGCATGTTTGGGCGATCAAAGCACCACCAAGGTCTACACCTTTGACGTGGTGCCACAGGTCACCGCCGCCAAGATTTACACCACCTGGTCGCCTTTGTTGCAACGCGTGGGCCAAGAAGCGGGCTTGTGCTTTGAGTTGCGTGTCTCGCCCACCATCCCAGAGTTTGAGCAAAAGCTACTCAAGGGCGAGCCCGAGTTTGTGTTTCTCAACCCCTACCACGCCGTGTTGGCCCACCAAAAGAAAAAGTACCAACCTTTGCTGGCGGACAGCGAAGACTTGCTCACCGGCATCTTGGTGGTGCGCGCAGACAGCCCCATCAAAAGCTTGAACGAGTTGAAGGGCAAAAACGTGTCATTTCCAGCCCCCAACGCATTTGCCGCCTCGTTGCTCATTCGTGCGGAATTGGCCAAAAAGAAGATCGACATCAACCCCGTGTTCGTCAAAACCCACAGCAATGTGTACCGCTCCGTGATTGGCAAAGACGCCTTGGCGGGCGGTGGCGTGAACAACACGCTAGACAACGAAGCCCCCGAGGTGCGCCAGCAATTGCGCGTGCTGTTTGAAACCCCCGCCTACACGCCCCACCCCGTGGCCACGCACCCCTCGGTGCCCGCGGCTGTGCGTGAGCGTTTCTTGAAGGCCATGCTCAAGCTCACACAAGACGACGACGGACGCAAACTGCTGGACGGCATCAACCTGCACAAACCGCAAGCCGTCACCTACGCCAAACACTACAAGCCTTTGGAGTCTTTGCAGCTGGACAAGTTTTTGGTTCTGAGTGGCCAGTGACATGCTGCAACGCCTGAGTTCTGCGCAGTGGAAAAGCATCAAGCCTGCCCTCTTGATTGGGCTGGCGTTGGCGCTGCTGCAAATTGGTTCAGGGCTGGCGGCGTATTACCAATCCAAAAGCTTGTTGTGGGAAGGTAAGTTTCAAACCTCGCACAACCTCACACAAGGTTTATTGGTGGCGGTGGCCGACCAGATGGTGCTGAAAGACTACGCCTCGGTCGAGTCGCGCATTGTGCAAACCATGTCGAATGCCGAAGTGGCCTCGGTCATCTTGACCGACACCGCAGGCAAGGTGCTATCGGCCCTCAAACGTGAGCCGGGTCAAGAGCCGCATTTGGTGTTTGATCCCGATTGGATACAAACCCCAGAAACCGAGCAAGCGCTGCTGCAATCGCGCGACCACGCCTTCATCACCACCTGGGCCAAAGTGAGCTTGGG
The DNA here is from genome assembly GCF_003063475.1 of Limnohabitans curvus. Lineage (NCBI taxonomy): Bacteria > Pseudomonadati > Pseudomonadota > Betaproteobacteria > Burkholderiales > Comamonadaceae > Limnohabitans > Limnohabitans curvus. The sequence continues at coordinate 814,012 of NZ_NESP01000001.1, forward strand.
CTCTGACTTGGGCTGGGTGCGGCTGCAAACCTACAACGAACTCGACAGCGCCGACTTGGTCAGCCTGCGCCAACAAACGCTGCTGCTTTCGGCGCTTTCGGTGGTGTCGGGCATTCTCATTTTGGGCGTGTTTTTGTGGCGCGCTTATTTCACCGTGGTGCAACGCGGCCACATGTTTGAGGCCCAACTCGACGAAGCCACCAAGCGCTTGGTGCAGTCTGAAAAACTGGCCTCGCTCGGTGAACTGGCTGCAGGCGTGGCCCACGAAATCAACAACCCTGTGGGCTACGTGTCGTCCAACCTGACCACGCTGCAAAAATATTTGGCGGTGTACGAAAAGGTGCTGGATGCACCCGCAACGGACCCCGCAGAAATGGCTGCGTTGAAAAAGAAACTCAACTACGCCTTCATCCGCGACGATTTACAAAGCTTGCTGAAAGAAACGCAAGAAGGCGTGGGCCGCGTGAAGGCCATCATCCAAGACTTGAAAGACTACGCACGCACCAATGCAGCCACGCACTATGTGGCGTCTGACCTTCAGGTGGGCTTGAAGTCCACCCTCAACATTGCGCGCAACCAACTCAAAGACCGTGCCGATGTGCGTTTGACATTGGGCGATTTGCCTTTGGTGGAATGCGCACCGTCACAAATTGACCAAGTGTTTTTGAACCTCATCGTGAACGCCGCACAAGCCATGCCCGCGGGCAAGATGGGCGTGATTGACATTCGCACCGCCTGCAATCACGAACAGGTGTGGATTGAGGTGCAAGACAACGGGCCAGGCATTGCGCCCGAGATTTTGAAAAAAATCTTCGACCCGTTTTTCACCACCAAAGACCCGGGCACGGGCACAGGCCTTGGACTTTCGGTGTCACAAAACATCATCCAGCAGCACGGCGGCACACTCACGGTAGACAGCACTGTTGGCGTGGGCACCACGTTCAAAATCACCCTCCCCATCAAACGCCCAGCGGCCAAAGGATGACCATGACTTCTTCTAGCAATGAATCGTTTGATGCCAGCCAATACAAAGTGCTGTGCGTGGACGACGAGCCCAACATCTTGTCGGCCTTGCGTCGCATGTTGTCCCTCGAAGGCTTTGAGGTGTTCACCGCAGAAAGCGGCGCACAAGCCTTGGACTTGCTGGCGAAAGAACCCATCAACGTCATCATCTCGGACATGCAAATGCCGCAGATGGACGGCACAGAACTGCTTGAAAAAGTGCGCCAGCAATGGCCGCACACCATGCGCCTCATGCTGACGGGTGCATCCGATGTCTCGGGTGCGATTGACGCCATCAACCAAGGGGCAATTTACCGCTACACCGCCAAACCCTGGAACGATGCGGAGTTGCTGGGCACCATCAAGTCGGCCATCGCGTTTGGCACCTTGGCCAACGAGCATGATCGCTTAGAAGCGTTGACGGTGGCGCAAAAAGAATCGCTCAATGAAATGGTGGACACGCTGGAGTCCCGCGTGCAAGAGCGCACCCAAGATTTGCGTGCAGCCTATGTGGCCTCCATCAAAGCGTTCTCCAACATCCTAGAGTTGCGTCGTCCCGATTTGCTGCCACATTCACGCCGCGTCGCCACGCTGTCTATGAAGATGGCCAAACTGGCGGGCTTGAGCGATGACGCGTGTCAATCGGTGTACATCGCGGGCTTGTTGCACGACATTGGCAAGATTGGTTTGAGCGACCGCGTGCTGAACACCAAATTCATCGAGCTGCCACTGGCCGATGCCAAGGTGTATCGCACCCACTGCCTCATGGGCGAAACCACACTCAACACGCTGGACGACATGAAAGGCGTGGCCGCCATCATTCGTTCACACCACGAGTACTTCAACGGCACGGGTTTTCCAGATGCGCTGACCGGCAACGAGATTCCAGTGGGCGCACGCATTGTGGCCATCGTGGAAGCCTACGAAGAGCTGCAATCGGGCGACTACGCCAAAGCAGAAAGCAGCCCCGCCGACGCTGTGCGCGTGATCTTGAGCAACAAGGGCACCTTGTTTTGCCCCGAGATGACGGACGTGTTTGTGAAAGCCTTAGGCGGCTGACACCACTGCGATCACTGGCGTGCCGTGCGCACGTTCGATGGCACGGCCTGCGGATGGCTGGTGCGCCAAGGGTTGATGTCCAAGCCACCGCGGCGTGTGTAACGCGCATACACCTCCAGGCGCAGCGGTTTGCAGCGGCGTGTGATGTCCATGAAGATGCGCTCCACGCATTGCTCATGGAACTCGTTGTGGTTTCTAAAGCTCACGATGTAGCGCAGCAAACCGGCTTGGTCAATTTGCGGGCCGGTGTAGCTGATGCGCACACTGCCCCAGTCGGGTTGGCCTGTGACCAAGCAATTGCTTTTCAACAAGTTGCTGGTCAATGTTTCGGTGGTGGGTGCTTCGTTGAAATTGGCGGTCAGCAGCTCGGGGTTGGGTTGGTATTGGTCGCAGTCCAAATCCAAACGATCCAAACTGAGGCCGTCCAACTCGTGCACAGGCTCGCGGTCAAAGTTCTCAGGCAGCACCAGTTGCACGCCCACGCTGGCCTTGACGGGCTCGCCCTGCCAAATGGCGGCACTCAAATCTTGGCGCAAACGGGTTTGCAATTCAGCAATGTCGTCGATGCGCGTGTTGTTGAAACTGTTCAAGTACAGCTTGAACGACTTGCTCTCAATGATGTGCGTGGACTCTGCGGGCACGGTGATGCGCGCCAAAGCCACTTGCGGCTTGCCGCGTGTGTTGAGCCAACTCAGTTCATACGCCGTCCACAAGTCAGCACCAAAAAAGGGTGGCTGGCCGGTGATGCCAATTTCGTCACGTTTGGTTTGGCGTGGAATGGGAAACAGCAACGACGCGTCGTACTGGTCCACATACGACGACGACTTGCCAAGCTGCGATTGTTCAGGGGTATTCATCAATTCATTCCATCCAATTTACGGCGGAACACTTGGCGGTCCGGCTCTGAGACAGCGGCGTCAAACGCATAGCCTTCTAAGTTGAAGCCTTCCAAGGCCTTGGGCGTTTTGGCTTGGTGGGTCACGGCATAGCGCGTCATCAAGCCACGCGCGCGCTTGGCGTTGAAGCTGATGATTTTGTATTTGCCGCCTTTGTAGTCTTCAAACACGCATTCAATGACGCGCGCTTTCAAGGCCTTGCGGTCTACCGATTTGAAATACTCTTGCGACGCCAAATTCACGATGATGGGCTCGCGCTCAGCGCTCAAGCGTTCGTTGAAATAGTCGGCAATCTGTGTGCCCCAAAACTTGTACAGGTTGTTGCCTTTGTCGTTGGCCAACGCCGTACCCATTTCTAGACGATACGGCTGCATCCAATCGAGGGGGCGCAGCACGCCGTAGAGGCCACTCAAAATCGCCACATGTTCTTGCGCCCAATCCAAGTCTTTGGGCTTCAAGGTTTTGGCGTCCAAGCCTTCGTACACATCGCCATTGAAGGCCAGCACGGCTTGCTTGGCATTTTTGTCTGTGAATTTTGGGCGCCACGCTTGGTAGCGCGCCACGTTCAGGCTAGCAAGCGCATCGCTCAAGTGCATCAAGCTGGCAATGTCTTGCGGCGATTTGTCTTTGAGGATGTCAATCAACTCGGCAGACTGCTGCACAAACAGCGGCTGCGTGTGCGGCACGTCACCTGCAGGGGTGTCGTAGTCAAGGGCTTTGGCGGGTGAGAGCAGAAACAACATAGGGCACAAAAAGGCTTCACGAGGAAGCCTGAATTATGGATGGGGCCAAATAGCCGCGTCACGGGCTGGGCTGCCCCAAAAAGACGCGATGGAAACTGAGCCGTCCCAAGGGACTGAGCTCAAACCCCTCCACCTCGCGCCGCACCACTTTGAACTGCACCGTGTGCGCAATGGTGAACCAGGGGGCCTGAGCTTTGACAATCACTTGGGCGCGTTGGTAGAGATCTGCGCGCTCTTGCTTGTTGGACGAACGTTTGGCTTGCTTGACCAAGTCGTCATAATCCGCATCGCAAAAACGCGCCACATTGAAGCCATTCATGGCAGAGCAACCCAGCAAGGTGTTCAAAAAGTTATCGGGATCGCCGTTGTCCCCGCCCCAGCCGAACAAGCCCATTTGGTGCTCGCCGGTTTTCATGCCGCGCACGTAGTCAGTCCATTCAGGGCTTTTGATCTCGACCTTCACACCGATTTCAGCCAAGTCTTCGCGGATCAACTTGGCCACGCTCACCGCGTCGGGCATGTAGGGGCGTTGCACGGTCATGGCCCACACATCGGTTGTGAAGCCCTTCGGATAGCCGGCTTGCGCCAACAGCTTCATGGCGGCTTCGGGGTCATACACATCGTCTTCGACCTCGCGGTTGTAGGCCCATTGAATCGGTGGCATGGGGTTGATGGCGGGAACTGCGGTGTGTTGGTAGACCGTTCGCAAAATTTTTCGTTTGTTGATGGCCATGTTCAAGGCGCGACGCACACGCACATCGTCGAACGGTTTTTTGCTGATGTTGTACGCCAAGAAACCAACGTTCAATCCGGTTTGGCTCAACACTTTGACGCGCATATCTTGGCGCATCTGCGGCATGTCTGCGGGATTGGGATACGCCAAAACATGGCACTGCCCTGCTTGCAATTTGGCCCAACGCACCGAGGGGTCGGTGTCAATCAGAAAGGTCAGGCGATCAACTTTGGCACGACCCGCCCAATGTTTGTCAAAAGCCGTGAAAACGATTGATCTGTCCTTTTGGTAAGCGCGCCACTGAAATGGCCCAGTGCCCAGAGGCGCTTGGTCAAACTGTTCGGGCGTACCCGCCGCGTGCATGGCGGCCCCGTACTCGGCCGACTGAATGCCCGCCCAAGACATGGCCAAGTTCGCCACGAAGGGCGCCACCGGCTCGGTCAAGACAAATTCAACGGTGTAGTCATCGACCTTGCGAATGTGTTTGAGCACCTCCCCCATGGCCATGTCGTTGAAGTACGGGTGGTCTTGGTGCGTGACGTGGAAATAAGGATGCTCTGGCTTCCAAGAACGTTCCAGCGTGAAGATGACATCGTCGGCATTGAAATCACGCTTCGGCGTGAACAAGGCGTTGGACTGCCACTTCACACCGCGTCGCAAGAAAAAGGTGTATGTCAACCCATCCTCCGACACTTGCCAGTGCGTGGCCAAGGCCGGCTTGAGGTTGGTCGTTCCGGATTCAAACGTGACCAAGTTGTCAAAAATTTGTTGCGTCACATCAAACGAGGTGGCCGAATGGTTGATGCTGGGCGAAAAGAACTCGGGGCTGCCCTCTGCGCAATACACCAGGTCTTTTGTGGCGGCCAACGCGCTGGAGACGCACACACCAGCAAGCAAGGCGCGAAATATGAAGTTCTTCATGATTCAATTCACTTAATTTTAATGATTTTTATGAGGCTATTTTTACTCATATATTTCTACCTCGTGTGTGGACGGGTCTCTGATTTGGCAAGCCCGCACCTAGGTAAAATGACCTATCCCCGCTAACAGCGTTCAACGGCTGCCCTGTGCTGCCGTTTTTCTTTTGCAAAAGCCAGTCTCATGAGCAACACGCCCGCCCTCCCTCTCGAACAACCCGGCCTTGAGCGCCTGTCCAAATCGTTCGAGCCCGCCGCCTTAGAAGCCCATTGGGGCCCCGAGTGGGAACAACGCGGCTATGGCGTCGCTGGCTTCCGCGGCACAGGCGCACCAGCGGCTGACGCACCCGCGTTTGCCATCCAGCTGCCGCCGCCCAACGTGACGGGCACGCTGCACATGGGCCACGCGTTCAACCAGACCATCATGGATTCGCTCACGCGCTATCACCGCATGTCTGGTTTCAACACCGCCTGGATTCCCGGCACCGACCACGCGGGCATTGCCACGCAAATCGTGGTCGAGCGCCAGCTGCAGGCCAAAGGCATCAGCCGCCACGACATGGGCCCCACGCCTGCCGAAGCCCGCAAGAACTTTGTGAGCAAGGTCTGGGAGTGGAAAGAGGAATCGGGCAGCACCATCACCAGCCAGATGCGCCGCATGGGCGACAGCGTGGACTGGAGCCGCGAATACTTCACGATGGACCCCAAGCTGTCCAAGACCGTGACCGAAACCTTTGTGCAGCTCTATGAACAAGGCCTGATCTACCGTGGCAAGCGCCTGGTGAACTGGGACCCGGTGCTGATGAGCGCGGTATCTGACCTCGAAGTCGAGAGCGAAGAAGAAGACGGCTCGATGTGGCACATCCGCTATGACTTGGCCGATGGTTCCGGCAGCCTGACCGTGGCCACCACCCGCCCCGAAACCCTGCTGGGCGACGTGGCCGTGATGGTGCACCCCGAAGACGAACGCTACAGCGCTTTGATCGGCAAGCAGGTCAACCTGCCTTTGTGCGGCCGCACCATCCCCGTGATTGCGGACGACTACGTGGACAAGGCCTTCGGCACCGGCGTGGTCAAGGTCACGCCCGCGCACGACACCAACGATTACCAAGTCGGCCAACGCCACAAGCTGGACATGATTTGCGTGCTCAACCTAGACGCCACCATCAACAGCAACGCCCCCGAGAAATACCGAGGCCTGGACCGCTTCGTGGCCCGCAAGACTGTGGTGGCCGACCTCGAAGCCGCTGGCGCTTTGGTCGAGGTGAAAAAACACAAACTCATGGTGCCCCGCTGCGCCCGCACGGGCCAGGTGATCGAGCCCATGCTGACTGACCAATGGTTCGTCGCCATGAACCAGGTCGGCCAAGGCGACGCCACCGGCAAGAGCATTGCGCAAAAAGCGATTGACGCCGTGCAATCGGGTGAAGTCAAGTTCGTGCCTGAAAACTGGATCAACACCTACAACCAGTGGATGAACAACATCCAGGACTGGTGCATCTCGCGCCAACTGTGGTGGGGCCACCAGATCCCGGCCTGGTACGACGAAGACGGCAAGGTGTACGTGGCCCGCAATGAAGCCGAAGCACAGGCCAAAGCCCCCGGCAAGACGCTCAAGCGCGACGAAGACGTGCTGGACACTTGGTATTCATCAGCCCTTGTGCCGTTCAGCACCATGGGTTGGCCCGAGAAGACGCCCGACTACGACCTGTACCTCCCCAGCAGCGTTCTGGTGACCGGCTACGACATCATTTTCTTCTGGGTCGCCCGGATGATCATGATGACCACCCACTTCACCGGCAAAGTGCCTTTCAAACACGTCTACATCCACGGCCTGGTGCTCGATGCACAGGGCAAGAAGATGAGCAAGTCTGAGGGCAACGTGCTTGACCCAGTGGACTTGATTGACGGCATCACGCTAGAGCCCTTGTTGGACAAACGCACCCAAGGCCTGCGCAAACCCGAGACTGCGCCCAAGGTGCGCAAGCAAACCGAAAAAGAATTCCCCGAAGGCATCCCTGCCTACGGTGCCGATGCGCTGCGCTTCACGTTTGCGGCACTGGCCTCATTGGGTCGCAGCATCAACTTTGACAGCAAGCGCTGCGAGGGCTACCGCAACTTCTGCAACAAAGTGTGGAACGCCTCACGCTTTGTGTTGATGAACTGCGAAGGCCAAGACTGCGGCCTCAAAGAACACACCAAAGCCGAGTGCGTTGTGGGTGGCCCAGCACATGGCTATCTGAATTTCAGTCAAGCCGACCGCTGGATCGTTTCTAAGCTGCAACGCGTGGAAGCCGAAGTGGCCAAAGGCTTTGCCGAGTACCGCCTCGACAACGTGGCCAACACGATTTACGACTTCGTGTGGAACGAGTTCTGCGATTGGTATTTGGAAATCGCCAAAGTCCAAATCAATACCGGTGACGACTCACAAAAACGCGCGACGCGCCGTACCTTGATTCGCACACTGGAAACCATTCTGCGTTTGGCTCACCCCATCACCCCCTTCATCACCGAAGAACTGTGGCAAACCGTGGCGGTGGTGGCAGGCCGCATCAAGGCCGACGACAAAGCTGCGTCGATCAGCATTGCGGCCTACCCCGTGAGCCAGCCTGAGCGCATTGACGAACAAGCCGAGGCCTATGTGGCACGCTTGAAATCGTTGGTGGACGCCTGTCGCAACTTGCGCGGTGAAATGGGTGTGTCGCCCGCCACCCGCATGCCTTTGTTTGCGCTGGCTGGCAATGCAGATGAGTTCGCTTTCATGCAAGGTGCTGCACCTGTGTTGCAAGCCTTGGCCAAACTCAGCGAAGTCAAAGTGTTTGACGACGAGGCCGCATGGTCTGCCGCTGCACAAGCAGCGCCCGTGGCCGTGATTGGCGAGTTGCGTGTGTGTTTGTTCATCGAAGTGGACGTGGCCGCCGAGAAGATTCGTTTGGGCAAAGAAGTGGACCGTTTGCAAAACGAAATCACAAAAGCGGGTGCCAAGCTCAGCAACGAAGCCTTCGTGGCCAAAGCACCCCCCGCAGTGATTGAAGAAGCCAAGAAGCGTGTAGCCGAGTTCACCGCCACGCTGACCAAGGTGCAAGAGCAGCTTGTCAAACTGCAGAAATAAAGCCTCGATAAACTTGGCAAAACTATCAAATTCACACCTATGACCAAAGCTCTCACCAAAGCCGTGTTTCCTGTTGCCGGCATGGGCACACGCTTCTTGCCCGCCACCAAGGCCAGCCCCAAAGAAATGTTGACTGTGGTGGACAAGCCGCTCATCCAATACGCAGTGGAAGAGGCCTATGAGGCTGGCATTCGTGAAATGATTTTTGTCACAGGCCGCAGCAAGCGCGCCATCGAAGACCACTTTGACATGGCCTACGAGTTGGAGACCGAACTCGAAGCCGCTGGCAAGCAAGCCCTGCTCGACATCGTGCGCAGCGTGCAACCCGACGACATGCAATGCGTCTACGTGCGCCAAGCACGCGCGCTGGGCTTAGGCCATGCCGTGTTGTGTGCTGAGCACTTGGTGGGCGATGAGCCCTTTGCTGTGTTGCTGGCCGACGACTTGATGCGTGGCAAACCAGGTGGCCCTGGCGTGTTGAAGCAAATGGCTGAAGTGTTTGCGCGCACACAGTCTTCTGTGTTGGCTGTGCAAGAAGTGCCCCTAGAGCACGTTCACCGCTACGGTGTGGTGGCAGGTAAAGACATCGGTAATGGTTTGGTGGACATCCAGCAAATGGTGGAGAAGCCCAAAGCCGAAGTGGCCCCCTCACGCACCACCGTGGCTGGCCGCTACATCTTGACCCCTGCGGTGTTCGAGCGCATCCGCGCAGGCGGCCGTGGCGTACAAGGTGAGATTCAACTCACCGACGGCATCGCCGGTTTGCTGGCCACTGAAAAAGTGTTGGCCTATTCGTACGAAGGCAAGCGTTACGACTGCGGTAGCAAAGTGGGCTTCTTGCAAGCCAGCGTCGAGCTTGCCTTACAACACGCCGAAGTCGGCGCTGAATTCCGCGACTACCTCAAGCAACTCAACGTCGCTTCATTCAACGTCGCTTGAGGATGTGAATGAAGTCGCTGCCCTCGGTGGTTTGCGACAACAGCTCATTGCCCGTTTGTTTGGCAAAGGCCGCAAAGTCGCGCAATGAGCCGGTGTCGGTCGACACCACTTTCAGCACCTGACCACTCGTCATGGCGGTGAGTGCCTTTTTGGCTTTCAAAATCGGCAGCGGGCAGTTCAGGCCACGCGTGTCCAGTTCGACGTCGATGTTCATGCTGGGAACACTCCTGTGGACAAGTAGCGGTCGCCACGGTCGCAGACGATAAAAGCAATCGTCGCGTTCTCGACCTGCTGCGCAATTTGCATCGCCACCCAACATGCACCCGCGGCGGATATGCCAGCAAAGATGCCTTCTTCGCGCGCCATGCGTCGGCACATGTCTTCGGCATCGTCTTGGCTCACATAGACCAACTCATCCACATGGCTGGCGTCATAGATTTTGGGCAAGTACTCTTGCGGCCATTTGCGAATGCCAGGAATACGCGAACCTTCGGAAGGCTGCGCGCCAATGATGCGAATGGCGGGGTTCTTTTCTTTCAAATAACGCGACACGCCGGTGATGGTGCCGGTCGTCCCCATGGCGCTCACGAAGTGCGTGATGCGCCCCTGCGTTTGCTCCCACAGCTCGGGGCCAGTGGTTTCGTAGTGGATGCGTGGGTTGTCTTGATTGGCAAATTGGTCCAGCACGCGGCCCTTACCTTCTTTGGCCATGCGCTCGGCCAAGTCGCGGGCGTATTCCATGCCGCCGCTCTTGGGCGTCAAGATCAGCTCAGCCCCAAAGGCCTTCATGGTTTGCGCGCGTTCAATCGACAAGTCCTCGGGCATGATGAGCACCATGCGATAGCCCTTGATAGCCGCCGCCATGGCCAGTGCAATGCCGGTGTTGCCGGAGGTGGCTTCAATCAAAGTGTCGCCAGGCTTGATGTCGCCGCGCTCTTGGGCCCGCTGAATCATTGACAACGCGGGTCGATCCTTCACAGAACCAGCGGGATTGTTACCTTCGAGCTTGCCCAAAATCACGTTGCTGCGTTTGGCGTTATCAGCAGCACCGATGCGCTGCAGGGCAACCAAAGGTGTCTTACCAATTGCGTCTTCGATCGTGGGGTAAATCATGTGTGAACTCATAGCCCACACTGTGCCATAAGTAGTACGCCATCACTGGATCGAGGGTTCAAAAAGTCCACAGACTGCTCCTATTTCCCCACGAAAGGCCGCTAGAGCACTGGCTCTAAAGCGCATCAATACCGTTGTTTTTCCCAAATTGGTCGATAACATTCTTTTATCAAATTCAATCACCCAAGGAATAAACATGCAAAACCAAATCAAACCCCAAGTTGAAGCCTCTGTGCAAGCCGCTTTTGAATTGGCGAACCTGTCGTTCGCACAAGTGGAACGCATCACTGAGTTGGCGCTCGAACAAGCCAAAGTCAATGCTGAGTTGGCACAAGACCAACTGACTTCTGCTTTAGAAGTGAAAGACCCCACTGCAGCGATTGCTCTGTTGAAAGAACAGCTGGAAACATCTGCCAAGAGCTTGGCAGGTTTTGCAGCAACGGCCTTCGAGTTGGGCCAACAGTTTCAAGCTGAAGCCACTGCTTTTGCAGAAGGCCACTTTGACCAAGCCCATACGGCGGCGAACAAAGCAATCAATGACAACCTGAAAAAAGCACCTGAAGGCTCTGAAGCAGCCGTGCAAGCGGTCAAAGCCGCGGTTGATGCTGGTAACAAAGCACTGGCTGAAGCCCGTAAAAATGCCAAGAAAACAGCCGAGTTGGCCCAAGAAGGCATTGCCAAACTGAAAGAGCATGCCCCTAAGGCGGCCAAGGCACCTGCACGTCGTAAAGCACGCGCTTAAATCGTCGTTCTAAAAAAAATCCCCGTGTATTTGTTTACACGGGGATTTTTTTATGCAGCGTCTGCCGCCTTGATGGGCCGGCAGTCACCGCAGAAGAAATGGCTTTTGTCCAAGAGGCGGCGAAACGACCCTAAAGCGCGAGGCTTGTGCAAGCCACACTTCATACAGCTCATGGTGTTGATCATGTTGCCCGTTGCACCGAAGGGGCTACCGCCCGCTTTGGATTTGTAGCGAAGACCGTCGCTGGCGATTTTTGTGGTTACGTCGTCTCTGCTCATTTGCCAATTTTATCAAATTGGCGCCAAGGGTAAGTGCCTATCGCCTGTCTTACACTTTCGTCCGGCGTGTTCAGCCCAGACACCAGATCAACCCATCTATTGAGCCCGAATGACCACGACCCAATATTTAGCCAACAAACATCTAGCGAACGATGGCGGGCTTGCGGATTCCAATCGATCCTTGCACCTGATTGAGCAACGCCACCGACTACTGGCTGACTATGCCAACGACGTGATCTGGACCATGGGCCTGGATGGTGCCATCACTTACGTCAGCCCCGCCGTTTTTAAGCTTCGCGGACTCACGCCCGAAGAAGCGATGCAGCAAACCATCGACCAAATACTGACACCCGATTCGCAAACCGTTTCAACCCAATACGTCATAGACGTGCTGCAAGCCTCGCAACGTGGCGAAACGCCCAAAAACTTCCACGGCGAATTGGAGTACTACCGCAAGGATGGATCCACCTTTTGGACCGAAGTCTTGGCCTTCCCTTTGGCCGATGCACAGGGGGCGTTGATCGAAATTCTGGGCGTGACCCGAGACATCACGGCACGCAAGCTCTATGAAGATGAACTGAAATCTGCGCGCCAAGCCGCCGAAAAAGCCAACAACGCCAAGAGCGAATTTGTGGCCCACATCAGCCACGAAGTGCGCACCCCCATGACCGCCATGTTGGCCTACATGGAACAAGCCATGCACCCAACAGATGCAGCGGACCAACGTGAATCACTAGAAAAAGCACAGTCTGCGGGTGAGCTGCTGCTGCACCTCATCAATGACATTTTGGATTTTTCCAAAATTGAATCTGGAAAAGTCGAAATTAAAAAAGTGCCTTTTGTTTTGAATCAGGTTGTCACTCAAGTCAGTGACCTGGTGGCCCACAGCGCCAAAAGCAAAGGCCTGGACTATGCCGTTCTCTTCAACATGGACGATCGCGTGACGCTGGTTGGCGACGCCCCGCGGCTCACCCAAGCCTTGCTGAATTTAACGAGTAACGCGGTGAAGTTCACAGAACAAGGTTTTGTGCGTATCTACGTGGAACAAATTGACCGCTCTGAAAATGATGTGACCCTCAAATTTTCTGTGCAAGATTCGGGGCGCGGCTTGTCCGAAGACATGTGTGAACGTGTCTTCGAACGTTTTGTACAAGGCAAGCAAAGCAATGCATCGCGCACCAGTGGCACGGGGCTGGGGCTTCCCATTTGCCGCCAGCTGGCTCAGCTCATGGCGGGCGATGCGGGCGTCAGTTCATCTTTGGGAAATGGTTCCACGTTCTGGTTCACGGCGCGCTTAGAAACACATACAGATGCCGTGGTGACAAGCGCGCCTGCCGAAGTGCTCAACCCATTTGCCAACGTCAACCTGAAGGGGCGCAGCGCACTGGTCGTGGATGACAACGATGCCGTTCGCGATGCCATGTGCCGCTTGCTGAAACACCATGGCATGGCGGTGGACCACGCTGACAGCGGCCTCACCGCCCTCGAGCAGCTGAAAGACCAACACTACGACGTGATGCTGGTCGATGTAGAAATGCCTGACATGGGCGGCCTTGAGCTGGCAGAAACGCTACGCCAGATGAACCAACTGAATTTGAAAATCATCGGCGTCTCTGCAGGTGCCGTCGGCGATGACCGCCAAGCTTGCCTGAATGCGGGCATGGATGACCATCTGGCCAAACCGTTCAAAGTGGACCACATGCTGGACAAAATTCGACAGCATCTGGGGCGCGAACCAAATCACTGAGCCAAGCAAGCCAGACTTTTTGACTGTCACTGCTACGCGACCTTGGCTTTGATCAATGATGGACATGCCGGCTTCGGCTTGCTTGAGGAAAGCGATGATTTGCTCATCGGTAAATCGTGTGGTCTTCATATCCGCAATTCTCCAAAATTTGCGGACTTACTGCCATTACTTTGGTATGGCTGGCAGGGGGCAGGTCAGGTCTTAGATACAGCACCACTTCACCGTCACGCATGTGGTGGGTTGTTTTCTTTCGGTTAGTTAGGTCAAGTTGGCTGAGTAGCGATGGTGCGAGGGATGCTGCACAACTTAGGCTGTGCGCCAAGTGCAAAAAATCATTTTGCGTTTGCTTCAAGGATTAGCCCAAAACGCACAGCGTAATTTCGCCTGTGCAGTTGGGCAACCTGAGCCCGAGTAAATGGGCGGGACTTTTGCTAGGGGCTGTGGTGTCGTTTTACACGACAGCTGTAACTCTCAATTTGAGAATTAGCAGATAAACATGAACTTAGACCTTCATCACAAATCCGTCGGCATCAATCACAAAAACACCTGTTAATTGACTGTTGAGGGCTTGTTGTATCGCATCTTTAAGATCTGGGCCACAACGCTGAAAACCAAACATCCGGCTAGTAGCCTGTATCAATTCATCCGAATGAATACGTACGCTTTGCTCCACAGTCAGCTTCAAAGCTGCAACGATTTCCATCTGAGGAAGCATTGAAGCGTTTGCCAAATTCTTGGATTTAACGTTTGAGCGATCACGAACTTGAATTGCCACGCTTGGAATTGACCAGATGCCACTTGCATGAACCAGATTCCTAGATGCCCTTAAGGCAGCAACAGTTGCAGACTGGATACGCGAACCCGCTTTTTCGAGAGCAAACGCTTTGGTAACTCGTCTAGCGATCTCATCTTCATGCACAGGGCTTTCGACCTGTACGATTTGTTCAACTAATTGAGTTAGCTGATAAACAGGCACTTCATGTGGTGCTTTCTTTGAATTGATTCGCCCTTCAAACTCCACATATGCAGTGACGTTTGCCTGCGTAACTTCAGCTGTCACTTCAACGGGGTCAGCTGGAAAAGCCTCAACAACATCGACTACTTGGGCAGTGGCATGGGTGCCATTACGCATTTGCTCAAGTGCATCAAGGAGCTTTTTCTCTTGGTCTTTTCTTCTATGAAACCAGTCAGTACTCCAGATGCGATAAATCGTCCAACCTCTAGATTCCAGAATAGATTGACGTAAACGGTCTCTATCCCTAGCAGATCGAGATGAGTGATACGTAGCCCCATCACATTCGATTCCGCACATGAATCGATTGGTGTTGTTGGGATCTATCACGCCAATATCAATGAAGAAGCCCGACATACCGACTTGAGGCTGCACTTCATAGCCAGCCGCCTTTATAAATCTAGCAACAGACTCTTCAAATTCACTATCAAAATCGCGTTCGGTAACCTGAGCCACATCAAAGTAGCCTTTCTCGGCGTACTGCAAAAACTCTCGGAACGCATTGACACCAAGTTTTCCCGGGGCAGGCTTCACGTCATCGGCAGTGATAGATGAAAAAATCGTGCAACGCTCCTTGGCTCTAGAAATCAACACATTCAAGCGACGTTCGCCACCCTCTGCTGCTAACGGGCCAAACGTCTGAGTTAAACGTCCGTTCTGATCACGTCCGTAGCCTACGGAAATAAAAATCACATCACGTTCATCACCTTGAATTGACTCAAGGTTTTTGATGAAGAAATGATCTTGTCTGGCATGGCTAAAGAACTCTTCAAGCTCAGGATGCTTGCGCCGCTGATCGTCAACCATGTCGCGAATGGCATCTCTCTGCTTTACAGAAAATGCCGCTACACCAAGTGTTTTCTTTGGATTGGCTTTTGCAAAACGAATCACCTCTTTGGCGATTTGCTCCGCCTCTAAAATATTTCTTCCACCATTTGCACCGCCCCGCTCGTATCCATTTGCGGGACTCTTAATCATTGAAACGCCTAACCCATCACTGTAGGAAGTACGCAATGTTGATGGAGGGAGAAGCAACTGGTTATCGTAGAAATTCCTATTTGAAACGGCGATCAATCCAGGGTGTTGACTGCGGTAATGCCACTTGAGCATCGCTTGATTTGGCAAAGCAATGTTGGCATTCCCCCAAACCTCTAGACACTTTTCATAGCGCAGTTTGACGCTGCCGC
The DNA here is from genome assembly GCF_003063475.1 of Limnohabitans curvus. Lineage (NCBI taxonomy): Bacteria > Pseudomonadati > Pseudomonadota > Betaproteobacteria > Burkholderiales > Comamonadaceae > Limnohabitans > Limnohabitans curvus. The sequence goes on from NZ_NESP01000001.1 coordinate 829,492, forward strand.
TCGAACTCATAGGGGCTGAGTTGATCGAGGTGCTTATGGCGTCGAACTCGATTGTAGAAACCCTCGATGTAATCGAAGATGTCCGACTTAGCTTCAGCCCGAGTTTGGTAAATCCGCTTCTTGATTTGTTCGCTCTTCAAATTACTGAAGAACGATTCAGCAACCGCGTTATCCCAGCAGTTGCCTCGACGGCTCATGCTCGGGCTCAGTCGGTTGTCTTTGCACCAGCGGTTGAACTCATCGCTGCCAAATTGGCTACCCTGGTCAGAATGGATGATCACTGAGTCCTTTGGCCTTCTGCGCCACACCGCCATCGTCAATGCATCCAGCACCAAGCTCGTCTGCATGCGTGGGCCCATACTCCATCCCACCACCGCACGCGAATGCAAATCTAGTACAGCCGCCAAATACAGCCACCCTTCATGTGTGCGGATATACGTGATGTCCGTCACCCAAGCTTGGTCGGGTTCGTCGTGTTGGAACTGGCGCTGCAACTGGTTGGGCGCAACCAATGAAGGCTTGCCCACTTTGTACCTAGGGCGTTTGTAGCCTCGAACTGATTTGATTTGAGCCACACGCATCAGCCGCGCCACACGGTTTTCGCTACAAGCCACGCCAGCTTCACGCAGGTCACAGAAGATGCGCGGACTGCCGTAGATGCCCATGCTCTGGTCGTAGAACTCTTTGATCTTTGCCGTCAACACCTCATTGGCTCTTGCCCTTGCTGAGAGCGGCTCATGCAGCCAAGCGTAGTAGCCGCTGCGGTGAACTTTGAGAACGCGGCACATGCTGGTGAGTTTGAATTCGGATCGGTGGGCTTGAATAAATGCGTACTTCACCCGGACTGCTTTGCAAAGTACGCGGCGGCCTTTTTTAGGATATCGCGCTCCTCGGTAGTGCGTCTTAGCTCAGCCTTGAGCTTGGCCATCTCGGCTTGCAGCACCTTTAGATCGTTGGTAGATGGTTCATCAGCCTTTTTGAACTTACTGACCCACGTGTACAGAACACCTTCAGCAATGCCTAGTCGCTTGGCTACATCGACAACCGAGTGGCCTTTATCGATGACTTGTTTGACTGCCTCGTCTTTGAACTCAGGGGCATATTTCGCTCGTTGCATTTGCAATTCTCCATTTCAGTTTTGACATCATATTTGTCTACTGATTTGGGGGAATGCCACCCCAACGACTAAGAGTGTTCCCGCACTTTTACAAAATCTAGGAACTAGAGCGTCAAAGTGATCGTAATGATGTTGAAGTGCCCTTGCAATGCGGAATCCAGCATTAGGATCACCTCCTGGGGTGGATAAAACCAATAACGCATTCGCACTGGTAGGCGTTCTTTTTGCTAACACTTCGCAAATGGACTCATATCCACGCAAGTTAATTTCACCCGAATAAGTGATTACATCTATTGTTTTGATCATGGCTTTCTCAATTAAACCGCTACAGACATAATCACTATATCTGGTGTTATGTACAGTCTCAATACACTACGGGTAGTGTTTTGGTAGGAAATGATTACTTTTTGAGTTTCACTTAAAGAGCATTCTCAACTGTGTTTTTTTTGCTGCTGCTTTAAAGGCACTCGCTGCAGGCAGTTGAATTAGAAATCCAGTATTGACGCCGTCTTTCAAGTAGTTTGAACCGCAAATGCTGGTGGATCTTGAGCGTGAAATGGCAATGCACAAAAACTGTGTGCAAGAAAACTTTTTTGCGGAATGACGAAAAATTAATTCTTTGACGCAGAGGACTAAATCATCTCTGCACCTAGAGCCACTTCTCAAGCCCGCCCCACTCGCGCCGATACGACAGATAAGCGTCATCCCATACGGTCCAGCACTGCCCACCCGTTGCCCAACAAACCTCATCGCAGCCCACAACACACCATGACGCAAGTTTTCTTACCGCCAGCCAAAACGATGGAAAATCTGTGTCATAATATCGGTCTTCTCTCCCGTGCCCGGGTGGTGAAATTGGTAGACGCAGGGGACTCAAAATCCCCCGCCGCGAGGCGTGCCGGTTCGATTCCGGCCCCGGGCACCATCGGTATTTCTTTACCGTCCTGACTCGATAGCGCGCCATCAAACTTATGAATGACGACGACTTTTCCGGCTTAGTCAGAAGTGGCTCTCAGCACAGCGTCTCGGTTTCCGAGCACACAGGCAACGCCAAAACCCCAAAAAACATCGTAACTTCCCATGAGGAAGAAACCGAAGCGCGTAAACGCGCGTTTGAACAAAAAGCGTTGGATGCTTTAGATGCTGAAAAAGCATTGGCCGATGCACTGGCCGAGCACAGCGAACACAGAGCGCTAGACGACACCGCCGCTGACGCCAATATCCAAAAAGTGGCGGCCAACAAAGAGTCCGCCAACCGCCAAACCGTTGCTGGCGAGGGCGCTACCAAGCCCAACATCCAAAACGTTTCCGCCGATGTGCTTGAAGCGAACAAGCAAAAAGTTGGCACTGACAAGATTCAAGACAACATCCAGTCTGTGGACAACAGCAAGGGCATTGCTGCCAATGTGCAAAATGTTTCTGCGGATGCGATGGCAGCCAACAGGCAAGGCGTCCCAACCGATGTCATTGCAACCAATCAACAAAATATTCCTGGCGAAAAAGCGATTGCAGCCAATCGACAAGGCATCCCAACTGATGTGATTGCACCCAATGTGCAAGACATCAGCGGCAAACCTCTCACTGCCAACAACCAAGCCATTGCACAAGATGCACCGGGGCTCAATCGCCAAGGCCTCGACAACGGCACCGCTGCAGCTGCCAATTTGCAAGCCTTGCCAAAAGACGATGTGGCGGCCAATCGGCAATCACTAGGTCAAGATGGCAACGCCAAAAACCAGCAAGGCATTGCCACAGATGGCATCAGCACCCATGAACAAAAGCTGGCCAAGCTAGACGGCCAAGGCAACCAACAACCCCTTGCGCAAGACAGCTTCGGTGCCAATCGTCAAGGGCTTGCCCCTGCTCCCAGCATTGCGCCCAACAACCAAGCCATTGGCACAAAGGCCCCCACACTTAACCGTCAGGGCGTCGACAACGGCAAGATTGAATCGCATTTTGAAACCCTACCTTCTGGCGACACAGCGCGCAAAAAGGTAGCTTTCCCAAGCAGTTCTGGTGCCACAGCAAACACAAAAACAGCGGCTCAACCAGCGATGAAGCCGGGCCAAGCACCACGCCCGCCAATCACGGCCGCTGTGCAACAAGAAGCCAAGCTCAAACGCGAGCAAATCAGCGACGCTTTCCATGGCCGTCTCGCGGGCATCAAGCACAACGTGGAAGCACTCAACAGCCGTTTGTCTGACTTTGAAGAAAAAGTTCACAAAGAAGATGCCAACTTGATCAAAGGCAACCCAGAAAACTTTGACATCAAACTCGACTGAAGGTCTTGTCACCCAGATGCCATGACTTTGGCTTCTTCCTGATTACGATGCATGCCTGCCTGAACCGCAGGCTTTTTTGTTTCTGGAGTTCCCTTGAGCCACCTCTTTTCTGAATTCACCCTCACCTCGCCAAGCGGCCCACTGAGCTTGGCCAACCGCGCCATCGTCGCGCCCATGTGCCAATACTCGGCCACCCACGGGCAAGCCAGTGATTGGCATTTGATGCACTGGGGCAATATGCTCAACAGCGGTGCAGCCATGTTCATCATTGAGGCCACCGCCGTTGTGCCAGAGGGCCGTATCACGCCCATGTGCTTAGGGCTGTGGGACGACGCGACAGCTGCGGCCTTGCAAGACAAGCTGCATCGCGCACGCCAGCTGGCCCCCAAGGTGCCTGTGTGCATTCAACTCGCCCACGCAGGCCGCAAAGCATCCAGCGCCGTACCGTGGCAAGGCGGCCAGTTGCTCAGGCCTGAGCAAGGCGGTTGGTCAACCGAAGGCCCCTCCCCCATCCCGCATTTGGCGCAAGAAACCGCGCCGCACGAACTCGATGCCAAGGGCTTTGAACACATCAAACAAGCCTTTGCCAAAGCCGCACAACGCGCCGAAGCCATGGGCATTGAAGCCATCGAGCTGCACGGCGCACACGGCTATTTGCTGCACCAATTCTTGTCGCCCGTGGCGAACCACCGTACCGACAGCTACGGCGGCAATTTTGACAACCGCACACGCTTCCCCATGGAAGTGTTTGAGGCGGTGCGTGCGGTTTACAAAGGCACGCTGGGCATGCGCATCTCGGCCTCGGACTGGGTGGACAACGGCTGGACGCCTGAAGAAACCGCAGACTTCTCGTTGCGCTTGAAACTCGCAGGCGCCGACTTTGTGCACATCTCATCAGGTGGCGTGGCCGCACAGCAAAAGATTGCTTTGGGGCCAGACTACCAAGTGCCTTTCGCCAAATTGGTGAAACAAAAAACTAATCTGCCCACCATCACCGTGGGCCTCATCACCGAGCCTCAACAAGCCGAAGACATCTTGGCGCGCGGCGATGCCGACCTGATCGCGCTCGCCCGCGCCTTCCTCTACAAACCTCGCTGGGTGTGGGAGGCGGCGGCTGCGTTGCACGGCACGGTGCAAGCCAGCCCGCAATATTGGCGCTGCATGCCCCGTGAAGCACAAGGCATTTTTGACGCCGTGCAAATGGGACAACGATAAAAAAACGAACAGGAGACAACACATGACACACCTCACACGTCGCAGCCTCAACGCAGCTTTGATGGCCGCTACCATCATCAGCACAGGCGCATTTCTAGCCCCACTCGCGGCACACGCACAAGCTGACGCCTATCCCAACAAACCCATCACCTTGGTGGTGCCCAACCCACCTGGCGGCTTGGTGGACACCTCAGCCCGTCTGGTGAGCGAACCTTTGGCACGCGTCACGGGCCAATCGGTGGTGGTCGACAACAAACCCGGTGGCAGTGGCAACTTGGCCTATTCCAACGTGGCGCGCAGCGCCAAAGACGGCTACACCGTGCTGGTGTCGTACTCGGGCTATCACATTGCCAACCCCATCCTGATGGACAAACTGCCGTGGGAGTTGAAAGACCTCACACCCGTGGGCCTCATCACCGTGGCCACCAATGTGATTGCGGTTCACCCCTCGGTGCCCGCCAACAACTTGAAAGAGTTCATCACGTGGGCCAAACAAAACCCGGGCAAGCTCAACTACGCCTCGCAAGGCAATGGCTCGGTGTCGCACATCGGCACGGAAATCTTCAAACAGCAAACCGGCATTGAAATGACGCACGTGCCCTACAAGGGTTCGGGCCAAGCGATTCAAGACGTGCTGGCCGGTCAAGTGCAGGTGTTCATCACCACTCCGCCTTCGGTGATGGGCCACGTGCTCAACGGCAAGCTCAAGGCGCTGGCCGTCACAGGAAAAACGCGCCACCCACAGCTGCCGCAAGTGCCCACCGCCGCAGAAGCTGGCTTGAGTGGCTTTGAACTGGAATCATGGGTGGCCTTGTACGTGCCGAACGGCACGCCCAAAGAGGTGGTGCAAAAGCTCTCAGCCGATGTCAAACGCAGCATGGAACAACCAGAGACCAAGCAACGCGCCGATGCCGCAGGCATAGAAGTGCGCTACCTCACGCCCGACAACACCACCAAGCTGCTAGAGCGCGACACAGCTAGCTGGGCCAAGGCCATCAAAGCGGGCAACATCAAGTTTGATTGATGCGGGTTTGGGTCGGCGCTTGAAACAAGCCGTCCCACCCCAAAACCATCACATCAAACCCTGCTCCACGTCTGCGTAGCGCAGTTGCAAACGGAGCTCGCGCTTCATGCGCGTGTTCACCATACGGCGCGACTCGCTCATGAAGCTCAGCTGCATGGCAGGCAGCTCGGTTTGCGCTTGGGCACGGCTGATGCGCGGTGGTTTGGCCAAGCCATACAGGCTCGCCGCCATGTCAAAGTAGTCGCCCATCAACAGCTGGCTGTCGTCGTTCACGTTGTAAATACGTTGGGGCTGGCCACGCCACAACGCCAACTGACAGGCACGCGCCAAATCGTCGGCATGGATGTGGTTGGTGAACACATCGTCCTCACGCGCCAGCACAGGCGTGCCACGCAACAGGCGTTCACGCGGCGTACCGCCATCACGGTCAGGCGCGTAGATGCCGGGAATGCGCAACACACTCACCCGCACGGTGCTGGAACGCAAGCGCCCCACATGACGCACGCGTGCTTCGGCATCCACACGACGCTGCGCTCTGGGCGTGATGGGGTTGACCCTCCGGCTTTCATCCACCCAATCGCCCGCACAGTCGCCATACACACCGCTGGTGGAGCCATACACCACGCTGCGCGGCGCGCTTCGGCGCATCAACAGGCGGGTCAGCGTCAAAGTGCGCGGGTCTGTGCTGCCCTGCAAAGGCGGAGGCGCCAAGTGCAGCACCCGCGTGGCCCAGCCCGCCAAGCGCTGCAGACTGGCTGGTACATCCAAATTACCCACGATGGGCGTTACACCTTGGGCGCGCAAAGCGGCCACACGCTCGGAGCTAGAGGTGAGCGCCACCACCCGCACATGGCGCTGCACGCGCACCACGCGCTGGCCCACATCACCGCAACCGATGATGAGCAAACGCTCGCGTTTGAAGCGAGAAGGCAAGGCGCCGAGGGGGGATTGATGGACAGGCAAAATACACCCTATAAAAGTTCAAGGATACCCAAAGATGAGTTTCAACATCACGGTCCAACCCAGCGGCCGCGCATTCACCGCCACTTCTGACGAAACCCTGCTGGCCGCCGGCCTGCGCCAAGGCATTGGCCTGCCCTACGGCTGCAAAGACGGCGCTTGCGGCTCCTGCAAATGCAAAAAGATTTCAGGCGAAGTGACCCACGGCACCCACCAAGAAAAAGCCTTGAGTGCGGACGAAGAAGCCAACGGCTTTGTGCTCACCTGCTGCGCCACCGCCCACAGCGATGTGGTGCTGGAGTCGCGCCAAGTGGTGGAAGAAGGTGCCTTCCCCATCAAGAAAATGCCAGTGCGTGTCGTCTCACTTGAGAAAGTCTCGCACGATGTGATGGTCGTCAAACTGCAATTGCCTGCGACCGACCCCATGAAATTCCATGCCGGTCAGTACGTCGACTTTTTGTTGCGCGATGGTGACCGCCGCAGCTATTCGATGGCCAATGCGCCACACACCTTCGTCGAAGGCGCGCCAGCGATTGAGCTGTACATCCGTCACATGCCTGGTGGCAAGTTCACCGACCACGTGTTTGGCGCGATGAAAGAAAAAGAAATCCAACGCATCGAAGGCCCGCAAGGCAGCTTCTTCTTGCGTGAAGACTCAGACAAACCTTTGGTGTTTTTGGCTTCAGGCACTGGCTTTGCGCCTATCAAGGCCATCTTGGAGCACATGCAGCACAAAGGCATCACACGCCCTGTGTCGCTTTACTGGGGCGGCCGCCGCCCTGCCGACTTGTACATGCACGACTGGGTGCAAGCGCAAGCCGCCGCGATGCCAAACCTCACCTACATACCCGTGGTGTCTGACGCATTGCCAGAAGACAGCTGGACAGGCCGCACAGGCTTTGTACACGCTGCGGTGTTGCAAGACCATGCCGACCTCAGCGGTCATCAGGTGTACGCCTGCGGCGCGCCCATCGTGGTGGACTCGGCCCGCACGGCCTATACCCAAGCGGGCTTGCCATCCGACGAGTTCTACGCAGACTCGTTCACCTCTGCAGCCGACAAGGTTTAATCACCCGACGTAGACTGCGTGTCATGCACCTCATCACCCCACACCCCGATCTAGAAGCCAAAGACATTGAAATGTTCAGGCCCATGCACTGGCTCGCGCTGGCATGGAAAGACATGGAACGCTGCCCCACCGCAGGCGTGACACATGGCTTGATCCTCGCGATCATCGGTGGTGGCTTGTTTTGGTTTGCACGCCATGAGTTTTGGTGGATCGCAGCCATGCTATCTGCCTGCATGATCGTGGCACCTTTATTGGCCATGGGCTTGTATGAGATCAGCCGCCGCTTAGAACGCAACGAAGAGGCGACCTTGACGGATGCCTTTCGCATTTGGACTTCTGGTGATAAACGCCTGATTCAATTTGGTTTACTGCTGGCTTTGTCGAGTGCGGGTTGGTTGGTGTGCTCAGCAGCCTTGATTCACTGGATGCTGCCCGCCAGCGTGCACACACCTGCCGACTTTGTGCGGCTGGTCGTGCTGCAATCCAACTTTGGTTTGTTTGAAATTTGGGTGTTCATGAGTGCGCTGATCGCCGCGCCCATGTTTGCCTCTACGCTGGTGACCATTCCTTTGTTGATGGATCACCCCACGCTCACCGTGCAACAAGCGGTGCTGACCAGCTGGCGCGTGGTAGCCCTTAACCCATTCGCCATGGCGTGCTGGGCTGGCATTTTGTGTTTGTTTACAGCGCTGGGCATTGGCTCAGCCTTTTTAGGCTTACTCGGTGTGGTGCCCATGTTGGGACACGCCAGTTGGCACGCTTACCGGGACCTGGTCGCTTACGACCCATCGGTTCACTGAGTTTTTATGACAGAAGAACAATTTGCCCAATTTGGGCTGACCTTTGGCGTGGGCGGCTTCATGCTGTACATGCTGTTCATTATTTTTCAGCTGGCCCGTGAATCCAAAGCTGGCAAGTTCGGCACCTTCGTGTTGTTCTTGGTGCTGGCCTTTGGCATGCTCGGCTTTGTGGCCAAGCAAGTGCTGATCTGGATGATGGAGGGCTAAACCCTCCTCTGCCACGCTTATTCGCCTAGATAAGCCTCGCGCACTTTCGGGTCGTGCAGCATTTCATGTGCATCACCACTCAAAGTAATCAGACCCGACTCCATCACATAACCACGGTCTGCAATTTGCAAGGCGCGGCTGGCGTTTTGTTCGACCAACAAAATCGTCACGCCTTGGGCTGACACTTCTTGAATCACTTCAAAGATTTTGTCCACCATGATGGGTGACAAGCCCATCGACGGCTCGTCGAGCAACAGCACTTTGGGGCGGCTCATCAACGCACGGCCCATCGCCAACATTTGCTGCTCACCGCCGGACATGGTGCCTGCCAATTGGTCGCGGCGTTCTTTGAGACGCGGGAAGGTGGTGAAGACGCGCTCGATGTCGTCCGCAATGGCTGCGTTGTCGTCGCGGATGTAGGCACCCATTTGCAGGTTCTCAACGATGGTCATGCGTGTGAACACACCACGCCCTTCGGGGACCATGGCCAAGCCTTGTTGCACCAAATCCCAAGGACCTTGTCCGTCAATGGTTTTGCCTGCCAGCTGAATATGGCCACCACCCAAGGGCAATAACCCCGTGATGGCTTTCATGGTGGTAGTTTTGCCTGCGCCGTTGGAGCCGATGAGCGAAACCAATTCGCCCTCGCGCACCTCCAGGCTCACGCCTTTGACGGCTTGAATGCCGCCATACGCCACCTTCACATCGTGGACGCTCAACAGCACCGCTGCGTTGTCGTGTGTCATCTCAATGCCCTCCCGTGCCGAGATAGGCTTCAATCACTTGCGGGTTGCGCTGCACCTCAGCCGGTGTGCCTTGGGCAATCACTTTGCCGTAGTCAAGCACGGTCACGCGGTCACACAAGCCCATGACCAACTTCACATCGTGCTCGATCAACAGCACGGTGCGGTGGTCGCGGCGAATTTTGTCAATCAACTCGCGCAGCTGTATTTTTTCAGTGGCGTTCATGCCAGCGGCAGGTTCGTCCAGTGCAATGAGCTGCGGGTCGGTGGCCAAAGCACGCGCAATTTCTAAGCGACGCTGATCGCCATAACTCAGCGTGCGCGCCTTGTAGTCGGCCAAGTTGGCAATGCCCACGTAGTCCAGCAGTTCACGCGCGCGGTGCTCAATCGCCAATTCTTCGGCTTTGAATTTGCTCGTTCTGAAAATCGCACCGAGCAAGCCAGAGCCCGTGCGCACATGTCGGCCCACCATCACGTTTTCCAACGCGGTCATTTCGGCAAACAAACGGATGTTTTGAAATGTGCGTGCAATGCCGGCCTGCGCCACCAAGTGCACCTCGGTGGGTTCATACGGTTTGCCCGCCAACTCAAAGCTGCCGCTGTCAGGCGTGTACAAGCCTGTGATGACGTTGAAAAAGGTGGTTTTGCCAGCGCCGTTGGGGCCAATCAGGCCATAGACCTGACCGCGTTCAATTTGCATGCGCACATCGGTCAGGGCCTGCAAACCGCCGAAGCGTTTGGAAATGCCCGAGACATTCAACACGAGGTCGCTCATTGCGCACCTCCCTGTGGGTTGAGGTTTTTGCCATGTTCAGGCGTGGGCCACAAACCGCGTGGCTTCCACAACATGATGGTGACCATGGCCAAGGCTATCAGCAGTTGACGCAAGATGGCGGCATCCAATCGGCCATCGGTCATGGCTTGCAAGGGGCTGGCCACATAGCGCAACACCTCAGGCAAAGCAGCCAACAACACCGCACCCAAGATGACGCCGGGCAAATGGCCCAAGCCGCCCAGCACCACCATCGCCACAATCATCACCGACTCCATGAGGCTGAAGGACTCGGGCGACACAAAACCTTGGAAGGCCGCAAACATCGCGCCTGAAATACCGCCAAACGTGGCGCCCATGCCAAAGGCCATGAGCTTCAAGTTGCGCGTGTTCAAGCCCATGGCTTTCGCCGCAATTTCGTCTTCACGAATCGCCATCCAAGCGCGGCCAATGCGCGAGTACTCAAGGCGATGGCAAATCACCACACTCACGACCACGAGCGTGAGAAACAGGTAGTAATACAAGGTGACCGAAGACAACTCGATGAAGCCCAAATCCAAACGCTTGGACAGCGGGTAGCCAAAGACACTCACCGCATCAATCTGCCCCAAGCCCTTGGGGCCGTTGGTGATGTTGACGGGGTGGTCGAGGTTGTTCAAAAACACGCGGATGATTTCGCCAAAGCCCAAGGTGACGATGGCCAAGTAGTCACCGCGCAGCTTCAAGGTGGGCGCGCCCAACAGCACACCAAACAAACCTGCCAAGCCTGCGGCCAGTGGCAACACCAGCCATAAGCTGAGATGCAAACCATCGGGAAACATCACCGCAATCCATGGAAACACTTCGGTCAAATGCGGTGATGCCAAAAGCCCAAACAAATACGCGCCAACGGCAAAGAAGGCCACATAGCCCAAATCGAGCAAACCTGCGTAACCCACCACGATGTTCAAGCCCAGCGCCAGCAACACGTACAGCAGTGACATGTCGGCAATACGCACCCACGCATTGCCAAAGCTTTGCAGCACCAGTGGCAACACCAGCAGCACAGCGGCCATGAGCCAACGGTTCGAGAAAATTTTGTGTTGCATCTGTCTCAAGCCCTGTCTGCCACGCGCTCACCCAACAAGCCTGAAGGACGCAACGTGAGCGTGATGATCAACACAACGAACGCCAAGATGTCGGTGTAGTGGCTGCCCAGCACACCGCCGGTCAGCTCGCCCAAGTAACCAGAGCCAATCGACTCAATCAAGCCCAGCAGCAAGCCGCCCACCACCGCGCCGCCCAAATTGCCAATACCGCCAAACACCGCAGCGGTGAAGGCTTTGAGGCCAGGTAAGAAACCCATGGCATGGTGCGCGGTGCCGTAGTTCATGGCCCACATCACACCGGCAATGGTGGCCAACACCGCGCCGATGATGAAGGTGGCAGAAATCACCACATCGGGCTTGACGCCCATGAGGCTGGCCACGCGAGGGTTCTCAGCTGTGGCGCGCATGGCGCGGCCTAACTTGGTGCGATTCACCAACCAAGACAACACGGCTAAGGCCACAGCCGTGAGGCCCAAGATCATCAACTGCGTGGGCGTGATGACCGCCTCGCCAATTTCAAACGGCGTGGTCGGCAAGAGCGTGGGGAAGGGTTTGTAGTTGGGTTTCCACACAATCATGGCCAGCGTCTGCAACAAGATCGACATGCCAATCGCGGTGATGAGCGGGGCCAGCTTGGGCGCATTGCGCAGAGGGCGATACGCAATTTTTTCAATCGCGTAGTTCAATGCGGCGGCAGCGATAGACGCCAACACCATCGAGATGAGCAACAACACCCAACCCGGCGTGTCGGGCATGAGCGGCTGCAAAAGACCGATGACCGACCAGCTGCACAAGGCCCCAATCATCAACACCTCGCCATGCGCAAAGTTGATCAGGTTGATGATGCCGTAGACCATGGTGTAGCCCAAAGCCACCAGCGCGTACATGCTGCCCAGCACCAAGCCATTGATGACTTGTTGTAGCAAGACGTCCATTTGTTATTTACCTGCTTGTTTGTTTTTGTCGCGCAAGTGGCGCAACTTGTCGGCGATTTTGATCTCTAAACCACGCTCGACAGGGCGGTAGAAGCCCGTAGTTTCTAAGCCTTCAGGCATGTAGTTTTCGCCCGCGGCAAAGCCGTCCTCTTCGTCGTGCGCGTAACGGTAACCCTTGCCCCAGTCCATGTCTTTCATCATCTTGGTCGGCGCATTGCGCAGGTGCATGGGCACGGGGCGCGTGCCGTCTTTTTTGATGAGGGCTTTGGCTTCGTTGTAGGCCTTGTACACAGCATTCGACTTGGGTGCGACGGCCAAATACACCACGCACTCGGCCAAGGCCAACTCGCCCTCGGGCGAGCCCAGGCGCTCGTACACCTCGGCTGCATCCAGCGCCAAACGCAAAGCGCGTGGATCGGCCAAACCAATGTCTTCGGCGGCCATGCGAATCAAACGGCGCGCCATGTATTTGGGCTCAGCCCCGCCATCGAGCATGCGCACCAGCCAATACAAAGCGGCATCCGGATCAGAGCCGCGCACCGATTTGTGCAAGGCGCTGATGGTGTCGTAAAACTGTTCGCCACCTTTGTCGTAGCGGCGCATGCGCTCGCCCAACACGCGCATCAGCCATGCGTCGTTGATTTCTTCGAGCTTCTCGCGGTTGGCCGCGACCGATAAGGTCTCAAGCGTGTTGAGCAATCGACGCGCATCGCCATCGGCATAGGCAATCAGTCGCTCTAGGGCTGCGTCTTCCAACGCAGGCACCGCGCCAATGGCTTGTGCTTTGGCAATGATTTGCGTGAGGTCGTCCACGCTGAGCGACTGCAGCACGTACACCGCAGCGCGCGAGAGCAAGGCCGAGTTCACCTCGAACGACGGGTTCTCAGTGGTCGCACCAATGAAGGTGAACAAGCCCGATTCGACATGCGGCAAAAACGCGTCTTGCTGACTTTTGTTGAAGCGGTGCACCTCGTCCACAAACATGATGGTACGTTTGGGGTCGAGTGAGTCACGGGCCGCGATGGCCAACTCCACCGATTCGCGAATTTCTTTCACGCCGCCCAACACGGCGCTGATGGACAGAAACTGCGCATCAAACGCATCGGCCATCAAACGGGCGATGGTGGTTTTGCCCACACCGGGCGGGCCCCACAAAATGCAGCTGTGCGGTTGACCTGACTCAAACGCCACCCGCAAGGCCATGCCTTCGCCCAGCAAATGCTGCTGACCAATGACGTCGCCCAGCGTGCGTGGGCGCAGGCGTTCGGCGAGGGGAATGTGGGTGGAGGACACGCTTAAAAAGGCTTTGATTTGTACAAGCTGTGAGTGTAGCGAAGGGCCAGCAACGCTGGACTTCAAGCGGCCATTCAGCGCAGCAAGCCCGCCGCGTCAAACACCTCACGCCAAGCCTCTAACTTGCGTGCCAACGTCCAGCTCGCATTCGCGGGGCTGGTGGACGGCAAACGATGCACGGGCAAGCCCAAAGCGCGGGTGAGCTTGGCGTGTTTGAAGCTCTCACCGCCGTTGTGCGCAATCGCCACCAACGCGGGACAACGTATGCGCAGGCTTTGCAAGTCATTGGGCTGTGCGTTTTGGATGTTGGCGTCTAGGCTGCCCTCGCGCTCGCAGGCGGCGTACACATCCCACAAGCCCACGCCTTGGCTGAGCAACCACTGCGCACGTTCGGCATAGGGCGTGGCCAGCACGTCTGCGGCATGGGGCGACAACAGCGTGCCCATGATTTTCCAAAACTGGTTTTGTGGGTGGCCGTAATACTGCTGCGCACGCAGCGAGGCCACGCCCGGAAAACTACCCAACACCACCAAGCGTGTGTTGGCGTCCAGCAAAGGCGGCAAGCCTTGCAACACGGGCGTGGCCTGTGTCATATGGACGCTTAAGGACGAATGACGCTCACGCCTTTAGGCGTCACAAAGTTGAACTGCGCTGCGCCGAGGTTGGCAGGGTTCACTTCAAAACGCTCAAAGCTGAGCACCGAACGCTGCCCCATGGCATCAAAAATTTCGAGTTTACCGAGACTCACTTGCACACCATCGACACGCAAACCCATGCGCACCGATTGGATGGTGCTCTCGCGGTTTTTGGGCGTGGCCTGCACCCACTGCAAACCATCAGCGTCTGGCTGGGCGTCTAGCGTGAACTCTTTTTGCAAGGCGCTCAAATCCGCCGCCGTGGCCACCAAAGCGGCAGGTGTGCTGCCTAAGGCTTGCGTTTGTTTGCGCGCCGTCACTTGCTCTAGGTCGGCGTCGTACAACCACAGAGTTTGACCATCGGCCACGATGACTTGCGGAAACGGTTTGACGTAATCAAAACGAAAACGTGTGGGACGCACAAATGAAAACTGGCCCGTCGATGTTTTGCTGCGCACCGTGGTCTGACCTGCTTTGGCCGGCGAAGTAACGACTTGTGTGAAATCGGCACGGCCACTTTTGGTGGATTTCAAAAACGATTCCAGCGTGTCCAAGCTGCTGGCAGACGCAACACCTGCGCTCAGCGCTGCGATGGCCAAGCCAGCGCCAGCTCCACGCATGGCGCGATTCACAAAAGCTGAAACCTTGCTCAAACTTTGCTCAGCATTTTTATTCATCACGCTTGGGCACCAAAATTTCACGCTGGCCATTGCTGCTCATGGCGCTGACCATGCCGGCCTTTTCCATGTCTTCCACCAAGCGTGCGGCGCGGTTGTAACCAATCTTCAAGTGGCGTTGCACCAGTGAGATGCTGGCCTTGCGGTTTTTCAGCACCACTTCAACAGCTTGGTCATACATCGGGTCTTTTTCGGCCGCGACATCACCAAACAAATCGGGGCCTGAGGCATTGCCGTCGCCATCGACCGTGCCGCCTTCCAGCACGCCGTCGATGTAGTCGGGCTCGCCTTGGCTCTTCAAGTAGTTCACCACGCGGTGCACTTCTTCGTCGCTCACAAACGCACCGTGCACACGCACGGGAAAACCTGTACCACTGGCCATGTACAACATATCGCCCATGCCCAACAGTGCTTCAGCACCCATTTGGTCAAGGATGGTGCGGCTGTCAATTTTGGAACCCACCGAGAACGCGATACGCGTGGGAATGTTGGCTTTGATCAGACCGGTAATCACGTCCACGCTAGGACGCTGTGTGGCCAAAATCAAGTGGATACCGGCAGCACGCGCCTTTTGAGCGAGACGTGCAATCAACTCTTCAATCTTCTTGCCCACCACCATCATCAAATCGGCCAACTCATCAATCACCACCACGATGTGCGGCAAGCGTTGCAAGGGCTCGGGCTGATCGGGCGTCAAGCTGAAGGGGTTGTAGATGAACTCTTCGCGCGACGCGGCTTCGTCAATCTTGGCGTTGTATCCGGCGAGGTTACGCACACCCAACTTACTCATGAGCTTGTAGCGTTTTTCCATTTCGCCCACGCACCAGTTCAGGCCATGTGCGGCTTGGCGCATGTCGGTCACCACAGGGGCCAGCAAGTGCGGAATGCCTTCGTAAACCGACATCTCCAACATCTTGGGGTCGATCATCAGCAAGCGCACATCGCGGGCTTCGGCCTTGTAGAGCAAGGACAAAATCATGGCGTTGATACCCACCGATTTACCCGAGCCCGTGGTACCCGCCACCAGCACGTGAGGCATCTTGGCCAAGTCGGCCACGATGGGGTTGCCCACAATGTCTTTGCCCAAGCCCATGGTGAGCATGGACTTGGATTCGTTGTACACGTCCGAGCCCAAAATTTCGCTCAAGCGGATGGACTGACGCTTGGCGTTGGGCAACTCCAGCGCCATGTAATTTTTGCCGGGGATAGTTTCGACCACGCGGATCGACACCAGCGAGAGCGAACGCGCCAAGTCTTTGGCGAGGTTCAACACTTGCGAACCCTTCACGCCTGTGGCGGGTTCAATCTCGTAACGGGTGATCACAGGGCCGGGCGACGCTGCCACCACACGCACTTCGACGCCGAAGTCTTTGAGTTTTTTCTCAATCATGCGGCTGGTCATTTCCAGCGTTTCGGGGGCGACGGTGTCTTGGCGAATCAGCGGGTCGTCCAGCAAGTCAACTTGCGGCAAGCGTGAGTCGGTGGCCGCGTCGGTGAACAAGGTCTTTTGGCGCTCTTTGGCCACACGTGCGCTCTTGGGCACTTCAATCACTTCGGGCTCGATGTGCACGGTGATGGGCGGATGCTCTTTGATTTCCACACGCTCTTCAAACACCACTTCTTCGCGCTCGCGGGCGGCCACCAAGCCGTAGGCCACGTCTTCTTCGCGCTCGCGGCGCTCGCGCCATTTCTCGTACATGCCGTCTAGCAAAGCACCCATGTTTTCAGCGGTTTGTCCCCATGAAAAGCGGAACACCCACGAGGCACCGACCACACCAAACACAATGAAAATCAAACCGGAGCCATTGAAACCCAACCAGTTCAAGCTGGATGGGCCCACCAAGTAACCCAACACACCGCCGCTGCTGTGGCCGGGCAAACGGTCTTCAAAGCGGTACATGCGCGTCCACTCCAAACCCGTGCTGGAAATCAACAGCAAAGCCAAACCTGCCCAAAACGCAAAGCGCGTGTAGCGCCAGCCGGTATGTTCAGGCTGTGGCTCGTCTTCGTCGCGCAAGCGATTGGCCAATGCAGCCAACCAAGCCGCCAGGGCGGCGACATAGCACCACCACACCGAATAGCCCAGCAAGAAAAAGCTCAAGTCGCCGAACAACGCGCCCAAGCGACCACCAAAGTTGCGCACGGTGGTGCCCGAACCCGACGTGGTCCACGCAGGGTCAAGCGGCGAATGGGTCAGCAGCGCCAGCAGCCAAAAAGTCATGAACACAAAGCCAGCCGTCAGCGCAATTTCTTGCGCGAAGCGGCGAAAACCTGTGGGCTTGTGGTCCGCGTCGGCAGCAGAGGCGCGCGGGTCATTCTTTAATGTATTGAGCGAGTAAGTCATGTCTAGAGGGAGAGCTTACCCGAGCGGCAACCACACGCCGTCAGGGGTAAAGGGAGAGGTTCTTACAATCTTGTCTTTATTGTCTCTTTGATTGCGTTGCTCAGATGTCTACCACCCAACACGCCCAAGTTTTGATTCTCGGCTCCGGCCCTGCTGGCTACACCGCCGCTGTTTATGCAGCCCGCGCGAACCTCAAGCCCCTGTTGATCACCGGCATGGCCCAAGGCGGCCAACTGATGACCACCACCGAAGTCGACAACTGGCCTGCCGACGTGAATGGCGTGCAAGGCCCAGAGCTAATGCAACGCTTCCAGCAACACGCTGAGCGCTTCAACACCCAAATCGTGTTTGACCACATCAATAAGGTCGATTTTTCCAAACGCCCTTTCACTTTGACGGGCGACAGCGGCACTTACACCTGCGACACGCTCATCATCTGCACGGGCGCATCGGCCAAGTACTTGGGCCTGCCTTCTGAAGAAACCTTCATGGGCCGCGGCGTGTCGGGCTGTGCCACGTGCGACGGTTTCTTCTACCGCGACCAAGTGGTCAGCGTGGTTGGCGGCGGCAACACTGCGGTGGAAGAAGCCCTGTACCTCTCCAATATTGCTTCTAAAGTTCACTTGGTGCACCGCCGCGAGACCTTCAAGGCCGAGGCCATCATGATCGACAAGCTCATGGAGAAGGTCGCCGCAGGCAAGATCGTGCTCGAAACCAACAGCACTTTGGACGAAGTGTTGGGCGACGCCTCTGGCGTGACAGGCATCCGCTTGAAAAGCACCGCCGACGGCAGCACACGTGACATTGCCACACAAGGCTGCTTCATCGCCATCGGCCACTCTCCCAACACCGGTATTTTTGAAGGTCAACTGGCCATGAAAAACGGCTATTTGCTGACCAAGAGCGGCTCAGAGGGCTTTGCCACCATGACCAGCGTGCCCGGCGTCTTTGCGGCAGGCGATGTGCAAGACAACATCTACCGCCAAGCCATCACCAGCGCTGGCACGGGCTGCATGGCAGCTTTGGACGCCCAGCGCTTCTTGGAGCAAGGCGCCCATTAAAAGACGCTACAATCTCAGGCTTTGCTGAATTCAGCGAAGAAGATGGGTTACCGCCACCCTTTTTGGCGAGGTGAGGCGCTCGTGGGAACGACCGCCGTTGATATGGAGTGTCCACATGGCACGCGTATGTGAAGTAACGGGCAAAGGCCCAATGTCTGGGAACAATGTTTCCCACGCGAACAACAAAACAAAACGCCGTTTTTTGCCTAACCTGCAATACCGCCGTTTCTGGGTAGAGACTGAAAACCGTTGGGTTCGCTTGCGCGTCTCTAGCGCAGCTCTGCGTTTGATCGACAAAAACGGCATCGACGCCGTGTTGGCTGACTTGCGTTCGCGCGGTCAAGCTTAATTCCAGTTACTGAAAGGACACGATCATGGCATCCAAAGGCGGACGCGAAAAAATCAAGCTGGAATCGACAGCCGGCACAGGTCACTTCTACACGACCAGCAAAAACAAGAAAACAATGCCCGAGAAAATGTTGATCATGAAATTTGATCCCAAAGCTCGCAAGCACGTTGAATACAAGGAAACCAAACTGAAGTAATTCAGGCTGGACCTTATCAAGAACCCGCTCTCGCAAGATGGCGGGTTTTTTGTTGCCTGTACAAAGTTACCCAAAAGAAAAGGCACCCGAAGGTGCCTTTGTCTTATTTGCAGAAGCGTTTATACGCGTGCAGCACGCAAGTGCATCGAGAACTCTTGCAAAGCAGCAATACCGCTGGTCTCAGCGCGTTTGCACCAAGCTTGCAGGTCTAGCGCCAGTTGCGCACGGTTGTGGTTGGTGTTGAGCCACAACTGACGTAACTCTTCACGCATCTTCACCATGGTGTCCACGTCAGGCAAGACAGCACGGGCTTGGGCCAGTTCACCCACCACGGCAGCTGGCACTTTCTCAGCATCACGGTGCATCCAACGTTTGGCCGCCGCCAACACAGAGTCGGCAGGCAAAGTGGACATGCTGGACAACTCTTGGTTCATGGCCAAACGCAGTTGACGGGCGTAATTGGCCATCACTTCGTAACGGTTGGCAATGACAGCTTCCAAAGTCTTTTCATCCGCCACAGGCTTGATGTCGCCAAAGGCCAACTTAGGCACTGTTTTCTTCACAGTGGCCAAACCGCAAGTTTCCAAAATACGGATGTAGAGCCAGCCCAAGTCGAACTCGTAGGGCTTGACCGACAACTTGGCCGATGTGGGGTAGGTGTGGTGGTTGTTGTGCAACTCTTCGCCACCAATGATGATGCCCCATGGCGAAATATTGGTGCTGGCGTCTGGCGCCTCAAAGTTGCGATAACCCCAGTAATGGGCTGCACCGTTGATGATGCCAGCGGCAGTGACGGGAATCCACATCATCTGCACGGCCCAAACGGTCAAACCCAAAGCGCCGAACAAAGCCAAATCGATGACCAACATCAACGACACACCCAGCACAGAGTGTGGGGTGTAGACGTTGCGCTCGATCCAATCATTGGGTGTGCCATGGCCAAAGCGCTCGAGGGTTTCGAGGTTTTCAGCTTCTTTGCGGTACAGCTCCGCGCCCGTGAACAACACGGTTTTGATGCCGTGAATGTGTGGGCTGTGTGGGTCTTCCGCTTGCTCGCACTTGGCGTGGTGCTTGCGGTGAATCGATGTCCACTCTTTGGTCACTTGGGCGGTGGTGAGCCACAGCCAGAAGCGGAAGAAGTGGGCCGCAATCGGATGCAAGTCCAACGCGCGGTGCGCCGAGTGGCGGTGCAAATAAATGGTCACGCTGGCGATGGTGATGTGTGTGAGCACCATCGTGACGATGAAGACTTGCCAGCCAGAAAAGTGCAGCAAGCCATAGCTCAGCCAGTTCAACGTGGCATCAAGCCAAGCCCAATTGGGTAACAACATGTCTATCTTTCAGTTTTATGAAAATAACCTTCAATTTTAGGGTTTAGGTGCTTATTTGGCTACCCAAACCGCGGCGAAGAAGCCGTCCGTGGCATGTAGATGGGGCCAAAGGCGCAAATACAAGCCGTCGGTTGTACAAAGCGAAGCGGCATTGGCTACTTTCAACTCAGTCAAGGTGTCGGCTGCTGACAACGGCACAAAGTTGGGATGGGCTGCGCTGAAGGCTTGGGCAATCGCCTCGTTTTCTTCGGGCAACACGCTGCACGTGGCATAAACCAAACGGCCACCCGACTTCACCAAGCGCGCGGCGCTGGCCAAGATGGAGGTTTGCTTGTTCGTCAGCTCTTGCACGGCCTTGGGCGACTGACGCCACTTCAGATCAGGGTTGCGGCGCAAGGTGCCTAAGCCCGAACAAGGCGCATCCACCAACACGCGGTCGATCTTGCCGCTCAGGCGCTTCACGCGCTCGTCACGCTCGTGCGCAATGGCGGATGGATGAACGTTCGACAACTTGCTACGCGCCAAGCGTGGCTTGAGTGATTCCAAGCGATGACCCGAGGTATCAAACGCATACAAGCGGCCAGTGCTGCGCATGGACGCGCCAATGGCCAGCGTTTTGCCGCCCGCGCCTGCGCAAAAGTCCACCACCATCTCGCCGCGCTTGGCGTCGAGCAACAAGGCCAACAACTGCGAGCCTTCGTCTTGCACTTCAATCGCGCCACGCGAAAACGCGTCAAGGCCCGACAAGGCCGGCTTGCCTTCAATGCGCAAGCCCCAAGGCGAAAACGGTGTGTCCACGGCCTTGATGCCGGCGAGCTTCAACTCGTGTTGCACATCGGCGCGTTTGTCGGTGAAGGTGTTCACGCGCAAGTCCAGCGGCGCACCGCCGTTGAGGCGTTCGACCAAAGGCCAGAAGCCCTCGCCCACTTGGGCCTTGAGCGGCTCCACCAGCCACTCGGGCATGTTGTGGCGATGGCGTTCCATCAGGTCGGCAGGGCTCACGGCTTCGCAGGCTTCGAGCCAGGCGGCTTCTTGTTTGTTGAGCGCGCTCATCAAAAAGTCGAGCGGGCTGTTGTTGGCGTGCTTGGCGCTTTTGGGGGCGTTGTTGGCAGGCGCTTGGTCTTTCAGATGCTGGGCAAAGCCGAGGATGGCCAAGCGGCGCTCTTTGGGGCCGGAGCCCGAAGGCGCAAAGTGGTCGAAGCGCAGTTTGTTGCGCAACACGTTGTAGGTGGTTTCGGCCAAGGCCGCACGCTCGCGCGGGCCGAAGGCATAGGTTTTACGGTAGTCACGGAAAAACTTAGACACCACTGCGTCGGCAGGATGGTCAAACTTCAAAGTGAGGCGAACAAGCTCAGTACAAGCTTCAAGAAGGGCTTTTGGATGCATAGGGTGTATTGTCCCATCCTATGAACGACCAAGACCTCCCCCCATTGCAAGAAACCCCCATCGGCCTCTACCGCCACTACAAAGGTGGCCAATACGAGGTGATTGGCACAGCCCGCCACAGCGAAACGCTAGAAGCCATGACCGTCTACCGCGCCCTCTACGGCGCGCACGGTCTGTGGGTGCGCCCTGCGGCAATGTTTAGCGAACAGGTGCTGATTGACGGCGTGATGCAAGCGCGTTTCGTGAAAACAAACTAAACCTTGTATGCAGCGGTGTTTGCAGCCCCGCGATAATTCGCGGCAATGAAAAACATCGTCATCTTGATCTCTGGCGGCGGCTCCAACATGGCCGCCATCGTGCGCACTGCGCAAGCTCAAAACTGGGCCAAGCAATTCAACGCGCAGGTGAGCGCCGTCATCAGCAACAAAGCCGACGCCAAAGGCTTGGTGTTTGCCAAAGAACACAGCATCGCCACGGCGGTCATTGACCACAAAGCCTTCGCCGACCAGCCCCAACCCCGCGAAGCCTTTGATGCTGCCTTGATGGCGGAAATCGACAAACACCAACCTCACCTCGTTGTGTTGGCAGGCTTCATGCGCATCCTCACCCCAGGCTTTGTGGCGAACTACGAAGGCCGACTGCTCAACATCCACCCCTCGCTGCTGCCCGCCTTCCCCGGCCTGCACACGCATGAGCGCGCCATCGAAGCCGGCTGCAAATTTGCAGGAGCCACCGTACACCGCGTCACCGCCGAACTAGACCACGGCCCCATCCTCGCGCAGGCGATAGTGCCCGTGCTGCCCGACGACACCGCAGACACCTTGGCTGCGCGGGTGTTGACGCAGGAGCATTTGATTTATCCGAAGGCGGTGGCGGAGTTACTGGCGAAGTAAACAGACGGAGTGAAGAACCTCGTAGCTGAGAAGGGAATGGCCAGCTGACGATTTCTGGTACTCCAGCATGAGGAAGATGGCCATTTCCTTCTCAGCGAAGCGCCAGAGCCCATCCCGAAAGAAGCAGACTCAAGCCAAGAGCCGAGAACTCTTAGGCACATGCGCCATCAAAAACTCCATCTGATCCGCCAAGATGCGGCGATTACGCAAGATGAAGTCCTCCCACAACGAAGGCTCATAAGGCGCATACAACAGCGGCATACGCGCCTGCTCGGGCGTGCGGTTGCCCTTGCGGTGGTTGCACGATTTACACGCCGTCACCACATTCATCCAAGTGTTCGGGCCACGTTGGCCAATCGGGCGAATGTGCTCACGGGTGAGTTCTGATTCGTGGAAGTGGTCGCCGCAGTAAGCGCAAACGTTGCGGTCGCGGCTGAAAAGCTTGTCGTTGGTCAGGCCCGATTTCAAATCAAACGGGTTGATGTTGGGCACGCCCTTGGTGCCGATGATGCTGTTGACCGTGATGATGGACTGCTGTCCTGTGATGGCATTGGTGCCGCCATGAAACACCGCCACTTCGCCGCCAGATTCCCAGCGTACTTCGTCGGCCGCGTAGTGAATGACCGCTTGTTCCAGCGATATCCACGACTGCGGTAGCCCTTGGGCAGACAGTTTCAAGACCTTCACACCTGACCTCCATTCGCTTTAAAAACGACCGTTGGGGAATGCACATCTATCGCTGACAATATACCTTTATTGAGTGACGGTTTTATAGCTGTCGCATTTCACCTAAGTTATGCAAATTTTCAGAGGCTTTCATCACCCGAAATTGGCCAAGGCCTGCGCTTTGACCATTGGCAACTTTGACGGCGTGCACCGTGGCCACCAAGCCATGCTGGCCCTGTTGAAGAACGAGGCGCGCCATCGCGGCGTGCCCAGTTGCGTGATGACGTTTGAACCGCACCCGCGCGACTTCTTCGCCGAACAGCACCAACAGCCCGACCTGGCCCCTGCCCGCATCGCCACCTTGCGCGACAAGCTCAACGAGCTGGCCGCTTGCGGTGTGGACCAATGCGTGGTGCTGCCGTTTGACCAAGCCTTTGCCTCGCAACAGCCGCAGGCCTTCATCGAAGAGGTGCTGGTCAAAGGCCTGGGCGTGAAATACGTGCTGGTGGGTGACGACTTCCGCTTTGGGGCCAAACGTGCGGGCGACTACGCCATGCTCGACGCCGCAGGCACAGCCCACGGTTTTGACGTGGCCCGCATGAACAGCTACGAAGTATCGAGCCCCCACACTCGGCACCTTGTGTCCTCGTTGCCCCCCGAGGGGGCTGGCCCTGCCTTGGGGCGGCCAGGCGGTAGGTCCAACCTACGCGTCTCCAGCTCTGCCGTGCGCGAGGCCATGGGCCGTGGCGCGATGCAAGAGGTGGCGCAGTTGCTGGGCCGCCCTTATGCCATTTCGGGCCATGTGGTGCACGGCCGCAAGCTGGGCCGCGAGCTGAACTGCCGCACGCTTAATTTGCGCTTCAGCCACTGGAAGCCCGCCGCCAGCGGCATCTTCGTGGTGCAGGTGCACGGCTTGGCCGAGCAGCCCTTGGCGGGTGTGGCCAATTTGGGCATTCGCCCCTCGCTTGACCCGTCGGATGTGAACGGTGGCCGCGTGCTGCTAGAAACCCATTGCCTCGACTGGCCCGCCAGCCTAGGCGCTGAGGGGGGCTACGGTAAAATCATCCGCGTGGAACTGCTGCACAAATTACACGACGAGCTGAAGTACGACGGTCTGGACGCCTTGATGCAAGGCATACACAAAGACTGCGACGATGCACGCGCCTGGCTCGCAGCACGAATTTGACGGGGCGTGCAGCCCCTTCTGCTGCACACGGCCCCGCACTTCTTTCTTCTCGTCTGCCTTGAAGCCCGCCCTTTAAACGCGGCTTTCGCAGCCACCGCCCTGATATTTAAGCCTCCGACCTGAGATTGCCATGACCGACAAAGCCACCCCAACGTCCACGGACTACCGTGCCACCCTCAACATGATGGACACCCCGTTCCCCATGCGTGGTGACTTGCCCAAACGCGAACCCGCTTGGGCCAAGCAATGGAATGAGCAAGGCTTGTACAAAAAACTGCGCGTGGCTCGCCAAGGCGCACCGCTGTTTGTGTTGCACGACGGCCCGCCCTACGCCAACGGCAAGCTGCACATCGGCCACGCGCTGAACAAAGTGTTGAAAGACATGATCGTCAAGTCCAAGCAATTGGGCGGCTTTGACGCGCAATACATCCCCGGCTGGGACTGCCACGGTTTGCCCATCGAGAACGCCATCGAGAAACTGCATGGCCGCAAACTCAGCCGCGACGACATGCAGGCCAAAAGCCGTGCATTCGCCACCGAGCAAATCGAGCAACAACGCGAAGACTTCAAACGCTTGGGTGTGTTGGGCGACTGGGAGCGCCCCTACCGCACCATGGACCCCGCCAACGAAGCCGGCCAACTGCGCGCCTTCAAACGCGTGATGGAACGTGGCTTTGTGTACCGTGGCTTGAAGCCCGTGTACTGGTGCTTTGACTGCGGCTCATCTTTGGCTGAGTTTGAAATTGAATACGCCGACAAAAAGAGCGACACGCTCGATGTGGCCTTCTTGTGCGCCCAGCCCGAGAAGTTGGCTGCTGCATTTGGTTTGCCCAAGCTCGACAAAGAAGCATTCGCCGTCATCTGGACCACCACCGCGTGGACCATCCCTGCCAACCAAGCGCTCAACATGCACCCCGACATCAACTACGCCTTGGTGGACACCGAGCGTGGTTTGTTCTTGTGCGCAGCTTCCTTGGTCGAGAAATGTTTGGAGCGTTGGAAGCTCGAAGGCAAAGTGGTGGCAACAGCTACCGGCGACAAGCTGGGCTTGATTGAATTCAACCATCCACTGTCACATGTGGACGCTGGCTACCAACGCACAGCCCCCGTGTTCTTGGCCGACTACGTGGGCGAGAGCGATGGCACAGGCATCGTGCACAGCGCCCCCGCCTACGGCGTGGATGACTTCAACTCTTGCATGGCCAACGGCATGAAGTACACCGACATCTTGAACCCCGTGCAAGGCAACGGCGCGTATGCCGCTGACTTCCCGTTGTTCGGTGGCCAGCACATCTGGAAAGCAGTGCCCGTCATTCTGGAAGCGTTGCAAAATGCAGGCCGCTTGATGGCCACACAAACCATCACGCACAGCTACCCCCATTGCTGGCGTCACAAAACGCCCGTCATCTACCGCGCGGCAGCGCAGTGGTTCATCCGCATGGATGCGTTTGACAGCACCACCGAAAAAACCACGGGCAAGTTCATCACCGACAAATCGAGCAAGTCACTGCGTGAACTCGCGTTGCACGCGATTGACCAAACCCACTTCTATCCAGAAAACGGCCGCGCACGTTTGCGCGACATGATTGCCAACCGCCCCGACTGGTGCATCTCGCGCCAACGCAGCTGGGGGGTGCCCGTGCCGTTCTTCTTGCACAAAGACAGCGGCGAGTTGCACCCACGCACCATGGCCATCATGGATCAAGCGGCAGACATCGTCGAAAAAGGCGGCATCGAAGCATGGAGCCGTGTGACGGTGGAGGACATCCTCAACCAGCCCGGCGACGATGCAGCCAGCTACACCAAGAGCACCGACATCTTGGAAGTGTGGTTTGACTCTGGCTCCACCTTCCAACACGTGCTGCGCGGCAGCCACAAAGATGCCTACAACTTTGGCGTGAATCACCGCGCACCTTTCCACGCATCGCCTGACAACTCCACCCCCGAGGCTGACCTGTACCTCGAAGGCCACGACCAACACCGTGGCTGGTTCCACAGCTCGTTGTTGCTCGGCTGCGCCTTGTACGACCGCGCGCCTTACAAAGGCCTGCTGACCCACGGCTTTGCCACCGACGGCCAAGGCCGCAAGATGAGCAAGAGCTTGGGCAACACCGTGGCGCCGCAAGAGGTGAGCGACAAGATGGGCGCCGAAATCGTGCGCTTATGGGTAGCATCCACCGACTACTCGGGTGACCTCAACATCGACGACAAAATCTTGGCCCGCGTGGTCGACGCGTACCGCCGCATCCGCAACACGCTGCGCTTCTTGCTCGCCAACGTGAGTGACTTTGACCCAGCCAAAGACGCGGTGGCCTTTGAAGACTTGTTGGAAATCGACAAATACGCGCTATCTCGCGCAGCGCAAGTGCAAGCCGACATTCGCGCGCACTTCGACGCGTATGAGTTCCACCCCGTGGTGTCGAAGTTGCAGCTGTACTGCTCGGAAGATTTGGGTGCGTTCTATTTGGACGTGCTCAAAGACCGCCTGTACACCACAGCGCCTAAGTCACTCGCACGTCGCAGCGCGCAAACTGCGTTGCACCAAATCACCCACGCCATGCTGCGTTGGATGGCTCCGTTCCTCAGCTTCACCGCTGAAGAAGCGTGGACCACGTTTGGCAAATCTGAGTCGATCTTCTTGGAAACTTTCACCAACCTAGTCGCCAGCAATCAGGCACTGATGAACAAGTGGCATGCCGTGCAGCAAGTGCGCGAAATCGCCAACAAAGAAATCGAGAACAAACGCACCGAAGGTTTGGTGGGCGCATCGCTGCAAGCCGAGTTGGTCATCCACTGCGATGGCGTTGCGTATGACGCGCTGGCCTCGTTGGGCGACGACTTGAAATTTGTGTTCATCACCTCCAAGGTCACTTTGGCAAAAGGCGAAGGCTTGACAGTCGACGTCAAAGCCAGCGCAGCCACCAAGTGCGAACGCTGCTGGCACTACAGCGACGACGTGGGCCACAACCCCGCTCACCCCACCCTGTGCGGCCGTTGCGACAGCAACTTGCACGGCGACGGTGAAGTGCGTCACTTCGCTTAAAACCTTCACGAAAGCAACCCATGGCACGCCACACCTTCATCCGCAACACCACCTCATATTGGGTGTGGTTAGGGCTCGCTTTGGTGGTGCTGTTGGCCGACCAGTTCACCAAGGTGTTGATGGTCAGCGCGTATCAGTTGGGCGAAGGTTTTCCCGTCACCAGCTTTTTCAACATCGTGCGCGTGCACAACGAAGGCGCTGCGTTTTCGTTCCTCGCCACGGCGGGTGGCTGGCAACGTTGGTTCTTCACGGGCCTCGGTGTGGTGGCCACCATCGCCATGGTGTGGATGCTCAAAAAACACCCTGGTCAAAAACTGTTTGGCTTTGCCATTGCCTGCATCTTGGGCGGCGCAGTGGGCAATGTGATTGACCGCGTCTTATACGGCTACGTGGTGGACTTCTTGGATTTTTATTACGCTGGCATTCACTTTCCTGCGTTCAACATTGCCGACAGCGGGATCACGGTCGGCGCTGTCTGCTTGATCTTGGATGAAGTGCTGCGCGTGCGTCGCGGGAACTAAGCATGCAAATACTGCCCCCAAAAACTGTTGCGGTCACCGAACTAAACACCACGGTTCAACACAAAGGCTACGGCATGCTCAACGCCACCAGCGTGGCCGAGTGGGCTGGTTGTCAGTTGAACGAACTGCAAGCACTGTCCCCCGATTGGGACAACATGCCAGCCGACAACTACCTGAAAGACGGTGGCCGCTACCGCCGCCGCCGTCACAGCAGCTTTGTGTTTGAGAACGGCACACTCCGCCAGGTGCCACACCGCGCCCATTGGCAGTCACTCGACTACAACGCGCTGCACGGCGGTATGGAGCGTTGGTTCGAACCCATGCACGAGGCCACGGTGGCCACACCTGCGTGGACGAAGTTGCTCACTGCATTAGCTCAAACCGCTACCCAAGTACGCGGCACACCCCAAACCAAGTGGTGCATCGAAGCACATCAGTTCCGCATTGACACCACCGACGGCATTGGCCGCCCCACGCCTGAAGGCGCACATCGCGATGGCGTAGATTTTGTGGCGGTGTTCATGGTCAACCGCACCCACATCAAAGGCGGTGAAACCCGCGTGTTTGAAGCCAACGGCCCACAAGGCGAACGCTTTACGCTGAGCGAGCCTTGGTCGTTGATGTTGTTAGACGACACCCGCATGATTCACGAAAGCACGCCCATTCAGCCATTGGCTGAGGGCGGTCATCGCGACACGCTGGTGCTCACCTGCCGCGCAGACAAGTTTCAGGATGCCGAACCCAGCGCCTGAAACGCCTGCGCTGTCATCACAAAGTGATGAGGGTGCAACCCGTGGTTTTGCGGGCTTCCAAGTCGCGGTGTGCTTGGGCGATGTCGGCCAAGGGGTAAGTTTGGTCGATGTGAATCTTCACCTTGCCGCTGGTCACCGCGTCAAACAAATCGTCGGCCATTTCTTGCGTGCTTTCGCGCGTGACGATGTGGCTGAACAAAGTTTGACGTGTGAGGTAGATCGAACCCTTGGGGCCCAAGATGCCTGGCGCGATGGGAGCCGGGGCGCCTGAGGCGTTACCAAAGCTGGCCATCAAACCAAACGGTGCCAAGCAGTCGAGTGACTTGTCCCACGTGTCTTTGCCCACCGAGTCGTACACCACTTTCACGCCCTTGCCGCCTGTGATTTCTTTCACGCGAGCCAAGAAGTCTTCGGTGTTGTAGTTGATGACATGTGCAGCACCATTGGCTTTGGCCAAAGCGCACTTGGCATCGCTGCCAGCGGTGCCAATGAGTTGGTAGCCCAAAGCCTTGGCCCATTGGCAAGCGATCAGGCCCACACCGCCCGCGGCAGCGTGGAACAAGATGAAGTCACCGGCTTTCAAGCCGCCTTGAGGCAGCGTGCGCTTGAGCAAATACTGAGCGGTCAAGCCCTTGAGCATCATGGCGGCGCCGGTTTCAAACGAGATCGCGTCTGGCAATTTGCACACGCACTTGGCGGGCATCACACGCTCTTCGCAGTAGCTGCCGGGTGGCTGGCTGGCGTAAGCAGCGCGGTCGCCCACTTTCAAATGGGTCACGTCCTCGCCCACGGCTTCGATGATGCCCGAGGCTTCCATGCCCAAATGCAAAGGCATAGGCAGCTGGTACACGCCGCTGCGTTGGTACACATCAATGAAGTTCAGGCCAATGGCTTTGTGGCGAATGCGAATCTCGCCTGGGCCGGGTTGGCCCACGGTCACGTCAACGAGCTTGAGCTCTTCGGGGCCGCCGTGTTGTTCGATGATGACTGCTTTGGTCATGGGGTGATGCTCCAGATGTAGGTGAATTTTTAAGACGTTGAATCCTGCCACGAAATGGGTGCCATGCGTGTCGCACAGGTTATCTGAGCCCTCGGGTAAAGTCCTGCCCTTATGTCTGTTGTTCCTCACACCCTGACGCCGCGCAATGCGGCGCTTTTATTGATACCTCCCCTGCTATGGGCTGGTAACGCCGTGGTGGGTCGCATGATTGCGGACCTGATCCCGCCACTCACCCTCAACTTCATTCGCTGGGCCTTGGCCTTTGTGCTGTTGTTGCCGCTCGCTCACCAGGTGCTAGGCCGCACCAGCCCTTTGTGGGCGCACTGGAAGCACTACGCCGTGCTGGGGCTGTTGGGTGTGGGCTGCTACAACAGTTTGCTGTACTTGGCACTGCAAACCTCAACCCCCATCAATGTGACGTTGGTGGGGGCCAGCATGCCCGTGTTCATGCTGCTGGTGGGCGCATTATTTTTCCAACAGACCGTGCGCAAACGACAAATGGCCGGCGCGTTGCTGTCGATCTTGGGCGTGTTGGTGGTGCTGTGCCGTGGCGACTGGCAAGCCTTGGCCAATGTGCACTTGGTACTGGGCGATGTGTTTGTGTTGATTGCCACCGCCTGTTGGTCTTGGTACAGCTGGTTATTGGCCCGCACACAAGAGCCCGCCGAAGCGCGCAGCAACTGGGCCAACTTCCTGATTGCGCAAATGGTGTTTGGTTTGTTTTGGTCCGCCGCCTTCAGCGGCGCCGAGTGGTCGGGATTCACAGGCTTGAGCGATGTGCGCATCAGCTGGGGCTGGCCTTTGGTGGCCGCGCTGGTGTATGTGGCTGTTGGCCCCTCGCTGTTGGCCTACCGCTGCTGGGGCTTGGGCGTGCAACGCGTGGGACCGAATATTGCTGGCTTCTTTGTGAACCTCATTCCTGTGTTCACCGCCACCTTGTCAGCCTTGGTATTGGGCGAAATGCCGCAGCTGTATCACGCTGCGGCGTTTGCGCTCATCATTGGCGGCATTGTGGTGTCGTCACGCAAGTAACAGATTTATTTCCCCAGATAAACCGCACACTCTCGTAGCCGTTTACGAGCCGTACCTAAGTTGGCGATGCGGTTGGTGCTATCTAAGCAAGATGTGTCGTGTGTGATGGTGAGCTTGCCGTTGTCTTCTTGTTTTAAACGCAGCAACACCGTGGTTAAAAACTGGTCAGGTTCATTGCGTGGGTCTGGAAACCAAGCACTGTCGATATAACCAAGCGTGACGAGAAACGCATCCGGCACTTCTGGTGGTGCAGTCATGGCTTTAACGTCAAAACAAAATGGCTTACCTTTGATGAGTTGCATGTCACGCCCAATGTCAACACGACCAACACCTGCTATTTCGTTTGCTTCGTTGAGCATGAAGATGTGGCATTTTTTACCTCGCCAATTGATTGAATCGCATGATGGTCCTTTCCAATCGAGACTGTTGCCTTTGGTGGCGTAGTCTTTGCACTCGGGAATCATGTCGTTATCAACAGCAAATTGGCATTCCCCCAAATCAGTAGACAAATATGATGTCAAAACTGAAATGGAGAATTGCAAATGCAACGAGCGAAATATGCCCCTGAGTTCAAAGACGAGGCAGTCAAACAAGTCATCGATAAAGGCCACTCGGTTGTCGATGTAGCCAAGCGACTAGGCATTGCTGAAGGTGTTCTGTACACGTGGGTCAGTAAGTTCAAAAAGGCTGATGAACCATCTACCAACGATCTAAAGGTGCTGCAAGCCGAGATGGCCAAGCTCAAGGCTGAGCTAAGACGCACTACCGAGGAGCGCGATATCCTAAAAAAGGCCGCCGCGTACTTTGCAAAGCAGTCCGGGTGAAGTACGCATTTATTCAAGCCCACCGATCCGAATTCAAACTCACCAGCATGTGCCGCGTTCTCAAAGTTCACCGCAGCGGCTACTACGCTTGGCTGCATGAGCCGCTCTCAGCAAGGGCAAGAGCCAATGAGGTGTTGACGGCAAAGATCAAAGAGTTCTACGACCAGAGCATGGGCATCTACGGCAGTCCGCGCATCTTCTGTGACCTGCGTGAAGCTGGCGTGGCTTGTAGCGAAAACCGTGTGGCGCGGCTGATGCGTGTGGCTCAAATCAAATCAGTTCGAGGCTACAAACGCCCTAGGTACAAAGTGGGCAAGCCTTCATTGGTTGCGCCCAACCAGTTGCAGCGCCAGTTCCAACACGACGAACCCGACCAAGCTTGGGTGACGGACATCACGTATATCCGCACACATGAAGGGTGGCTGTATTTGGCGGCTGTACTAGATTTGCATTCGCGTGCGGTGGTGGGATGGAGTATGGGCCCACGCATGCAGACGAGCTTGGTGCTGGATGCATTGACGATGGCGGTGTGGCGCAGAAGGCCAAAGGACTCAGTGATCATCCATTCTGACCAGGGTAGCCAATTTGGCAGCGATGAGTTCAACCGCTGGTGCAAAGACAACCGACTGAGCCCGAGCATGAGCCGTCGAGGCAACTGCTGGGATAACGCGGTTGCTGAATCGTTCTTCAGTAATTTGAAGAGCGAACAAATCAAGAAGCGGATTTACCAAACTCGGGCTGAAGCTAAGTCGGACATCTTCGATTACATCGAGGGTTTCTACAATCGAGTTCGACGCCATAAGCACCTCGATCAACTCAGCCCCTATGAGTTCGAGCGGCAGCGTCAAACTGCGCTATGAAAAGTGTCTAGAGGTTTGGGGGAATGCCAAATGATGCAATGGCGGAGGTGTACACAACACCGTTGAGGGACCATTTAAAAATGGAGTTAACTCCACCTATTCCTGCGTTTGGTTTGTAAGGTTCACCTGAGTTACTGGGAAAAGAAAAGGTGTTCTGCTTTACAAAAGGACTTAGATTTTTGACATAAAAAGCTAATGCCGAATCGATGTCCGCTGGCGTTTTTGGAGATGCTTTGTCTAGCCGTAAATCAGCATGCGCAAAGGCACAGAAAATACTCAAAACAAGACTTGTCAGAAGTCGTGCAGCCTTCATTGTGGGGCTCCTCAAATAAATGCGTGATAAGCAAGCTTGGTGTATTCACGTCGCTTGAGTACGGGGTTGTTTGAGGCGTTGTTGTAGCCGCCTCGCTCGTATTTTCTGATTTCGCCTGAGTTGACGACCTTCGTCACGGCATCAATGCAGGTGTTATCAAGCCCTTTGTCGGCCAGTTCATAACACTTGTTTCGCAACCAAAACCACACAGCAGAACGAACGGCATCTGGCATTTGAATTAACAAATCTGGCTGCTCAAGCACATCTCGCGTGGCCCCAAAATATTGGACGTAATCTTCTCGGAATTTTTTGTAATTTTCTTTCCCTGTGACTTGCTTTAGCCCACGACCACGGTAACCCACAACTCAAACGTGTCCAATGCGTCTTTGGCTTTGATATCTGGTAAAGCACCTTGGGCATCCGTTTTGATGCGAACCAGCTCTTCGCCCAGCGATACCACCTTGCACTCCAATCCTTCGATGGCTTCACCAATGAAGTCGAACAACCGAAACTTGATCGCCCACTTCGCGGGTTTTAGGCTGGCCTTGGCTGGCAATAGTTTGTCCAACTTTCTCCCACTCTTGGCGTGCGTTTTGCACCCACGCCTCTACGGAGTCGCTGAGCTTGTGGATGGAATGGCGTAGCGTCAACTGCATATGCACATCACTTCACAGCGCCACACTGACGTAAACGCTTGCGGGCATCAGGAATGTTGTCGATGCGATTGGGGTTACCAAGGCAGGTATCGTCTTGCTCCACTTCAATCTTGCCGTTGACCGCTTTGACCCTAAAGAGGCTCGTCATACGGAACCAGCCACCACCCGTTGGTGTCACAGGCAAACCCTGCAATGCCTCAGGAATGAAGTACTGCATCGTTACCAACAGTTCATTATTGGCCTTGTTAGCGATGCCGATAGCAGGCATGGCGTTACAAAAATGCGGGAAGCGTTCTTTAATTTGCATCGTGTACAGGCCCACCCATTTGCCTTGAGCATCAAAGAACATCAGGTGGCAGCCGTCTACATGCGGCTGTCCTTCAACGCAACGATAAGAGCGGTAGTTATCAAGATCAAACGTACACACCTCATCAGGGCGTGACTTGAGCATGAAGAGTGCGGGTTGGATGTAGTACAACGCATCATCAATGATGAGGCGAAAGCCAATGGGGGTCTGTGGATCGCGAGTTGGAACAGCATTTAACTTGCTATCAACTATCGTTTTGATTGTAAATTTATCTGGCCAGTAAGTATCTTTCCAGTCGACATTGGGTAGCTTCAAATCACCCAACTGCACATTCGCCCATGTAGGCATGCACAGCAGCACAATTAAGCCGAGAGTTAATTTTTTCAACATCACACACCCGCTTTCTTGTATTCGTTGTAAGCAGCTTCTAGCCTTACGTGGTAGTTATCTGCTTCATACCCTGGTCCGTTGTAGTTGTAGGCCATCATTCGCCAGTCTTTGTCCTTTACAGCTTGATGCAAAGTCTTGTGTCGGCCGATGGTTTTTTTGTGGGCATCCAAAATCGGTGCTGCTGGCTTCTTCTCAATAAACGCCGTGAGCAAAGCCAGTTGCCCTTTTTCACCTGAGCACATCACTTTGACAAATTCAGTCAAGTCGGGCCTGTCACAAATCTTGTGGTTCTCTCCCATGATTTGGAACTTACCCCATGAGCAGGCTTTGAGTGCCTCGTCTTTGTCGAGTCGATAGGCATTGAGCAGACGCAAGTAGGTGTTGCCGTTGTAAGTGTCTTGCTCCTCATCGACACGGTTGTCGTGTGTGTAGGCGTGTGGGTTTTCGTCCCCCAAATAGGCTTGCACCTGTTCGTTGTTCATGCCGATGGATGAGACAGTTTTGCCGCCGATTTTCTTTTTCGCACGCACATACGCTTGAGGCCATGACACATCAGGGTTCACCTTGTCGTACTGATGCTTGGTTAATCGGCTGAACTTGTGCCGTTCATACAAGATATAAGGGACATGCACATTGCCATCTTTTCTGAGTTGCCAATAGGCA
Organism: Limnohabitans curvus; assembly: GCF_003063475.1. Taxonomy (NCBI): domain Bacteria; kingdom Pseudomonadati; phylum Pseudomonadota; class Betaproteobacteria; order Burkholderiales; family Comamonadaceae; genus Limnohabitans; species Limnohabitans curvus. The sequence goes on from NZ_NESP01000001.1 coordinate 864,082, forward strand.
TTGCGTCCGCCGCTTTCTACTTTGGCGAAGGCTTTTAAAACGTTGATGTCGCATGCCAGTTGGAAGGCTGCTTTTTTCCAATCCTCCTCCGTAATCGACTCATCCTTATAGCCTTTGAAGTACTCAATCAGGTCTTGCGGAATGTCCACCGACAGCTCAATGGTGTTGTGCGCGGCGCTTGTGTTTTTGTGAACGGGGCTGCCTGCCTTAACGGGCGTACCTTTGGCTTTGCCGTCGTGTGGCTTGTCGGCTGCGTGTGCGGGGGCGTGTTTTTTCTTGGCCGCTTCAGGGTCGTGCGGAGCCAGTTGATGTGTGATCTTGATGCTGGGTGAGACCATGTTCATCCACTGTTGGCCTTGGCTGGCAATGGTTAGTCCAACTTTTTTCCACTCTTGGCGTGCGTTTTGCACCCACACCTCTACCTCAGCACCAAGTTTTGCCAACTCCAGCTCAGGCAACAACCCACACGCATTGCTTTGACATAGATGTTCTTTTCCATCTAATTTGAGCTTGGCGGCAATGCCCTCTATGGGATGACGCAACTTGTCCATAAACATGACTTGCAATGTGTCTTTTGGAGGCAGCGGTGGTTCCAAATAAATCACTTGCCCGATGTACAAAACATTTGGGTTTTTGATTTGGTTGATATCCACCAACTCTTGAACCGTCTTCTTGTAAAAACGTGCAATTCCACCAAGGGTGTCGCCTCTTGCGGCCGTATGTGATGAAGGGTTTGTCATGACGTGTCCTTATGTTTGGCCTTCATCAAGTGAATTGATTTCTGTCTGCCAGTGATCATCACTTTTAAGATAAATATCGGCATCTCCTGCTTGACCGGCAAATACGAATCTTTGCGAACTTGTTTCAGACAGCGGCATGCTGGCAATTTTTTCTCCATCAGCATCGACCGACAGATTTGAAAAACTTGTTGCAGCCTCTGGCAAAAAATCAGCGTTTTGAAGTGCAGATGAATCGAGTCGAAGGCTGTTATCAGCCAGTATTGGTATGACTGGCAACTTGGGCATCGCCACAGCCGCCGCACTCGCAGGCGTAAACGTTTGATGGTCAGCTGCATACACATGGTCGTAGCCTGGTGTCACCCACTTCACCCCTTCGGGAGTGATGGTGACTTCGGTAGGGCCGCTTTGCAAACGTATGCCTTTGGCCGCAGTGGCTTTAATCCAATCCCCCGTGCTCATGATTTCCACCACCCGCTTGGCAATCAACTCCATGTCGTTGTCCTGCGCCTGTAGTTGCACCTTGCCCTTGGCGCTGAAGATGCGTATGCCTTGTTGTGCAAACAGTCTCAGGTGTTCTTTGACGCTCGCCAACAAACTCCTGCCCGTGCTGATGCTGGTGTGCCCACCACTGGTGATGGCGTGATGCTGACCACTGTGCTGGTGCGTTGTTTGAGTCGTTGTGCTTTGAATCCCCGCAGGGCTGGCCATGATCAGGTATGGCTCTGTGAGCTCTGGGTGTTGTCCCTCTTCTCCCTTTGCTTCTCCCTTGATCGCCTCGTTCTGCGCCTTCAGCTGCTTGGCCACCTCGTCTTGGTCATCCGCATCATGCGCTTGATGGTCTTTGGCAAGGTTGGCTAAGGTCTCGTGTTGGTCTCGGGCTTGGGTCAAGCGGCTGGTGGTCTCGCCCATGTCCAGCATGTGCGATTGCGCTTGGCTTCGGCCTTCGGTGCTGATGAGCAAGCCGTCTTTGGCGCGAATCGCACCATGGTTGTCTGTGCGCAGCTCAAACCCTTCACCCCTGGCATCTTTGCGGCCTTGGTTGTCTTCAATCCTGCTGATATGGCCCAGGCTGAGTTGGCTGTGGGCGTGGTCGCTTTTGAGCTGAGCTTGGATCTTGGCTTCGGTGTCATCCAAGATGAGGTGGTTGCTGCGACCTGCGGCTGAGTTGCCGCCACTGGGGGTGAGCTCTCGGCTTCTAAACCCACTTAAGGCTTGGCTGGAGGGCAAGGCCCAAGGCGGCATGTTGAGCTGGTTGTACACACGGCCTGTGCAGATGGGGGCGTCTGGGTCTCCACCCAAGAAATCCACAATGACTTCTTGGCCCACGCGTGGCACATGCATGGCACCTAACTGGTTGCCTGCCCACGCGCTGCCAACGCGTACCCAGCAAGAGCTGTTTTGGTTCTTCTGGCCGTAGCGGTCCCAGTGGAACTGCACTTTGATGCGCCCTAGTTGGTCGGTGTAGAGGTTGCTCTCTGCGGTGTCTGCACTGGGGCCACACACCACAGCGGTTTCTGGGCCGTGGGTGCGGGGTTTTTCATTCGCAAAGGCTGGGCGCAATGCCTCGGTGCTGGGCTGCACATCAAACTGGGTAACCACTCGCCATTGGCCGCTTAGGCGTTGGGCGTCGCTCAAGGCTTTGATGTTGAGTGCTTGCACGGAGCTGATGACGTTTTGCAATATTTGTTGTGCAGCATTGCTGCTGTCACGCTGGGTGTCTTCACTGACGTTTTCAATCAAGACGTGCGTGCCCAGAGTGATGTACTCGGTGTTGGCTTTGCTTTGCGGGTACTCGCTGAGCTTGAAGGTGCTGCCCGCTTGAATACCCCGCACATGCCCCACGCCACTGGCGCGCAGCCCGTCTTGGCGCAAGGCCTGCATGCGCAGACGGGCCAAGTGCTTGCCTTGCTCTTCGGTTTGGTTGGCTGGCTTGGTGGCCCCCGCATTGGGCTGGGCGTAGCGGGTTTGGTGCCACTGGTACACCTCTTGGGTGTTGTGGCCCGTGTTGCGAGGCGCTTTGTGCTCTGACGCTAAGTCTGTCTTGGGGCGGGTGTAGTCATACTCCACGCTCGCAAAACGGGCACTGACCATTTGTTCTGCGGGGCTGAAGGCATGGATGTATTCACGGTCTAGCTTGTGACCCAGTGGATAGAACGGGTAATCATGTGCGGGTTTGAATGCACCGTTGTGGTCTGACAAGACCAAGCGGTGTACGCCACCTGAGTGTTCGAAGTGGTAGTTAATGCCCCAGGTTTGCATGAGGCGGGTGACAAATTCAAAATCACTCTCGTTGTACTGCACGCAGTAGTCGCGCACGGGGTAGCTCTCGATGAGCCTGCGCTCCACAGCAAAGGGGTAGTCCGCCAGCACGGCGTTGATGACGTCAACGGGGGTTTGGTCTTGAAATACTTTGCAGTCACTGGTGAGCGTGGCTAGGTGTAGCCACGAGCGCAGGGTCAACTCATACAGTGCATGGCGGCTGTCTTCACCCAAAAACCTTGCTTGCGTGATGAGGCCTGAGATTTCTCGCACGCCTGCGTCTTGGTTGCTCATGCCAGCAAGACCGGCCAAGCCCGCCACAAACGAGCCGTGGCCTTCGAGTTCAATTTGGCAGCACAGCTCGTGGCCGACCAGGTCTTGCAGCGCATAGTTGGCTGCAGCACCGCCCACGAAGTTCAACGCATCGGGGGTTTGCAAGGTCAGCTTGTATTCAAACAGCTGGTTGAGGCCTTCTGCGCCTTCGAGTTTTAAGGGCACCAAGCTGCCCGCACCCACCACTTGGTCTAAAGCGGAGCTTTGGACGCTTAACGGGCGCTTGGTGGTGAAGAGATGCTGCATGGAGATTCTCTCTTTGAACGGAAAAGAGAGAATCGTATAGGAACTTATAGGTTAATTTTAGGCACTTTAGTGCCTTTTTTAAATGACTTACAAAACATGAAAAGAGTCATCTGAACCAGATGTACAAAAAGCAATGCTCTTAAAACGTGCCTGCGTAAGCCCCGCCATCGGTCAAGATGTTTTGACCCGTCATGTAGCCCGCTTGCGCTGAGCACAAAAACGCGCAGGTGTCGCCAAACTCTTGCGGGTGACCAAAGCGTTGCGCAGGAATGGTTCTTTTGCGCGCTTCGGCAATCGCCTCGATGGGCTGGCCAGTTTTGTCTGCCGCACCTTTCATCGTGCCTTTGAGTCGGTCGGTGTCATACGCGCCGGGTAGCAAGTTGTTGATGGTCACGTTGTTGGCCGCCAGTTTTTGCGTGCGTGCCACACCCGCCACAAAACCCGTCAATCCTGAACGTGCGCCATTGGACAAGCCCAAGATGTCGATGGGCGCCTTCACCGCACTGGAGGTGATGTTGATGATGCGGCCAAAGCCTCGCTCGGCCATGCCATCCACCGTGGCTTTGATCAGCTCAATGGGTGTGAGCATGTTGGCATCGACCGCCTTGATCCAATCGTCGCGTTCCCAGTTGCGAAAGTCGCCGGGTGGCGGACCGCCTGCGTTGGTCACCACGATGTCAAAGTTTTTACCGGGGCCACCGGCCACCGACCAAATGGCTTCGCGACCTTGCTCGGTGGTGATGTCCACCGCCACCGCGAGGATGGTGGTACCCAGCTTGCGCAGCTCAGTGGCCGCAGCGTCTAGCGCCTCAGCACCACGCGCCACGATGACCACGTTGACGCCTTCGCGTGCGAGTGACTGCGCACAGCCAAAACCCAAGCCCTTGCTTGCGCCACCCACCAATGCCCATTTACCTTTGATACCTAAATCCATCACTTCGCTCCGTACTTAGAAACAATAAACACACCGCTTAACACCAAAAGGGTACCCACACCAATCCATATGTTCAGCGGCTCATTCAGCACCCAGACGCCCATCGCGATGGTGGCCATGGGGCCAATCATGCCTGTTTGTGCAGTCAAAGCAGCACCGATGCGTTCAATGGCCATCATCACCATGAGGACAGGTGCAACCGTGCACGCCAAGGCATTGAGTAAGGCCAGCCACAACACCTCTACAGGCACATGCGCCGCAGACAGTGGGCGCAGCAACACAAACTGTGCAATGCAGCACACGCACGCCACACTGGTGGCCCACCCCACCAATCGCAAAGAGCCAATGCGGTTCACCATCTGACCGCTGAAAATCAAATACATCGCATACGTCACAGCGCTCGCAAAAATCAATCCGCTGCCCAAGGCCACGTCGGCACCTGACAGCGTGAGCTCATGCGCAAACACCAGCAGCACCCCGCTGTAGCTCACGCCCATCGCCAACATGCGAATCGGTTGAATGGGGTTTTTGTACAGCGCCCAACCGAGCAACACGACCAGCGTAGGGTTGAGGTACAGAATGAGCCGCTCTAAGCTGGCCGTGATGTATTGCAAGCCTAAAAAGTCAAGGTAGCTCGACAAGTAGTAGCCCACAAAACCAAGCCCCATGATATTCAACACATCGCGACGGGTCAGCGGGTTTTCGCGCGCGATGGCTTGACGCTCAGCCCACAAGCCCATGGCAATGAAAAACGGCAGCGCAAACAACATGCGGTACATGATGACGGTGACCGCATCCACGCCATACACATAAGACAGCTTGACGATGATGGCCTTGCCGCTGAACGCAATGGCACCCGCAGCCGCTAAAAGAAGCCCCGACAAAGCAGGACGTTGGACAGAATTCATTCGTGAAAATAACCAGTAAGTCTTGAGTTTATGTGAGCCTTAGGCGCGGGCGTGTCACAAACGCTCGGTACCATTGGGGGGTATGTCATCCCTCGAACTCACCCTGCTGTATTTGTGCGCTGCCGTGATCAGCGTGGTGGCGTGTCGACTGCTGCAACTGCCCGCCATGTTGGGCTATTTGTTTGCAGGCGTGGTGATTGGTCCCAACGCGCTGGCCTTGGCCAAAGACTCCGCAGCGATTGAACACCTGGCCGAATTTGGCGTGGTGTTTTTGATGTTCGTCATCGGCCTTGAATTCAATTTACCCAAACTCATGCGCATGCGCAAGCTGGTGTTTGGGTTGGGCTTGGGGCAAGTGCTGTTCACGCTTGTGGGCGCATTGCTGTTCAACCTCGCCGTCGGCTTTGCGCTCAAAGAGCTGGGCTACCTCTGGCGCTTGAGCTGGCAAGCGGCTTTGGCTTTGGGCAGTGCCTTGGCCATGTCGAGCACGGCCATCGTGGTCAAGCTCATGGCGGACCGTGTGGAGCTGGAGTCACCCCACGGCCAACGCGTGATGGGCGTGCTGCTGTTCCAAGATTTGGCCGTGGTGCCGCTGCTGGTGCTCATCCCCGCGCTGGCGGATATGGGCGAGCACAACATTTGGAAAGTGCTGGCCATCGCCATGCTCAAGGCAACCGCGCTGGTGGGCTTGTTGCTGTGGGGCGGTCAGCGCGTGATGCGCAGTTGGCTGCATTTGGTGGCACGTCGCAAGAGCGATGAACTGTTCATGCTCAACCTGTTGTTCATGACCTTGGGCTTGGCCTGGCTCACCGAACTCGCAGGTTTGTCGTTGGCCATGGGCGCTTTCTTGGCCGGCATGTTGATTGCTGAGACCAACTTCAAACACAAGGTCGAAGAAGACATTCGCCCCTTCCACGATGTGCTGCTAGGTTTGTTCTTTATCACCATCGGCATGAAGCTGGATTGGGAAGTGTTGATCGACAGTTGGGGCTGGGTGCTGCTGCTGTCGTTCATCCCCGTGTTTTTCAAAGCAGGCTTGGTGTTTGTCTTGGCGCGCATCACCGGCGCGCCTGCCGGTGTGAGCCTGCGCACCAGTTTGTACCTCGCACAAGCGGGTGAATTCGGTTTTGTGCTGTTGTCACTGGGCTTGCAAAACTCCCTCATCCCTGCGGCTTGGATGAGCCCCATCTTGGCGTCCATGGTGTTGTCAATGATTGCCACGCCCTTCTTGGTGATGAATGCAGACCGCATCGTCAACCGATTCATCAGCACCGATTGGTTGCTGCAATCGCTGGCCCTCACCGGCATGGCCCAGCGCACGCTCAAAATTGAAAACCACGTCATCGTGTGCGGCTACGGACGCAGCGGCCACAACTTGGTCGATTTGCTCAAGCTTGAAAACATTCCTTATGTCGCCCTCGACTCCGACCCAGACCAAGTACAAATGGGCCGCGACCATGGCCACCATGTGGAACTGGGCGATGCCACCCGTTTCTCGAGTCTCATGTCGGCGGGTTTGGTGCGCGCCGCCGCCGTGGCCGTGACCTACCCCGACTTGCCCTCTGCACTGAAGGTGTTGGCGTGGGTCAAAGAGCACGCGCCCAACGTGCCCGTGATTGTGCGCACCCACGACGACGAACACTTAGAAGACCTGCGCGCCGCAGGCGCTGCCGAAGTAGTGCCCGAAGTGATTGAAGGCAGCTTGATGCTCGCCAGCCAAACTTTGGCGCACATTGGCATTCCCCTCAAACGTGTGATTCGTTTGGTGCAAGGCCAGCGTATGACGCGCTACGCGCTGATGCGAGACCCAAACAAATACAAAGAAGGTTTAGACGACATCGCTGCACTCTGAGCGCAAGTCCGTGCGTGGCGGCTTACCCTAAGAAGTCGTGCCACAACCGGAGCAGCACGTTCACCTCTGCCAGGTTGAAACGTCCCTCAGGCAGATTCCACCAAGCGGTGTCTTCTGGCCCCACATGGCTCTGATTGAACTGCACACCGCTTGCAGAAAAGTCCACGCCAAACGCATCGCCATCTGCAAACCATTGCGTTCGCTGGCCTGCCTCAATTTGTGCGATGGCATCCAACACCTCTTGGCAACGTTCGACGGTATTCACGTCGCTGGTCAGCCAGCTGCACACAAAACGATTCAGCGGATGCTGTGGGTCTGCTGCGCCATCGTCATCCACCCATTCGCACGCGGGATAACGCACAGGCTGCGCCCCGCTGCCGGGGATAGGCGCTTGTGTTTGGATGAAACAACGAAGTGACATGAATCAGCGGCGTTGGCTGTACACGGGATACGCCGTGACGCGCGGCTCTAAATAGCCTTCCACGCGCACACCGCTGGGCGTGAGTGCGCTCCACTTGTCACCGCGAATGGTTTTGGTCGGGCTGAACCAGGCGGCGTTCACCTCGCTCACCACTTGCGCTGCCGTCCAGTTTTTGGGAAACATGGTGTTGGGCATGGGGTTGCCGTTGCGGTCGGTTTTGGTGAGCCACTGGCCTGGGTGATTGGGGTCCATCATTTGCACTTGCGCGCGGTACACGCCGGTGGCATCTGGTGCGGATGCCGTGCCTTCCATCACACGCACATCGCCGTTGAGCAAGGTGTGTCCGCCTGTAGGCTCGCCGGTGTGGCGCTTGTAGTCGGCACCGATGATGTGTTTGAAATCAATGGGGGAATTGCTGGCGGGCAGCGCAGCTTCGGCGGTGCGTGCGGCTTGAGGTGCAGACTCTTGCACCACCGCCACCGACTTGGCTTTTTCATGCGACGCCGTACTCGATGGGCTGTGCGGCGCTTTGTAGGAAAAGAACGTCGATAGCGCAACGACCACCAAGGCCAACAAAAGACGACTCAATTTACTCACCCATCACCTCACCTTCGCGTCGTGGGTCAGCACCGCTGATCCACACAGTTTGTCCATGTTTGTTTTGCTTCACCACGGCCTGCAGGCCACTGGTCAACGCAAGTTCTTTCACCTCGTGGCCGCGCTCACGCAAGGCCGCAAGGGTAGCAGGCGAAAAGCGCCCGCCTTCCAACACCACGGGCCCGCCCACGCTGCCAAAGTTGGGAAGTGCGATGGCTTGCTGCGGGCTCAAGCCCCAGTTCAACACACCCACCAAAGTTTTGGCGGTGAAGTGAATGATCATCGCGCCGCCGGGGCTGCCCACACTCATCACCAACTGGCCCGTGGCCTTGTCAAACACCAAGGTGGGTGACATCGACGAACGTGGGCGTTTGTTGGGCTGCACGCGGTTAGCCACGAGGCGACCCTGTGCATCGCGCGGGGCAAAACTGAAATCGGTCAACTCGTTGTTGAGCAAAAAACCTTTGACCATTTGGCGCGAACCAAATGCGTCTTCAATGGTGGTGGTCATGGCCAGCGCGTTGCCGTATGCATCGACGATGCTGATGTGCGAGGTGCCGTACTCCGGCTGTTCAGCCATGGGCGCAAAGCTGCTGCGCTGCGCATGCACAGGCACAGGCACAGGCACACCGGGCAAGGCCTGCGGCATGGCCGTGGGGCGAATGAGTTTGGCACGCTCATGCAAATACGCAGGGGCCAGCAAGCTTTGCCATTCGCCGCTGGGTGCCGGTGCAAAGTCAGGATCGGCCACATACAAGGCACGGTCGGCAAAGGCCAAACGCGAAGCCTCGGTGTACAGATGCAACCAACGCGGGTCGGGTGTGCCGTCCACCAGCTCTGTCGGTGGCGACATCAATGACGCGGGCGTGTGCTGCAACATGCCCAGTATTTGGCCGATGGCAATCGCGCCTGAGCTGGGCGGTGGAAAGCCACACACGCGATACACACGGCTCGCCGCTGCGTGGTCAAAGCACACGGGTGTGCGTTCTTTGGCTTGGTAGTTGGCCAAGTCATGCAATGCCAAACGGCCGGGATTGCTGGGGTGCTGTTGCACTTTGCGCACCACAGCCTCGGCCACCTCACCGCTGTAAAACGCTTGCACGCCCTCGTTGGCAATGCGTTGCAACACGGCGGCCAATTCAGGATTGCGCAACACATGGCCGATCGCGTGCGGCTCGCCATTGGCTTGGTAAAAGTAAGCGCGCGCGGTGGGGTCTAAACGCAAATACGCATCTGCCTTGAGCTGCGCGTGCAAACGCGGGCTGATGGCAAAGCCTTGGGTTGCCAATGCAATGGCAGGCTCAAACAATTTGGTCCATGGCAGTTTGCCGTGTTGGGCATGCGCTTGCGCCAACATGCGCAACACGCCGGGTGTGCCCACCGAACGACCGCCCACCACAGCCGCGTGAAACGCTAGGGGTTGACCATCGGCATTGAGCAGCATGTCTTCTGTGGCAGCTGCAGGTGCTGTTTCGCGGCCATCGAACGCTTGCACCTTTGCGCGCCCCCCTTGTGTGGCCGTGCTGTGCAACAAAAAAGCACCGCCGCCAATGCCACTCGACTGAGGCTCTACCAAACCCAGCACCATTTGCACGGCGATCGCTGCATCCACAGCCGAGCCGCCGGCTTTCAACACATCAAAGCCTGCTTGTGTGGCCAAGGGGTTGGCCGCGGCCACGGCAAATTTCTTGGTGACGACGTCGGCTTTGCGTGTGAAGCCTGTGGCGATTTCGGGTTGCAGCGGTGTACCGCTGACCGTGGTGGGCGATGTCAACCCACCAGACGGCACAGCGCATGCTGCCAACAAGGCCAACACCACCGCCAGCACACCGACGCGTTTCAAGCGCACGTTGTTTTGCGCATCCACGCTTTAAAAGCCTGCGGCTAAACCATCGCGCCGCGCATCGCTAGCGACCACATAGCCTTCAACCTTGGGATTACCTGCACGCCAGATGAATTGACCCGCGCCAAAGTCTTGGTAGTTGTCGTTGATGACCCCCACTTGGTGGCCACGCGCTTGCAAACCGTTCGCCGTGTCATGGTTGAGCGAAGCCTCGACGTTGATCTCCAAGCCCGCGTTGTAACGCCAACGCGGTGCATCGCATGCAGCTTGCGGGTTTTGTTGGTAGTCCAGCATGCGCACCAGTGTTTGCATGTGACCTTGTGGTTGCATGTTGGCGCCCATCACGCCGTAGCTCATCACGGGCTGACCGTCTTTGCTGAGGAAGGCTGGGATGATGGTGTGGAAGGGTCGCTTGCCAGGTGCTACCAAATTGGCGGGGTTCAAACCCTGCGCGTTCAAGCTGAAACCGTGGCCACGGTTTTGCAAGCTGATGCCAAAGTTGGGCTCCACACAGCCAGAGCCAAAACCCATGTAATTGCTTTGGATGAAGCTGACCATCATGCCGTTTTCATCCGCCGTGCTGAGATAAATTGTGCCGCCCTTCACTGGGTTGCCTGCACCAAAGTCTTGGGCACGGTTCATATCGATCAATCGAGCGCGGCTCTTGAGATAAGACGGGTCCAGCATTTGCGCTGGCGTGACTTCCATCGCGCTGGGCTCAGCGACGTAGCGGTACACATCGGCAAATGCCAGCTTCATGGCTTCGATTTGCAAATGTTGTGAATCCACGCCATCGACCTGCAAGCTGGCGATGTCAAAGTTCTCCAGAATGCCCAAAGCGATAAGTGCCGCGATGCCTTGCCCGTTGGGTGGAATTTCGTGCAGCGTATAGCCACGGTAGTTTTGCGCAATCGGTGTGACCCATTCGGCTTTGTAGTTGGCAAAGTCGCGGGCAGTGATGCTGCCACCGTGTTCGGTAGAGAACTGTTCAATCGCGTGCGCAATCTCACCACCATAAAACGCTTGGCCTTTGCTTTTTGCAATTGCACGCAAGCCCTTGGCTGCGGCAGGGAACGTGAACAATTCACCCACGTTGGGCGCGCGACCCCATGGCAAAAAGTTTTGGGCAAAACCGGGCTGGTTTTGTAACTCCGGTGTGGCGGCGGCCCACTTTTGTTGCACCACCACGGGCAACAAATAACCGCGCTCCGCAATTTCAATGGCGGGCTGCATCAAGTCTTCAAACGGCAACTTCCCAAACCGCTCACTCATCGCCACCCACGAGGCCACCGCACCGGGTACGGTGACCGAATCTATGCCGCGCTTGGGCGGCGTCTTGGCGTCGTCACCGTATTTGCGTTTGAAGTACTCGGGCGTCCAGGTTTGCGGTGCGTGGCCCGAGGCGTTCAGCCCATGGAGTTCTTTGCCATCCCACAAGATGCAAAACGCGTCTGAGCCCAAGCCACAACTCACGGGCTCGGTCAGTGTGATAGCCGCTGCAGCCGCAATGGCTGCGTCCACGGCATTGCCGCCTTGCCACAGCATGCGCAAGCCCGCTTGAGCCGCAAGTGGATGCGACGTGGACACCACGTTGCGCGCAAACACAGGCAAGCGTGTGGAGGTGTAGGGATTGCTGAAGTTGAACTGCATAAGGTTTTAAAAGGCCCGGAATGATCGATTGATTCAACCATAAAGAATTCAAAACTGAGTCATTCTTTGAGGTTCACAAATACATTAAATTAACACTATAGAATTAACTTAATTTGAATGATTTGACAATTTATTTGTCAAACCGTTGTTCTTGTTACTCCCCTTAATTACTCCTAAAGCAGCATCGCCATGTCAAACGTTTACACCTTCAAAGTTATCAAGCACGGTCAAGTGATTCTGCGTAAACAGATCAGCAATGGCACACGCAAAGGCATGGCAGCAACGGTGCTGCAAGCCGGACCAGATGTGACGTATGTCTTTCAGTCACAAGACGGCGCAAGTCCGATCAAAAAAATCATCACCAAAAAAGTCGGCAAAGATTTGCATCTGACAACTGAAGATGGCGATATCAATGCACCTGACATCATCATCGAGAACTATGCTGAGTTTGAACAAAACACAGCCTTTGCCACCACCCTGAGATCGGGTGGCTTGAGCTTCTTTGATACACAAAGCAACGGCATCTTCACATCCAGCTTATTTGGTGCAGAAAGTGGCATCACCAGTTTGGTGGCAAGCGGCGCGGAGACCACAAGTTTTCTGTCGCCTTTGGTTTTGGCCGGTGCGGGGGCTGTTGCATTGATAGCCGCCAAGTCATCTTCAAAATCAGACACAGCCGCGGTGCCTGATGCCAATGCAACCGCCTTGGCCAAAATTACCAGCTATGGGACAACGGGAACCACCGCGACACCAACGGTCAACGACTACACCGAAGCTGGCTTCAAAGACGTCACAAGCGGCAACGTCAGCGCCATCAATAACGCCATCGCCAGCGTCAAAGCCGACAGCAACGCCAAAGTGTCGGATGTGGTCACCGCCTATCTCAAAATATTGGCCGAAGCCAATGGCACCAACGCCGATGCCACACCCACTGCTGACCCATTGCTCAGCGACTACCAAGCACTCGGAGTGCAGCCACTCAACACACTGACAGACGCACAAAAACCCAACTACCTCAGCTTGCTCAATGACATTGTGAAAAATCGTTTGGTGGCGGACATCATCACAGTCGCCAAACTGAGCGCGTTGTCGGCGATGGCCGAAAAAATCATCCTCATCGCTGCAGGCAACACAGGAACGACCGCCACCACACTCACCGCAGCAGATTTTCAAACCATGGGACTGGCCGTCACCATCCCCAACAGCATGTTGATGAACGCAATGGAAGCCAGTGCCAACGATGGTTCAAGCATCAACAGCTTGGCCGCGATCAAAGCCATCGACGCCAGTTACTCGAAAATCTTGGCGCAAGCAGATGGCATCAAAGCCAACACATCGACCGCAGCCAAATTGACCGTTGCCGACCTGACGAGCTTGGGGCTTTTGAGTCACTACGATGCCACAGGCACCACCAACACAGGAGGTGCCATCAACGGCAAAGCCATCGGGACAGGTGCACAAAACGCATCAGCACTGAATCTGTTGAACGATGTAATGGATGGAAAAACCAGCACCCTAGTGGACACAACCGCAGAAATCAACCAACTCAGCATCTTGGTTGACAAAGTCATGGACATTGCCAGTGGTGCAACGGCGGCATCTGCACTGACGGCTACAGACTTAAGCAGCCTGGGTCTAACTGGGGTGACTGCCAACAATCTGCAGAAAATTGCAAACCAAATTTCTGCAACCCACAGTGCCGACGGTTCAGCCGTTGACAGTTTGGCGGAACTCCAAACCTTGGTCGCGAAAGCGGTGATCCAAACCTATGCAGAAGACCAATCGGTCACGTCGCCAGCACCCACGCTTCAAGACTACAAAGACTCAGGCCTGACCTTGGCGTCCAGCCCTAGCGTCACGTGGACGGAGAACTTGAAAACCGGCGTCAACTCGGTCTTAGCAACCAAGCACACCTACGCACTCGTGCCGGATATCGCGCTCAGCTTTCAAGCCGTCTTGGACGAAGCCAGCAATGGCGCATCGAATACCCATGCCGACCCGACGGCCGCGCAGTACAGCATGTTGCTCACCACCTCACATGTTTTGCAAGGCGGCACGCTCGGTGCCACAACACTAGCCAGTGACAACGCCTTGTCACTCATGAATGACGTGGTAGCGCACAAGAGCCAACTCGGCGTGGACACCATCAGCGAGCTAGAAGCTTATGCCACCGCCATTGATCACATCATGAACACCGCAGCGGCAATCAGCACCACCAACCCCGTCACACTCGCGGAACTCAGCACCTTGGGATTGAACAACACGGCCAGTGCCAACCAAGCCACGTTCAACACAAACCTGCGCGCAACGCTTGACTCAGGCGCCGACGTGCACACCTGGGCGCAACTTCAAGCGCTGATCAACAGCAGCATTTCATAACGGACGCGTCGCGCAGCACCCACTCAAACCTTGAAGACCTTGTTGTGCAAGCGGCGCATAGACCACCACACCACCACACCCACAAACGGCAAAGCACACGCGGCGGTGATGTCTGACGAAAAAGGCCAGCCTAACTTTTCAGCCCCTTTGGCAAGGTAGCTCACCAAACCGGTGAAGTAATAGGTGATCGCCGCGACGGACAAGCCTTCGACCGTGGATTGCAATTTCAGCTGCAAATCTTGGCGTTGGTTCATGGTGGTGAGCAAAGCTTGGCTACTTTGTTGCTGCTCAAAGTCCACACGGGTGCGCAACAAATTACTCATGCGTGAGACACGCTCAGACAAGGCGTTCTGACGACGTGATGCCCAATCGCAGGTGCTGCGCGCTGGCGACAAACGACGCTCCATGAATTCCGCAATGGTTTGCATGCCAGGCATGCGCGATTCAGCGATGTCGTGGATGCGACGATCGACCAACTCAAAGTAAGCGCGCGTGGCCGAGAAACGTGAATGGGTGGCTGCATACTGCCCTTCGACCTCGCCCGCCAAACGGGTGAGCCGATCCAGCAAGCCCGCTTCATCGGCACGCTCGGCATGGCGAATGGCATTGGCCAGTTCAGCCAATTCACGCTCAGCGTCGGCCAACACGTGCGAGGCCTCGCGCGCTGCAGGCACCCCCAGCAAGGCGGCCATTCGGTAGGTTTCAATCTCCAACAGTTGCTGCACCAGGCGGCCTTGGCGACGTGGCGTGAGCGAGCCTGTCAACAACACGATGCGCGAAAAGCCATCGGGGTGCAGTTGGAAGTCGGTGTACACCTCACCATGACCTTCGGCCACAGTCGAGGCCACCAAGGTGTCATCGTGCAGGACCTTGGGCATGTCTTGATGAATATTCATCGTCGAAGACGACAGCAACCACAGATGCAAACGCGCCAAGCATTCTCCAGGCAGCTGGGCCAACCATTTTTGTGGCACGGCTTGGATCGCCGTCATAGGGTCGCTATGCGCAAACACATTCGCCCCAACAGGACGCATGAAGGTCCACGACACAAACTCGGTGTGCAGCTCCCAGCGCATGCGAAACGAGCCCAAGTCCATGCGCACATGGTTGGTATGGGCATCGGGCGCGGGCAAATGGTGGTCGTGCAGCAGTTGAGCCAAGTGGTCACGGCTGGCTTGGGCGCTGGCACGGTCCACCCACATGACCACACGCGAAATCACCTGTGGCGCTTGCATGGGTTCTGGCGGTCGCGCATGCACTTCGTTATGCAGGGCCAGGCGTTGGGGGTGATCCATCATTGCTGTCTTTCCAAGAAAACTCTTTTCAGCCTTCAATATAAGCGAAGCCGAATCAAGACCTAATGAAAAACGGCACCCGAAGGTGCCGTTTGAAGGTGAAACAGTTTGAACTGAATTAATCTTCCACGAAGGCTTCTTCGCGTTTGGACTTGATGGACGGCAACAGCACGATCACCAAAAGCAACGCAGCAGCAGCCAATAAACCCGCGGACAAAGGACGTGTACCAAACACTGACCAATCACCACGCGACAGCAACAAGGCGCGACGCAGGTTCTCTTCCATCATCGGGCCCAAGATGAAACCCAGCAGCAAAGGTGCAGGTTCCACACCCAACTTCACGAAGGTGTAGCCCACGAAGCCAAAGGCCGCGACCATCCAGATGTCAAAGGTGTTGTTGTTGGTCGAGTACACACCGATCGCGCAGAACAGCACGATGGCGGGGAACAAGAAGCGGTAAGGCACAGACAACAACTTGATCCACATGCCGATCAAAGGCAAGTTCAAGATCACGAGCATCAAGTTACCAATCCACATGGAGGCAATCAGACCCCAGAACAACTCGGGGTTGCTGGTCATCACCTGTGGGCCGGGCTGGATGTTGTGAATGGTCATCGCACCCACCATCAAAGCCATCACGGCGTTGGGTGGAATACCCAAGGTGAGCAATGGGATGAAGGAGGTTTGCGCACCGGCGTTGTTGGCCGATTCAGGCGCCGCCACACCGCGGATGTTGCCTTGACCGAAAGGCACTTCGCCTGGACGCAGCTTGGTTTTCTTCTCGATGGTGTAAGCCGCAAACGCAGCCAACAAGGCACCGCCACCTGGCAACACGCCGAGCAACGAACCCAAAGCCGTACCGCGAATAACCGCAGGCAACATGTTCTTGAAGTCTTCCTTGGTGGGGAACAAACCTTCCACCTTGGCCGTGAACACTTCGCGTTCGTCTTCGGGTTGCGACAAGTTCGAAATGATCTCGCCGTAACCGAACACGCCCATCGCCACCACCACAAAGCCCACACCGTCGGTGAGTTCGGGGATGTCAAAGCTGAAACGTGCCACGCCAGAGTTGACGTCGGTACCGATCAAGCCCATCAAGAGGCCCAACACGATCATGGCAATCGCCTTGAGCAAGGAGCCCGAAGCCAACACCACCGCGCCAACCAAGCCCAAGATCATGAGCGAGAAGTATTCGGCAGGGCCGAACTTGAACGCGAGTTCGGTCAAAGGAGGCGCGAAGGCCGCCAAGATCAAAGTACCCACAGAACCGGCGAAGAACGAACCCAAGCCAGCAGCCGCCAAAGCGGGGCCTGCGCGGCCTTTGCGGGCCATTTGGTAGCCGTCAATGGTGGTCACCACCGAAGACGATTCACCGGGCAAGTTCACCAAAATCGCAGTGGTCGAACCACCGTATTGGGCGCCGTAGTAAATACCGGCCAACATGATCAGCGCCGACACAGGGGGCAGCGCGTAAGTGGCGGGCAGCAACATGGCGATGGTCGCCACAGGGCCAATGCCTGGCAACACGCCAATCAGCGTGCCCAAGATACAACCGACCAAGGCGTACATGAGGTTGATGGGCGTGAACGCCACACCAAAACCCAATGAGAGGTTTGCAATCAAATCCATTTTTTATTTCTCCCGGCTCAACCAGTGATGAAGGTGGGCCACACAGGCATCTGCAATTTCAGCAGCACGATGAAAGCCAAGTAGCTACCAGCTGACAAGATGGTGGCCAAGATGAGGACGTCTTTCAACACAAACGTCTCGCCGGCTTTGCTGGCAATGATGACCAAGGCGTAGATCGCAGCGATCAAGCCCATGGCTGGAACGCCCAAGCTGGGCAAGCCAGCCAACAAGATCCCGAACACCACGTTGGCACCCAAGATAAAAACGATGGGGCGCCAAGCAAACTTACCAATCGGCTCGCCGTCTTCGGTGTGCTCGACCAATGAGTAAAACATGATGAAGGCACCCAACACGGCCAAGAAAATACCCAACAGCATGGGGAAGTAGCCAGGGCCCATGCGCGCGCCTGTGCCAATCGTGTAGTTGGTTGCACCCCACGCGAAGCCACCACCGACCAATGTGAACATCAGGCCGGAGAAAAAGTCTTTTTGACTTTTGATCATTTCATCTCCTCTATTCAAAAGCAAATATGCAGTGAATTATGGAGTTGCACCTAGGGGTCACCCGATGTGGGTTCCACCTACTTTTTCGAGGTCAAAAATCAGGGGTAAACCCTTATCTCACAAGGCTTGTAGCGGTTTGAACACGCGCAACCATTTGGTCGCAGGCAGGGGCCAGCGCGCTTGAATGGCCTCGGCACGCGCCATCAATTCGGCACGCTTGGGATGACTGGGCGTGCGTTGCGCCAACACCACCGTGTTGCCCTCGCGCGTGGGCTTGAAAGCCCACAGCGCATCTTCGCCAAAAGCCTTGGCCATCTTCTCCACACTTTGGGCAAAGCTGGAGCTGCGGCCAAACAGATTGACGGTCATGCAGCCTTCGTCGGTCAACAAGCTGCGGCAGTCGGCATAAAACTCGGCGCTGTCCAGCACAGGCGATGCAGCCTCGTGGTCATACAAATCCACTTGCAGCGCGTCGATCTGGCCACGCCAGTGGTCGTGTTTGGCCACTTCGGCAGCGTCGCCCAACACCACTTGCAGCTTGGCGCTGTCGGCGGGCAGCTTGAACCACAGGCGGCAGGCAGCCACCACTTGGGGATTCAGTTCAATCGCGGTGGTTTTCATGCGCAGGTGCTTGAACGAAAACTTGGTCAGCGACGCCGCACCCAAACCCAACTGCATGGCGTGCAGCTTGCCCACTTTGTCGATGTCCACAAACAAGAGCCACGCCATCATGCGCTGCACGTATTCAAGGTCGATGTCAAAGGGCTTGTCGATGTTCATTGAGCCCTGCACCCACGGTGTGCCGAGGTGCAGATAGCGGGTGTCGCCGTAGTCAGAGAAATTGACTTCTGGGAGTTGGAGTTTTTTCTTGGTTGCCATTGCGTTGTTTTCTTTTTTTATCCAGCCATGCCTTCGACCACAAAGCGCACGCGCTTGTTGCCTTGCCATTCATCCGCCTCTAGGCGAAACGCCAAATGCGCCAGCGCGGGCAAGGGCTCGACACGGCCAAACCAAATGCCATCGACGGGCTGGCCGTGGTGGCGCAGTTTGAGCGCCAAATGTTTTTCGCCCACCAAGCGCTGGCCGAGTACCTCGATCTCTTCACTGAACGTGGGCGGCGCAAAGCCTTGGCCCCACACTTCGCGGGCCAAGGTGTCGGCCAGCTCGGGGCGGCGGTATTCGGGCAGCAAGGGGCCGTCGGTTTCTAAGCGGCGTTGCAGGGTGGCTTCATCCAACCACTCTTGCGCGACTTGCTGCAAGGCTTCTTCAAAGGTGGCGAGGTTGTCTTCTTCCAAGGTGCAGCCTGCCGCCATGGCGTGACCGCCAAAGCGCAGCAACACACCAGGGTGGCGCTTGGCCACAAGGTCTAACGCATCGCGCAAATGAAAACCGGGGATGGAGCGGCCCGAGCCTTTGAGCTCGTGCCCTTTGCCCGCCGCTTGGCTGGGCGCAAACACAAAGGTGGGGCGGTGGTGCAAGTCTTTGAGCTTGGCGGCCACGATGCCCACCACGCCTTCGTGGAAGTCGGGGTCGAACACGCACAGGGCTGACGGCGGTTCCTCTTCGGGGTCAAACATTTCTTGCGCCAGCTCCAACGCTTGCTCGCGCATGTCGCCTTCAATCTCGCGGCGCTCACGGTTGATGCGGTCGAGCTGAGTGGCCAGTTCGGTCGCACGGCCTACGTCATCCGTCGTCAAGCATTCAATACCCAGCGTCATGTCGGACAAACGGCCTGCGGCGTTGATGCGCGGCCCCACTGCAAAACCAAAATCTTGCGAGGTGCATTTCTCGCTGGTGCGACCGGCGGCTGCAAACAAGGCGGTCATGCCCACAGGCATTTGGCCTTTGCGCACACGCGCCAAACCTTGGGCCACCAAACGGCGGTTGTTGGCGTCGAGTTTGACCACGTCGGCGACTGTGCCCAGCGCAACGAGGGGCAACAAGGTATCCAGTTTCGGTTGTTGTTCCGCGGTGAATACGCCGCGCTTGCGCAGCTCTGCACGCAAGACCAGCAACACATAAAACATCACGCCCACACCGGCCAGGGCTTTGCTCTCGAACGTGCAACCGGGTTGGTTGGGGTTCACCATCGCATCCGCATCGGGCAATGTGGCAGCTGGCAAATGGTGGTCGGTAACCAGCACTTGCAAACCCAACTTGCGCGCGGTGGCCACGCCCTCAACGCTGGCAATGCCGTTATCGACAGTGATGAGCACATCCGCGCCACTGGCTTTGACACGCTCAGCAATGGGGGGCGTGAGGCCGTAGCCATCGACCACACGATCGGGCACGATGTAGCTCACATGTTTGGCGCCCAGCAAACGCAGGCCACGCAGGGCCACAGCACAGGCGGTGGCGCCGTCGCAGTCGTAGTCGGCAACCACGCAAAGTTTTTTGTTCGCGGCCATGGCATCGGCCAACAACACGGCTGCTGCTTCAATGCCCTTCAAACCTGTGGGTGGCAACAGTTGCGCGAGCGAAGCGTCGAGCGTGGCCGCATCTTGAATGCCGCGTGCGGCATACAGGCGCGCCAACAGCGGATGCACGCCCGCTTGCTCCAGCGCCCAAATGCTGCGCGGTGGCATGTCGCGTGGGATGAATTGCATGGGCTTAATCTTTCAAAGGCGCAACGGCCAACACGGTGTCTAAAGAAGTCGGGGCCAACTGCGTGCGCAGGCGTTGCCACAGCGAAGGCTTGGCGCTGTCGTACACATGAAACTCATACTCACCACACAACACCAAACGCTGCGGCTCGCCTGCAGCCACGCGCGCCAGCATGGGCGCGATGACGTGGGCATCGACGTGTTGCCAGGCTTCGAGCCAGCCGATCAGGTCTTGCTGCAAAGCGCTTTGACGCAAGGTGTGAACCACTGCGGGCTCTGGGCGTGTCTGCTTCGACAGAGGCAACACACCCGTGCCATGCACCCAAAACGAGTTGATGGTGAGGCCGCGACCGTCGTTGACGGAATGGGTGTAGAGCAGCATTTGCATTTCGTTTTGCAAACGGCGCAACAGTTTGGCGGCGGGGCTGAGCAACTCAGCCGAGGTGTGGCTACCCACCAGCCACGGGTCAATGTTGCGGCCAATCACACGGTCCACCGACGCGGTGGGCAAGTCGGCCAACAGCGGCGAATGCGCCAGCCACTGGCCAGGCTTGTAGGGGTGCAAGGCAATGCCGTCTTCGGCAAAGAAACTTTGCATGGCTTGGAACAAGGTGCTGTCTGTGGCCTCGTCGATTTGCAAATAGGCAGGGTCACCCAGCGTGACTTGGCCATTGCTCACATGCCAGTTGCACAAGGTGATGAAAGCCCATCCGGATGGCGATGCCGTGGATACCCAACTGGCGTGGCTTTCTTGGGCTTCATGCGCAGCGTCCGTCTTGGCATGCGTCGCAACAAGCCCCACTTCTGCCGCCGCTCGAGCCGCCCAAGGTAAACAGCCATCCATCGACGGCCATCCGATGGCTTGCGCCCATGCACGCTCATGCGGGAGCGACAGTGTGGCGAGCAAAGGTTCTTGCACCCGGTCCACATGCACATCCACACGCTTGGTTTGCGCGAGCCACGCCCGCAAATGAGGCAGCTCGGCCTTGGCTAACACCGAGACCTCGGGGCCTTGGGTGGTCCACAGCGAAAACGGAATCAGGGTTGTGTCGCGCACAGAATCAATCAGCACAGAAGTCATAAGCTTGATTGTCCGTGATGCCGCCTTGCACGCTGGCCACTACGGGATAATCCAGTACACATGCAAACCACGTCCTCCAAACTCCCCTATGAACTGCTGATTGGCTGGCGTTACACACGCGCGGGTCGTGTGGCGGGTCGTAACGGTTTTATCTCGTTCATCTCCGGCGTGTCCATGCTCGGCATTGCACTGGGCGTGGCTGCGCTCATCATCGTGTTGAGCGTGATGAACGGTTTTCAAAAGGAAGTGCGCGACCGCATGTTGGCCGTGGTGTCGCACATCGAGCTGCTCGCCCCCGGCGGCGAAGGCTTTGCTGATGTGAACGCACTCATCGCCCAAGCTAAACAAAACACCGAGGTGGTGGCCGCCGCACCCTTTGTGTCACAACAAGCCCTGATGGCGCGTGGCGAAGACATGCGCGGTGCCATGGTGCGCGGCATTGACCCCGAACCCGAAACGCAGGTGAGCGACTTCACCCTACAAATCCCCCCCGCGGTGCGCGCCACCTTGCAGCCCGGCAGCTTCAACGTGGTGCTCGGCGGCGAGCTCGCCATGTCAATGGGCGTGCGCGTAGGCGATCAAATCACCCTCATCGCGCCCGGCGGGCAAGTCACACCCGCAGGTGTGATGCCTCGCTTGAAGCAGTTGCATGTGTCGGGCGTGTTTGACTCAGGCCATTACGAATACGACGCCTCGCTCGCGCTGCTGCACATGGAAGACGCGCAACGCATCTTCCGCCTTGAAGCCCCCACAGGTGTGCGCCTGAAGATCAAAGACAGCCAACAAGCCCGCAGCGTGGCTTATGACTTGGCATTGCAACTTGGCCCCGATGTCATTGTGCGCGATTGGACACGCCAAAACCGCACCTGGTTTGCGGCGGTGCAGGTGGAAAAACGCATGATGTTCATCATCCTCACGCTCATCGTGGCGGTGGCGGCGTTCAACCTGGTCACCACGTTGGTGATGACGGTGACCGACAAACGCGCCGACATTGCCATTTTGCGCACGCTGGGCGCGAGCCCTAAAAGCATCATGGCCATCTTTGTGGTGCAAGGCGCTACCGTGGGTGTACTCGGCACGCTGGGTGGTTTGCTGTTGGGCCTGAGCGTGGCGTTCAACATTGACGTCATCGTGCCAGCCATTGAAAACCTGTTGGGCGCCAGCTTCTTGCCGCGCGACATTTACCTCATCAGCCGCATGCCCAGCGACCCGCAAGCCGCCGACATTTGGCCGATTGCCATCATCTCGTTGGTGTTGGCCTTCTTGGCCACCATTTATCCCAGTTGGCGCGCCAGCCGCGTCAACCCGGCTCAAGCCTTGCGCTACGAATGAGGCTTGTTATGACACACACACCCGTTCTCACCGCCCACCACATCAGCCGCCGCTTCACCGAAGGGCCGCTGGATGTGACGGTGCTGCAAAACGTCGATCTGTCGGTGAATGCTGGCGAAACCTTGGCCATCGTCGGCTCATCGGGCTCAGGCAAAAGCACCCTGCTGCATGTGCTGGGTGGTTTGGATGAGCCCAGCGCTGGCAGCGTCTCGCTGATGGGCCAGCCCTTGGCAGGCCTCAGTGCTGCGGCCTTAGGCGATTTGCGCAACCAGCATTTGGGCTTTGTGTATCAGTTCCATCATCTGCTGCCCGAGTTCAGCGCGCTTGACAACGTGGCCATGCCCTTGTGGATTCGCCGCATGGACCGCGCCACGGCCAGCGCCCAAGCGCAGGCCATGCTCGAAGCCGTGGGCTTGGGCCCACGAATGCACCACCGCCCCGCCGAGTTGTCGGGTGGTGAACGCCAACGCGTGGCGATTGCCCGTGCTTTGGTGACACGCCCTGCGTGCGTGCTGGCCGACGAGCCCACCGGCAACCTCGACCGCAACACGGCAGACCACGTGTTTGCCTTGATGCTGCAACTGGCCCGTGAGCACAACACCGCGTTTGTGTTGGTGACACACGACAACGCCTTGGCGGCGCGCTGCGACCGCCAGCTGCACCTGAGCGCAGGCGTGTTGCAAAACACTTGAAGAAATAGGCACTGCTTGGCCAAGCCGCCCTTCTTCGAATGAATCGCTGAATTAGCCGCTGAACAAACGGCCACGCGCGTTTTGCGTGATAGCCGCCACGCACGGATGCGAAATGCGGCGCTCCACCGACACCGCAAAAAACTCTTCCACCAGCTCGTCACTGCGGCCAATCACTTCCACGCCGTACTGCGCCACGGTTTCTTTTTCTAAGATGCCGGGCGACATGAACACGCCCCGCCCTTCGCGGCCAAACGCCGTCATCAGCGCGCCATCGTCAAACTCGCCTACCACGCGCGGTTGAATTTTGTGGCGCACCAGCCAGCCATCGAGCTGTTGTCGCACCGACGAAGATGAACCTTGAATCAACATCGGCGCTTCGTGCAAGCACTGGGGAAACTTGCCTTTCAAGGTAGCCCGCAATTCGGGGGTGCAAAAAAAGCTCATGGGCGTGGTGCCCAACGCGTGGTTAAAGGCCTTCACGCTGATGCGCTTGGACAGCGGCTCGTCAGCAATGACCAAATCGAGTCGATGCAAAGCCAGCTGCGCCAGCAGGTCTGGAAACTTGCCCTCGCTGCCAATCAAACGCACAGGCTCAGCAATCGACAAAGCGGGCTCAAGCAGCCGATAGGCCACCGACTTGGCCACCGAATCGGCCACGCCCACTCGAAATTCCAAGGTACGCACGCCCGCTTTCGTGTTGGCCATGGCGGCTTGCAGCTCAGAACCCAAGGCAAAGATGTCGTCGGCGTAGCTCAGGGCTTTGCGACCGTCTTCGGTCAGCTCGAGCTGGCGACCGCTTTTGCGAAACAGCTTGCGGCCCAAGCTTTCTTCGAGCAATTTGATTTGCCCAGACAGGGTTTGTGGCGTGGTGTGTAACTGCTCACCTGCGCGCATGACACCACCAGCGCGTGCAGTGACCCAGAAGTAATACAAGTGTTTGAAATTCATAGGCGCTATTAAACTTCGTTTTTTACGAATAAATAAAACAATAAATACGAATTTACACGAAGTGATTTTCTGCTTAAAGTTCATGCCAGTTTGGCACACAGCCAGCAAAAACCCGAAAGGAGCACACCATGCGTTTGAGTACCAAAAGCCGTTTTGCCGTCACCGCCATGATTGATATGGGTATGCGTCAGCACCAAGGCCCCGTGTCGTTGGCCGCTATCAGCCAACGCCAACACATCTCTATTTCTTACCTTGAGCAGCTCTTTAGCAAAATGCGCCAGCATGGTTTGGTCGAAAGCACACGCGGCCCCGGCGGCGGCTACACCTTGAACCGCGACGCCAACCAGATCAGCGTGGCCGACATCATTGATGCGGTCAACAGCCCCGACGAGAAGGAGCAAGTGTCTGCCGATGCCCAACAAAATGGCTATGTCTCCACAGAAGAGTTATGGTCACACCTGAACCAAAAAATGGAAGACCACATGCAGTCCATCAGCTTGCACAGCTTGATTGCCGCACAACTCTCGAAAGCGGGAGACGTACCAAGCAACAATTCCCCCAAGCGCGGCGTATTCGCTCAAAAGCCACAAACCACGGTCACCACCAGAGCTCCCAACTCGGTGTTCGCGCTAGGCAGCGTTTGAGTCGCGCCACACACGATGTGGATTGACACACATGGTCATTTAGACGCCGCCGAGTTTGACGCTGACCGCGCCGCGGTGCATCTGCGTGCACGCGCTGTAGGCGTCACGACCTGTGTGATTCCCGCCGTTGCAGCAGCTAACTTTGACAACGTGCGCTTGCTGGCCCATGCACAGCAAGACGCTTACGCGCTGGGCATTCACCCGCTCTACACACCGCAAGCCACCGATGTCCATTTGGCACAACTTGATGCCGCGCTGCACACCCACCGTCATGACATGCGTTTGGTTGCCGTTGGGGAAATTGGCCTGGATGGTTTTGTGCCAGAGCTCAACACCCCCGAAGCGCTGGCCAAACAACAACAGTTTTACAAAGCCCAGCTCAAACTCGCACAACAACACCAACTGCCTGTCATCTTGCATGTGCGCCGCAGTGCCGACCTGTTGCTCAAAGGTTTGCGCGACACACCCGTGGTGGGCGGCATTGCCCATGCGTTCAATGGCAGCTTGCAACAAGCGCAGGCCTTCATCGCCTTGGGCTTCAAGCTCGGCTTTGGCGGGGCGCTCACGTATGACCGCGCTTTGCAGCTGCGCCGCTTGGCCACCGAGCTGCCACTCTCGGCCATCGTGCTGGAAACGGATGCGCCCGACATGCCGCCGCATTGGCTCTACCGCACAGCCGAGCAGCGCGCCGCTGGCCATCCCCAAGGCCGCAACGAACCCGCCGAGCTGCCACGCATCGCCCAAGTGCTTGCCGAGCTGCGCGGCATTTCCTTAGACGCGCTGGCCGCAGCCACCAGCGCGAACGCTCGAGTTGCCTTGCCACGCCTACAATGAAGGCGTGACTTCATCCATCCTCAACGCCGACCTGCACTGCCACTCCGTGGTCTCGGATGGCACGCTCACACCTGAGCAATTGGCCGCTCGCGCCAAAGCCAACGGTGTCGAGCTGTGGGCCTTGACTGACCACGACGAAGTGGGCGGCCAAGACCGCGCCCTCGCCGCAGCCCACGCCAACGGCATGAAGTACCTCACAGGCACTGAAATTTCGGTCACCTTCGCCAACAAAACCGTGCACATCGTGGGCTTGGGTTTTGACGCCCACGACGAACAGCTCCAAACCGGCTTGCACCGCACACGCGGTGGCCGCAGTGAGCGCGCCCAAGAAATGTCTGATGGCTTGGCCAAAGTGGGTATTCACGGCGCGTTTGACGGCGCCCTTAAATACGCAGGCAACCACAAGCTGATTTCGCGCACCCACTTCGCACGCTTCCTCGTCGAAACCGGCGTGTGCCAAGACACCAACGAAGTGTTTCGTCGCTTCTTGACCGAGGGCAACCCGGGCTTTGTGCCCCACCGCTGGGCCTCGCTCAAAGACGCGGTGCAGTGGATCGTGCAAGCCAAGGGCATGGCGGTCATCGCCCACCCAGCGCGCTATGGCTTCACGCCCAACGAAGAATTTGCGCTGTTCACCGAATTCAAAAACCACGGCGGCCAAGGCGTCGAGGTGGTGACCGGTAGCCACACACCTGCCGAGTACGTGACCTATGCCGACATGGCCAAAGAGTTCGATCTCTTCGCCTCACGCGGCAGCGATTTCCACAGCCCACTTGAGAGCCGTATTGACCTAGGCACCCTGCCTTGGTTGCCCGGTCAACTCACCCCCGTGTGGGAAGCGCTCGCGGACCGAGTTCAATAAAAAATTTAGTGGTGTGAGGCCACCACACCTGCTTACTTTTCGGCGTACACGTTCATGGCTCAGTTTCTTCAAGTTCACCCCGACAACCCCCAACCCCGTTTGCTCAAGCAAGCCGTTCAGCTGTTGGAGCGCGGCGGTATCGTGGCCGTGCCCACCGACTCCAGCTATGCCTTGGTCTGCCACCTGGACGACAAAGCGGCGGTGGAGCAGATGCGTCGCATTCGCCAAGTGGACGACAAACATCACCTCACCTTGATGTGCCGCGAT
Organism: Limnohabitans curvus; assembly: GCF_003063475.1. Taxonomy (NCBI): domain Bacteria; kingdom Pseudomonadati; phylum Pseudomonadota; class Betaproteobacteria; order Burkholderiales; family Comamonadaceae; genus Limnohabitans; species Limnohabitans curvus. The sequence goes on from NZ_NESP01000001.1 coordinate 890,935, forward strand.
TTGTCCGAGCTGGCCAACTACGCCCGCGTGGACAACCGCCAATACCGTTTGCTCAAAGCCGCCACGCCCGGGGCCTACACCTTCATCTTGGAAGCCACCAAAGAAGTGCCCCGCCGCGTCAGCCACCCACAGCGCAAAACCATTGGCCTGCGCGTGCCGCTGAACAAAACCCTGCTCGATTTGCTCGAACTCCACGGCGCACCGCTGCTCGCCACCACCCTCATCGCCCCCGGCGAGACAGACCCGATGAACGATGCCGAAGAAATTCGCGACCGTTTTGAGCACGAACTGGCTGCCGTCATAGATGCCGGCGCTTGCCCGCTAGAACCCACCACTGTGGTGGACCTCACGCCCATGGACGGCGGGGGTGACCCCGAGGTGATCCGCCAAGGACGGGGGCCGCTGAGCACTTTGGGCCTGTGAGCCGCCGCACAACTAGACCCAAAGTGTTGAATGCGACAATGGCACCGTGAATTTCCCTGACCTGATTCAAACCATTCTGATTTACGGCCTGCCCGTGGTGTTTGCCATCACGCTGCACGAGGCCGCCCACGGCTACGTCGCGCACTTACGCGGCGACAACACGGCCTGGATGATGGGGCGCGTGACGCTCAACCCCATGCCGCACATCGACCCCATGGGCACGCTGGTCATGCCCATCGTGTTGTTCTTGGCGACAGGCGGCAACTTTTTATTTGGCTATGCGCGACCTGTGCCCGTGAACTTCAGCCGCTTGCACCACCCCAAGCGCGACATGGTTTGGGTGGCCCTTGCAGGCCCGGCTGTCAACTTCATCCAAGCCTTTGTGTGGGCCTTCGCCATGTACGGGCTGATCGCCGCAGGCGTAGAAGAACGCTATTTCATCGAGGTCTGCAAAGCAGGCGTCAAAGTGAATGCCGTGATGTTCGCCTTCAATTTGTTCCCGCTGCCGCCGCTAGACGGCGGCCGCATCTTGGTGGGCTTGCTGCCTTGGAAGCAAGCCGTGTGGCTGTCGCGCGTTGAGCCTTATGGCTTTTACATCGTGATGGCCTTGGTTATTTTGAAAGTCGTCGACACCTTGTGGATGGCGCCCATCATGTCGCTCACCTTTGAGTTGCTGAGCCTCATGCTCAGTCCGTTTGAATTTTTACTAAAGCCTTGAACATGAAAGAACGCGTTCTCTCCGGCATGCGCCCCACGGGTGCTTTGCATTTGGGTCACTACCACGGTGCTTTGAAAAACTGGGTGCGTTTGCAGTCCGAGATGGATTGCTTCTACTTCGTGGCCGACTGGCACGCCCTCACCACGCACTACGAAAACCGCGAAGTGATTGAGAAGAACGTGTATGAGATGGTGATTGACTGGCTCGCTGCTGGCCTTGACCCCAACGCTTGCACCATCTTCTTGCAAAGCCGCATTCCAGAACACGCTGAGTTGTTCACGCTCTTGGCCATGGGCACACCGCTGGGTTGGTTGGAGCGCGTGCCCACCTACAAAGACCAGCAAGAAAAGCTCAAGGACAAAGACTTGGCCACCTACGGCTTTTTGGGCTACCCGCTGCTGCAAGCCGCCGACATCTTGATCTACAAAGCCAAGCACGTGCCTGTGGGCGAAGACCAGGCCAGCCACGTCGAGCTGACCCGTGAAGCCGCGCGCCGGTTCAACCACTTGTATGGCCGCGAAATCAACGCGGAAGAAAAAGTGCAAGCCTCGCTGTCCAAACTGCCCAAAGACAGCGTCAAGCGCTTCGAGAAAGCACGCAAGGCCTACCAAGAAACAGGCGATGCCAAGGCCATGGAAGGCGCGTTGGGCTACATCGCCACCGCTCCTGAACTGGACGAGCAAGACCGCGAGCGCTTGGGCGGCTATTTCAAGGGCACAGGCAAAGTCATCTTGACCGAACCGCACGCGCTGTACACCCAAGCCAGCAAACTGCCAGGCTTGGATGGTGCCAAGATGAGCAAGAGTTACAACAACTCGATTGCCATTCGCGAAGACCGCGCCACGCTGGAGCACAAGGTCAAGCGCATGCCCACCGACCCCGCGCGCCAAAAGCGCACCGACGTGGGCGATCCCGACAAGTGCCCCGTGTGGCAATTTCACCTGGTCTACAGCGACGAAGGCCAACGCCAGTGGGTCTCCCAAGGCTGCAAAACCGCAGGCATTGGCTGCTTGGACTGTAAACAACCCATCATTGAAGCCATCTTGCGCGAGCAGCAGCCCATGCTCGAACGTGCGGAACCGTACATCACCAACCCCAAAATTGTCCGAGACATCGTGGACGCAGGTACTGAAAAAGCACGCATCACAGCTCGGGAAACCATGCAGGATGTCCGATCTGCAATGGGGCTAAACTACTAATATTGATTCAGGAGTAATAAAAATGAGTATGTACATCATTGACGACCATCCTTTGGTACGCCAAGCCATTGCCATGTTGTTGCGCCGTATGCGTCCCGCATCGAAAGTGATCGAATTAGAGAAATTCAGCGAATTGCAAGCTGCCATCATCAAAAACGGTGAGCCAGAGTTGTTTGTGCTCGACTTGTTGCTGCCGGGTGTGAAAGGCACGTCCGCTGTCAAAGAAATCAAAACCATGTACGCCACCGTGCCCTTGGCCGTGATTTCTTCAATGCCTGCAGGCGAAGCTGAAGAAACGTGTATCGAAGCTGGTGCCGATATTTACATCGAGAAGTCCTCGGCTGCCAACGACATTTCTTCTGCCATCCAAGGTTTGTTTGCCGCTGAAAACGGCGACGAAGAAGTGGTGGCTGTGGGCGAGACCAAATTGTCTAAACGCCAAAAGCAACTCATCGTCATGTTGGACCGTGGTTTGAGCAACCGCGACATTGCCGCCGAGTTGGACATCAGCGAACACACGGTGAAGGTTCACTTGTGGCGCTTGTTCCGTCGCTTGGATGTGAAGAGCCGCACGCAGACGTTGCACTTCGCACGCATGAACGGTTTGCTGTAACCCGCAAACTCGCCCCACAAAAAAGCCCCGCACTGCGGGGCTTTTTTATTGCATGTTCCAAGCGCTCAAGGCGTGGCTTGCAAGGTGTCACGCACCATCAAGTTCAAACCTTTGCTGCCGGGCTTCACGGGCGTGAGGCTCACACCGTAGTCACCCGGTTGCGCTGCTGCTTGGCCGCTCTTGGAGATGCGCACGCGCACCGTCACCTCGTCCATGCTCGAGAGCTTGACGCTGGGGTTCATGGCCGTGCTGTCATCGAGGACAAAGTCCAAAGGCAGTTTGTCTGCCGTGGTGCGCACGATGGCCACAGGCATGCGTGAGCCTGTCACAGGCGTGGCATACACAAACACAGTATCCGTGGGCGCCACCAAACCTTTGAGTTCTTTCACCAAGGTCACACGGCCACTGATGCTGGTCGCTGCGAGGGTCGCCTGACTGGCTTGCAAGTTAGCCGCTGCCTCTGCCGCACGTGGCGGAATAGCAGGCAGGCCCAATTTGTTGCGCGCCTCTGCAATGGCACGGTCTAGCTCTGGCGCATCAGGTGAATCAGCAGGCACAACCTCGCGGGCACGCTCCCAATAACGCAAGGCGGTGGTGAAATTCATCTCCGCATAAGACGCACTGCCCGCCAAGAACAAGGCGTTGAGGTGATGCGGGTCTGCGGTGAGCACGCGCTGGATGATGGACCAAGGCTCGCCTGCGAAACTGCCGCCGTTCTTTTGCGCCAACACCTCAGCACGTTCAATCGATAAGTTGTCATCGCGGCTCAAGGCCAAGGCTTTGGCAAAGGCCTCTGCAGACTCTTCAAAATGGCCACGCGCGCGCTGAACGCGACCGAGCATGACCCAGCCTTCCATGCTGTTGGGCTCGTCTTGCAAACGGCGGGTCAAGGCCGTGGCCATTTCGGTCAATTTCTCCGGTGTGACTTCGGCTGATGAATCCACACCTTGCTTCAAAGCCATTGGGTCCAACGCAGCGGGCTCACCCAACACGCTGTACATCAGCATGGACGACACAGGCACCACAAACACCAGCACCGCAATGCTGAGCCAAGGCTTTTGCCACACCACGGTAGACGTAGGGGCCGTAGGCTGGACAGTTTCATCAAGGCCAGCGACATCGGCCAACAAACGTTCAGACAACTCATCACGCGCGGCTTTGAGTTCTTCGTAGTTCAGGTTGCCCATCACGTATTCGCGGTCCAACTCGGCCAGTTGGTCGCGGTACACCGCAGCGTTGGCTTTGGCGGGGTCGTTGATGGCATCGGCTTGATGTGCGGCCAAGCGCGCGCCTTGTTGTGAACCACGCCAAAGCGCCACACTCAACACGACCAACACCACAGCCATCATGGCCACAGCGACATAGATAAAAGCGAGTGCGGGATTCACATCAACCTTTCAACAGTTGTTTGGCGCGTTCGCGCGCTTCATCGCTCAACGCGGCAGGTGCGGCCAAGGCGCGGCGCTGGCGCAAATAGACACCGAGGAAGATGGCGGCGATGACCAGCAACAAAAACGGGCCAAACCACAACACCCACGTCAAAGGCTTGACCTCGGGGCGGTACAACACAAAGTCGCCATAACGTGCCACCAAGAAGTCTTTGATTTCTTGGTCAGACTTACCCGCACGAATCAGCTCGCGCACTTCTTGACGCAAGTCATCCGCCAACTCGGCATGCGAGGAGGCCAAAGATTCGTTTTGACACACCAAACAACGCAGCTCTTGCGAGATGTCCACCAAGCGGGCTTCGAGCTTGGGATCGTCCGCCATGGGTACCGCCTCGCGGCCTGTGCTGACAGACGCAAACAACACAAGGCTCATCGCCATCGCGACACGAACAACAATGCGCTTCATGACTTGTTCAACTCCGCAATCAGGGGCAAGACTTTGTCAGCCAGCAACGCGGGGGTGACAGCGCCCACAAACTTGTAGCGAATCACACCGGCCTTGTCGATGACGTAGGTCTCGGGCACGCCGTACACGCCGTAATTAATGCCCACGCGGCCATCCAGGTCCATGACCGAAGTCACATACGGATTGCCATGGCGTTTGAGCCAGACTTGGCTGCGCTCGCGTGCGAGCTTGAGCTTTTCGTCAAACGGCGATTTGTAGGCGGGGTCTTGCGGCTGAATTTCTTTGTAGCTCAGACCCACGATGGGCACTTGGTTTTTTTCAGAAAACGCCACGAGCACGGGATGCTCTTCGCGGCACGCCACACACCAGGTGGCCCACACATTGAGCATCCACACTTGGCCTTGCATGTCCACGGGTGAGAACTTGGCATCGCCTGGCTCGAGGGTGAACAAGGTGAAATGTGGCGCTGGCTTGCCAATCAACGGCGACGGGATTTCACGCGGGTCGCGCTTCAAGCCCACGGCCAAAAACACCACCAAGCCGATGAACAACACCAGCGGAATCAAAACTTTTTTCATTTGCGGTATCTCCGGTCCAGTGCAGCCAACACGCCACCCAACACCATCAGCAACACACCACCCCACAACCACGGCACAAAGGGCTTGTAGTACACCCGCATGCTCCACTCGGTGCGGGCGTCATCCAGCGGCTCGCCCAGTGAGACATACAAATCGCGCATGAAGCCCGAGTCAATGCCCGCTTCGGTCATCGCCATGGCCGATGAGAAATAGCGTCGCTTTTCAGGCTGCAAGATTTCAATGACCTTGTCATCGCGCAGCACTTGCACGTCGGCACGCACGGCTTTGTAGTTGGGGCCACGCACTTCGTCGAGCGAATTCAAACGGAAGGTGTAAGGCGCGATGGTCACCACGTCACCAATTTGCATGCGCACATCGCGTTCCACCTCGTAGCACTTCACGCCGGTGATACCAATCACCAACACCGCCATGCCCAAGTGCGCAATGTGTTGGCCCCAGAAAGATGCACCAATACGCCCCGGCTTACCCACACGTTCCAACACTTGCTGCGCTGTACCCAAAGCCACCCAGCAGCCAAGGAACAAACCAAACGCTGCGCCTAGCGACCAACCACCCAACACAAACGGCAAGAGCACGGCCAGCGCAACCGCGCCAGCAAAGGTCCAACGCAACTTGTGGGCAATCTCCCGCACATGGGCATCACGCCAACGTGCCACCGAACCCGGAACCATCAAAAACACAGTCGGCACGAGCAGCGGCGCAAACACTGCATTGAAGTAAGGCGGCCCCACCGACAGCTTGCCCATGTTGAGCGCGTCAATGATGAGTGGGTAAATCGTGCCCAGCAACACAGCCGCTGTAGCCACCACCAACAACACGCTGTTGGCCAACAAGAACGATTCACGCGACACCAGCTCCATGCGGCCACCCAAGGCCACGCGTGGCGCACGCCAAGCAAACAGCGTGAGCGACGCGCCCACCACCACCGCCAAGAACACCAAAATAAACACACCGCGCTTGGGGTCAGATGCAAAGGCATGCACCGAGGTGAGCACACCCGAACGAACCAAGAAGGTACCCAGCAACGACAACGAGAAAGCGGCGATGGCCAGCAACACGGTCCACGCTTTGAAGCTGCCGCGTTTCTCCGTCACCATCAACGAGTGAATGAGTGCCGTGCCGACCAACCAAGGCATGAGTGAGGCGTTTTCAACCGGGTCCCAAAACCACCAGCCGCCCCAGCCGAGTTCGTAATACGCCCACCAAGAACCGAGGCCAATGCCAAAGGTGAGGAAGGTCCAAGCCACCACCGTCCATGGGCGCGACCAACGCGCCCACGCCGCGTCTAAGCGACCACTCATCAAAGCAGACACCGCAAACGCAAATGCCACCGCCATGCCCACATAGCCCATGTAGAGCATGGGCGGGTGAATGACCAAGCCTGGGTCTTGCAGCAAGGGATTCAAATCTTTGCCATCCATGGCCGCTGGCAACAAACGCTCAAACGGGTTGGAGGTGGTCAAGATGAACAGCAAGAAGCCCACCGAAATCAACCCCAACACGCCAATCACGCGCGCCACCATGTCGAGCGGCAAGCTACGCGAGAAGACCGCCACAGCCACGGTCCACAGCGACAGCAACAACACCCACAGCAAGAGTGAGCCTTCATGGCCCCCCCACACTGCGGCGAATTGGTAGGGCTTGGGCAACAACGAATTCGAATGCTGCGACACATACAACACCGAAAAATCGTTGTTCAAAAACGAAGCAGCCAACGCGCCAAACGCAAACGCCACCAACACGAATTGCAAAGCAGCCGTTGGACGAGCCAACGATTGCAACGTGATTTGCGTTTGTGGGTTGCGCACCAAGGTGCCTGCAATGGGCAACACGCCTTGCATCACCGCCACCACAGCAGCGAGCATGAGCGCGAAATTACCGAGTTCTGGAATCATGGATTGCCTTTGATGGGGGCTGGCGTTTGCACAGACTTGGCGGCTTTGGCTGCAGCCGCTTCGTCCATCGCGTGTTGGGCTTCAGGAGGCATGTAGTTTTCGTCATGCTTGGCCAACACTTCACTGGCCACAAATATGCCGTCTTCACCCAGTTTGCCCTGCGACACCACGCCTTTGCCCTCTTTGAACAAATCGGGCAACAGGCCCACATAGGTCACGGGCATTTCGTGGACGGTATCGGTGATCACAAAGCGGACGGTGTTGCCATCGCGCACCAAGCTGCCTTCTTTCACCATACCGCCTGCGCGGAAGGTGCGACCCTTGGGTGCTTCGCCCTTGCTCACTTGCGTGGGTGTGAAGAAAAACACCAAATTGCTTTGGAAGGCGTTCAGCACAAAAGCCGCTGCCGCGCACAACACCACGATGCCAGCGGCAATGAGTGCAAATCGTTTGGTTCTTGGTTTCATCACATCAACTCTTCAACAGGTAATTGAGCCACGGCCTGCTCGGCTTTCAATTGATTCAGCACCACGCGGTGTGCCCAACGCGCTTGCAGCACTTCCAGCGCCAACAGCAAAGCGGTCACGCCCACGCTGCCCCACACATACACGGCATAGCCGCCCATGGCCCAAAACTGGCTCCAGCTTTCCCATCTCATGGCTTCACCTCATCGAGTTCGTGTACCCAACTGGCATGGCTCTCACGCTGCAAGATGAGGGTACGTACGCGGTACAGCACCAGGGCCACGGTGTAAAACCAAAATGCCAAGGCCATCAGCAACATGCTCCACAACATGATTTCAGCCATGCTGGGGGCTTTGGTAAGTGACACCGAGGCACCTTGGTGCAAGGTGTTCCACCACTTCACCGAAAAATAAATGATGGGCACGTTGATCGCGCCCACGATGGCAATGAGTGCACCAGCGCGGTCGCTGCGGCGCGTGTCGTCAATGGCCGATGTCAAGGCGATGTAGCCGAGGTACAAGAAAAACAAAATCAGCTCAGACGTGAGGCGTGCATCCCACACCCACCAAGCGCCCCACATGGGCTTGCCCCAGAGTGCACCGGTCCACAGGGACAGAAACGCAAACATGGCACCCGTCGGTGCCAAAGCGCGGGTCATCATGCCCGACAGGCGTGTGTTGAAGGTCAGGCCCAACACGCTCCAAAACGCCATGGCCAAGTAAATGACCATCGACATCCAACTCGCAGGCACATGCACGAAGATGATGCGGTAGCCCTCACCTTGCTGAAAGTCAGTCGGGGCCACGGCAAAGCCCAGCCATAGGCCTGCCACCATCAGCAAGGTGGCCAGCACCGCAAACCAAGGCCACGCCTTGCCCGCCAACCCATAAAAGGTGTGCGGCGCAGCGTAATGGAACCAATTGATATTTTTCATTCCAACGCGATCCGTAAAGCCGCTGCACATGCAAACGGGCTGAAAAAGGCTGCAGGTAAAAGCATGGCCATCAAAATTGAAAAATGCGCCTGTGCCCCCAAACCACTGGCTTGCGCCTCAACTGCGCCAGCACCAAACACCAGCACAGGGATGAACAAAGGCAAGACCAACAGCGACAACAACACCCCACCGCCACGCACACCCAAGGTCAACGCGGCACCAATGCCGCCCACCAACGACAAAATGGGGGTGCCCAACAACAGGGCCAACGTGAGGGTGATCAAGGCATCTGCCGAGAGGTCAAATTGCAGCCCCAAAACTGGCGCCAATAATACCAACGGCACCCCTGAGACCAGCCAGTGCGCCAAGAGTTTGGCACTGATCAGTAAGGGCATTGGCGTGGGCGACAAGGCCATTTGCTCTAACGTGCCGTCGCGGTAATCAGCCTCAAACAAACGCTGCAGGGCCAACATGCTCGACAACAGCGCGCCCACCCACAGCACGCCGGGTGCGACCAGGCGCAAGGTGTTCAACTCAGGGCCAATACCCAGCGGGAACAAGGCGGCCACCACCACAAAGAAAAACACCGCGGTCAGCACCTCGCTCTTGCGGCGCATGGCCAAAAGCAAATCGCGCCGCAACACAGCCATGAACGCGCCGCCACTCATGCCACGCCTCTCAGTCGGTAAGTTTGCACATCGACCGACGTGCCGTTGGCACGGGTCAGTGCCACAGGCTGATGGCTGGTGAACAGCACCATGCCGCCGTGGGCCACATGCTCAGCCAACAAGCCGCGCAGACCATCAACCGCTTTCACATCCAAAGCCACAAAGGGCTCATCCAACACCCACAGCGGGGCTTGACTGGCCAGCAAACGCGCCAGCGCTGTGCGGCGCTTTTGGCCTTGCGACATCACGCGCAGCGGCAAATGCTCGCGCCCGCGCAAACCCATGCGGGCCAAAGCCACCATGGCTTGTGGTTCGCTCAAGGTGCGGCCAGACACGGCGGCATCCGACATGAGGTTTTCTAAAGCCGACAGCTCTTCTTTGAGCGACAAGCCGTGGCCCAAATAAAACAACGACGAACGAAACGCAGCAGCGTTGTGTTGAATGGTTTTGTCTTTCCAACACACCTCACCCGCATCGGCTGGCGACAAGCCGCAGATGATGCGCAGCAAGCTGGTTTTCCCCACGCCGTTGTCGCCTTCGAGGTGCAAGGCTTGGCCCGCTTGCAGTGCAAAGCTGACGTCGACAAACAGTGGCTTGTTGCCACGGCTGCATGAGAGTTGGGAGACGCGCAGCATGGTTTAAATGAACGTCCCTGCGCAGGTCAGCACTTGGCCGCCCGTACTCATTTTGAAACGCGCAATGCCTGCACTGCGTGTGGTGTTGACACCGCCGAGGTCGAGTTTGCGCACACCGCGCTCGCGCAACTCTTCGATGCCTTTCCACAAAATCAAATTGTGGGCATGCAAGTCACGGCCCGCATCGCTGGTCCAGCCCACTTGGTAGGTGGCGGCTTCACCGTGAATCAAAAACATCATGCCCGCCACGCGGTCGCGGCCCACGTCGGCGCGCATCGTCAAAATGGTTTTGGTGGGTTGTTGGCGCGAGGACACATACAAGTCGAAGAAGTGCAAAGGCAAGCCGTGCAAACCGCGTTGCTCGCGTTGCTGCATTTCGGCGTCCAACAGCCAACGGTATTGGCCGGCATTGGTGCCCACGCGGTGGATGGTGAGCTCGGAGTTTTCGGCGCCGCCCAAACGGTGGCGCCAGCGTTTGTCCAGCTGCGCACGCAGCTCGTCCATCGACAGCGTGAGGTCCAGCATCACGGTGCTGTGCCCTGTCATCACACGACGCCAGCGCGAGAGGCCTAGCTCTGGGCCTTGCGCTTCCAGCGGCGTGAAGGCGACCACGCGCAAATTTTTCAAAGGAATGGTTTGCTTCAACGCTTTGTAAACACGGGCCTTCTCAGCACCCGACAGCGGTTGCAACCACACCGGCCCCAGCGAGCACAGCGCCATGTTGGCCAAACCGCTGGCCAAACGGCGCACGATGAATTGAGCCAAAGCCACGGGTGCGCCGTCTTGCTCGACATAGGCGCGCAAGACGCCCACACCCAAGGTCTTCATGCAGGCGCCATAGGCCCAGTCTTGCTGCAAAGGTGCAGCGGCAGCGGCGTGGTGTGCGTCCCATACGGGATGGGTCAAGGTGTCCCAGTTGACTTTCATGCGCCTAGAATCCTCACACCATGTTGAACAAACTTCGCCTTCGCCGACAAGCCGAGACCGTGATGGGTCATCGCTTGGAAGAACCCCGCCTGACGCTGGTGTTTGTGCTGTGGGTGTTTGTGTATGTGGGTTTGCCCCTGCTGGTCGTCAGCAGCTTGATTGACTTGCTCATTCAGCAAATCACGGGCAACTGCACCGGTTTTTGGTGCTGGTTTTAAAAGCTGAGCCATCGTTGTTTGCACGGCCTTAACGGGGCACGCTGCAAGGCCCTGTGATGTTGATACGCACTTTTTTACCCATGTAGGTGGTGTCGGTGTAAGCGGTCACCACGATGGTGGCTTGCTCGATGCGAATCTCTGACTCGGCCCCTGTCACCCTGTGCTTGCGAAACGCGCCCATTTCTTTGGGCGTCGTTAAGTTCTTCCCCGTGAACTCTTCGGTAGCCAAGCTGTTGGCCATCACCAAATAAGGCTCAGGGCCATTCATCTTGAGGAAGATGTTTTTGCCCATGGATTGAATTTCAATCACCACTTTTTGCGGCTTGATCTTCACGTCTTCCATCGCTGGGATGCTGGCTTCCACCTCGCAAGGCATTTTGAAAGTCTGAGCAAAAGCTGGACTGGCAAACAAGGCTGCGGCAAACAGCGTGGCAGGTACCAAACGGGCGGGATTCATCGTCATAGTTCCCATTCTAAGAAGGCTGAGACGGCGCATCCGTCTTGCGATGCGCCACGCGTTGCGCACGGTAAATGCCAGCATGACCCGAGCAGACATAGCTCATCACACAGGCCAGCGCGGCAAACACGCCGATCTCTGCCCCAAACAACTCCATCGCCATCAAGGTCGACGCTATCGGCGTATTGGCAGCCCCTGCAAACACGGCCACAAAACCCACCGCAGCCAACAGTGCAAACGGCACATCCAGCAACGGCGCCAAGGCATTGCCCAGTGTGGCGCCAATGTAGAACAAAGGCGTCACTTCCCCGCCCTTGAAGCCTGAACCCAGCGACGCAATGGTGAACACCATCTTGCCTAAAAAGTCGGTGGGTGGGAGGGGATGACCGAAAGCCTCCACCATCACCGGAATACCCAAACCGATGTAGCGGTCAAAGCTGCCCCACATCACCACAGCGGCAATCACTACGCCCCCCAAGAAAGGGCGCAACGGTGCATAGGCAATGTGCTTTTTCATCACACCACTCAGCGCATGTGTGCCATCAGCAAACACCTTGCCAGCCAAACCAAACACGGCACCTGCCACCAACATGGCTGCCAGCAGCCATGGCGTGACCTGAGGCACCAAACCCACTTCGTATGGCGTGTGTTGCACGCCCCACAGCAAGCCCACTTGGTCAGCCACCACCGCAGCAATCACACAGGGCAGCAAAGCATCAAGGCGCAGGCGACCAATCGCCAACACTTCTAGCGCAAACACAGCACCGGCCAAGGGCGTACCAAAGACGGAGGCAAAACCGGCACTGATACCGGCCATCAACACCATGCGACGGTCAGTGTGGGTGAGCTTGAAAAAGTGGGTGAGCTGGTCGGCCAGTGCGCCGCCCATTTGCACCGCCGTGCCTTCACGGCCCACCGATGCGCCAAACAAATGAGAAATCACCGTACCGCCCAACACAAACGGAGCCATGCGCAAAGGCACTACTTTTTTGGGGTCGTGAATTTCGTCAATCAACAAGTTGTTGCCAGCCTCGACGTGCTGACCAAACTTGAGGTACAGCCAGCCCACACAGAAGCCCGCCACGGGCAAACCCCAAATCAGCCAACGGTTGGCTTCACGGGTCTGGGTCGCCCAATCGAGCGAGAAAAGAAACAGGGCTGAGGCAGAGCCTGCCAATCCAGCAACCAAGACGGCCAGCACCACCGCCTTGGCGACGTAAGAAAAGAGCGCGATCAATACTTGGCGACTAAACAGGTGCATGGCCGTATTTTCGCCCATTCACCTGTACGCCAAATGGATCACATAAAAGCCTTCAAGCCTGTGTAAATCGACATCGCGGTTGTGCCTGCTGCAACCAAACTCCCGCCAATTTCCTCCAGCTTTTTGATGGTTTCTTGCAGGTCTTTGGGCGATGACTTACCTTTGCTCAAGCTGCTCACAAGCGTTGCCAGAAAAGAGGGCTCCTGCGAAATGCGCACACGCTGTAAACGGTGATAGGACATCCCCCCCACCAACATGCCCGTTAAGAAACTGAAGGTGATGCTGGCTGCATATTCAATGAATTCACGCCACTCGACCATGCTTTGGGGCATCACAGGGGTTTGGTCTACCCACCCAGTGATGGCGCTCATGCCAATGACCGACATAGCGGCCAAGCCGCCCGTTGCAACAAACCACGCCAAGATCGAACGTGAACGGCTCTTGAACAAATAAAAGCCAAACGGCAAAGGCAGCACCATGGAGGCGATGCGAAGGTAAAGCATGTTGATGTCATACACCACCGTGATCAACGCATGCGCCAATAACAACAGCGCCAAAGGAATGAAGATGAATTGAGCCAAGTCAGCAGCCCATCGCCAGGGCGTTGCTTGCTCTTTCTCATGACGCGCCCGCTCGGCGACTAGCTGCTCTTGCAGCGATTCAATCCTCGCTTGCAACGCAGTGGGCTCTTGATGCTCAGCCACTTTTGCTTCCAGCGCTTTGACTTTTTCAAGCAAGGGCCGGAACAAGTACAAATCACGTGTGCACACCTTGCACACGTTGGCCTTCTCATCCACAGGGCTGAGGCAGTACACGCACTCCATCACTTACCGATCACCAAATTCATCACAGTATTAGATTCACGGCCATCCACGTCTTTGACGGTGATCTTCACCGCGTGTTCACCGGGTGGAACTTCCGCTTTGCCGAAATCAATGCCGCTTTCTGTGATCGCAGCTTTGAGACGCGGAGTCAAATCAATCGCTGTCGCTTTGAGGTAAGTCACCTTCACGGCAGATGCGTCAATCTTGTTGCCACCACGACTTTCAAACACGACTTTCAAATCAAAGGGGCCTTTGATCTCCGGTGCCGTCATGTCAGGCGAAATCACCTTGATGCCAGGCCCGCGGGCAATGCCTCGGGTTTTGAGCTCACCACTCGCTGCGGGCATTTGCGCCTCTTTGGCTGTGATGAGTGGCGCAGCCATGACAGAGGCAGAGGCCAAAACGGAGGTCAGCCACACCCAATAAATGATTTGAATTTTCTTAAACATATCGACTCTCTTTTTAAATTTAACTCAATCCCCGACAACCACAAACGGCGCCCAAAACAAGGGGTGTGCATACGAGTATTTCACTTTACCCTTGCCATCCACGGATCCAACGCCATCAATCATATTCACCATAGATGCCTGCAAATACTCAGCCTTGTTCTGACCTTGCTTGAGCTGTTGGCGCTTGAACATATCCGTCATCAGCAGCCGTGCGGCCTCGGAATCTACAGGCCAATTCGAGACCAACAAAGCTCGGGCACCCGCGTAGAAAAATGCACGGCCTAGGCCGGAAACAGCCTCTGCACCTGCGCCCTCGCCAGCTGCCGTATTGCATGCTGACAAGACCACCCAATCCGCATTGAGCTTCAAGGTCAAAATCTTTTCCATGGTCAACAAACCATCCCCCCGACCTTCACCCGTCACATCCGGCGCACTCAAAGCCAATGCTGGCTGGGACAAACCATCTAACTCACCAGGCACCAAACCGTGTGTCGCAAACATCACCACTTGGCGTTTGGATAAATCCATCTCCATCACACGCGCCACGCTGGCCTCCTTGTTCAAGAAAATATCTTGACTTGGATCTGCAGACAATGCTTTGCCAATTTCTTGCAACTCTTCTTTGGTATCCGGTAAACGCGGCAATAAAGCCAGCTCGGCGCTGCTCACACCCGATGTTTTTGGTGCGTTTCGAAGTTTCAATGGAATACCACGTGTTGCCATTGCATTGGTTGAACGAGCCGCTGTATTTGCTGCGATCTTGGCTTGCTCGACACTGAAAAAAGGATCACCAAATCCAACGAAAGCTCGGCGATCAGCTGGCGGTGCGGGCAAATTTCGCAATGCCGCCAAAGCGGTCACCGAAGGCAATTGCGAAACAGCAATGTCTTTGATCAGCCAAGCTGTTTTGCGGTACTCAGTGAAATCTCCACCCTTGGCTTTGGCAGGCTGTGAATCAGGCTTCGTGGTTAACAGCGCCAGTGGCAGCTGGCCAAGCTCGGCATGCGGCACAGTGAGCATGACTTTCTTACCCTGCAAAGATGCCTGAACTGGCTCCAAAATTGTTTTGTATAAATTGTGCGACAAGGCCACATCGAACGCCGGAATATCGTCGATCGTGGCCACACCAGCATCCAGTGATTTACGCAGCTTTCCCACAATTTCGGCCATTTTCGGACGACCCAAATTGAAGGCATGGAACTGCGGTGCGCCGGTCTTGGTGATCGCCCAGACGAATCCTTCTTTTTCTCCAAAGTACCAAGACACTAAAACTTCATCTGATCGAAGCAAGTGGCGCGTGCGCTCAATGGTGGCGGGTTTGGGATTGACCAAATCAGCGTAATCAGGGAACTTGTACTCAATCTCTTTTCTGAACTTTTCCCGCTCAGATTTGAAATTGGCGATGTCCACTTTGAGCTTGGCTTGAATTGATGGCAACTGCTGATCAGGCGGCGCAGACATCAACCCTGTCAACACATCCTCAAGTGAGAGGATGCGCCGCTGGGTATCTTGCTCTTTACGCGCCAAAGCCGCTAACTGGGGATCCTTGATATTGGCACGCGCAGCGCTGGCATTGAGTGCGCGCTGCACGCCGCTGCCTCGTGCCAAATCGGCCAAGCCAAACGCCTCTGCGGCAACTTGACTCGCCAAATGCGGATGGGTTTTGGTTTGCTTGGCCAACAACGAAATGTTGTCTTCCAAAAGCATCACCATCCGCTCTTGCTGTTTGCCGCCTCCTGTTTGGTTTTCTGAGTCGTTGCGTACCCGTTCTATCAAGTTGGGCATGGTCTTCACGTAAATTTTTCGAGCATCATCATCTTTGCCCGCCGCATGAATGGCCATGCCATTGAACGCTTCTAAATAATTGAGCCGCCCTTCTGACACATTCGATTGCTTCGCCACTGAAGCCAACATGGCATGCGTCATGCGCTCGGCATCAGCGACTTTGCCGAGTTTGAGCATGGCGATCACCCAATCCAAATCATTGGATGGAATTTGTGGGCCCTCTGCAGTGTTCGCAGCAATGCCCTTCTTCATTTCACCAAAAACAAGGTCAGCTTCTGCGTATTTACGGTCAGAGACCAACGCAGAACCGAGCGCCTTACGCCCATTGATCAAGGGCAAAGAGTCATCGGAGGCCCCGCCTGCCTGAAATGTTTTGATGGCTTCTTTTGCGACCAACACAGACTCAGGAGATCGCCCCTGCTCAGCGATGATGCGCGCTAAGCGATTCAGTGCAAAGCCGACTTCTACTGAGTTTTTGTCATGCGTTTTGAGCGTTGTCTCAAGTGCATCGCGCACCTGAATTTCAGCCTCCACTAAACGGCCTTGCATCATGATGGCACTGGCCAATTCCAATTGACGCGTCACCTTAAACTGCATGGCACCTTTGAGGTTTCTCTTGGTCTTGACAGGATCTGGGTTTTTCGGGTTTGCATCTTCAGCGTAAATGTCCTCTAACCCTCGCTCCATTTTTCGAATGCACAAGCGATACGCACGCTCAGCTTCAACCCAACGGCCTTGGTAAGAAAAGTTAATCGCCCGTGCAGCGTCTAAATTAGCTTCCCAAAAAACACCGATGGTGCTGTAGCTGGGAGAGCGCCGCAAAATCACCAAGGTCGACTCTGCGTCTCTCAACGCGGCCTCTGATGCTTCAAAATTTCCAGCTTGCGCATAAGCACCCACCAAATGCCGGTTTGCACTCATGTAAAAACCGGCCAAGTTGTTCGGAATATTGTTCCTCGCCTCTTCGTAGGCCTTGATGGCATTTTTCAAATTGCCACCCCGCTGCTCATAAACCCCTAACTCGAGCAACGATTCCAGTTGCACGCGTTTGTCGCTGCTCTTGTATTTTTCTGTGATCAGCCTTGCGTCTTGAATTGCCAAATTCATTTTTCCAAGGCGCTGATACGCAATGGCACGTTGGCGATAAAAGCTGTGCAAATGCTCGACATCAGTAGCGTCGGGGATTGGCTTAATTGCAAACTCTTTGGCTTGGGCCATTTCGGCAGGATCAGCCTTCGCGCTATCCACGGCACGCAACACGTCAGTCACGGTGCGAGGGGGCACCTTCAGAGATGTCAAATCTGTTTCGATAGACGAGGGGTCTTGCCCCCACGCAGGCCAACATCCTCCCAAGGTCATGCAAACAAACAATGTCCAAACCCTGCATTGACGCATTGCAAACATAAAGCCCCCTATGGCAAATCAATCACGCCCTCAAATTTATAAGTAATCCTAGTTTTAAAAATAAGGAGTTTTCTTAAAAGAGCCAACTTAATTTCATCTATTGGATTCTTATGAATTACTTTTCAGGCATCCAGAAAAAATAAAAGCCTCGATACAAATGCATCGAGGCTTTATTCGTTTGGCGGAGAAGGAGGGATTCGAACCCTCGGTAGGGTCGCCCCTACGCTTGATTTCGAGTCAAGTACATTCGACCACTCTGCCACTTCTCCTGATTCGGTGTCGTTTGTCGAAGCCGCAATTCTATCAGGGGCGACGTGCGCCAGCGCCGCCCAAAGGCTGCACCACCACACCCGCGCCCGCAGATGCACCGCCTGTGCTGCCCACGGGGCTGACAGTCATGGATGCGAGCGAACCAGAAAACAAACCACTGTCTTCAATCTCAATCGTGGCGGCACGGTCAGCGCGTGTGAACACGAGCAGGCTTTTCTTACCGCGTACAGAAGCGATCATGGTCCAACCTTGACGAGGCAGCTGCTCAGCAAAGAAGTTGTAGCTCGCGTTGGCGTCATTGGGCAGCTCAAACACTGCACGGCCTAACCAGCCCTCACCCACACCAAAGATCAAAGACTCTGGTGTGCGCAGCTTGGTGCCCACGGGCATTGGCATGCGCCCAAATTGGTCCATGCTGGGGCGCTGGCCATTGTCCGCATTGGTTTGCGAATCATTGGTGCTCGCGCAAGCGGTCAGCAACGCTGTGACCAGCAAAAGAAATAATTTTTTCACAGCGTTCATTCCTAAAGTTTTGCGAACTGTATCAGCCGCGTAGCTCTGTCACGCCACCCATGTAAGGGCGCAGCGCTTCAGGCACGCGGATGCTGCCATCGGCTTGTTGGTAGTTTTCCAACACGGCCACCAAGGTGCGGCCCACGGCGAGGCCTGAACCGTTCAAGGTGTGCACAAGTTCGTTCTTGCCTTGGGCGTTTTTGAAACGCGCTTGCAAGCGACGGGCTTGGAAGGCTTCGCAGTTCGACACCGAGCTGATTTCGCGGTAGGTGTTTTGCGCGGGCAGCCAGACTTCGAGGTCGTGTGTTTTGGTGGCGCCAAAGCCCATGTCACCCGTGCAGAGCAACATCACGCGGTAAGGCAAGCCCAGCTTTTGTAACACGGCTTCGGCATGACCTGTCATTTCTTCCAAGGTCTCGTAGCTCTTGTCGGGGTGCACGATTTGCACCATCTCGACTTTGTCGAACTGATGCTGGCGAATCAAACCACGTGTGTCGCGGCCAGCGCTGCCAGCTTCAGAACGGAAGCAAGGTGTGTGTGCGGTCAGCTTGATGGGCAACTCGTTTTCAGCCAAAACCACATCGCGCACGAAGTTGGTCAACGGCACTTCGCTGGTAGGAATCAGGTACAGCGCAGCGCTTTCGCTGGCAGCTTCGCCCTCTTGGCCGCCCTTCTTGGCAGCAAACAAGTCTTCTTCAAACTTGGGTAACTGACCTGTGCCCTTGAGGCTGTCGGCGTTCACGATGTAGGGCGTGTAGCACTCGGTGTAGCCGTGCTCTTGGGTTTGCACATCCAGCATGAGCTGCGCAAGCGCACGGTGCATGCGGGCAATTTGGCCCTTCATCACCGTGAAGCGTGAGCCAGAGAGCTTGACGCCCATTTCAAAGTCGAGGCCCAAAGGCTCGCCCAAGTCCACATGGTCTTTGGGTTCGAAGCCCAAAGTTGCGGGTTCGGTGCCTGTGGGGCTCCAGCTGCGCAGCACCACGTTGCCGTGTTCGTCTTCGCCTGCGGGCACGCTGTCGTGGGGCAAGTTAGGCACGGCCAACAACAAGGTTTGCAGCTCGGCTTGCAAGGCGTCTAAGCGCACGGCCGAGGTGTCGAGTTCGGTTTTGATGTCGGCCACTTGCGCCATCACGCCGTCAGCGCTTTCGCCTTTGGCTTTGAGCATGCCGATTTGTTTAGACAGCGCATTGCGGCTGGCTTGCAACTCTTCGGTACGTGTTTGCAGTGTTTTGCGCTCAGCCTCTAAAGCTTGGTAAGCATCCACATTCAAGAACGCTTGTGGGTTCTTGCGCTTTTCGAGTTTGGCAATGACGCTGGGCAGGTCGCGGCGCAGTTGGTTGATGTCGAGCATTGAGTTTCAGTCCTTTTACTTCAGCCCTTTGGGCAGAGGGAATTTGATGGTTTCTTCCACACCATCGAGGGTTCGTACAGACACGGCGCCTAAGGCACGCATGCGGGCAATGACTTGTTGCACCAAGATGTCGGGCGCTGAGGCTCCGGCGGTCAGGCCCACACGGGTCACGCCTTCAAACCATTCTTCTTTGAGTTCGTCTGCGTTGTCGACCATGTAGCTCTGTGCGCCCGAGCGCTGCGCCACATCGCGCAAGCGGTTGCTGTTGGAGCTGGTGGGGCTGCCCACCACGATGACCAACTCGACCTCGTTGCTCAACACCTTCACCGCGTCTTGGCGGTTTTGGGTGGCGTAGCAAATGTCTTGCATCTTGGGCTTGCGAATGTTTGGAAAGCGCGCTACCACGGCTTCGGTGATGAGGGCCGCATCGTCCACGCTGAGCGTGGTTTGCGTGACCACGGCCAAGCGCTCGGTTTGCTTCGGGCTGACGTGCGCCACATCGGCCACGTCTTCCACCAAGTAAATGCCATCGAGCAACTGGCCCATCGTGCCTTCCACTTCGGGGTGGCCTTTGTGGCCAATCATGATGAACTCGAAGCCTTCTTTGTGCAGCTTGGCCACTTCCACATGCACCTTGGTCACCAGGGGGCAAGTGGCATCAAACACGGTGAAGCCGCGTCGTGCAGCCTCTTCTTCCACAGCCTTAGGCACACCGTGGGCGCTGAACACCAGCGTGGCACCTGCAGGCACATCGGCCAAGTCTTCAATGAAGATAGCGCCCCGGTTTTTGAGGTCAGCCACCACAAAGGTGTTGTGCACGATCTCGTGGCGCACATACACAGGCGCACCAAACTTTTCAAGGGCACGGTCCACGATGTCGATGGCGCGGTCCACGCCTGCACAAAACCCACGGGGTGCGGCGAGTACGATTTCTTGCAAGCTGTTGTTGCTCATGGCGATTTACAAAATACCAATGACGTGAACTTCAAACGTCACGGGCTGATTGGCCAAAGGATGGTTGAAGTCAAACAGCACTTGGTCGTCGGTCACTTGTTGTACCGCGCCCGCAAACGAGCCTTGGCCGGTGGGCGCAGGAAACTGCACCACATCGCCCACGTTGTATTGCTCATCGGGGTCGCCAAATTCTTTGAGCAAACTCTTGCTCACCCATTGCTGCATGTCGGGGTTGCGCTCACCAAAGGCCAAGCCAGCGGCTAGCTCAAACGTGGTGCGCGTGCCTTCTTCGAGCCCCATCAAACGCTGCTCCAACGCGGGCGACAACTCACCCGAACCCAGCGAGAGCGTGGCGGGTTTGTCATTGAACGTGTTGATGACATCGCCTTGCGGTCCCGAAAGCCGATAGTGCAGCGTTAAAAAAGAAGCGGGGCCGATGGTAGGGTGAGCGTTGGATGCAGTCATGGGACTCTCTGTGTTGAACCACCTATTGTAGAAAGCTCTCAATATGGACCGAATGCCCGAACCAATGACCATTGCGCAGCTCCCCATCGAGATGCGCCCACGCGAAAAGCTGCTCAAACACGGAGCCTCGGCGCTGACCGACACCGAGCTGCTAGCCTTGTTTTTACGCACGGGCATCAAGGGGAAAAACGTGTTTGTGATGGCCCAAGAACTGCTAGAGCGCTTCAAGGGCTTTGCCGGGCTGATCCACGCCAGCGCCGCCGAGCTCAAAACCTTCAAAGGCATGGGCGGCGACGCCAAACGCTCGCAACTGGTGGCCGTGCTGGAAATGGCCCGCCGCGCCCTGACCCAACAATTAACTGAAACCACGGTGATGAATTCACCCAATGCGGTGAAACAATACCTCCAACTCGAACTCGCCCAACTCAAACACGAGGTCTTTGCCGTTTTGTTTCTCGATGCCCATAACCGCCTGCTGTCGTACCAGCCCATGTTTCGCGGCTCGCTGTCGCAAACCATGGTCTACCCGCGCGAAGTCGCCAAGACCGCCTTGGCTTTGGGCGCCGATGGCGTGGTGCTGGCCCACAACCACCCAGGCGGCACCGTCAAACCCTCGCAAGCTGACATGAAACTCACCCGCACCCTGCAAGAAGCACTGGCCCTGATTGACGTGACCGTGCGCGATCACATCATCGTGGCGCAAGGCAAGTATTTGTCGATGGCCGAAGAGGGGTTGCTGTGAAAGCTAAATCGCTGCAAGACTTGGGCGCTATCCGCCAGCAAGTGAACGCGGCTGCCCTCGCTGCGGCTGCCGCCGAAGAAGCACGTCGCGAAGCTGAGCGTCGTGCTGAAGCAGAACGCAATTTGTTCACGCACGCGGTGGGTAACGTCAAACCCATCGCCGCCAAAGACCGCGTGTTCATCGCGCCACCCCGCCCAGCGGCGCGCCCTCTACAACAAGAGCTGGACGACCAAGCCGCATTGAGCGAGAGCATGAGCGACGAGTTTGATGTGAGCACACTGCTCGATGTGGACGACCAACTCAGCTTCAGACGCCCTGGCATCGGCACCGATGTGACACGCAAACTGCGCAAAGGCGAATGGGCCATGCAAGGCCAGCTGGATCTGCACGGCTTGCGCAGCGACGAAGCGCGCGAAGCACTGGGCCAATTTGTGCGCGACGCCAAACGCATGGGCTGGCGATGCGTGCGCGTGGTGCACGGCAAAGGTTTGGGCTCGCCCGGCAAAGAACCGGTACTGAAAAGTAAAGTGCAGCGTTGGTTGGTGCAGAAAAACGAGGTACTGGCCTTTGTGCAGGCCAAACCTTCGGATGGGGGCGCGGGGGCGTTGGTGGTGTTGCTGGGGCCTAGTGCTGGCTAACAGCTCAGAGCCAACCCATGTCAATTAGTTCTAAAACGTTGTAACGACGAGGCTCTAAATCATTCTTAGAAACTGCCTGAATGATTTGACCCACGCCATCTGCATACGGTGTCGAACCAAACACTTTGGTCTCTAACGCAACGCTACTCAATCCGTCTTCAATCACCAGCCGGTGATACGCATGCCTAGACAGATATTCCTCTGGAATGCCTAAAACGTCGCGTTGCACGCTCACATCTCTGAGCGATTTAATCTTTTCAGGCGACACACCTAGCGACTCCGCCAAGTTGACTGCCGTGCCAGGAACTGATGACTTATCCGCTTGGTGCGATTCAGTAATTTGAATTTTGTAGTTCTTAAAGTGATGTCCACCCTGAGCTAGTAGGACCATGAACTTGAGCATCAAGATATTGGTGTTGGGGCAAATCACAACTGGACAAGCAACTTCCCTCTTCAACAACGTCGAGCCTGTGGAAAGCTCCAACAAAATTGAACGCGTACGTTCGCAATAGCTCACCACATCGTCCAGCTCGCGACCAGAACCCGTATGCACCACCACCGACGGAAAAGAATACGCTGCATCACCTGTCCAAGCTATGACAGGAAAAGCAGCCCTTTCTTTGAAAGAGGTGAAAAGCTCTCGGCCTAATTTGCCCGAGCCAACGATGATGACTTGCACTTCTGTTGTTTGCAGCTGGAATTTGGACAGCAACTTCATGGCAACTTCGCTTTGAGCTGCCGCCAACGACTAGGAGGAAGTTCAATCATGAGTCCAGATTCACCCTCCGTATCGGAACCATGAATCCACACGTTGTCTTTCTCCCAGTGCAACGCGCCCTCAGGATTGGCGACAAACTCCTCTGCCAACAACTCACCTGTTTTCGATGAGTAGATTCGTACCAAGGCTGAAAAACCATCACGAACACCAGCAGTCCCCTCTTTATTAGACCAAGGCTGTCTAAGAAGTGCACACTCATCGCCAATGTACGCCCCGCCATCCTCAGTAGATACGCTTTTGTCACAGTTATATGCACTTTGCCGCGCCTGTGCATCTTTGTAATAAAACCATGCACTCCCTGCCGCGTACCACAAACAAGCCACCACTAAAAACCGCTTGAGATAGCGACGTTGCACAGCTTTGCGTTGCACCCCATCAGCAGGCCCTTGCTCGGCCAACTCGCGCCGCATGCGTCGCAACAAGCTACGACCATAGATTGCAGCTCCTATCCAAAAAGCATGGTCTATCAACCAATTCAAAACTAAAACAATGCTCCAACCCACCGTCCATATATTCAATTCACCCATCACTCAACCCTCCAGAGGAATCGCAAACTTGATAGGCTTAACTAGGCGTATTAATTTCAGGTCAGAAAACACCATGATGTTGCCGCCCTGTTGGTGTTTAGACTGCCAATTTCTAAAGTCGCGGTTACGAGCTGGGTAGAAAACATCTTCAGCTTTAAGTGGGTCACCCAAGGTAAGCATGGCATCTGTACCGTCAAGGTAAGGGTTGTCAGTGGTTGAACGTGCAATGGGGTAGTCCAACTCCGTTCTTGCACCTAGCAAACGAAGGTAGGTAGCCAGATGGACGGTTATCGTCGCCGGAGAAAAAATAACTCCGTTTTTATTCCAATGGCCTAAGTATTGAGATGCTTTGCCGGGGGCATCTGAAAACGAATAGTTGTCTTTGACATAGGCATACACGTGGGTGATGGTGACAGTGTGCGGGACAAAGTCTTGCCGCTCAACCTTGGCATAGGCGATGGCGGCGTAAATGGCAAAGTCGCCCAAGGCTCCCGCCAAGTCGGAGTTGAGGTACGACAGAAAGCCCATTTTGTTGAGTTGAAATTGACAGCGGTCATGCAATGCCCAAATGTCGCCCTTGCAAGCAGCCAAGGCATCTATTTCTCCGGTAAATGTGCGGTACTGCGCATCTAGCAGCTTGAGTGCACTTTTCTTGGCATTTGAATATGCGCTGACGCCGCTTTCATTCACCTTCGTGCTGTCAATCTCCCCCGGCTGCACCAAGGTGTTTAACCCATCAGCGACAGCGGGGTAAGTTAACAGCCAGTCCCACGTGATGGTCTCGGTATCCACAAACTCAGCGGGGTAGCGCACACTGTGTTGGTTGATGCCTTTGCTTTCTGAGGTTTTGTCTGGTGAATAGTTCAACACCCCTTTGAACCACCGCTCCATCAACTCGGCTGATTTAAGCCAACCGATTTTTCGCATAGCCGAAGGTATATCTTGCAAGTCAAATGCAGGCGGCCTAGCAGGTGGTTTGGCTTGCGGCTGCACAAGGGCAGCTGGTGCAACCTTGGCGGGTTTGACTGGTACCGGGGCAGCAAGGTAGTCGTGCAAGTCCATGATGTCGGTGACCATTTTTTTCAATGGGTCTGTTACAGGTCGAGCGGTAGGTTGTTGACTAATTGCGGTGCTTGTCCGCTTGGGTGAAGCGGGAGCTGGTCTGTCTATGCTCAGAGCGACATCGTCAAAGGGCAATCGCTGGCAACCTTTATCGCCATTCTGCAGAGTCCAGCGTTTCATCAAGCCAACAGGCGTGTAGTAAGGTACTTTTTTGGTCATCGGCTGAACTAAGTAAAAGCATTCATTTGTAGTAATAAATGCTAACACTCAATTTCACCTAGATCACACGCCTTTGTTACGCATCCAATCCGCTGTTTGGAAAAAACTGACTTTCAAACGCGTGCGCAAATCTTCAGGCACACCCGTCTCGCCCATGGCTTGGTCCATACACGCCACCCATTGGTCGCGTTCTTTGATGCCGATGGAGAACGGCATGTGGCGCATGCGCAATCGTGGGTGGCCGTGTTTTTCAACGTAGTAATCAGGGCCGCCCAACCAGCCGCACAAGAACATGAACAAGCGTTCACGCGCGTTGGCCAGTTCTGGGCCGTGGGCCTGACGCAGCTCCAGATAGCCCGGCTCTAAATCCATCAAATCGTAAAAACGATCGACCAACAACTTCACGCGGGACTCGCCGCCTATCCATTCAAATGGGGTATCAAAAGGTGGTTTTTCTTCGATTTGCATAAGGCTGATTGTCGCGCGAATGGATCAGGGCAAGGTCAAGTGTTTGGCAGCTTCGCGCACCGTCAGGCCCGACAAGCGTGCGCGGTGTGCCACCAAAAATTCCGTCACAGCTTGTGAGTTCCACCGCGCATAGTCGCGCAGCGCCCAGCCAATGGCTTTGCGAATGAAAAACTCTTTCTCATCCGCTAGTTGTGTTGCATAGCCAAACAAACGCGTAGTGTCGGTGTCCAAACGCCAGCCCAGCTGGTGCAACATGGCTGAGCGGCGCACCCAATGGCTGGGGTGTTTGAGCCACACATCCATCGTGACGGCTGCATTGGGTTTTAGCTGCACGGCTGCGTACATGACCTCGGCTATGACGGCGCTCAGGCCATCCACGGTTTCCCACCAAGCGTCTTGCAGCAGCAATGCCTGCAATGCGGGTAGGTCGTTCACGTTTAAATAGGCGCTGTGTTGGCGCAGCAAGTCCACGGCGGTGTAGCGGTATTCACGCTCGGGCTTTTGCCACAGTAGTTCGGCGGCGGCCAACAAATCAGCTGAGCTTTGCCACTTCACTTTGCCAATTTCTTTGACCGCTGCGCGGCGCACGGGCGCTGCCAATCCTAAGAACTCAAATTGGTTGAGCAAATAGGCTTTCATGCCTTGGGCCTTGGCTTCATCGGCCAAGGGCATCAAAGCGTGTTCAACGGCATGGACAAACTGCTTAGGCGTCATCTTGCTCTACAAGCTACCGTGCAATTCAAGATGCTTGGCGCAAGGTCTGCACCACTGGGCGACGCAGCACATCTCGCAGGCCCCACCAGCCTGCAGCCAAAGCCAACAACGCACCGACCACTGCGCCCAACACAGGCACCCACGGGCTGGCCGTCCATTCAAACTCAAACGCAAAGCGGGCCAAGCCCCAGCCCATGGCCATCGCGACGCCACTGGCCAAGAAGCCCGCCAACGCGCCAACGCCCGCCAGTTCGGCGCGCTGCACCTTGGCGAGCAAGTGGTTGGACGCACCCAAGGCACGCAACACCGCGTATTCACGCGCACGCTCTTCGCGCGTGGCGGTCACCGCCGCAAACAAGACGACCAAGCCAGCGGCCAAGGTGAACAAGAACAAAAACTCCACCGCACTCACCACTTGGCCAAGCACGCTTTGCACTTGGTTCAGCGTTGCACCCATGTCCACGCTGGTGACGTTGGGGAAGCGGCTGATGAGTTGGTTGTCGAATGTGGGAGAAGACTTCACCAACTTGCGGGTCGGGTTGGCAGAAGGCGTGGCGCTTGCTTCAGCCACTGCGTCTGCACCTGCCACACGCTGCGGCGCACGGAAAGCAGCGATGTAGGTGGTGGGCACATCAAAGCCCGCGCCCGTGACGAGGCGGCTGACGGGGTACATCACAAAGAAGTTGGCACGCATGGAGGTCCAGTCCACACGTCGCACCGAGGTGATGCGTGCTTCGTGCAACACGCCCGCCATGTCAAAGCGCAAGCGGTCGCCCAGCTTCAGTTTCAGGGTTTTGGCAATGCCGTCTTCGATGCTCAAACCATCCAGCTCCTCAGCTTGCCACGCACCTGCAACGACCGAGTTGTGCTCAGGTTGATCGGCACTGAACGACACGTTGAATTCGCGGTCCACCAAACGCTGGGCACGCTCTTCGGTGTAGCTGTCGGGGGTGACGGTGTTGCCATTGACCGCCACCAAGCGCGCACGAATCATGGGGTACCAATCGGGCTTGCGCACGCCTGCGTCGTGCAGGGTTTGCAAAAACGAGGCGGCTTGATCTGGTTGAATGTTGATGACAAAACGGTTGGGCGCATTCACCGGCGTGGCATTGCGCCAGCTGCTGATGAGGTCAGTGCGCAGCAGCACCAACAAGGCCAAGGCCAACAAGCCCACCGCCAGCGCGCTCACCTGCACCATGGCGTAGACAGGACGTGCGCTGATTTGTCGTGTGGCCAACATCAGCCACGGCGGCGCACTGCCCTCCACCACGCTGCGGCGCAGCACCTGCACGGCCAACCAGGCCATGCCCGCAAACACCAACACCGCACCTGCAAAGCCACCCACCACCATGAGGCCCAATTTCAAATCACGGCTGACAGCGATCAACAGCACGGCAAAACCGGTGAGTCCCAAGGCCCACACGCTGAGCGTGGTGGCTTTGAGTTCACCCACATCGCGGCGCATCACGCGCAGCGCAGGCACGCTGGCCAGCTGCAGCACAGGCGGCAAACCAAACGCCAGCAACAAAGTGAGGCCCGTGCCCAAGCCATACACCACCGGCCACACGCTGGGCGCAGGCAAGGCGGTGTCCACCAAACCTTTGAGCAAAGCCACAAACACCAAGTGCACGGCATAGCCCAAGGCCAAACCCAAGGTGCTGGCAAAGGTGCCCACCCACACAAATTCGGCGGTGTACGACAACGCAATGTGGCGCTGACTCAGGCCCAACACGCGCAGCATGGCGCAGTCGTCCAAATGGCGTGCGGCAAAGGCGCGGGCCGCGAGTGCCACGGCCACCGCGCTGAGCAACGCCGCAAGCAAAGCCACCAAGTTCAAGAACTTGCCCGCACGGTCCAAGGTTTGGCGCATCTCGGGGCGGCCTGCTTCGAGCGACTCCACACGCACACCGCGCACTTCTGGTTTTTTACTCTCGGCTTCGGCCCACGCTAAAAAGTTTTTCGTGGCGTTGTCTGCGCCCACGACTGCGTAGCGCCAGGTCACGCGGCTGGCGGGTTGGATCAAAGCCGTGGCGTCTAAGTCAGCGCTGTTCATCAACACGCGCGGTGCAAAGTTCATGAAGCCTGCGCCACGGTCTGGCTCGTTCACCAGCACGCGGCTGATGCGCAACAAGCTGTTGCCTAGCGACACGCTGTCACCCACATCGAGGCCCAAGGCTTCTAAACCTGCAGGCTCGACCCATACTTCACCACTGGCGGGAATGGCGTTGGTTTTTTCTGTCACGTCCGCTTGCGCCAAGCTGCTGGCAACTTTGAGTTCGCCGCGCAAGGGGTAGCCCATCTCCACAGCTTTGAGCGCCACCAAACGGCTGTTGCTCTCTGCACCGCTTTGCGATTGACCACGCGCCATGGTCGGAAAACTCAAAGTGGTCACACCTTGCAAGCCGTCGGCCTTGGCGCGTTGCATGATGTGCGCGGGTGTGGCTTGGTCGCTCACCACCACCACATCACCGCCTAAAAGTTGACGGGCATCGCGCTGCAAACCACCGTTCAAACGGTCGGCCAAAAAGCTGACCGAGCTGAGTGCTGCCACGCCCAGCGCCACGGCCACCACCAGCAAGCGCAGCTCGCCTGCGCGGGCATCGCGCCACAGCGTGCGCCACGCTTGCGTCCACCAAGTCACGCCTGTTCGTTTGACGCCTGCCGGTTTAACCACCGCGCCAAGCGATTGCGCTGCGTCTTGCGTAAACGCATCTTGCGTGCGCTCGCTCATGCTTGCTTCACCTTGCGTACACCACCAACCGCCAGTGACGGGTCCAACTGCAAACGTTCAAGTGCGGTGTAGCCCAAAAAGTGTTTGTTGGTGGCGCGACCAATGGTGCACAGCTGCAAGCGCGTGGCCACGTCGTAGCCCATTTGCGTGATGCCGCTGCGCGACACCACCACAGCCACGCCCATTTGCGCAGACTTCATCACCATCTCGCTGGTCAAGCGGCCCGTGGTGTAAAAAATTGAATCGGCATCGGCAACCACCCCGTTCATCCACATCCAGCCGGCGATGGTGTCTATCGCGTTGTGACGGCCCACGTCTTCGACAAAGATTTGCATAAACTCGCGGCTGAACAAGGCGCAACCATGCACCGAGCCTGCCGATTTGTAAGTGGTTTCTTGCACGCGAATGGCATTGAGCAAGCCATACAAACGCGCTTGGCTGAGGCGCGCATCGGGCAACGCCAAGCCATCAATCTCGCTCATCAAGTCGCCAAACACACTGCCCTGACCGCAGCCCGTGGTGACCACACGCTTTTCGGTACGTGCGGCAATGTCGGCAATGCCGTGTCGAGTTTTGACGGCAGCCACGCCTGCACCGTCTTCGCCTGCTTCCCAATCCACCGTGATGGATTCAACCTCACTCACATCCGCGACCAAACGTTGGTTACGCAAATAGCCCAGCACCAACAGCTCGGGATGTGCGCCCAAGGTCATCAGCGTGACGATTTCGCGTTTGTCCACATAGACCGTCAATGCACGCTCGGCGGGGATGGACACCTGTTCACGCACACCATGTTCGTTCACGACGTCAATCTGTCGGGTCAGTTCAGCTTGCGCTTGGGTCAGGCGTGGCAACACAGGAGAAGTAGAAGATGCAATAGACATAAGCCGACAAGGCTACAACAAAAAGGGCCGCCACCTTGCGGTGCGGCCCAATGAACAGCAAGGCTGTATGGATTACTTCTTAGCGGGTGCAGCAGGTGCGGCGGCTTTCGCTGGGGCGGCAGCCACAGCAGGAGCCGATGCAGCGGCAGCCGGTGCAGAAGCGGCTGCCTCAGGTGGCGTGTAAACAAACTTGCCGGGGTCAGCACAAGGCGGTGTGGCCTCGGGCTTGCCTGCTTTGGCTTTGTTGGTCTTTTGCACGTGGGCGGCCACTTTGTCTTGCGACTTGCACAACAAGTAGGCATCAGTTTTACCAGCGTGTGCTGTCTTAGCGGCAGCTTCAGCCGCTTTGGCCTTGGCTTCGTCATTGGGTGCGGGCAATTTGGCAAAAGCCGTGGCGCTGACAGCAGCCAAGATCAGTGCGAAGAGTGCTTTGTTCATTGTGGTTCTCCTGTTCAGCGCATCAAACGTGCGCTGTGGTGCCCGAGGTTTCTTCGGAGCGATGGGCTGGAATCTTGCCAGCCTTGATGTCGTCGTGCCAGAGTTCGTGATGCTCTTTGGCCCATGTCTCGTCCACATAGCCGGTCTTCATGGCTTTGTAAGCGCCTTCCATCCCGATGGTGCCCATGTAGATGTGGCCGATGAACATGGCGATCATCAGCAAGGT
Source organism: Limnohabitans curvus (assembly GCF_003063475.1). Taxonomy (NCBI): domain Bacteria; kingdom Pseudomonadati; phylum Pseudomonadota; class Betaproteobacteria; order Burkholderiales; family Comamonadaceae; genus Limnohabitans; species Limnohabitans curvus. The sequence continues at coordinate 921,245 of NZ_NESP01000001.1, forward strand.
GGCCACTGCGTGAATCATGTGCGCCATTTGCATGGTGCTGCGCTCGTACACAAGGAAGGGAATGATTTTGTCGAGCACAAAGCCAGACGCCACCACCACCAAACCAAGGGCAAACACGCCGCCCCAGAACACGATCTTTTCACCCGCATTGAAGCGGTGTGATGGCACCTCGTGGCCGCTGAGCAAACCGCCGCCTTTGATGATCCACACAAAGTCTTCTTTGCTTGGCAAGTTATCTTTCAAGAAGGTCACAAAGACCACAGTCAAAGACACCGCGAACAGAGGGCCTGCAAAATTGTGCGCATTCTTTAGCAAGTAAGTGATCCAACCAAACAGCGTGTCGCCAATGATCGGTTGCATGAAGAACTTGCCGAAAGCCATGGTGACGCCAGACAAGGCCAACACCACAAATGCAATGGCATTGGTCCAGTGGGCTGAGCGTTCGAACGGTGTGAAGCGCTCAATCTCGACACCCGTCGGTTTGCCATGTAACTTGATCATGCCTTTGCGCCAGTAGAAAACGCCCACCGCGCCCAACACGATCAACAACAGCGAACCGCCGTAAGGAATGATCCAGTTGTTGCGCACTTGGCGCCAAGCCTCACCACCGTTGGTGAGGCGTGAGCCTGGGTATTGCACAAAGGGTTGAATCAACACGCCAGCTTCTGGGGCTTGTGACTTGGGCAGACTGCTATAGCCTTCCACGCCGCCGCCCACCGCGCGCCACATGGGCGCGTTGTTGCCGGGCTGAACTTTGCCACGTTCGCCATTGGTTTGCTCGGCATAGCCGGGCGAATCGCTGGCGTCAGGCTTGACGTCTTGGATATTGACGCTCTGCACGGCCATAGCCGTCGCAGGCGCTTTGTCTTGTGCGACAGCCGACAGTGCGAACACCGTCAACGCTGCACACAACACCGATTGAAAAGAGCGGTACATGATGTGCCCCTTGTTTTACGGTGCGCGACTGTTGTCGTTCTGGCCGTATTGGCCGCGAGCACGCAAGTGCTGCTCCCAGCTGGTTTTGTCACCGGCTGTCCAGCCGGGGGCGACAAAACTATTGGTAGCGCCACTGTAGGCGGTGGCGTCGTTTTTGGTGCCGAGGGTTTGAGCCTTCTCACCGCAAGCGGTGAGTGCCGCGACGCTGAGCAGAATGAATGCGATGCGTTTCATCATTTCTTCACTCCTTCAACTTTGGCAGGTGCCTGACCGGCTTGCTTAGAGCCATAAGCCGTGCCCCAGCCCCACACTTCTGCACCCTTGTTGCGCTTGACCACGCGGTTGCGGAAGATGTCGGCCACCATATCGCCGTCGCCAGCGAGCAAAGCTTTGGTCGAACACATTTCGGCACAAGCAGGCAACTTGCCTTCGGCCAAACGGTTACGACCGTATTTTTCAAACTCAGCTTCGCTGCCGTTGGCTTCTGGGCCACCGGCGCAGAAGGTGCACTTGTCCATCTTGCCGCGCACACCGAAGGTGCCTTGGCTTGGGAACTGAGGTGCGCCAAATGGGCAAGCGTAAGAGCAGTAGCCGCAGCCAATGCAGATGTCTTTGTCATGCAAGACCACGCCTTCGTCGGTCTTGTAGAAGCAGTTCACAGGGCAAACGGCCATGCAAGGTGCATCTGAACAATGCATACACGCGACAGAGATCGATTTCTCGCCGGGAACGCCATCGTTCAAAGTGACCACACGGCGGCGGTTAACGCCCCATGGGACTTCGTGTTCGTTTTTACAAGCGGTGACGCAACCGTTGCACTCGATGCAACGCTCAGCGTCACAGATAAATTTCATGCGTGCCATTTAATTCTCCTTAGGCGCGTTCGATGTTGCAAACGGTGGTTTTGGTTTCTTGCATCATGGTGACGCTGTCGTAACCATACGTGGTGGCCGTGTTGACCGCTTCACCGCGCACGATGGGCGCTGCGCCTTTGGGGTAGTACTTGAGCATGTCTTCGCCTTGCCAGCGACCTGAAAAGTGGAAGGGCATCCATACGGTGCCGGTGTCCACACGCTCTGTCACCAACGCTTGCACATTCAAACGTGCGCCTGTGGGGCTCTTCAGCCACACACGTTCGCCGTTGCGAATGCCACGGTCAGCTGCGGTCTTGGGGTTGATCTCGACAAATGCTTCTTGTTGCAACTCGGCCAACCAAGGGTTGGAACGGGTTTCTTCGCCGCCACCTTCGTACTCGACCAAACGGCCAGAGGTGAGGATGAGCGGGAATTTCTCGTGCACTTTGTCGGCGACGTTCTTGTCTTGGATCGTCTTGTACAAAGTGGGCAGACGCCAGAACGCTTTTTTGTCAGCGTGCGTGGGGTACTTTTCCATCAAGTCAGGACGCGTGCCATACAAAGGCTCGCGGTGTTGCGGGATGGGGTCTGGGAAGTTCCACACCACGGCACGCGCTTTGGCATTGCCGAAGGGATGGCAACCGTGGTTTTGCATGAACACACGCATCATGCCGCCCGAGTTGTCGGTCTTCCAGTTCTTGCCTTCGGCCAATGCTTTTTCGGCATCGGTGAGTTCGTCCCACCAACCGAGTTTCTTGAGCAACACATGGTCGAGTTCGGGATAGCCCGTGGTGATGTCCGCGCCTTTGGAGTGCGAGCCATCTTCAGCCAACAGGTTTTTGCCGTCTTTCTCGACGCCGAAGTTGGCGCGGAAGTTACCGCCGCCGTCCATGACGTGCTTGGAGGTGTCGTACAGGTTGGATGTGCCTGGGTGCTTGAGTTCGGGTGTGCCGTAGCAAGGCCAAGGCAAGCCGAAGTAGTCACCACCGAAGTCGTAACCGGTTTCTTTGTCTTTGCCGCCTTTGGACTTGAGGGTCTTGACGTCAAAGAGATGCATGTTGCGCATGTGCGCTTTCAAGCGCTCTGGGCTTTGGCCGGTGTAGCCAATGGTCCAAACCGACTTGTTGATTTCGCGCAAGATGTCTTCGACCATGGGTTCGTCCATGCCTTTGACTTTTTGCAGCTTGTAGTTCTTGACCAACTCTTTGCCAAAGCCGAGTTTTTCGGCCAATTGGTACATGATCATGTGGTCAGAGCGGCTTTCCCACAAAGGCTCAATCACCTTCTCGCGCCATTGCAACGAACGGTTCGAGGCCGTGGCCGAGCCACTGGTTTCAAACTGCGTGGCAGCGGGCAACAAGTACACCGCGCGATTGGGGTTGAGGTCTTCGGCTTTACCGGGCATCGCGGCCATGGCAGCAGTGGCTGAAGGGTAGGGGTCGACCACCACCAACAAGTCCAGCTTGTCCATGGCACGCTTCATCTCCAAACCACGGGTTTGTGAGTTGGGTGCATGGCCCCAATAGAACACGCCTTTGAGGTTGCTGTCTTGGTCGATGAGCTCGTTCTTTTCCAACACACCGTCGATCCAACGCGAGACGGTGATGCCAGGCTTGGTCATCATCGCGGGCGATGCGAAACGGCCTTTGAGCCAATCGAATTCCACACCCCACGCTTTGGCGAAATGCTTCCATGAGCCTTCCACGATGCCGTAGTAGCCGGGCAAGGAGTCAGGGTTAGGACCAACGTCGGTCGCGCCTTGCACGTTGTCGTGGCCGCGGAAAATGTTGGTGCCGCCGCCGGCCTTGCCGACATTGCCCAAAGCCAACTGCAAGATGCAAGAAGCACGCACGATGGCGTTACCAATGCTGTGCTGGGTTTGCCCCATACACCACACGATGGTGCCGGGGTTGTTTTCGTGCAGCATGGTGGCCACTTTGAGCAACTGCTCAGGCGTCACACCGCAAACCTCTTCCACTTTGTCTGGCGTCCACTTGGCCATGACTTCTTCTTTGACCTTGTCCATGCCGAACACACGGTCGTTGATGTACTTTTTGTCTTCCCAGCCGTTCTTGAAGATGATGTGCAAGAGGCCGAACAAGAAAGCAATGTCAGAGCCAGAGCGAATACGCACGTACTCGTCAGCCTTGGCTGCGGTGCGTGTGAATCGTGGGTCCACCACGATCATCTTGCAGCCGTTTTCCTTGGCGTGCAGCATGTGCAGCATCGACACAGGGTGGGCTTCGGCAGCGTTGGAACCAATGTACAAAGCGACCTTGCTGTTTTGCATGTCGTTGTACGAGTTGGTCATCGCGCCGTAGCCCCACGTGTTGGCCACACCGGCCACCGTGGTGGAGTGACAAATACGGGCTTGGTGGTCGCAGTTGTTACTACCGAAGTAGCTGACAAACTTGCGCAGCAAATAAGCTTGTTCGTTGTTGTGCTTGGACGAGCCAATCCAGTACACACTGTCTGGGCCTGCGGTTTTACGCAAGTCCAGCAGCTTGGCGCTGATTTCTTCGAGGGCCGTGTCCCAGCTGATGCGCTCGTACTTGCCGTTGACCAACTTCATCGGGTAACGCAAACGGAACTCACCGTGGCCGTGCTCGCGCAGGGCCGCACCTTTGGCGCAATGGGCACCGAGGTTGATGGGGGAATCAAACACCGGTTCTTGACGCACCCAAACGCCGTTTTCAACCACGGCATCCACCGCACAGCCCACAGAGCAGTGGGTACAAACCGTGCGTTTGACTTCAATCTTGCCACCGCCGTTATTCGACATAGCGCCAGAAGCGTTGGCTTTTTTCACCAAGCTCAGCTGTGTGGCAGCCAAACCCACGCCAATGCCCAAACCTGAGCGGCGCAAAAAGCCACGACGGTCAAGCGTCGGCAAAGCCTGCGACAAGCCACGTTGCAAGCGGCCAACGAAGGCAGAACTGCCAGCAGTGTGGGCAGCTGAATCTGTTTTACGGGTCAACAACATGTGCAACTCCTTCAGACGCGAGCGGTCTGGTAGTAACGCTTGACGTGTTCGCTCAAGCTGTAGCCGCCACCGTTTTCAGGCGCGGGAGGAAGTTTGTTCAATTCGGCGGAGGGGGTATTGAGGCCAGGCATGGCTGTCACAGCAGCAGCGGCAGCACCTGCAGCAGCGGCACCCATAAAAAAACCACGGCGCGACGGTGTCGCTTGGTCTTTGGTTTGTTCTTTTTGCATTGTTAGCTCCTCGTGATGTCGTGGGTATGCACGACTTTGCATAATGTACCAATGATGTGAGTTTGTCCTATACGTACTTACGTCAGTAACCCTTGAAATGCCCAGGATCCTGTCCCTTTCAAGGCTTCTCTTGTCACCTAAGCGTCAAATAAACTCGTCAAAAAAAAGAAACGATGCAGCCGTGCCAACGACTAAGCCAGCATGTCAAAACCCTGCGCTTCAACGCTCACAAACGCACGGGTCAAGTCGGCCAGCGCCGCATAGAAGCGCGCACGCGGTGTGGCTTGCAAAGCATCACAGAACGCGGGCAACCAGGTTTGCACATGGGCCGCAAAAAATTTGGCTTGTTGTGTGAGGTTAGACACCGACACATCATCACCCGCCACCAAGAAACGCATGACCTCAAACACATAAGACACGTGGTCTTCGGTTTCGGACATGGTGGTGTCGTCTCGTCCCAAGCCCAGCGCAGCCAGGTCGGTGCGCAATTGCGCTAAGGGTTTTTCGTTCAAAAAGCCGGTCAAAAAGTGCGAGGCGTACACATACACCTCGGGCTTGCCCACACCACCAAACAGCGCGTGGTGCTCGTTTTGGATGCTCTTGTCGTCCATCTCGCGGGCCACCGCCACCAACTGTCGCCAAGGTTCTTCTAGAAAGCCGCCCGAAGTAGGCGCATCAGTCGCAGCCACGCGCAGTTGCGCCAACAACTCGGGGCGAGCGGGGGCATAGAACAACTCAGAAATCAAACCGTACAGCTCAGCGCGTGCGGTTTCTTCGTCGAGAGCGGAGGACAAATGAGGTTCGGTCATAGAAATAATTAGACGATTTTTTGCTCGTCGCCAGCAGAGTAAATGTCAATCACACGGCAGTCGCCGCACATCTTGAGGCGCTGCAAGGCCTCGCCTTGGAACATCGAGTGCCCAGCCAATTTGCCAATCATGGCTTCGATGCCTTTGAGCGTGCCAAAGGGTTTGCCGCAGCGCACGCAGCCGTAGGGCTGGGTTTCGTTGAGTACGCGCACTTCTTTGCGTTGTGGCGTGAGCAACAAGCGCGGCACGAGGTTGAGGGCTTTTTCGGGGCAGGTGCTGACGCACAAGCCGCATTGGACGCAGTTTTTTTCAAAGAAGCGCAGTTGCGGCGCTTGCTGGTTGTCTTGCAGCGCGTTGGCGGGGCAAGCGCTGACGCAGCTCATGCACAAGGTGCAGCTGTCTTTGTTGACTTCGACCGAGCCGAATAGCGAACCGTCTTTGGGTAAAGCCAGAGCTTCGGGTGCAGTGGCAGTTTTCAAAACCGGCGCGTGTTCGAGCAAATGGTCGATCACCATGCTCAACGTGCTGCGCTTTTCAGCCATCACCGCAAACGTGGCAGCAGGCACGGTGGTGCTCAAGCGTTGCTGGCCCGTGGTGAGACGCTGCAATTCAGCATCCAATTCAAGAGCTTGCGCGGCATGCACCAACTGCACAGGCATACGACCAGGCTTGGCGTAGCCCAAGCCTTCGAGCATGGCCTGAGCTTGCGCCATTTGCGCTTGCAAGCCGTCGGCATATTGCGGCGCTTCTTCGGCGGTGTGGAGTACCAACACTTGCGCTGCACCATAGGCCAAGGCCGCGAGCCACACATCCAAGCCCAAGCTAGCGGTGTGCCACAGCGACACGGGAATCACATGCGCAGGCAGGCCTTTGGCAACTTTAAGTTGTGCCGCACGGCCCAGCTCGTTGACCAAAGCTTGGCCCGCGTCTTGGCTGTGCAACAAGATGACGGCGTCTTTGCCGCCCGCTTTTTGGTAGGTGCTGAGCAAAGTTTTGAGCTTGACGCCTTGCTCGCTGGCACGCGGATACGCGTAGGTCAGTGCGCCTGTGGGGCACACCGTGGTGCATGCACCGCAGCCCACACACAGGTTGGGGTTGACCTTGATTTGTTGGCGCGACTTATCGGAGCTGACCGCCTCGGCAGAGCAAATGTCCACGCAGGCATTGCAGCCCACTTTTTCGTTGCGGCTGTGCGCGCAGAGCTTTTGCTTGTAGTCAAAGAACTTGGGCTTTTCAAACTCGCCCACCAGCTCGCGCAAGCGCAGCAAGTTGGCAGCGGTTGCGCCGCGGAAATAGCCTTGCGGCAAAGCATGGCGGGTGAAGGCGCTTTGCTCGCGCAAGTCGAGCACCAGGTCGAACTCGGCGGTTTCTTCTTGCGCTTCGCGCTGAAAGTTGATCGCGCCCACGGCGCCGCAAGCAGTCACGCAATCGCGGTGCGAACTGCACTTGCTCATGTCAATTTGGTAATCCAGACCAATCGCTTGCTCAGGGCAAGCGGCCACGCAGGCGTTGCAGCGGGTGCACAGGTCAAGGTCGATGGGGTTGTTGTTTTGCCAAGTCAGCTTGAACGCACCCAGCCAACCATCCACACGCACCACTTGGCCGCCCAACACGGGGTAGCGGCGGTTTTGGGCGCCGCCAGCTTCGCCGGCACCTTGGGTAAAGATCGTCACGTTCAGCGTGTCGGCCAACAGAGCGGCAGCTTGTTCGGCCTGGTCCATCTGCCCCAAGATGAGCAATCGCCCTGCACTCTTGAACGTCACCGTGGGCACGGGCTCAGGCTCGGGCAAATGCGCAGCGGCTAACAATGCGGCAATTTTGGGTGAGGCGTTTTTGGCGTCACTGCTCCAACCGCCAGTCTCGCGAATATTCACGAATTTGATGACCGAGGTTTTGGCTTGCGCCTCCACAGCCAAGTCGCCAAACAAGCGTTGCTCTTGGGTGCAGGCCACCACCACATCGTCTGTGCCTTGCACGGCTTGCACAAAAGCGCTGGCCTCGCGGCGGCACAAAGCCGTATGCAGCGTGAGGGGTTCAGACAGGCTTTGGCTCAGTGCCTTCGGGTCTAGTGGTTGGGTCTGGTTGCAGTCGCAAATCAGCGTGGTCATGCGTAGTGGGCTCGATGTTGGAATGGTTGTCAGCAGGGACGGACTGTGCCACGACTTTGGGTTCTTCCAATGCGGGTTTGTCACCCACGTTGGCCTCGACCGTTTTTTCAGGCTCGTCGTCGAACAAGTTCAAGGTCTTGGCACTGGTCATCTGACGCAGCATCGCCATGGGCAAGGGATCGGGTTGACTGTAGTCGTCGATGTAGATGTCCATACGGTCCATCACATTGAAGTGCGGGTCGGTGAACAGCTTTTTCATGGCGGCGTTTTTTACATCGGGCGCGACGCCTCGGGCCATGAAGCCCGTGAAATCAGATTCAGGGGTGAGTTGCTGCGCGTCGGCCAGCGTGGGCGCGGGACGAGCTGCGGGTTCGTGGGTCTGGGCAGGTGATGTCGCACTGGGGGTCGCAGCACTGGCAGAAGCAGGTGCATTTGACTCACGGGTTGACAGGTTGCCAGGCTCAGCACCACTCGGCGCAGGCGTCAGTTCGGCCAACGGCCGGCCTTCGCGCACATCGGCTTTGCGGCGTGACCAGCGGCTTAAAAAACCAGCAGGGGTGTCGTCATTGGCCATGACCGCCTCCATGGTTTTGGCCACCGCCACGCATTTTTTCGGTGCTGACCGACGCTGGGTTGCCAAAGCGATCTTGTAAAGGGCGGAAACTGTCGGGGCGTTTGCGGCGCTTGGCCTCAACCACCAAATGCTCATCCATGAACTCAGTCATCCATGCCACCACCTCGGGTGGTGCGGGCACTTGGTCCACGTTTTCTTGGGCATCGAGCCAACGACCTGCGTCGTGGTAGCTCAGACTCACCATGGCGGGCACGGCCATCACCTCATCGCTGAGGCTGGGCTCTTCTTCCATGCGCCACAACACAAACCAACACGGCGCAGGCGAGGCGGCGTTGAGGTAGTAGCCCTCGGCGTCGTCGCGAAACAGCTCAACTGTGAAGCCTGGATACAGCCAAATTTGTTCGTCGGCAGTTTGTCGCAAACAGCGCGGCTCGGTGCCAAAGTGCTCGGCGTGCGGCACCAAGTCGTGCCCCGTCACATCGTGCAACACCCAACGCCAAGGTTGCCAACGGCTCATGGCACCCGGCACACGCTCACGGCGCATGACAACGGCTACTTGGAGGCTGGGGCGTTGCGACATGGCGTGAATCAAGTTTCTTTAGAGATCTTGATGCTGGGAAACTTGCTCGAAAAGTCTTTGGCTTTCGCTGCAATTTTCACCGCCACCTGGCGGGCCACCGCCTTGTAGATGCCAGCCACGTCGCCGTCAGGGTCGGCCACCACGGTGGGCTTGCCACTGTCGGCTTGCAGGCGGATTTGCATGTTCAGCGGCAAGGCACCCAAGTAGTCCATGTTGTATTGCTCGGCCATCTTCTTGCCGCCGTCGGCGCCAAAGATATGTTCGATGTGGCCGCAATTGGTGCATACATGCACCGCCATGTTCTCGACCAAACCGAGGATGGGCACGCCCACCTTCTCGAACATCTTGATGCCTTTTTTGGCATCCAGCAACGCAATGTCTTGCGGCGTGGTGACGATGACCGCACCGGTCATGGGCACGCGCTGGCTGAGCGTGAGCTGGATGTCGCCCGTGCCGGGGGGCATGTCGACGATCAAATAGTCCAAGGCTTTCCAGTTGGTTTGGCGCAGCAACTGCTCCAAGGCTTGGGTGGCCATGGGGCCGCGCCAGATCATGGCTTCGTCTTGGTCCACCAAGAAACCGATGGACATGACTTGCACGCCGTAGTTCTCCAACGGGTCCATGGTTTGGCCGTCGGTGCTCTCAGGACGGCCTTCGATGCCCATCATCATGGGCTGACTAGGGCCGTAAATGTCGGCGTCCAGCAAACCCACGCTGGCGCCTTCGGCGGCCAAGGCCAGCGCCAAGTTGGCGGCGGTGGTGCTTTTGCCCACACCGCCCTTGCCTGAGGCCACGGCGATGATGTTTTTCACTTGGGGCAACAACGCCACACCGCGCTGCGCGGCGTGCGCCACGATGTTCATGGTGATGTTGGCCGACACGTTCTCGACACCCGCCACGCTTTTGGCAGCAGCGATCAAGTCTTTGCGAAAACCTGCGATTTGGCTCTTGGCGGGGTAACCCAGCACCACGTCAAACGACACATCGCCGCCTTGAATTTGCAGGTTCTTCAGCGCTTTGGTGGTGACAAAGTCTTTGCCCGTGTTGGGGTCAATCACGGTTTGGAGAGCCGCGGTCAGGGCTTGTTCGTTCAGGGCCATAAAACTTCTTTGTTCTTGAAATAGGAATTGCGCGCAAGTCTAGCGCGGCGCGTTTGACCGCACGCAACGCAGGTCATCCGTGCGACTGAGCGCCCGTTGAAGCAGTAAATCAGCGCAAGCGAGCGCAGATCAAGCGTTTTTACGCGCCACCCAATACGCCGCACCTTCAGCGCCATAGCGCTCGTCATGCGGCACATTGGGGTCCAGCTCAAAAATAGAGCCGGGCAGCAGATGCTGGGTTTGGCCATGCATGGTCAGCCACATCTCACCGCGCGTGAGGATGGCGTGCACGCCAAACGCGTGGGTGTGGGTGTCTAGCACGGTGTTGGGCGCCCATTCACGCTCGATCACCTCGTCAAAGCCGGCGGCCATGGCTTTTTGGCGGAATTCGTCAAAGCTAGGTAAGTTCATGCGCGCATTCTGTAGGAACTAAAATCGCCCCCTTCGCCCTAAGGTCTTGCTCCCAAATGTCCCAGCGCCAGCTTTTCGTCACCACCGCCCTGCCCTACGCCAACGGCAATTTCCACATCGGTCACATCATGGAGTACATCCAGGCCGACATCTGGGTGCGTTTCCAGCGCATGCAGGGCCACCAGGTTGATTTCGTGGGCGCGGACGACACACACGGCGCGCCCATCATGATTGCGGCCGAGAAGGCAGGCATCACCCCGCAGCAGTTTGTGGCCAACATCGCCGCAGGCCGCAAGCCGTATTTGGATGGCTTTCACATCCAGTTTGACAACTGGCACAGCACCGACGCGCCCGAGAACCACGAGCTGGCCCGCCAGATCTACCGTGACCTGCGCGACATTCCCGAATCAGAAGGCGGCTCACTGATTGAGCGCCGCACGATTGACCAGTTCTTCGATCCCGAGAAGAACATGTTTTTGCCCGACCGCTTCATCAAAGGCGAGTGCCCCAAGTGCCACGCCCACGACCAGTACGGCGACAACTGCGAGGTGTGCGGCGCGGTCTATGCGCCCACCGACCTGATCAACCCGTTCTCTGCTTTGTCGGGCGCCAAGCCTGAACTGAAAAGCTCCGAGCATTTCTTCTTCAAGCTGTCCGACCCACGCTGCGTGGCGTTCTTAGAAAAGTGGACCCAAGACGGCAAGTTGCAACCCGAAGTGGCCAACAAGGTCAAAGAGTGGTTCACCGTGCGCACCAACCCCGATGGCACGATCAGCGAAGGCTTGGGCGATTGGGACATCTCGCGCGATGCGCCTTACTTTGGCATCGAAATTCCAGACGCTCCGGGCAAGTACTTTTATGTTTGGCTCGACGCGCCTGTGGGCTACTTGGCCTCGCTGAAAAACTTGCTCGACAAGCGCGGCGAAGACTACAACGCCTACATGGCCAACGAGCAGCTGGAGCAATACCACTTCATCGGCAAAGACATCGTCACGTTCCACACGCTGTTCTGGCCCGCCATGCTGCACTTCAGCGGCCGCAAAACGCCCAACAACGTGTTTGTGCACGGCTTCCTCACCGTCAACAACGGCGAGAAGATGAGCAAGAGCCGTGGCACCGGCCTCGACCCGCTCAAGTACCTCAGCCTAGGCATGAATCCCGAGTGGCTACGCTACTACTTGGCCACCAAGCTCAACAACCGCAACGAAGACATCGACTTCAACGCCGAAGACTTCATGCTGCGCGTCAACAGCGATTTGATTGGCAAGTTCGTCAACATCGCGTCGCGTGCGGCGGGCTTCTTGACCAAGCGTTTTGAAGGCAAGCTCACACAAAGTTTTGGCGAACAAGGCACCGCGCTGTTGAGTGACATTCACGCCGCCAAAGACAGCATCGCCCAAGCCTACGACGCACGCGAGTACGGCAAAGCCGCTCGCGAAATCATGTTGCTGGCCGACAAGGTCAATTCGTATGTGGACCAACACAAACCTTGGGACTTGGCCAAAGATGCCGCCAACAACGAAGCCCTGCACCAAGTGTGCTCGTTGCTCATCAATGCGTTTGCCGAGCTGAGCCGCTACTTGGCCCCTGTACTGCCCGCGCTTGCGCAAGCGGTGGAAGCCTTCACTGGCACCAGCATGCAAAACTGGAACACCACAGGCTACGTGGCGACCATTCAACCTTACCAACACCTCATGCAACGCGTCACCCCCGAACAACTCGAGGCTTTGTTTGAACCCCCAGCTGTGGTGGAAGAAAAAGTCACACCCGGTGGCGAAGAAATTGCGCCCACCATCAGCATCGACGACTTTGCCAAGGTCGATTTGCGCATTGCCGAAATCGTCAACTGCGAAGCGGTGGAAGGCTCGACCAAACTGTTGCGTCTCACGCTGGATGTGGGCGAAGGTAAAACTCGAAACGTGTTCTCAGGCGTGGCAAGCATGTACAAGCCTGAAGACCTCAAAGGCAAGCTCACCGTGATGGTGGCCAACTTGGCCCCACGCAAAATGAAGTTTGGCGTGAGTGAAGGCATGGTGCTCGCCGCCAGCCACGCAGACGACAAGACCGATGCTGGCATTTACGTGCTGCACCCTTGGCCCGGCGCAAAACCCGGTATGCGTATCCATTAATTGGGTTCTGACCCCAATTCAATATGTTCAAACCCAAATTACTCGACGCGCTGCAAGGCTACACGCGCCAACGTTTTTACCAAGACGTGGGCGCAGGTATCACGGTGGGCGTGGTGGCTTTGCCGCTGGCCATGGCGTTTGCCATTGCGTCGGGGCTCAAGCCTGAGGCGGGTTTGTTCACCGCAATCATTGCGGGCTTTTTAATTTCCGCTTTGGGTGGCAGCCGCGTGCAAATTGGCGGGCCTGCGGGTGCGTTCATCGTCATCGTTTACGGTATTTTGGAACGCTATGGCTTGGCCAATTTGATGATTGCCACCGCCATGTCGGGCGTCATGCTGCTGGCCATGGGCTTGCTGCGTTTAGGCTCGCTCATTCGTTTCATCCCGGTGGCCGTGGTGATTGGTTTCACCAACGGCATTGCGGTGCTCATCATGGTGTCGCAGCTCAAAGACTTCTTGGGTCTGCAAGTCAAAGCCATGCCGGCTGATTTCTTCGGCATCTTGCACACGCTCAGCGCCAACATCGGCACATTCAATGGCGAAGCCTTGGGCCTTGCGGTGGTGTGTTTGGCCGTGTTGGCGTTTTGGCAACTGGCTTTGCCGCGCTTGGCCAATGCCATGCCCAGCACCAAAAACTTCTCCACCATCCCTGGCTCCATCGTGGTGCTGGTGGGCGCAACGATGGCCAGCAAGATGATGGGGCTGGATGTCGAAACCATCGCCTCGCGTTTTGGCAGCATCCCCAACAGCTTGCCCGCGTTTGCATGGCCCGACTTCAGCTGGGAAACCGCCAAGTTCTTACTGATTCCCGCCACCACGCTGGCCCTGCTCGGTTCGATTGAATCGCTTTTGTGCGCCCGCATTGCCGACCAAATGATGGCCGACGGCCCCTACGGTGACCGCCACGATGCCAACCAAGAGTTGATGGCCCAAGGCATTGCCAACCTCGTCACGCCTTTCTTTGGCGGCATGCCCGCCACGGGCACGATTGCTCGCACCGTGACCAACGTCAAGAACGGTGGCAACAGCCCCGTGGCTGGCATCGTGCATGCCTTTACTTTGTTGGTGGTCATGCTAGTGGCTGCGCCGCTGGCGGGCGATGTGCCGCTGGCCGCGCTGTCAGCTATTCTGATGTTTGTGGCTTGGAACATGGGCGAGTGGCACGAGTTTGTGCATCTGCGCCAGTTCCGCATGACCTACCGCGTCACCTTGTTGCTGGTGTTCTTGCTCACCGTCATCGTCGATTTGACGGTGGCCGTGGAAGTGGGTCTGATCGCCGCGTGTCTGACCTTTATCTACCGCATCTCCAGCCTCACCCGTGCTGAGCATGTGCTGGCGGACAGCCACCCCGAACTGACAGGTCAAGAAGCCCACGTGCAAGCCCATCGTCTGTATGGTGCGTTGTTCTTTGGCGCGGTCAAACTGGTGGAAGCCATGGAAGAAAACCTGCCATCCAAAGCCGTGGTGGTGGATCTGAAAAACCTGATTTACATCGACACGTCCGGTGCAGATGCACTGATGTCTTTGGTGCGCAGTTGCCGCAAAAAGAAGGTCCGCCTGATCGTCTGTGGTTTGGCCCACCAACCGCTGGAAATGGCGCAACGCTGCGGCCTGCTTCAAGCCCTGCCGGACACCGACTTGGCATCCGATTTGAACCAAGGCTTGGCCTTGGCCCTCGGTCGCTAAAATCTTCTCAATTTCAAGATATCCCATTTAGGAAACCACCATGTCGATTTTCCAGCGTGACAACTACACCTCCGAAGCCACTCAGTTCATCGAGTCGCTCAAAGCGAAGAAGCCCACCCTCGAAAAAGAACAGCGCGAAGGCCGCGCTTTGTTGTGGGACAAGCAAGTCAACCGCGACATCCAACAAGACATCGAAGCTGGCCGCGTGGCGCAAAAGCCCTACGTGTACCAAACGAACGCTTAAAGACCTTCGGTCTTGGCCTAAGCCCTTCCGATTAAGCGCCCACCGTGCATCCTGCTGACACCACCCTGCCCAACGACGAGGCAACCACTGCCTCGGTCATGCCCGAGGTGGTCGACCACGTGGCCGTGGCCCGCCTGTATGGCGAGCCGCTGTTTGCCATGCCGCAGGATTTGTACATCCCGCCTGATGCGCTCGAAGTTTTCCTTGAGGCCTTCCAAGGCCCGCTGGACTTGCTGCTGTACCTCATCCGCAAACAAAACTTCAACATCCTCGACATCCCCATGGCCGCGCTCACGCGCCAGTATCTGAGCTATGTGGACGAAATTCGCACGCGCAACCTAGAGTTGGCTGCCGAATACCTGCTGATGGCCGCCATGCTGATTGAAATCAAATCACGCATGCTGCTGCCGCCCAAGAAGGTGGCAGAAGGCCAAGAGCCCGAAGACCCTCGCGCCGAGCTGGTGCGCCGCCTGCTCGAGTACGAGCAAATGAAACTGGCAGCCGCCAAGCTCAACGAAGTGCCGCAATTTGGCCGCGACTTTCTGCGCGCGCAGGTGTTCATTGAGCAGTCGTTGCAGCCACGCTTCCCAGATGTACACGTGGTCGAGCTGCAACAAGCTTGGGCCGATATCTTGAAGCGTGCCAAACTGGTCCAGCATCACAAAATCAGCCGCGAAGAACTGTCTGTGCGCGAGCACATGAGCATCGTGTTGCGCCGTCTGCAAGGCAAACGCTTTGTCGAATTTGAAAATCTGTTCGAACCCGAACAAGGCGTGCCCGTGCTGGTGGTGACCTTCATCGCCCTGCTCGAGCTGGCCAAAGAAACGCTGATTGAAATCACGCAGGCTGAGGCTTTTGCACCCATTTACGTGCGCTTGGCTTACACACCCACGTAAACTCCAAATCTTCTCGGCAACACAGGACTGGCTTTGCGCCATATCGTTCTATGAGCAACACCCACGCTTCGCCCTACGGCACTTTGCCCCCCGCTTCGCCCGTTGCAGCCCGCAAGCCCATCAGCTTGCCCCGCTTGAATGAACTGCGCGCACGCGGTGAAAAAATCACCATGCTCACGGCCTACGACGCCACCTTTGCCGCCGTGGCCGATGCCGCGGGTGTGGAATGCATCTTGGTGGGCGACTCACTGGGCATGGTCTGCCAAGGCCTGACCAGCACTGTGGGCGTGACGCTAGACACCATGCGCTACCACGTGGAGAGCGTGGCCCGTGGCATCCGCCGCGTGCAAGGCACCGCGTGGATCATTGGCGACCTGCCCTTTGGCAGCTACCAAGAGTCCAAAGAACAAGCCCTGCGCAGTGCCACGGTTTTGATGCAAGCGGGTGCGCACATGGTGAAGCTCGAAGGTGGTGGCTGGACCACCGACGTCGTTCACTTCCTGGTCGAGCGCGGCATTCCCGTGTGTGCGCATTTGGGCCTCACCCCGCAAACGGTTCACGCCTTGGGCGGCTACCGCGTGCAAGGCCGCGGCGAATCGGCCACCCAACTGCGCCAAGAAGCGATTCGCTTGCAGGACGCTGGTGCCACCATGGTGGTGCTGGAAATGGTGCCCGAGCCCCTGTCGACCGCCCTCACGCAAGAGCTGCCCACCTGCCACACCATTGGCATTGGCGCGGGCAACGGCACGGCGGGCCAAGTGCTGGTGATGCACGACATGCTAGGCGTCAACCTGGGCAAGAACCCCAAGTTCGTTCACAACTTCATGGAAGGCCATGCCAGCGTGCTGGACGCCATGAGCGCCTATGTGGCCGCCGTCAAAAACGGCACCTTCCCCGACAACGCCAAACACGCTTGGGTCTAATTTGCAAATCGTTCACAACCTCGCGGACCTGCACCGCGCCTTAAAGCCCGCCGCCCTGCGCGCCTTTGTGCCCACCATGGGCAACCTGCACCAAGGCCACTTAGAGCTGATGCAAATGGCTCGCCAAGAGGTCGACAAGCGCACTGAAAAAGGCGGCATGACCGTGGCCAGCATCTTCGTCAACCGCCTGCAATTTGGCCCCAACGAAGACTTTGACACCTACCCCCGCACGTTTGAAAACGACTGCGCATTGCTAGAAGCCAACGGCTGCGACGTGGTGTTTGCCCCGTCTGAAAAAGACCTCTACCCAGAGCCCCAAGTGTTCAAGGTCCACCCGCCCGCCGAGCTGGCCGACATCTTGGAAGGTGCGTTCCGCCCCGGCTTCTTTGTGGGCGTGAGCACCGTGGTGCACAAACTCTTCAACATCGTGCAGCCCGACTTGGCCGTGTTTGGCAAGAAGGACTACCAACAACTCATGGTCATCCGCCGCATGGTGCAGCAAATGGCGTTACCCATCGAGATCATCGGCGGCGAAACCCGCCGCGCTGAAGACGGCTTGGCTTTGAGTTCACGCAACGGCTACCTGAGTGCCGAAGAACGCGCCGAGGCTGTGCAGCTGTCTATCGCGTTGAAGGGTTTGGCTGCGGCGGCCCGTGCGGGCAATGTCGCTGGCCAGCTGGATGTGGCGGCTGCCGAAGCCGCTGCCATGGAAGCCCTGCGCCAACGCGGCTGGGCGCCTGACTACATCACCCTGCGCCGCCAGCATGACTTGTCGCCTGTGAGTGGCCCCAGCGCTGAGCCGCTGGTGGTGCTGGGTGCGGCTAAGTTGGGTAAAACGCGGTTGATTGATAACCTCGAAGTTTGAGTTCCTCTTTGGCTTGGTTGTGGGTGTTCGTGGGGGGTTTCTCCGACTAGGGTCGCGTGCGTGAGGTGCGGCGGCCGCCTCATGCTGGAGTACCAGAAATCGTTGGCCGCCGCACCTCACGCACACGACATCGTTGGATAGAAAAATTCCGGCTCAAAACAACGCAACATCAAAGCAATTGAATTGCGCCAGAAACACTCAAATCACACGTCTGCAAGCCGCAGTCTTCTCGTCTAGGGAATAGGCGGGTGACGATTTCTGGTACTCCAGCATGAGGAACCCGCCTATTCCCTAGACGAGAAGCGAGCACAGCAAAAGAGCGATGCGCTTATTCGCCCTTAGCCCCACGGCCCATCAGCAAGGCCACAGCTTGCGCAGGTGTGATACTGCCGTCTAGCAATGCAACAACAGCCTGCGCAATCGGCATGTCAACACCCAAGTGCTGCGCACGTTGCACCACGGTGCGGGCGCAATACACGCCTTCGGCCACGTGGCCGAGTGAATCGACAGCTTGTTGCAGCGTCATGCCTTGGGCCAAGGCGAGGCCTACTTTGCGGTTGCGGCTCAGGTCGCCGGTGGAGGTAAGCACCAAATCGCCCAAGCCCGACAAGCCCATGAAGGTTTCGGTCTTGGCGCCCAGTGCCACGCCTAAGCGGGTGATTTCGGCCAAGCCGCGTGTGATGAGTGCAGCCCGGGCGTTGAGGCCCAGTTGCAAGCCATCGCACAAACCGGTGGCAATGGCCAACACGTTTTTGACAGCGCCGCCTACTTCTACGCCCACGATGTCGTCGTTGGCGTACACGCGCAGGCTGTTGTTGTGAAAGGCTTGCACCATGGCGTCGCGCGTTGCAGCATCGTCGCTGGCGGCCACCAAAGCGGTGGGCATGCCGCGGGCCACTTCTTGCGCAAAGCTGGGGCCGCTCAAAGCACCGCCGCGCAACGCGGGGGCCACTTGGGCTTTGACTTCATGGGCCATCAAACCAACGCCACTTGGTGACGCTTCAGCAGTTGACGCGCCAGGCTGCGCCGCTTCAAAGCCTTTACAAAGCCACGCCACAGGCACGCTGCTACCCAAGATGGGCGCGAGCTGCGTCAACATGCCGCGCAGGCTGCTCATGGGCGAGCCGATGACCACCAAATCTTGCTCAGCCAACCAGGGGCCGATTGGGGCCGAAGACACTTGCACGCCTGCGGTGAAGGGCAAGTCAGGCAAGTAGCGCGTGTTCACGCGCTCGGCTTGCATGGCTTGGGCTTGGGGCACATCACGTGCCCACAGCGTCACGGTGTGGTGTGCGCCAGCGTTGATCGCCAGCGCTGTGCCCCACGCGCCTGCACCTAAAACGGCAATCTTCATGTCGACGGCCTGCGTGTGAAATTACTGAACTGAGGCAGCCGCTTGTTGCTGCTGTTGTTCGTACATGGCTTGGAAGTTGATTTCGGCCAAGTGCACAGGTGGGAAGCCAGCGCGTTGGATGGTGTCAGCCACGTTGCCGCGCAGGTACGGGTAAATGATTTGTGGGCAAGCGATGCCGATGACGGGGCCCATTTGGTCTTCAGGCAAGTTGCGCACTTCAAAAATGCCGGCTTGTTTGGCTTCCACCAAGAACACAGTTTTGTCTTCAATCTTGGTCGTCACGGTGGCAGTCACAGTCACTTCCACAATGCCGTCGGCCACTTGTTCCATGCCTACAGCCAATTGAATGTCAACCGAAGGTTGCTCGGTACTGGTCAGGATGGCGGGAGAGTTGGGTTGCTCCAAAGACAGGTCTTTCAAATAGACGCGTTGAATTTGAAACACGGGAGTGGCTTGTTCGTCTGACATGGTGATTCCTAAAACAAAAAAATGCCCGCATCGGCAATACCGAAGCGGGCAGCAAATCGGGATGGCTGAATTATGTCAGCTCAAGATTGCAACAAAGGCAGCAAACCGCCTTTGGCGTCAAGGGCCACCAAATCGTCGCAGCCGCCCACGTGTGTGTCGCCAATGAAGATTTGCGGCACTGTACGGCGACCCGTGATCTGCATCATGTGGGCACGCGCCTCGGGGTCGGTGTCGATGCGGATTTCTTCAATGTGGGCCACGCCCTTGGAAGTCAGCAATTGCTTAGCGCGAATGCAATAGGGGCAAACGGCGGTGGTGTACATCTTGACAGTTGACATGGCGTTCTTTCTCAGGTGATTTGCTTGGGCCAATTAAGCTTTGGCGATAGGCAGATTAGCTTCTTTCCAAGCTTTCAACCCACCGTGCAAGGAATGCACCTTCTCGTAGCCCAGTTTTTGCGCGATGGCTTGGGCACGCTTAGAACGCGCACCCGCCGCACACACCATGATGACGGGGGTGCTTTTGTTCTTCACAGCCTTGTCCAAACGGGCTTCCAACTCGTCCAAGGGCACGTTCACTGCGCCTTTGATGTGGCTTTGGACAAACTCGTCTGCACCGCACACATCAATCACCACGCCTTTTTCGCGATTCATGCATTGCACCGCTTCTGTGGGCGAAATACCGGTGGCTGCAGCGCCTTGCACCACGGGCAGCAGCAAAAAGAAACCACTGCTCAGAGCGATGGCCATCAACATCCAGTTGTCGAGAATAAATTTCACGGGGAATCCAGTTCAGGGGGTTAAAAGTATCGAGTCAGGGCAGCATTCTAAAATCACCGCCAATCTTTCACTGACTCTGTTGATTTAAACCATGTACAAGCTCGTATTAATCCGCCACGGCGAATCCACCTGGAACCTTGAAAACCGCTTCACCGGCTGGACCGATGTGGACCTGACCCCCACCGGCATCGAACAAGCCAAGAACGCAGGCAAGTTGCTCAAAGCCGAAGGCTATGAGTTTGACGTGGCCTACACCAGCGTCTTGAAGCGCGCCATTCGCACCCTCTACCTCGCTTTGGACGAGATGGACTGCACTTGGTTGCCCGTGGTGAAAAGCTGGCGTTTGAACGAGCGCCACTACGGCGGCTTGCAAGGCTTGAACAAAGCCGACATGGCCAAGCAATACGGCGATGACCAAGTGCTCATCTGGCGCCGCAGCTACGACACGCCGCCTCCTGAACTCGAAGCGACCGACCCCCGCAGCGAACGCGGCGACCCGCGCTACGCCAAACTCGACCCCGCGCAAGTGCCGCTGACCGAGTGCTTGAAAGACACCGTGGCTCGCGTCATTCCGTTCTGGAACGAGTCAATGGCGCCTGCCATCAAAGCAGGCAAGCGCATCGTGGTGGCCGCACACGGCAACTCGATCCGTGCGCTGATCAAATACCTCGATGGCATCAGCGACAGCGACATCGTGGGCTTGAATATCCCCAACGGCATCCCACTGGTGTATGAGCTAGACGAGAACCTCAAGCCAATCCGCCACTACTATTTGGGCGACGCCGAAGCAGCAGCCAAAGCCGCTGCTTCAGTGGCCACACAAGGCAAAGCCTAATCATCCGATCTACAGCGCGCCTTCTAGGCGCGTTGTATATTGAGCACCTACTAATTTGTCCATTTTCGAAGGCCACATGCGTCAAAAACTCAAGATTGCAGGCTGGGTCGCCATCGGCGCCCTGACCGGCGCACTGACCACCGTCTCGCTGCAAACCGCTGCACGCGCCAACATGGCGCCCCTGCCACTGGAAGAGTTGCAGCAACTTGCCGCTGTGTTCAGCATGGTCAAGAGCGACTACGTAGAGCCTGTGGACGAGAAAAAACTCATCAGCGACGCCATCACAGGCATGGTCGCCAGCCTCGACCCGCATTCGCAGTATTACGACAAAAAAACCTTCAAAGAGTTCCGAGAAGGCACCACAGGCCGCTTTGTGGGTGTGGGCATTGAGATCACGCAAGAAGAAGGCCTCATCAAAATTGTGTCGCCCATCGAAGGCTCACCCGCTTTTCGGGGTGGCATCAAGTCGGGCGACATGATCACCAAGATTGATGACACCGTGGTCAAAGGTCTGTCACTCAACGACGCGGTCAAACGCATGCGCGGCGAGCCAGGTACCAAGGTCATGTTGACCATCTACCGCAAAGACGAAAACCGCACCTTCCCCGTGAACATCATTCGTGAGGAAATCAAAACACAAAGCGTCAAAGGCAAAGTGGTGGAGCCCGGCTACGGCTGGATTCGCCTGAGTCAGTTCCAAGAACGCTCGGTGGACGATTTCGCCAAAAAGCTGGAAGAAATCTACAAACAAGAACCCAAGCTCAAAGGCGTGGTGCTGGACCTGCGCAACGACCCTGGTGGTTTGCTGGATGCAGCCGTAGCCGTGTCTGCCGTGTTTTTGCCTGAGAACGTGAACGTGGTGTCTACCAATGGCCAATTGGCCGAGAGCAAATTTGTTTATAAAGCCTCGCCTGAGTTCTATCGTCGCAGCAGCGGCAGCGACCCCATCGCTCGCTTGCACCAAGCGACCAAAGGCATTTATCGCACCGTGCCCTTGGTGGTGCTGGTCAACGAAGGCTCGGCCTCGGCCAGCGAAATCGTGGCCGGTGCCCTGCAAGACCACAAGCGCGCCACCATCATGGGCAGCCAAACCTTTGGCAAAGGCTCGGTGCAAACCGTGCGCCAGTTGGGCCCCGATACCGCTTTGAAAATCACCACCGCGCGTTACTACACGCCAAGTGGCCGCAGCATCCAAGCCAAAGGCATCGTGCCGGATGTGTTGCTGGACGACACCGCCGAGGGCAGCCCCTTCGCCATCCTGCGCATGCGTGAAGCCGATTTGGACAAGCATTTGGAAAGCGGCCAAGGCAACGCAGCCAAAGACAAAGCACAGGACAAAGAACGCGAGAAGGCCCGCGAAGAAGCCATGAAGCGTTTAGAAGAAGAATCCAAAAAGCCCAACAACGAGCGCCGCCCGCCCGAGTTTGGCAGCGACAAAGACTTCCAACTTGAGCAAGCCCTCAAACGCCTCAAAGGCCAACCCGTGTTGGCCAGCAAGACGCAAACTGAGCGTCCTGCCGAGAAAAAAGACAAGTGATTCACTTGTAGACCTGCGGTGAACGACGACCAACTGCTGCGCTATTCACGCCACATCTTGCTGGACGAGGTGGGCATCGAGGGGCAGCAGCGCTTGGTCGACAGCCATGTGCTGGTGGTGGGCGCAGGTGGTTTGGGTTCTCCAGTGGCCATGTACTTGGCCGCGAGCGGCGTAGGCCACATCACGATTGCTGACCACGATGCAGTTGATCTCACCAACCTGCAACGCCAAATCGCCCACACCACCGCGCGTGTGGGCTACCCAAAAGTAGCGTCAGCCTCACAAGCCATGCTGGCCCTCAACCCCGAAGTACGTGTGACCGCGCTGGCCCACAAACTAGACGCTGTCCAGCTCAACGCGCTGGTGCCCACCGTGCAAGTGGTGGTGGACTGCTGTGACAACTTTGAAACCCGTCAAGCCGTGAACGCCGCGTGTGTGAAGCACAAAGTGCCGCTGGTATCAGGCGCGGCCATTCGCATGGATGGCCAGCTGGCGGTGTACGACACGCGTGACGACCAATCGCCCTGCTACGCCTGCATCTTCCCGCCTGACCACGCGCCTGAAGAAGTGCTGTGCTCCACCATGGGTGTGCTCGCACCGCTGGTGGGCGTGATTGGCACCATGCAAGCCATGGAAACGGTCAAGCTCATCACAGGCATGGGCTCGCGCCTAACAGGCCGCCTGCAAATGCTGGATGGCCGTGGCATGGAATGGCACGAAGTGCGCTTGCAACGCAACGCGGCGTGCCCCGTGTGCGGCGGTAAGCACTGAGCGTCATCACGCGATAAAACGCGACGGCTTATTGGGTTTTAATGCGGCGCATCAGGTGTGGGCAAGTGGCACGAGCCAAACCTTTTTCTGAACCACCTTGGCTGCAAAGCCCGCCCATCTGAAAACAAACCTAGGTGCTGCGTTTGCGCTTGCAGCTGCAGCGCCTCATAGGGGCCTGCGTTGTTTTTGTAGCTGTATGACCACGCATAACCCTGCCCCACCATCCACGCGCCCACATCGTTGCCTTGGCGCGTGAGCTGCGCCAGCAAACGGCCATAGCTATCACGCGTGCGGGCGCGCACCTCCACCACTTGGCCTTGCAGCGCAGCGTGCAATGCCGCGCGTGACTGTGGGCCCCAAGGCTGGCAAATCTCGGGCGCATCAATGCCCAGCAGCCGCACGTTGTGCGCCTCGCCGCCTTGTAACGGCTGCACCCACACGGTGTCGCCGTCGCTCACGTGCGTGACGATGCCGGGCCATGCGTGCGCGGGCATGGTGATGCATACGCACACCGCCCACACCACTGCAAACACACGCGCCCCTAAAGCCATAAACCGCCTCAAGCAAAAACTGCATTGTGCAAACCACCGCGTATCAGTTGGTGAGCCAGCCGTTACGATTAGCGCATGCACTCTGCAAAGCACTGGTTCCCGTTTCTCAGCTGGCCTAAGCCAACCCCTCAACTGCTCAAAAGCGAGGCCTTCGCGGGCTTGAGCGTGGGCCTCATGGTCATTCCGCAGGGCGTGGCGTATGCGGCGTTGGCGGGTATGCCGCTGATCACAGGCATTTACGCGTCGCTGTTGCCTGCGTTGGTGGCGGTTCTGTTCAGTGCATCGCCTCGGTTATCTGTAGGGCCGACGGCGTTGACGTCGATCTTGGTTGCCGCTTCACTCAGCGGCATGGCTACGCCTGGCAGTGCTGAGTGGATCAACCTCACGGTGTGGCTATCGCTCATGACGGGTGTGCTGCAGGTGGTGTTGGGCTTTGCGCGTTTTGGCTGGTTGCTGAACTTGGTCAGCTCGCCCGTGTTGATGGCGTTCACACAAGGCGCTGGCGTGCTCATCATCTCGTCGCAAGTTCCGGCGTTGTTGGGTTTTACAAACGGCTGGTCATCGGCCATCACGGGCGCTGGCATTGACTGGGCCAGCTTGGTGTTTGGCGTGGTCACGCTGGTGCTGCTGGTGTTGGCACGGCGTTGGCGGCCCACCTTCCCCACCGTGTTGGTGGTGGTGCTGGGCGCGGCAGGCCTGAGCTGGGCGCTGGGGCTAGAGGCTTCGGGCACGGCGGTGGTGGGCGCGTTGCCCCAAGGCTTGCCTGCGTTGTTTGTACCCAGCATGATCGATTGGGAAGTGTTCAAGCAACTGGTGCTGCCCACCTTGGTCATCACGCTGGTGAGCTTTTTAGAAACCGCCTCCAGCGCCAAGGTCGACAACGACCGCAGCGGCAAACGCTGGGACCAAGACCAAGACCTGATTGGCCAAGGCTTGGCCAAAGTGGCCTCAGGCTTGTGCGGCGCTTTTCCGACCAGCTCGTCGTTCAGCCGCTCGGCGCTGAACCTGTATGCGGGCGCGCAATCGAGCTGGGCCACCTTGGTGTCGGTGGCGGTGATCTTGGCCATCCTCTTGCTCTTCACCCCCATGCTGCACCCCGTGCCGCAATCGGTGCTGGCCGCCATCGTGGTGGCCGCGGTGATGGGGCTGATCAAGCCGCATGCGTTTGTGCAGCTTTACAAAATTGACCGCGTCGAAGCCGCCACGGCGGTGGTGACGTTTGTCATCACCCTGCTCTCAGCCCCGCGTTTGTATTGGGGCGTGTTGGCCGGTGTGGTGATGGGCCTGAGCCACTTTTTGCACACGCGCTTGCACCCGCGCATCATTGAAGTGGGCCTGCACGCCGACGGCAGCCTGCGCGACCGCCACTTGTGGAAGTTGCCCCCGTTGGCCAACCACCTCTACGCCCTGCGCATGGACGCCGAACTCGACTTCGCCGCCGCCAGCACCCTAGAGCGCGCCATGATGGAGCACCTCAGCCAGCACCCCAACGTCGCCCATGTGTGCCTGTTTGCCATGCCCATCAACCGCATCGACGCCACCGGCGTGGAAAGTCTCGCCAAGCTAGAAGCCATGCTGCGCGAGCGCGGCATCAGCCTGCACATCAGCGGCATGAAGCTACCCGTAGAAACCGTGCTGCGCCGCGCAGGCTGCCTGCAAGCGCATGCGGGGCTGCACATGTATCGCACGGACGCGGAAGCGATTGCGCAGTTGCGGCAGTTGGAGACGTTGCCTGCAGATATGGGGTGGTGTATTTAAAGCTCGTCCACTAGAATACTGTTTTTATAAACAGTATTCAATGACGCTTCGCTCCCTCTTCGTCGACTTCAACAGCTACTTCGCCTCGGTTGAACAACAGCTCAACCCCGCGCTACGCGGGCGGCCTGTGGGCGTGGTGCCGGTGCTGGCCGAAACGTCGTGCTGCATTGCCGCCAGTTACGAGGCCAAGGCGCTGGGCATCGGCACAGGCACCGGTGTGGCCGAGGCGCGGCGGCTGTGCCCCGACATTGCCATCGTGCTGGCCGACCACGCCAAGTATGTGGAGATGCACCACCGCGCGGTGGCGGTGGTGGACACGCTGGCCCCCGTGCGCCAAGTGCTGTCGATTGACGAGATGGAGTGCGAGCTAACCGGCCGCTGGCAACAGCGCGAACGTGCGGTAGGGCTGGCCGAACGCATCAAGGCCGAGGTGGTGGCGCAGCTGGGCGAATGCATGCGCACCTCGGTGGGCATTGCGCCCAACACGCTGCTGGCCAAGCTGGCGTCGAACATGCAAAAGCCCGACGGGCTGACGGTGATCGAAGCCCACGAGCTGCCGCAACGTTTGTATGGGCTCAAGCCCAAGGCGATCAACGGCATTGGCCCGCGCATGGTGCAGCGGCTAGAGCGCTGCGGCATTCACACGATGGAACAGCTGTATGCCGCGCCCCGCGAGCTGCTGCGCACCGCATGGGGGGGCGTGGCGGGAGCCGAGATGTACGACAAGCTGCGCGGCCAGTGGTATGGGCCACGTGAGACGGTGGCCAAGTCGCTGGGCCACTCGCACGTGCTGCCGCCCGATTTGCGCAACCCTGCAGGCGCGTTTGCGGTGCTCAACCGCCTGACGCAAAAAGCCGCCATGCGCCTGCGCAAACAAAATGTGTACGCCACCAGCATGAGCGTGCATGTGCGCTGCCGCCACGGGTACGGCAACCGTGGGCAGCGCATGGGCGACGACCGCGCCGCACACATTGGCGAAACCCAAGACACCGCGTTTTTGTTACACACGCTCGAGCAGCTGTGGCACAGCGGCCTGCACTTGCTGGCTCATCCGGTCACCGTGGGCGTTCAGCTGCATGGCTTGATTGAAGCAGGCCAACACACGGGTGATTTGTTTGGGTTTGATGAAGCCGCAGCCGATGCAAAAGGCACATCTGACGCAAATGAAAATCCCGAAGCCATGGGCTCTTTGTCCGCGCGCACAGCACGAAAAATTGAACCTGTGCGCGACCGCCGCAAACTGTTGGCTGCCATCGACACGCTCAACGGCAAGCATGGCAAAAACACGGTGTACTTCGCCAGCGCTCAAGCAGGGCTAGACCACGCGCCCATGCGAATTGCGTTCAATCGAATCCCTGATTTGGAGTCGGAGCGTTAGGCGTTTCAAGCCGTCACGATCCACCCCTCCAACGGATCGCACGCGGGCAGTCCGTATTGGGCATGTCCCGCTTCATGCTGCGCTTGCGCCCACGCAGCTTGCACCATGCACAGCACAGCGTCGAGGCTGTCGCCGCTGGCATCGTCCACCAAGGTGTCGTGCTGGGCATGGGTGAGTTTGAGGCGCAGGCCCAAACGGGTTTGGCCAATCTCCAAAGCTTGCAGCAGCTGTTTACGGGCAATCAAGCGCTCGGGCGTTTGCTTGGCTTTGTCATCGCTTTTGTAGCTGGTGTTGCCAATCAACTCACGCGCCAGCAAGCCGGGGTAGGCTTCTAGCGCAACACGCAAGGACTGAGGCGACTCGGCAACTGAGGACGCAGCGGCGGCAGCGTCTGGCACAACAGGCACATGCAAGCGCGGCAGCGTGACGCCCGCCTCAATCAACAACGGCAGACCCGCGTGCAACATGAAAGCGACCGGCGGGTTCACCCATTTCATGGACGGGCTAGAGCCTGCGGGCGTATCCGTGGCGCGATGGGCAAATTTGCCGCCCACGGGGCGTGCATCGCAAAAAGCTTTGAAGGTGTCGCGTATCTCAGCACGGCTGAGTGCGGCGTAGTGCTGCATGCAAGGCAACCAATCGCGGGGCCAGTTCAAAGTTTCAACCAACTCGCGCGGTAAGCCGAACGGCAAATCGAAACCACCCACCCACGTTTGGGGCTGTTTCAGCCAATCAGCAAAGGAAGCAAGGGTGTCAAACCGCAGCAGGCTTTGCAGCTGCACGCGGCCCGCTTTGGCATGACCAACAGCGACGACAACGGGTTTGCGTTTGGTGGGGCTGCTGCTGAAGTCGCAGCCAATGAGCGTCATGTCGCGTGAATTGGGTTCTGACCCCAATGGACTGTTAAGCGCGGCCGACGATGGACGCAGTGGCCATCAGCTCTTCCAACAGCGCGAATGACACGTTGCCTGACACACCGTAAGGGTCGAGTTCAGGGGTTTCGGAGTACTTCAACACGATGGACGGGTTGAGTTTGTCCAAGCGGACGTGGCCCATGGTCCAGCCACCAAAGCGGCGCTCGGTGATTTCTTCATAAGCCAAGATCACCACGTCTTTGTGGCGCGGGTCTTTGACGATGTGGGTGTACAGCGCGTTGACTTGGTTGCGACCACCTTCGATGGCTTGCAAGTAAATGCCACCACCAAAACACAGCACGCCAGTGATGCCGTTGCCAATGTTGTGCTCACGCGAGCTGTTCAGGATGGATTCGGTTTCTTCGGGCGTTTCGGGTTTGACGGAACGGCTCACATACAACAGACGAACGAGCATGGCATCAACCTTTAGGAATCAGAGACAAAAATTCGCGGCGCAAGTTGGGGTCTTTCAAGAAAGCACCGCGCATGACCGAGTTGATCATCTTGCTGTCCATGTCTTTCACGCCGCGCCAAGACATGCAGAAATGGCTGGCTTCCATCACGATGGCCAAGCCATCGGGCTGGGTTTTTTCTTGAATCAAGTCGGCCAGTTGCACCACGGCCTCTTCTTGAATTTGGGGGCGACCCATGACCCATTCGGCCAAGCGTGCGTACTTGGACAAGCCAATCACGTTGGTGCGCTCGTTGGGCAACACACCAATCCAGATCTTGCCAATGACGGGGCAAAAGTGGTGGCTGCACGCGCTGCGCACGGTGATCGGGCCGACGATCATCAGCTCGTTCAAGTGCTCGGCATTGGGGAATTCGGTGATAGCGGGCGCCGTGACGTAACGGCCTTTGAAGACCTCTTGCAAGTACATCTTGGCCACGCGGCGGGCCGTGTCACCCGTGTTGTGGTCGTGTTCGGTGTCGATCACCAAGCTGTCGAGCACGCCCTGCATCTTGACTTCGACTTCGTCGAGCAAGGCTTCCAATTCACCAGGTTGGATGAACTCGGCGATGTTGTCGTTGGAGTGAAAACGCTTGCGGGCAGCGGCAATGCGCTCGCGAATCTTGACAGAAACCGGCGTGCCTTCGAAGTTGTCTTTTGCAGTCATAGGGAGATGGTATCAGCGAAGCAAAAACCTTACGCCAAGCCCTGTTCAGTAGCGTTTACCCGTCAAAAATACACCAAAGCGCAACAAGGCTGAGGCCAGTGCGTCGACTGCACGTTCGCGCCAGCCACGATGGAGGTAGGCATGCGGGTCTACGCGGACCGCACCTTGCTCAATGGCCGACACCAAACTGGCCTGCAGGGCCTGGGCCATCTGGGCGTCGTGCGCCACCACATTGGCCTCACGCGCCAGCAACAAACTGAAGGGGTCAAGGTTGGACGAGCCTACGGTGAGCCACTTGCCATCGATCACGGCCACTTTGGCATGCAAATAGCTGGCGTGATACTCGTAAATTTCTACGCCAGCGGCCATGAGTTGGCCATACAACTGGCGTGCCGCGCGGTAAGGCAAGAAGTATTCATACTGCCCCTGCAACAACAAACGCACGCGCACGCCTCGGCGTGCAGCCATGAGCAGCGCACGCCGCAACCGTAAGCCTGGAAAGAAATAGGCGCTGGCCACGATGATGTCCTGCCGCGATGCGCCAATGGCTTTGCGATACGTGCGCTCAATGTGCGCGCGGTGGCGCACGTTGTCACGCAACACCAATTGGGTTTCGCCACGCGCAGGCAAGTGCAACCGCTGCTTAGCCCCCCGAAGCGCATCCAATGCGCTGCCTAAATCTTGACTACGTAACTCACGCACCGCTTCGATACGCGACCACAGCTGCGCCATGGTGGCACGTGCCGCAACCACCAATGGGCCTCGCACGCTGACGGCGTAGTCAAGCCGTGGGGCTGTCAACAAGCCCTGGACATGCGGGTCGAGGTAATCGTCCAAGATGTTGATGCCGCCACAAAATACCACCGTGGTGTCCACCACGCACAGCTTGCGGTGCAAGCGCCGCCAGCGACTGGGCAGCCAAAAGCCAAGACCGACAGCCGGTGCATACACACGCACTTGTACGCCGACTTGCGCAAACTGATCGGCCCATACGGCAGGCAACTCACCCGTGCCGACGCCATCGACCACCACACACACGCGCACACCACGTTGTGCTGCGCGCATGAGTGCATGCGCCACATCGGCTCCAGCACCTGCAAAAGCAAAAATGTAGGTTTCCAGTAGCACCTCGTGCTGCGCAGCATCCATGGCCACGACCATGGCCGCAAACAAATCCACACCGCCTGTCAACAAGCGCATCTCGTGCGAATGTGCGCGTGCGTGGTTCACGGTGCATTCCATGCAAACTCCACCAGCAGCGGTGAGTGGTCAGACATGCAGCCCCAAATCGGGCCACGCGGCACATGCGTGCTCACGCGATGCACGCCACGCGCATACACATGATCAAGCTGCACCAAGGGCAAGCGCGAAGGATACGTGGGGTACTGCTTGCCCGCATTGGTGTGCAAGCCCACAGTGGCCATCATGCGCGACACAGCGCTACCCCAATCGTTGAAATCGCCCGCCACCAACAGCGGCGCATCAGCAGGAATTTCCCGCTCAATGAAATCATGCAGCTGCTGTGTTTGGCGCAAGCGGCTACCAGGCAACAGCCCAAGGTGAATCACGATGACGTGTACCTCGCGCGCTTGCACCTGCAAGGTCACGTGCAGCAAGCCCCGCTGCTCCAAACGGTGGTCTGACATGTCTTCGTGACGATGCTCCAGCACGGGCCAACGACTGAGCAAAGCGTTGCCGTGCTCACCATGCTTGGTGATGGCGTTCGTGCGATAGACGGGGGTGTAGCCCTCGGGTGCTAAAAAGTCAGCTTGGCCCTGATCCGGCCAATGCTTGAAGCGGCGGGCTTGTTGGCGATTGAACGCACGCACCTCTTGCAAACACACAATGTCCGCATCGAACTGCTCGACCGCATGGCCGAGGTTATGTATCTCTAAACGACGCGCGGGGCCTATGCCCTGCACGCCTTTGTGGATGTTGTAAGTGGCGACTTTGAATGTTTTCATCTTCAGCACACAAGTTTGCCTCAGCAAAGTCGCTCTCCATCAAAATTCTGCTAAAAACAAGAGATGCATCAAAAATCATCCGCTTATTTGTTGTCTTTGGCATTGGCATTGCCTTGTGTCGCGCAATCACAAACCCCATCCCATCCGGTGGTGCAATGGGGTCTGAGCGCAGGCGTCAACCAATACAAAGAACCCAATTTGATGGAGCTCCAAGGTCCAGAAGTCGGGCTGCATGCACGTGCGTACAACTTCAACGCAATGCCGCAACTGCATTTGGAGGGTGATGTTTTTTTTGGCAAACAGCGCTACACCAGCAACAGCACCGGCAGCATGAACGGCGTTCACAACATTGAAACGCGCTGGCGTGCCTTGATGCCCGTGTTTGCCAACACCGCCAACCAGCACGGTTTGTATGCCGGCCTTGGTCTTCACACCTTGTGGAACGATTTGCGCGGCACCAGCTCGACTGGCAGCGGCGGTTACGAACGCAGCGCGACCCAACTGTGGCTGCCCGTTCGATGGGTGAGCAACTTTTGGGAGCTAGAAGCAGGCGTCTTGGTATACGGGCGCCACACCTCCAAACTGTCACAAGCCAACACATCGCCGCCCAGTGCGGATGTGGTGAACACGCAAAAAAAGGGCGCTTACCTGCAAGGCCAACTGAACCTGCAAATGGATGCGCGTCACACCCTATCGCCCTATGTGCGTTACACAGGCTTGGGCGACTCTGACGTGGTGAGCAACGCCTACGAGCCCGCCAGCAAACGCTGGCAAGCCGGCGTGGCTTGGCAATTCACCACACCCTGACACGCCCCCACATGACGGCACGCCTCTATGATGCCGCCATGCTCACCCCTTTAGAAAACTTGCCCATGTGGCGCGCCGAAAGTGGCGCTGCTGCACCACGCCGTGTCGTGGCTGCAGACGACACAACATCGGCCGACACCGCCTACCGCCTTGCCTGTGAAGGTACGGGCCTGTTGTGGCAAGGTGACTTTCACAATGCACGCCAATTGCTACAAGCCTTGGCACGCCGCACAGAGCGCAAGCCTAAAAAATCCAAAAAGGCAGACACTGACGTCACACCTGTGCAAGCCTTCAACCTGCACCGCCAAGCCTTGGGCCAACGCGCCCGCATCTTGGCCATGGTGATCGTGCCGTTGAATGGCGACTACAGCATTCCATTGCGCCGCGCGCCCGATTTGAAACCAGCCTGCACCGAAGCGTGGGGCCCGGCAACAGGCGAGGCCTGCATGGTGTCGCTGCGCGAATTGTTAGGCGTGGTGGGCGCACATGAGTGGCGCAAAAAAGGCGTAGAGATTGCAGCTTTGGGCGACGCGCCCAATAACCGCATCTACCCACACTACGGCGTGTTTTCGCCGGTGCGCGGCGAATATGTGGACCTTGTGGCCAACACACCCATCAAAGACAAATCACTCGCGTTTGACATTGGCGTGGGCACCGGCGTGTTGTCAGCCGTGTTGGCCAAGCGTGGCGTGCAACACATCGTCGCCACCGACCAAGACCCACGCGCCCTCGCCTGCGCGCGCGAAAACCTGCAACGCCTGCAGCGCATCGACAAAGTGGCATTGGTGCAAACCGATTTATTCCCCGAAGGCCAAGCGCCTTTGGTGGTGTGCAACCCACCGTGGGTGCCCGCCCGCCCTAGCTCGCCCATCGAGCATGCGGTGTATGACGAAGGCAGCCGGATGCTGCGTGGCTTTTTAAGTGGCCTGCGAGAGCACCTGGCACCCAACGGCGAGGGTTGGCTCATCTTGTCGGATTTGGCCGAACACCTAGGGCTGCGCACCCGAGAAGAACTGTTGTGCTGGATCAGCGAAGCGGGCTTGCTGCTGCTGGGACGTCACGACATCAAGCCGCGTCATGGCAAAGCCAGCGACGAGACCGACCCGCTGCATGCGGCGCGGGCCAAGGAAGTTACTTCGCTTTGGCGCCTCGGTAGCGCTGCTTGAGCCACGGCCAAAAGCCGCGTTCTTTTTCTTCGCGGCGCTCTTTGGCTGCCGCCGACTCCACCGCCACCGGCGCTTGACTGAGCGCTTGCAACACAAACGCACACACCTCAGGCGTGAAGGGTGCGGGGTGATGTGCCCCCGGCACTTCTAACACTTGGCATTGCGGCAGCTCACGCTTCATCACACGCACCTGCTCAATGGGACAAACGCCCGAATCGCTGCCGTGAATCAAACGCACGGGGCCTTTGAAGTGGCTCAGCAGGTGGCCAAAATTCATGCCCTTCCAATCTTTGCGATACGGTAAGTCAAAGTGCGACGGCGATTGCACCGCCACCACGGCACCCAAACTGACGTTGAACCGTGTCGCCATGACTTGAGGTTCAGGCAAGCGGCCTTCTACCTTCATGCCGTCGTACAAACCGTAAATCGACATCCACGGCAAATTCAAACCGATGTCATTGAAGTGCAAACCATCTATGCGAATGCCAGCTTGGTTCGCCAAATACATCGCCAAAATGCCACCCATGCTGGTGCCCAGCACTTCAAAACGTGTCACGGGCACGTCCGCACGCATGATGACGTGTTGAATGAAAGCCACCGTGTCGGCCAAGTACACCTGCATGGTGTAACCCGCATCGCCTGGCAATGGGCTGGAGTCCCCTCGGCCGCAATGGTCAAGGCTGATGATGCGCAGCCCACGCACCCCCTCAGCAGCTTGCAGCAGCGGGTCAAAGGTGGCGCGTGTTTCCAGCAAGCCTGGCAAACACAACAACACATGGGCACTCTGGGCGTCGCCCACTTGGCTATAAGCCAAATGGCGCTCGGCGGCAGGTAACTGGAAATTGAGAGCTGAAAATTTAGAGACTGTCATAACTGCAATCATCCTAGTCGATACTCAATAGATAAAACTCACACATCGCTCACGATGACGCCATGTCTACCCCTCACGCATTCATGCTCCAAGCCCAAGGCTTGAGCCTCGGCCCTATTCAAAACCTCAACTTCACTTGGCCCACAGGTGTGAGCTGGTTGTGCGGTGATGAAGGCACAGGAAAAACCACGCTGCTGCGTTTGCTGGCGGGCGATGTGCAGCCGACAGCTGGCGCTGTCACCACACCCGAAGGGGGTGTGTTCTGGGCCAACCTGCAAGACCCCGCACACGACACCACCACGGTGCAAGCCAGCTGGGATGCGCTGCGCGCACGCTACCCCAACTGGAACGCGGCATTGCAACAGGATTTGGCTGAAGCGCTCGATATGACCCCACACCTTGAGAAGCGTCTCAACATGCTCTCAGCCGGCAGCCGACGCAAGGTGATGGTGGTGGCAGCTTTGGCATCCGGCGCGACAGTCACACTGCTAGACCAGCCGTTTGCAGCGCTTGACATGGCATCCATCCACATCATTCAAGATTTTTTGCATGAAGCAGTCCATCACACGAGCAGGACTTGGATCGTGGCTGACTATGAAGCACCGGCGCAGTGGCACACCTCACGCGTGCTGAATCTTGACCTGTACGCAAACGGCAGCACCTCCCAATAAAAAAGGGCACTGCAAGCAGTGCCCTTGAGGTTACGTGAGTCCTAGCCGCTTAAAAACGATCCGCGTTCATGACCTTGGTCCAGGCGGCGACAAAATCACGCGCCAGCTTCTCGCGGTTGTCGTCTTGCGCATAAAGCTCGGCATAAGCGCGCAAAACCGAGTTGGAACCAAACACCAAATCGACCCGCGTGGCCGTCCACTTGGCTTGGCCTGTTTGTCGATCACAGATGTCATACGAGTTTCGACCTGTGGGCTTCCACTGGTAAGCCATGTCGGTCAGCGCCACAAAGAAGTCGTTGCTCAAAACCCCCACACGGTCTGTGAACACCCCGTGTTTGGAGCCCCCGTGGTTGGTGCCCAGCACGCGCATGCCGCCCATCAACGCCGTCATCTCGTGGGCAGTCAGCCCCATGAGTTGGGCGCGGTCTAGCAACATCTCTTCGGGGCTCACCGCGTAGTGCTGCTTGACCCAGTTGCGAAAACCGTCATGCAAGGGTTCAAGCACCGCAAACGATTCGGCATCGGTCATGTCTGGCGTCGCGTCACCACGACCCGGCATGAAGGGCACGGGGATGTCAAAGCCTGCAGCCTTCACAGCCTGTGCCACCCCCACATTGCCGGCCAACACGATCACATCGGCCACGCTGGCACCACTGTCTTTGGCGATGCCTTCGAGCACGGCCAGCACTTTGGCCAAGCGTGCGGGCTCATTGCCTTCCCAGTCTTTTTGCGGAGCCAGGCGGATGCGTGCGCCGTTGGCACCGCCGCGCTTGTCGGAGTTGCGAAACGTACGGGCGCTGTCCCAAGCTGTAGAAACCATGTCGCTCACGCTCAAACCGCTGGCCGCAATTTTGGTTTTGACCAAAGCCACGTCGTAGTCGGCTTTGCCCGCTGGCACCGGGTCTTGCCAGATCAGGTCTTCTTGCGGCACTTCTGGGCCGATATAACGGGCCTTGGGGCCTAGGTCGCGGTGGGTCAACTTGAACCAAGCGCGGGCAAAGACTTTAGAGAAATATTCAGGGTCTTTGTAAAAGCGCTCTGAAATGACGCGGTAGGCTGGGTCCATCTTCATGGCCATGTCGGCGTCGGTCATCATGGGTTGCAGGCGAATCGACGGGTCTTCCACATCCACAGGCTTGTCTTCTTCCTTGATGTTGATCGGTTGCCACTGGTTCGCACCGGCCGGGCTCTTGGTAAGTTTCCATTCATAGTTGAGCAACAAGTGGAAATAGCCGTTGTCCCACTGCGTGGGATGCGTCGTCCAGGCCCCTTCAATGCCACTGGTGACAGTGTCACGACCCACGCTGCGCGTGGTGTGGTTCATCCAACCCAAGCCCTGTTCAGCCACGTCTGCCCCCTCGGGCGCAGGCCCCAGGTTTTGTGCTTTGCCGTTGCCATGGGCTTTGCCCACCGTGTGACCACCCGCTGTGAGCGCCACAGTTTCTTCATCGTTCATGGCCATGCGGGCAAAGGTCAAGCGCACGTCTTGCGCTGTCTTAAGCGGGTCAGGTTGACCGTTGACCCCTTCGGGGTTCACATAGATCAGGCCCATTTGCACGGCCGCTAAAGGGTTCTCCAACGTGTCGCGCTTGTCTCCGTCATAACGGTTCGAGCCCAACCATTCTTTCTCAGAACCCCAGTAAATGTCTTGCTCAGGGTGCCAGATGTCTTCGCGGCCAAAGGCAAAGCCGTAAGTTTTGAGACCCATTGATTCATAAGCCACGTTGCCCGCCAGCAAAATCAGATCGGCCCAGCTGATGCGGTTGCCGTATTTCTTTTTGATAGGCCACAGCAGGCGACGAGCCTTGTCGAGGTTGGCGTTGTCGGGCCAGGAGTTGAGCGGTGCAAAGCGTTGGTTTCCAGTGCCCGCACCACCACGGCCATCGGCAATGCGGTAAGTGCCTGCAGCGTGCCAGGCCATACGGATCATCAAGCCACCGTAATGTCCCCAGTCAGCCGGCCACCAGTTTTGGCTGTCGGTCATGAGTGCGGTCAGGTCTTTTTTGAGCGCAGACACATCGAGCTTTTTGACTTCTTCGCGGTAGTTGAAATCAGCCCCCATGGGGTTGGTCTTGCGGTCCTGCTGGTGCAGGATGTCCAGATTGAGCGCATTGGGCCACCAGACCATTGGGGCGTTGGCGTGCGTGGTGTTGGCGCCGTGCATCACAGGACACTGCCCTGTTGTTGATGAGGTTTTTGGGCTATCCATGTCACTACTCCTTCGTGGTGCTGTTGAATGGAGATCCAGTGTAGGGAGAAGCGTTACACCTTGGGTTGATATTTTCTAATCACGGCAATAGCCCATAGAAACGTTTGACAGCGCACAGACAAACGCCACCCGAAGGTGGCGTTTTGATAAGCGTTGTTATAAAAACTTAGGCTGGTTTTGCAGCGTCCAAATTGCGCAAGCGAATATGCAATTCGCGCAATTGCTTTTCGTCCACAGGGCTAGGCGCTTGCGTAAGCAAACACTGCGCGCGCTGTGTCTTGGGGAATGCGATCACGTCGCGGATCGACTCGGCACCGGTCATCAAGGTCACAATGCGGTCCAAACCGAAGGCCAGGCCGCCGTGCGGTGGCGCGCCGTATTGCAGGGCGTCGAGCAAGAAGCCGAACTTGAGCTGGGCTTCTTCGGGTGTGATCTTCAAAGCGTCAAAGACTTTTTGCTGCACGTCGGCGCGGTGGATACGCACCGAGCCGCCACCCATTTCCCAACCGTTCAACACCATGTCGTAGCCCTTGGAGATGCACTTCTCGGGCGCGGTGACCATCCAGTCTTCGTGGCCGTCTTTGGGCGCGGTGAAAGGGTGGTGCACGGCGGTGTAACGCTGGTTCTCGTCGTCGAACTCGAACATGGGGAAGTCGACCACCCACATCGGGGCCCAACGGTCTTCGAACAGGCCGTTTTTCTTGCCGAATTCGCTGTGACCGATCTTGATGCGCAGAGCGCCGATGGCGTCGTTCACCACCTTGGCCTTGTCGGCACCGAAGAAGATCAGGTCGCCGTTTTGTGCGCCTGAACGCTCCAACACGGCATTGAGTGCCGCGTCGTGGATGTTCTTGACGATGGGCGACTGCAAACCGTCACGGCCTTTGGACAGATCGTTCACGCGGATGTAGGCCAAGCCCTTGGCACCGTAGATCTTGACGAACTCGGTGTACGCATCGATCTCGCCACGGCTGATGCCGCCGCCTTCGACCGAGCCATTGGGCACGCGCAAGGCCACCACGCGGCCGCCTTTCATGTTGGCAGCACCTGAGAACACCTTGAAGTCCACATCGCCCATGACGTCGGTCACTTCGGTGAACTGCAATTTCACGCGCAGGTCGGGCTTGTCAGAGCCGTAGATGTGCATGGCGTCTTGGTACGTCATGACGGGGAACTCGCCGAGGTCCACGCCGATGGTGTTGGTGAACACGCGTTTGATCATGCCTTGGAACATGTCGCGGATTTCTTCCTCGCTCAAGAACGAGGTTTCAATATCAATCTGGGTGAATTCAGGTTGACGGTCCGCACGCAAGTCTTCGTCACGGAAGCACTTGGTGATTTGGTAGTAACGGTCGTAGCCCGCCACCATCAACAACTGCTTGAACAACTGAGGTGACTGAGGCAAGGCAAAGAAGTGACCGTCATGCACGCGGCTGGGCACGAGGTAATCGCGCGCGCCTTCGGGCGTGCTCTTGGTGAGCATCGGTGTTTCGATGTCCACAAAGCCGTTTTCGTCCAAGTACTTGCGCACTTCCATTGACACTTTGTAGCGAAGCATCAGGTTGTTTTGCATGTACGGGCGACGCAGGTCGAGCACGCGGTGTGTGAGACGCGTGGTCTCAGACAAGTTGTCGTCATCAATTTGGAACGGCGGCGTGACCGACTCGTTCAGCACGATCAGCTCATGGCACAACACTTCAATCTTGCCGCTCTTCAAACCTTCGTTGGTCGTGCCATCCGGACGAGCGCGCACCAAGCCTTTGACTTGGATACAAAACTCATTGCGCACGTTCTCGGCCACGTTGAACATCTCAGGACGGTCAGGGTCGCACACCACTTGCACATAACCTTCGCGGTCACGCAAGTCAATGAAGATCACGCCACCGTGGTCACGGCGACGGTTGACCCAGCCGCACAGGCTCACGGTTTGGCCATTGAGGGCTTCGGTCACCAGACCGCAATAGTGGGAGCGCATTGCCATTTTTATTTTCTCTTTTCGTTAATTGCTGGGGCGCTAGGAGACACAGCGCCCATGGAGATGACATACGTCAGCGCTTCGTCGACGCTCAAATCGAGCTCAATGACATCGCTGCGTGGCACCAGCAAGAAAAATCCGCTGGTGGGGTTGGGGGTGGTGGGGACGTACACGCTCAGGTGTTCGCCCGTCAATTTGCTGGCCACTTCGCCCACGGGCGTGCCCGTTTGGAACGCGATGGTCCACATGCCTGCATGGGGGTATTGCACCAACAAGGCTTGACGAAACGCATTGCCGTTGCTGGAGAACAAGGTGTCTGACACCTTCTTCACGCTGGCGTAAATCGACTTGACGATGGGGATGTTGGTGAACAACTTGTCCCACTGACGTACCAGCCATTTGCCCAACACGTTAGAGGCCAAGGCGCCCGTCACCAGCAGCACCAGCAACACCAAAATGACGCCCAAGCCGGTCATGTTGCGCATGGAGGTGACCGTGTCTTGCGACACCAAAGGACGGAACTTGGAGAGGGTGTCGATGAAGATGCCGTCCATCACACCCACGAGCCAAGTCAACACCCAGACCGTGATGGCCAAAGGTGTCCAGACCAACAGGCCTGCGAGCAGGTATTTTTTAATGGGCATGAAGTGCTCGGGTTGGGAGGGAAGTTTTTAAACGCAAATCAGTGGCAAGCGCATGACGCGCCACAACCACCGGCAGCCGCTGGGGTACTGGCCGAAGACTCGCTGGTGCTGGAAGCCGCAGGTGCCGCAGCGCTATCGCTGCTAGGCGCTGACGCATCGGCAGGCACGGCTGCTGGCGCCGAAGTGCCGCCAGAACCGCCTTTGAAGTCAGTGGCATACCAACCCGAACCTTTGAGCTGAAAGCCCGCAGCGGTGAGTTGTTTGAAAAACGTAGGTTTGCCGCACTCAGGACAATCTGTCAGTGGGGCATCTGAAATTTTTTGCAGGACGTCCTTGGCATGGCCGCAGGACCCGCATTTGTAGGCATAAATGGGCATGGCGAGACGGGTTCGGTAAAACCCTGAATTATAGGCGCCCAGCCCCTATTTCAAGGGGCGATGGCGCACCCTAGGTTTAGGCCGCGCCCACCAGTTTGTGATGGCTGCCGTGGGCATTGCGGATGGCTTGTGGCCCCAAAGAGCCCACCAACATGCCCGTCAAACTGGCCAACACACCTGCCAATTGGGCAGGAAACTCGTCACCTGCTGGCGTGGCCAAGAACAAGCCCCAAGTGAGCAAGCCCAACACCAAGGCAAAGATGGCGCCTTGCGTGGTGGCACGTTTCCAGTACAGGCCAAAGGTGAGCGGCACAAACGCACCCACCAGCGGCACCTGATAAGCACCCGACACCATTTCGTAAATCGACGTGCCCTGCATGCGAATGGCATAGCCCAGCACCAACATGCTGAACACCAACACCGTCACGCGCATGGCTTTGAGTTCTTGTTGGTCGCTTTGATGGGGGTGAAATTGACGCCAAATGTTTTCGGTGAACGTCACGCTAGGCGCCAGCAACGTCGCAGAAGCACACGATTTGATAGCCGACAGCAAAGCCCCGAAGAACAAAACCTGCATGACAAACGGCATCTGCGTCATCACCAAAGTGGGCAGCACTTTTTGTGGGTCATCGGCCATCAAGGCAGCCGCTTGCTCCGGCATGATGATCATGGCGCTGACCACCAAGAACATGGGCACAAACGCAAACAAGATGTAGCAAATGCCGCCAATCACGGGGCCATGCGTGGCGGCCTTGATGCTGTTGGCCGACATGACCCGCTGAAACACGTCTTGCTGCGGAATCGAGCCCAGCATGATGGTGATGGCCGAGGCAAAAAAGAACAGCACGTCTTTGGTGTTGGGTTCGGGCCAAAACTTGAACATGTCTTGGCTGATCGCCAGCGCAATCACCTTGTCCGCACCACCGGCCTGCCCTGCGGCAAACACAGCCAAGATCGAGAGGCCCACCACCAAGATGATCATTTGAATGAAGTCGGTGATGGCCACCGACCACATGCCGCCAAACAAGGTGTAAGCCAAAATCGACACCACACCAATCACCATACCCAGCTCTAGGCTGACCACACCGTCTGACAAGAGGTTGAACACCAAGCCCAAAGCCGTCACTTGCGCCGACACCCAACCGAGGTAGCTGACCATGATGATGAGCGAGCACACCACTTCCACCGTGCGGCCATAGCGCTCACGGAAGTAGTCGCTGATCGTGAGCAGCGTCATGCGGTAGAGCTTGCCTGCGAAGAACAGGCCCACAAAAATCAAACAAAAGCCCGCACCAAATGGGTCTTCCACCACGCCGTGCAAACCGCCATTCACAAACTTGGCGGGAATGCCCAGCACCGTCTCAGAACCAAACCACGTCGCAAACGTGGTGGTGACGATCATGGCCATGGGCAGGTGACGGCCTGCAATGGCGAAGTCAGCCGAGTTTTGAACGCGCTTGGCCGCCATCAAACCAATGGCGATGGTGACCAGTAAATAGACGATGACGAGTGTGAGCAGCACGGGTCAACTCCGAAAAATATTTAATAAAAATGGTGCAAGCGCACAAATACTTGCATGGCAAGCATGCCGAGTACGAAGCCACCGCCCACCCAAGCCATGCCTTGCAGCAAGCGGTTGGTGCGGCGCTGCTCTTGAATAAGTAGCTGCAACTGGGCGTTGTCGTTATTTTGGCGATGCTTCAAAAAGTCATGCACCAGACGCGGCA
Organism: Limnohabitans curvus; assembly: GCF_003063475.1. NCBI lineage: Bacteria > Pseudomonadati > Pseudomonadota > Betaproteobacteria > Burkholderiales > Comamonadaceae > Limnohabitans > Limnohabitans curvus. The sequence goes on from NZ_NESP01000001.1 coordinate 962,446, forward strand.
ATTCAGGCAAAAGCTTGGCGTAACGCGGCGCTTCGGCGATCAATTGTTTCCACAGCTTTTTAGGCCCGACTTGGTCGAGCATCCACGTTTCCAAGAACGGTTTGGCGGTGCTCCACAAATCCAAATTGGGGTCGAGCTGGCGGCCCAAGCCTTCGATGTTGAGCAAGGTTTTTTGCAGCAACACGAGTTGCGGCTGAATCTCAACGTTGAAGCGACGCGAGGTTTGGAACAAACGCATCAACACCAAACCTAAAGAAATTTCTTTCAACGGGCGGTCAAAGTACGGCTCGCACACCGCGCGAATGGCAGACTCCAACTCATCCACACGCGTGTCAGTGGGCACCCAGCCCGACTCGATGTGTAACTCGGCCACACGCTTGTAGTCGCGGCGAAAGAAGGCCGTGAAGTTTTGCGCCAAATACTCTTTGTCGGTCTCCGTGAGCGTGCCCACGATACCGAAGTCCAGCGAGATGTAGCGACCAAACGTGGCGGGCTCCAAGCTGACTTGGATGTTCCCGGGATGCATGTCGGCATGGAAAAAACCATCTCGAAACACCTGGGTGAAGAAGATGGTCACGCCATCGCGCGCCAGCTTGGGAATGTCCACCCCCGCTGCTCGCAAACGGTCCACCTGACTGATGGGTAAACCCTTCATGCGCTCCATCACGATCACGTCGTCGCGGCAGAAATCCCAAATCATTTCGGGAATCAACACCAGGTTGAGGCCTTCCATGTTGCGGCGCAGTTGCGCGGCATTGGAGGCTTCGCGCATGAAGTCGAGCTCGTCGTGCAAGTATTTATCAAACTCAGCCACCACTTCACGGGGCTTCAAGCGTTTGCCGTCGGCGCTGAGGCGGTCGACCCAACCGGCCATCATGCGCATGAGGCTCAGGTCTTTGTCGATCACCGTCAACATACCGGGGCGCAGCACTTTAACGGCCACTTCGCGCGTTTGACCGTCGCGATCTTTGATGACTGCGAAGTGCACCTGCGCGATGGACGCGCTGGCCACGGGTTTGTGCGTGAATTCGACAAAGATTTCGTTCAGCGGGCGACCAAACGCGCGCTCGATGGTGTCCACAGCAACGTTTGACGAAAACGGTGGCACGCGGTCTTGCAAAAAGGCCAGCTCGTCGGCAATGTCGGGCGGCAGCAAATCGCGGCGCGTCGACAACACTTGGCCAAACTTCACAAAGATAGGACCGAGGTGCTCCAAGGCCTCACGCAAACGCTGGCCGCGCGGGGCCGACAAATCGCGCCCCACCGACACAATGCGCGCCAGCAAACGCAGGCCTGGCTTTTGGAAACTGGTGAGCACCAGCTCGTCCAAGCCATAACGCAAAACGATGAGGACGATGTAAATACCGCGCAGCAAACGGGTCATCATGGCGCGGCCTTCGCGGTTTGTTGTTGCACAAAGCTGCGCAGCGCATCGACGATGCGCTTGGCGGTTTGCACCAAAGTGTGCGCAGGTGCATCACCTATGAGGCGAGCCACGTCTTCTTCGGGATCCCAACGCACGTGGTCGATCAGCCAATTGACTTCGGCGGCCAACTGCACATCGCCTTCGATGCGAATGGCAGGCTTCTCGCCTTGCAACACAGTTTTAGCCAATTCAAACGGGGAAGGTTCGTTCACACGCAACACAAGGTCGGCAGCTTTGCCGCCCGCATCGGGCGTGATGAATTCAACCAAACCCGCAGGCGTGAACGCACATTGAAACACTTGGTCGCGCCAGCACACTTGCACTTGGCGGCCACGCTGGCGTTGCAAGCGGTCGCGCGCCGCAGGCTCTTGCATGAGCACATGGTTCAACAAGAGCACCACGCGCTGCTGCACTTCAGCCACGGCCCATGCAGGCGGCGTGAACGACTGTGGAAAATCTGCGGGAAGTTGTGCGCGCAGCGTGTCTGCTGCATCGGCCAACCAAGAAAAAGGGGACTGTGTTGCCATAGTCCCCGATTATTCCTTGTTTGGATGCCTTTCTGAGGGCATCCTGATGTTTGACAGGCTTATTGCAGAGCTTGCACGCCTGCCACCAACCAGCCCAAGCTGCCGTCTTTGGGCTTGGTCATGTTCCACACTTCGCGGAACGGTGTGGGACCAGAAGATGGCTCTTCACGGATCAGGCCCGAGAACTCCACGCTGGCCATGTAGTTGTTGCCCACGTCTTCAATGCCCAACAGGTGCGCATCGAGCATGACCACATCGGTGTGGTTGACTTGGCCATTGGCTGTGGCTTCACGCTCAGCCAATTGGGCCTTGATTTCGTCCAGCATGCTGTCGGTCATCATCACGCGCAAGGCGGCGATGTCGGAGCGGTCCCACGCTTGCTGCAAGGTCATGAAGTTTTGCTTGGCAGCACTGACAAAACCAGCGGTGTCAAAGTCGGCGGGGATGCCCCAGGTTTGGTTGCCACCCAAAGCAGAACCGATCATCGAGCCACCGCCCACAGGGGCGAAGTCGGTGTGGGTGTCCACAGGACGGGCTGACGAGTCGTTGCCCACATTTTTGGGGTTGTACTGAGGCAAGGTGGCGGGGTTGGCGGGAGCGCCAGCACCTTCAAAGGCGTACGGACTGTTGTTGGCTGCTGCTGGTTGCTGGCGGCGGCGCATGATGGCACCAATCACCATCATCACAACCAAGGCCAACACGCCAAACATCAAGAACTGGCCAAACTCAGCACCAAAACCCATCGAGTGAGCCAACCAAGCGAGGCCCAAACCAGCCGCCAAACCGCCGAGCATGCCGCCCATGCCACCAAAACGGCTAGGCGCAGCAGCGGGGGCTGCGGCAGGGGCCGCAGGTGCTGCGCTGGGGGTCGCTGCAGGCGCAGGCTTGGCAGCTTCACGCTGCGTCACGTTGCTGGACTGCTGGCCAGTAGATTTGCCGCCGCCTAAGCGCTTGGCGGCCTCGGCGTGCATGGTGGCAAATGCCATCGCCACCACAAAAATAGCTGTGAAAAGTTTTTTCATTTCGTCGTCTCCTGTTGTCTCAATGTATCAGCACTTGATTCCAACATGAAGCGCAACGACACCGGCGCTCATATTGTGAAAGTCCACATGGCCAAAGCCATTTTGTTTCATGAGGACTTTCAGCGCCTCTTGGCCAGGGTGCATGCGAATGGACTCCGCCAAGTATTGGTAGCTGGATGCATCGCCCGCAATCATCTGGCCCAGCTTTGGCAAGATGTTGAAGGAGTACCAGTCGTAGGCCTTTTCCAGCGGCTTGGCCACTTTGGAAAACTCCAACACCAGCAGCTTGCCGTTGGGCTTGAGCACGCGGCACATCTCTTTGAGGGCCACGTCTTTGTGTGTCATGTTGCGCAGGCCAAAGGCCACGCTGACCACATCGAAGTGGTTGTCGGGGAACGGCAGTTTCTCAGCGTCACACACCAAAGTGGGCAACACAAAACCATGGTCCAACAAACGGTCACGCCCGGTGCGCAACATGGCTTCGTTGATGTCGGTGTGGACCACGCGACCCGTTTTGCCAACCTTCTTGGCAAAGGCCATCGACAAGTCACCTGTGCCGCCTGCGATGTCGAGCACTTGCGAGCCCTCGCGCAAGTCAGCCACCATGACCGTGTAGCGTTTCCATACGCGGTGCAGGCCAGCGGACATGAGGTCGTTCATCACGTCGTATTTGGACGCGACCGAGTCAAACACGCCACGCACGTGCTTGGCTTTTTCTTTCTCGTCGACGGTTTTGAAGCCGAAATGGGTACTGCTCATAATTTTGTTAATTTTATCAATGTGCGTGACTGCTACAGCCTGCGCCTGCTTTTTCGGGCATGGGGGCATCGCGCTCAGTGCCGGCTGCCTGCAAGCGACGCTCGTAGTCAGCCCACAGCTGGTCTTGTTCAGAGCCTAAGAAATACAAGTATTCCCAAGTGAACAAGCCGCTGTCGTGGCCGTCGCTGAAGGTGGGTTTGATGGCGTAGTTGCCCACGGGCTCTAGGCCTTCGAGGTCCACCAAACGCTTACCAGTTTGCAACACCTCTTGGCCGGGGCCGTGGCCCTGCACTTCGGCAGACGGGCTGTAGACGCGCATCAGCTCAAACGGAATGCGAAAACTCGCGCCGTCGGCAAAGCTGACTTCCAACACACGCGAGGCGCCATGCACCGTGATGTCTTGTGGCGCGGGGGTGTTTTTTTGCAAGCCAGCCATGAGTCTTCCTAGTTAAACGAGCACGCGCTCAATGCCACCGGCATTGGCGTTGGCCACGTATTCGGGCATCCACTGCTCGCCCAAGATCTTGCGTGCCATCTCGACCACGATGTAGTCGGCTTCGAGCAAGCCGTTTTGCAAGTCGTCGCCGTAACGCGTGAGGCCTTGCAAGCAGCTGGGGCAGCTGGTGAGGATCTTCATGTCGCCTTTGGCTTCACCCGTCATGGCGCGCAAAGCGGCTTCGTCTTTTTGCAACTCGGCTTCTTTGCGGAAGCGCACTTGCGTGGCAATGTCAGGACGCGTCACACCCAAAGTGCCAGACTCGCCACAGCAGCGGTCGCTTTTGACCACTTGGTCGCCCACCAAAGCTTTGACCGTTTTCATCGGGTCTTGTTGCTTCATGGGGCTGTGGCATGGGTCGTGGAACAAATAGCCGGCTTGCTGTTCAGCACTGAGCTTGATGTCCTTTTCGAGCAAGAACTCGTGGATGTCGACGATGCGGCAGCCGGGGAAGATTTTGTCGAACTGGTAACCCTGCAACTGGTCAAAGCAGGTGCCGCAGCTCACCACCACGGTTTTGATGTCGAGGTAGTTGAGCGTGTTGGCCACGCGGTGGAACAACACGCGGTTGTCCGTGATGATCTTGTCAGCCTTGTCAAACTGACCCGAACCCTTTTGCGGATAGCCGCAGCACAGGTAGCCGGGGGGCAACACGGTTTGCACGCCCGCATGCCACAACATGGCTTGCGTAGCGAGTCCCACTTGGCTGAACAAGCGCTCAGAGCCGCAACCGGGGAAATAGAACACCGCTTCTGTTTCAGACGTGGTGGTCTTCGGGTCACGGATGATCGGCACGTAGTCTTTGTCTTCGATGTCCAGCAGAGCACGCGCGGTTTTCTTGGGCAAGTTGCCGGGCATCTTTTTGTTGATGAAGTGAATCACCTGCTCTTTGATGGGCGCGGCACCCACCGACGCAGGCGGCGCCTTGGTTTGTTTGCGTGCCACGACCTTGAGCACATCGTGCGCAAAGCGTTGCAGTTTCATCCCAACGCCCACCATGGCGCCACGTGCCAGCTTGATGGTTTCAGGGTTGGTGGCATTGAGCATGAACATCGCGGCTGCATTGCCGGGACGGAAGCTCTTTTTGCCCATCTTGCGCAACAGGTTACGCATGTTCATGGACACATCGCCAAAGTCAATCTTCACCGGGCAAGGCGACAAACACTTGTGGCAGACCGTGCAGTGGTCGGCCACATCTTCAAACTCTTCCCAATGCTTGATGGACACACCACGGCGCGTTTGCTCTTCGTACAAGAAGGCTTCGACCAGCAGCGAGGTGGCCAAAATTTTGTTACGTGGGCTGTACAGCAAATTGGCGCGTGGCACGTGGGTCGAGCACACGGGTTTGCATTTACCGCAACGCAAGCAGTCTTTCACGCTGGCCGCAATTTCGCCAATGTCGGACTGCTGCATGATCAGCGACTCGTGGCCCATCAAACCAAAGCTCGGCGTGTAGGCTTGGCTCAAATCGGCGTGGCGCAAGGATGTATCCACATCTTGGTTGCGCAGCAATTTACCTTTGTTGAAACGGCCTTCTGGGTCCACCTTGGCTTTGTAGTCCGCGAAAGGCTTGAGCTCGTCGTCGGTCAAAAACTCGAGCTTGGTGATACCAATGCCGTGCTCGCCCGAAATCACACCATTGAGCGAACGCGCCAGCACCATGATGCGTGCCACCGCTTCGTGGGCGGTTTGCAGCATGGCGTAGTTGTCGCTGTTGACGGGGATGTTGGTGTGCACGTTGCCGTCACCGGCGTGCATGTGCAGAGCCACCCACACGCGGCCTTTGAGCACGCGTTGGTGAATGGCGTTGCACTCGTCCAAGATGGGCGCGAGTTGCGCGCCCGTGAAAGTGTTTTGCAACACCGCACGGATTTGTGTTTTCCAGCTGGCACGCAAAGTGTGATCTTGCAACTGTGAGAACAGCGCATCGCACTCGTTGAGCCACTGCTGCCACAGGCCACGCACTTCACCAATCAGCGAGCGGGCTTGTTGCACACGGTCTTCCAACAACTCAGGCGTAGGAATGTCAGCCGCATCGTCCGACTTACCCAAAGGCAAATTGCCTTTGGCAAAGAAGTCTTCCAACGCATCGCAGAGTTCGAGTTTGTTGCGCAAGCTCAGCTCGATGTTGATGCGCTCAATCCCGTCGGTGTACTCGGCCATGCGTGGCAAAGGAATCACCACGTCTTCGTTGACCTTGAACGCATTGGTGTGGCGGCTGATGGCTGCGGTGCGTTTACGGTCTAGCCAGAATTTTTTACGCGCTTCGGGGCTCACAGCCACAAAGCACTCACCGCTGCGGGTGTTGGCCATGCGTGAAACTTCAGAGGTGACACGTGCCACTTCGTCAGCGTCATCGCCAGCGATGTCGCCAATCAACAGCATCTTGGGCAAGCCGCCGCGTTTGCTCTTGGTGGCGTAGCCCACAGCACGCAGGTAGCGGTCATCCAAATGCTCTAAGCCGGCCAGCAACACGCCGCTGCGCTTTTGCTCGGCAAACATGTAGTCTTTGATTTCCACGATGCTGGGCACCGCGTCTTTGGCGTTGCCGAAAAACTCCATACACACGGTGCGTGTGTGCACAGGCATGCGGTGCAAGATCCAACGCGCGCTGGTGATCAAACCATCGCAGCCTTCTTTTTGCACGCCGGGCAAGCCGCTGAGGAACTTGTCGGTCACGTCCTTGCCCAGACCTTCTTTGCGGAAGGACTTGCCGGGGATGTCGAGGCGCTCTTGGCGGATGAAGGTTTTGCCGTCGGCTTGGTAGTACTTCAGCTCGAAGCTGGCCATCTCAGCATCGTGAATCTTGCCGAGGTTGTGGTCCACGCGAACCACATCCAGCCACTCTGCGTCGGGGGTGACCATGCGCCAGCTGGCCAAGTTGTCGAGCGCGGTGCCCCACAACACAGCTTTTTTACCGCCCGCATTCATGGCGATGTTGCCGCCAATGCATGAGGCTTCAGCAGACGTGGGATCTACGGCAAATACAAAACCACCGCGCTCAGCCGCATCGGCCACGCGCTGGGTCACCACACCGGCTTCGGTGTAGATGGTGGGCACTTTGTGCGCGATGCCGGGCAAGTCGACCATTTCGACTTCGGTCATGGCTTCGAGCTTTTCGGTGTTGATGACCGCGCTCTTCCACGTGAGCGGAATCGCGCCCCCCGTGTAGCCCGTGCCGCCGCCACGTGGGACGATGGTCAGGCCAAGGTCGATACAGCCTTTGACCAAGCCCGCCATTTCTTCTTCCGTGTCTGGCGTCAGAACAACGAAGGGGTATTCCACACGCCAATCGGTGGCGTCGGTCACGTGGCTCACACGTGAGAGGCCATCGAACTTGATGTTGTCGTGGGCGGTGTGCTTCTTGAGCATGCGCGCTGCTTTTTTGCGCAGGGCGGCAATCGCGTCGAACTGGGTGTTGAACGTTTCAATCGCACGGCTGGCGGCTTGCAGCAGCTGGCCCACCATGGCATCGCGTTCGGTGTCGGTATCGGGCGTGCGACGTTGCTCAACTTCACCGAGGCGGTGATGCAAGGCTTCCACCAGTTGGTGGCGGCGTTTGGGGTTGTCGAGCAAGTCGTCTTGCAAATAGGGGTTGCGTTGCACCACCCAGATGTCGCCCAACACTTCGTACAACATGCGAGCCGAGCGACCCGTGCGGCGCTCTTGGCGCAAACGCAGCAACAACTCCCACGCATCGGCGCCGAGCAAACGCAGCACGATTTCTCGGTCAGAGAACGAGGTGTAGTTGTAGGGAATTTCGCGCAGTCGCGGGCTTTCTTCAGCCGTGGCGAGCAAGTGGTTCAGCGAGGTGGGAGCATTCATGTTGTGGTGTGCGCGCTAAGGCGCATTGAGGGCGCGAATTAAGGGGTCAATTTTACCGCAGGGGGCTTGGGTACTTGGGTTTTGAGGGCTGAGAGCACTTACTGGCTTTGGGGGTGTCGGGTATTGGCTTTTAGGGGTATTGGTCTGGTGACGTTGGATTGAAGTCACTTCTGCACGGTGAGTAAGCCGCATGCGCGTTGGCTCCTCTTCGCTGCGCTCAGAATGTCGCTCACCGCGCACACGGCCTACTCACCGTCTGACGGGGCGTTGCTTCGCTCGTCTCGGGGAGCGCTCGCTTCGCTTTACCTCTTAAGCCTGCATGTTTGAATGCCAAGTTAGGCGTTTATCACCACAACACTTAGCTGCGCCAGCCTTTGCACATCAACCACTGGGCAGTGCCACAAGCGATGACCAAAGCTGAATACGTGGCCATTTTTCCGTCAACGCCCCATAAAACCAAGCCGCCAGCCAAGACGGCCGTGCCTAAAACACCACTCACCACGGTTTGTTTCAGCAGGCTCCAACTGGCCACAGGCAGCCACCAACGGGCGGTGAAGCGGGCCACGAGCACGCAAAACAGGGCCACAACCCATGCCGGCGCAATGAAGTTAAAAGTGTGAATGATTTGTTCTAAAGGGCCCATGTGAGTAAATTTTATAATCTGCGTTATGGCAGTCTGGGCTTTAGGCCTCAATCACACGACAGCCCCGCTTGATTTGCGGGGCCGTTTTACTTTTGCAGTCGAACAAATGGGTCCGACCATCGCGACCCTGCGCCATTCTTTTGCACCCGACAGCGAGGTGGCCATCCTATCCACCTGCAACCGCACCGAAATTTATTGCGCGGGCAGCGAAGCTCAAATGCAGCAAACCTTGGCTTGGTTAGCGCAGTCAGGTGGCGTGTCGGCCGATGACCTGAAAGGCCACACCTACGCCCTGCTCGAAGCCGATGCCGCCCGTCACGCCTTTCGCGTGGCCAGCGGCTTGGACTCGATGGTGTTGGGCGAACCCCAAATCTTGGGCCAGATGAAAGACGCGGTGCGCGCTGCCTCCGAAGCCGGCGCTTTAGGCACCACGCTCAATCAACTTTTCCAACGCTCGTTCGCTGTCGCCAAAGAAGTGCGCAGCTCCACCGAGATTGGCGCGCACTCCATCAGCATGGCCGCTGCCGCCGTGCGTTTGGCCAGTCAATTGTTTGAAGACCTCAGCGAAACCCGCGTGCTGTTTGTGGGCGCGGGCGAAATGATTGAGCTGTGCGCCACGCACTTTGCGGCCAAGAACCCCAAGGCCATTGCCATTGCCAACCGCACGCTGGAACGCGGCGAAAAGCTGGCCACGCAATTCAGCGGCGAAGTCATGCGCTTGGCCGACTTGCCGCAGCGACTGCATGAGTTTGATGTGGTCATCAGCTGCACCGCCAGCACCCTGCCCTTGATTGGCTTGGGTGCGGTCGAACGCGCGCTGAAGCAACGCAAACACCGCCCCATGTTCATGGTCGACTTGGCAGTGCCACGCGACATTGAGCCCGAAGTGAAGTCGCTCGAAGACGTGTACCTCTACACCGTGGACGATTTGTCTGACGTGGTGCAAACCGGCCAAGCCAACCGCCAAGCCGCCGTGGCGCAAGCCGAAGCCATCATCGATGCCGGCGTGCAAAGCTTTGAGCACTGGATGGACCAGCGCAGCAATGTGCCGCTGATTCAGCAACTCAACGCGCAAGCGGAAGACTGGCGCAGCGCTGAGCTGGCCCGCGCGCGCAAGTCACTCGCCAAAGGCGACGATGTCGATGCGGTACTGGAAACCTTGTCACGCGGCCTGACCCAAAAAATGCTGCACGGTGCCATGGCCGAGTTACATGCAGGTGATGCCGACTCGCGCGAACGCGCACGCCACGCGATTGAGCATTTCTTTTTGCGCGGCAACCGTTAGGCGCTGACCCCATGAAAGACTTTCTGCGCGCTCAGCTTGAGCGCCACACCCAACGTTTGCATGAACTCGATTTCTTGCTGTCTCGAGAAGACATCATGAAGGACATGACGCAGTTCTTGGCGCTGTCACGCGAACACACCGACGTGACCGCCACGGCAGGCCGCTACGCGCGCTACCAACAACGCGAAGCGGATTTACAAGCCGCGCAGCAGATGCTGCAAGACGGTGGCGATGACGCCGACATGCGCGCCATGGCTGAAGAAGAAATTACCAGCGCCCAAGCCGAACTGCTGCAACTCGAAGCCGAGCTGCAACGCATGCTGCTGCCCAAAGACCCAGACGACGCACGTCCTGCCTTCATCGAAATTCGCGCTGGCACGGGCGGCGACGAGTCGGCCTTGTTTGCCGCCGATCTGCTGCGCATGTACATGCGCTACGCCGAGCGCAAAGGGTGGCGCACCGAAATCGTGAGCGAATCACAAAGCGAGCTGGGCGGCTACAAAGAAGTCGTGGTTCGCATGGATGGTGGCTCAAGCGGCGACGGCGTGTATGGCTGGCTCAAGTTTGAGTCGGGCGGCCATCGCGTGCAGCGCGTACCGGCCACCGAAACCCAAGGCCGCATCCACACCAGCGCTTGTACGGTCGCGGTGCTGCCCGAGCCGGACGAGGCCGAAGCCATCAAAATCAACCCGTCTGATTTGCGCATCGACACCTACCGCGCCAGCGGTGCGGGTGGTCAGCACATCAACAAGACCGACTCTGCTGTGCGCATCACCCATTTGCCCACAGGCATCGTGGCCGAATGCCAAGACGGCCGCAGCCAGCACAGCAACAAGGCGCAAGCGCTGAAAGTGCTGACCGCTCGCATCCAAGAAAAAGACCGCTCCGAGCGCGCTGCCAAAGACGCCGCCATGCGCAAGGGCCTGATTGGCAGTGGCGACCGAAGCGACCGCATTCGCACCTACAACTTCCCGCAAGGGCGTTGGACTGACCACCGCATCAACCTCACGCTGTACAAACTCAACTTCATCATGGAAGGTGATTTGGGCGAGGCGATGCAAGCTTTGAAGCACGCGCACGAAGCCGAGCAACTGGCAGCGCTGGAAGGCAACACATGAGCGTGATGCAGCCCAGCGGTTTGCCTGTCGTGTCGACCACTGGAGCAAACACATCAGAAGCACAAGCCATGCAGACTGTCGTGCAAGCTGCAGCCTGGGCGCAAACCTTGGGTCTGCCACGCCTAGAGGCGCAAGTGCTGCTGTTGCACGCCTTGGGCCGCGCACCGCACGACCGCGCTTGGTTGTTGGCGCACAGCGATGACGCGCTAGACACGGCTGTGCAAGCCACCTTCGCGACCAACACACAACGCCGCCTGAACACCGAACCCGTGGCCTACATCACCGGCCAAAAAGAGTTTTTTGGTTTGACACTGCACGTGGACCACCGCGTACTCGACCCACGCGCAGACACCGAAACTTTGGTGGAGTGGGCCTTGTCCTGCCTTGCCGACACGCCCTCACCCGAGGTGGTGGACCTTGGCACCGGCAGTGGCGCGATTGCCTTGGCACTCAAACATTCGCGGCCTGATGCCCAAGTGTGTGCAGTAGACGCCAGTGCCGATGCTTTGTCTGTAGCCAGTGCCAATGCCAAACGTTTGGCGCTGCCTGTGGATTTTCACCACGGCTCGTGGCTAGCCCCCTTGAACGGGTGTACCTTCGATGCCATCGTGTCCAACCCGCCCTATGTGGCCAGCGATGATGCACATTTGGCTGCGTTGAAACACGAGCCCTTGTCTGCGCTGGCTTCTGGCGTGGACGGACTGGACGACATCCGCACCATCGTGCGCCAAGCCGCACAACACCTCAAACCCAATGGCTGGCTGCTGCTGGAACACGGCTACGACCAGTCCCATGCCGTGCAAACCTTGCTGGGCAACCAAGGCTTTGTCAACGTGCAAAGCCGTCCTGACCTTGCGGGCATCTTGCGCTGCACAGGCGGACAATGGCCGACAGTGAAATAATTAACTTTTGATTTGGAGAGAACCTATGAGCGACGCACAACAACGCATTGATGAACTGGTGAAGGGCAACGAGGTATTGCTGTTCATGAAAGGCAGCGCAAGCTTCCCCATGTGTGGTTTTTCGGGCCGTGCGGTGCAAGTACTCAAAGCTTGCGGCGTCGACCCCAAAGCCATCAAAACCGTGAACGTGCTGGACGACGCCGAAATTCGTCAAGGCATCAAGGAATACAGCAACTGGCCCACCATCCCACAGCTCTACATCAAGGGCGAATTCATCGGTGGCTCCGACATCATGATGGAAATGTATGAGTCGGGTGAGTTGCAAAAAGTCATCAACGGTTAATCACCAAAGCCCGCTTTTAGCGGGCTTTTTTATTGCACCGGCACCAACAGTTGCTCAGTTTTACATTTGGCGTTGCCGTAGCGTTGCAAACACAAATTGGCAGCGCACGACTCAATGGCCATTTTGCGAACGGCTTCGTTTTGGTCAATCACGACCGTTTCTTGGTAGGGAATGTATTCGGGCCGCGTGATGTCGTTGCAAATGGTGTTGGTGTGTGCGCCGTCGCGCGTGCTAAAACAACTCCGCATCCCTGTTGACACATGAATCACGCGTTGACGTGTTTGCACCACTTGCACTTTGTTCTCAGGGTAATCCGCCCAAGCTTGTGGCGCGCACTCGGCCTCAACAGCGCGATAGGCTTTGGTGGCGCAGCCTGTCAGCAGCGCCGCTGCCAAGACGAAAAACCAAGCTTTCATTGCCACCCCTTTTGCGCTGCCAACACAGCATTTGGATAAGGCGCTTGTCCACGGCTGCCGTTGTAGCGACCGAGCGCCAAAAATAGATCTCCATTCTCAACGTTCAAGTAGTGGCGCAAGATGACGCAGCCAAAGCGCAAATTGGTTTGCGCTTGAAACAACACACTGGCATCGCCCTCGGCCAGCACACGCGTCCAAAACGGCATGACTTGCATAAAGCCCCGCGCGCTGGCACTGCTGATGGCGAATTTGCGAAAACCACTTTCCACTTGAATGAGGCCCAACACCAGCGAGGGCTCTAAGCCGGCACGCTGGCTTTCGTACCAAACGGTTTGTAAAAACTCGCGGCGCAAATGCGGACTGGCCAGTTCATGCGCCAGCACATCAGGTGTGCCGTTTGGCATGGCCGCAGCGATGGCTAGATTGGCTTGTGCAGGGCTGGCTTTGCGACGTTGCAACTGTTTTTCTAAACGTGCTTCGGTTTGCGTGAGCCATTGCTGAAAGGCGTTGACCGCCTTCACATCGGCATGAACTAATACCGGAGGACCTGACTGATGCACCGCCGCGCTGAGCGCGGTGCGCACCGAATCGATCAAGGGTTCTTCGCGCTGGTTGCCGGCATTCGCCAAGGGAATGCATAAGACACACAGAAAAAAAGCCGCCGTACTCTGTCGCCCAAAGCGGCAAAGCAAGCTGCATGTATTGCGTATCAGGTGCTCAACACCCCCCATGCCTGTCTGGCCTGAACGGGCCCAAGCACGCTGTTGCATCACAAACCGAGTTGGGCCTTCACATGCGCCAACACGTCGGCCACGGCCACTTTGGTGGATTCGCTGTCGCGGCGATTTTGGTACTCGACCACACCGTCTTTGAGGCCTTTGTCGCCAATGGTCACGCGGTGTGGCACGCCGATCAATTCCCAGTCGGCAAACATCGCGCCGGGGCGCTCGCCACGGTCGTCCAAGATGACGTCCACGCCCAAGGCCAACAGGTCTTCGTACAACTTGAAGGCGGCGGCTTTCACGTCTTCGCTGCGGTCCATGTTGACGGGGCAAATCACCACGGTGAACGGCGCAATCGCGTCGGGCCAAATCATGCCGCGCTCGTCGTGGTTTTGCTCAATGGCGGCAGCGGGCAAGCGCGTCACGCCAATGCCGTAGCAACCCATTTCCATGAATTGCGGTTTGCCGTTCACATCCAAAAATGTGGCGTTCATGGCTTGGCTGTATTTGGTGCCGAGGTAGAACACATGGCCCACTTCGATGCCGCGCTCAATGGCGAGCACGCCTTGACCGTCTGGGGAGGCATCGCCCGCCACCACGTTGCGGATGTCAGCGACCAAGTCGGGCTCGGCCACATCGCGTCCAAAGTTGACGCCGGTCATGTGGAAGTCCACTTCGTTGGCGCCGCAAATCCAATCGGCCATCACAGCCACATCGCGGTCGGCCACGATCTTCAAAGGTTGCTTCAAGTTCACGGGGCCGAGGTAGCCAGGCTTGCAGCCGAAGTGGTCGTCGATTTCCTGCGTCGTGGCAAAGCGGAAACCACCTTCAAAGCCTGGCAACTTGCCCACTTTGACTTCGTTCATGTCGTGGTCACCGCGCAAGAGCAAGAGCCACACGTGTGACTTGACGACTTCGCCTTTGTCGTTGAGGGTGTCGGTGGCCAACACCAATGATTTGACAGTGGTGTTCAGCGGCACGTTGAGCAAAGCTGCCACGTCTTCGCAGGTGCTTTTGCCAGGTGTGGCGGTTTTAGCCATCGCTTGTGTGGCTGCGCCGCGAGCGTGCGCTGGGACCAAGGCCTCGGCCTTTTCCATATTGGCGGCGTAGTTGCTGGTCGGGCAATAAACGATGGCGTCTTCGCCGGTCGCTGCAATCACTTGGAACTCTTCGCTCAAATCGCCACCAATGGCGCCGCTGTCAGCTGCCACGGCGCGGTAGGTCAAACCGAAGCGGTCAAAAATCTTGCGATAGGCATCGGCCATGACTTGATAACTTTGCTTGGCCGAGACTTGGTCACGGTCAAAGCTGTAGGCGTCTTTCATGATGAATTCGCGGCCGCGCATCAAACCAAAACGGGGGCGACGCTCGTCTCGGAATTTGGTTTGGATTTGGTAGAAGTTTTTAGGCAGCTGTTTGTAGCTGCGAATTTCTTGGCGAGCGATGTCGGTCACCACTTCTTCGCTGGTGGGTTGCACCACAAAATCGCGACCGTGACGGTCTTTGATACGCAGCAACTCAGGCCCCATCTTCTCGAAACGGCCGGTTTCTTGCCACAGCTCAGCAGGCTGCACCACGGGCATGGTCAGCTCGATGGCACCCGCCTTGTTCATCTCTTCGCGCACGATGGCTTCGACCTTGCGAATCACACGCAAACCCATGGGCATGTAGTTGTAAATGCCAGCACCGAGCTTTTTGATCAGGCCCGCGCGCATCATCAGTTTGTGGCTGACCACTTCGGCATCTGCGGGGGCGTCTTTGAGGGTGGAAATGAGAAACTGGGAGGCTTTCATGCGTGCAATCGAATCGTCAATTTAGTAGGGAATTAGGGCAAATTCTGAGTGAACTGGTGCAGCTCTGTGCATAATCGACTCAGTTTAAAAAATTTGAGGTTTGATTATGCTTGACCGAGAAGGGTTCAGACCCAACGTCGGCATCATCTTGCTCAACCAAAAAAATCAGGTTTTTTGGGGCAAGCGCATTCGCACCCACAGCTGGCAGTTCCCGCAAGGTGGCATTGACCGTGGAGAGACTCCCGAGCAAGCCATGATTCGTGAATTGCACGAAGAAGTGGGGCTCAAGCAAGAGCATGTGCGCATTGTTGCCCGTACCCGTGATTGGTTGCGCTATGAGGTGCCTGACCGGTTTATTCGCCGTGATGCGCGTGGCTTTTACAAAGGCCAAAAGCAAATCTGGTTTTTGCTGCAAATGGTCGCGCCCGACCACCATTTGAATTTGCGTGCCACTGACCATCCCGAGTTTGATGCTTGGCGTTGGAACGACTACTGGGTGCCACTGGACGTGGTGGTCGAGTTCAAGCGCGGCGTGTATGAAATGGCGCTGACTGAGCTGTCGCGCTTTCTGCCGCGCCAAGACAACCGCAACCGTCATTTGCGCACGGGTCATCACCCCGCGCAAGAAAACAGCGGTATGCCCAAGCAATTTGGTGCCGTCATCAACATGGAGTTGCCACCAGGCGCCACGTTTGACCCTGACCCACAAGCAGGTTTGCGACAGCGCGAAGGTTCATAAAAAAAGCCCACTTAGGTGGGCTTTTTGTTATTTGGAGAGCACCAAGTTGTCGCGGTGCACCATCTCTGGCTCAGCGGCGTAGCCGAGTAGCTCTGTCATTTTCCCTGAAGGTTTGCGACACAGCAAACGCGCTTCAGCAGCCGCATAGTTGGCCAAACCTCGGGCGATTTCTTGGCCTTGGCCGTCCAGAATCGCAATCACTTCACCGCGTGAAAAATCACCGTCTACGCCTGTCATGCCGATAGGCAAGAGGCTTGAACCATCGGACTTGAGCTTATTCACCGCGCCATCGTCAATGGTGACGGAACCGCGCAGTTGCAGGTGATCGGCCATCCATTGCTTGCGGGCTTGTTGCTTTTGGGTTTGCGCCACCAGCAAGGTGCCAATGGCTTCGCCTTGCGTCAAACGCACCAAAGCATCTGGCTCACGACCCCATGCAATGACGGTAGAGGCACCCGAACCTGCGGCACGTTTGGCCGCCAAGATTTTGGTAATCATGCCGCCCTTGCCAATGCTTGAGCCTGCGCCGCCCGCCATCTCTTCGAGTTTGGCATCGCCTGCGCGAGCTTCATGCACAAAGGTGGCAGCTGGGTCACGACGCGGATCGGCGGTGTACAAACCTTTTTGGTCGGTCAAGATGATCAGGGCATCGGCCTCGACCAAATTGGCCACCAAGGCACCCAAGGTGTCGTTGTCGCCAAACTTGATTTCATCGTTGACCACCGTGTCGTTCTCGTTGATGACAGGCAGCACGCCGTGCGTGAGCAGGGTCAACAAGGTGGAACGGGCGTTGAGATAACGCTCGCGGTCAGCGAGGTCGGCATGCGTGAGCAGCACTTGGGCCGAGCCCAAACCGTTTTCGCGCAGCTTGGTTTCGTACATGTGGGCCAAGCCCATTTGGCCCACCGCGGCGGCGGCTTGCAGCTCGTGCAGCTCTTGCGGGCGTGTGGTCCAGCCCAAGCGTTTCATGCCTTCGGCAATGGCGCCGCTGGACACCATGATGACTTCACGGCCATCGCGCACCAAGGCACCGAGCTGGCGACACCACTCGCCAATGGCTTCTTCGTCTAAGCCGCGGCCTTCGTTGGTGACCAAGCTAGAGCCGACCTTGACCACGATGCGTCGTGCATCGCGCAACACGGTGGAAGTCGAAAGCGTCATGGCAGCAGCTTATTCAGGCGTGGGCTCAACAAAGCGTGGGTCAACATACTCGGGTGGCTGCTCAGCCACCTGTTGCGCTTTGATGTGTTTGTAGATATCTTTGATCAGATGTTCGCAACCCTCGCGCGTGAGCGCCGAGATCTGGAACACCGGACCTTTGTACTTCATGCGCTTGACGAAATCAGCCACCAAGGCTTCGCGTTCGTCTGCGGGCACCATGTCGAGCTTGTTGAGCACAATCCAACGCGGCTTGTCGTACAAAGCCTTGTCGTATTTTTTGAGTTCGTTGACGATGGCCTTGGCTTGCGCCACGGGGTCCACGCCTTCATCGAACGGTGCAATGTCCACAAGATGCAGCAACAAACGTGTGCGCTGCAAGTGGCGCAAGAACTGATGGCCCAAGCCTGCGCCGTCAGACGCACCTTCGATCAAGCCGGGCACGTCGGCGACCACAAAGCTTTGCTCGGCGGCCACGCGCACCACACCCAAATTTGGGTGCAAGGTGGTGAAGGGATAGTCAGCAATTTTGGGACGCGCATTGGAAATGGCGGAAATCAGCGTGGACTTGCCCGCATTGGGCATGCCCAGCAAACCGACGTCGGCCAACACTTTCAACTCAAGTTTGAGCTCGCGTTTTTCACCAGGCCAGCCTGGTGTTTTTTGACGGGGCGCACGGTTGATCGCGCTCTTGAAGCGCATGTTGCCAAAGCCACCGTCACCGCCCTTGGCGATGGTGATGACTTCGCCTGGGGTGAGCAACTCAAACAACACGTCGCCAGTTTCGACGTCGGTGATGATGGTGCCCACGGGCATTTTCAAGGTGATGTCGTCGCCTGCATGGCCGAACATGTCGGAGCCCATGCCGTGTTGGCCACGCTTGGCCTCGTGGCGGCGTGAGTAACGGAAGTCAACCAAGGTGTTGAGGTTGGGGTCAGCCACGGCGAACACATGGCCACCGCGCCCGCCGTCGCCACCGTTGGGGCCGCCGAACTCTTTGTACTTCTCATGACGGAAGGAGACGCAGCCGTTCCCCCCATCACCAGCGGCGATGTCGATATAGGCTTCGTCTACGAATTTCATGGGTCTAGTGTAAAAAGTAAAGCCCCGACAAGTCGGGGCTTTGTCACAAATCAGTTTGAAAAAATCAAACGGGTGTGATGTTGACCATGTGCTTGTTCAAAGCGCCTTTAACGCCGAACGAGACGTGACCGTCAACCAATGCGAACAAAGTGTGGTCTTTGCCCACGCCGACGTTCACGCCGGGGTGGAACTTGGTACCACGTTGACGCACGATGATAGAGCCAGCAGAGATCAACTCACCGCCGAAGGCTTTCACACCGAGCATTTTGGGCTTGGAATCGCGCCCGTTTCGCGTAGAGCCGCCGCCTTTTTTCTGTGCCATGTCAAATGCTCCTTAGCCGTTGATGGAAGCAATCTGCAATTCAGTGAACTGCTGACGATGCCCTTGGCGTTTTTGGTAATGCTTACGACGACGCATTTTGAAAATGCGAACTTTGTCGTGCTTGCCATGTGACAAGACTGTCACTGTGACAGTTGCGCCGGACACCAAGGGTGTGCCGATCTTGAGTTCAGCGCCGTTGCCGACTGCCAACACTTGATCGATCACGATCTCTTGGCCTACGTCCGCAGCAATCTGTTCTACTTTAATTTTTTCGCCAGCAGCAACACGATACTGTTTGCCGCCGGTTTTTATGACCGCGTACATGTGAGACCTCTAGATAAGAATCTATGTGGATATCTACGGACGAATTTCCGCAGAGCCCGAAATTATAGCAGTGATTGATTTGGTTTGCTCGTCCCTATAATCCAGCGGCGTTTCAACGCTTTTGTCCCCATTTTTTCTAGTCACGCTTTGTCCACCACACCTTCCAACGCCTTAGCCCTGATCGCTGCCGATATGGCAGAAGTTGACCGCGTCATTGCGCAACGCCTGGACTCGGGCGTGCCGCTGGTGGGCACCGTGTCGCAGTACATCATCTCCGCGGGCGGCAAGCGAATTCGCCCAGCGTTATTGCTGCTCATGGCCGGAGCTTTGGGGTACACCGATTCGCAGCGCCACAACTTGGCAGCCGTGGTGGAATTCATCCACACGGCCACCTTGCTGCATGACGATGTGGTGGACGAATCCACCCTGCGCCGTGGCCGCCCCACGGCCAACGAATCGTTTGGCAACCCCGCCAGCGTGTTGGTGGGCGACTTCTTATATTCCCGCGCCTTCCAAATGATGGTGGATTCCGGCGAAATGCGCGTCATGGAAGTGCTGGCCGAAGCCACCAACGTGATTGCCGAAGGCGAAGTTCTTCAGTTGATGAACATGCACGACGCCTCGCTGGACGAAGCCGGTTATTTGCGCGTGATTCGCTCCAAAACTGCCAAACTCTTTGAAGCCAGCACACGCTTGGCCGCCATTTTGGCCAAAAGCTCACCTGACGTTGAAGCAGCCTGCGCCGACTACGGCCAAGCCTTGGGCACGGCCTTCCAAGTGATTGACGACGTGCTCGACTACGACGGCGACGCCAAAGAACTGGGCAAAAACTTAGGCGACGATTTGCGCGAAGGTAAAAACACCTTACCGCTCATCATTGCCATGCAGCGCGGTACACCTGCGCAGCGCCAAACCATCCAAAGCGCGATTGAAAATGGCGAAATGGAGGCACTGGCTGAAATTGTCGAGATTGTGCGCAGCACAGGCGCACTGGACGCCACCCGCGCTGCCGCCAGCGCTGAAGCTGAACGTGCGATTGCTGCCTTGAGTATCTTGCCAACTGGCCCGTATCGCGAAGCCATGCATGCCTTGGCGGCGCAACTGCTAGACCGCCGCAACTAAACCACGGGTACCGAATGCACGATTTAGACAAACCCTACACCGACAGCATTCAGCAATGGGACATCGCTTGCGATTGCTTCAAAGCAGAATTTAAATTCGACCCCAACGAAATTGTCACGATCGACACCATTCGTGAGATGTTTGCCGAAATTGTGGATGGCCATGCGTTGTCACAAAATGCGTCCATCTCTTTGATGTTCGCCTTGTATTTTTTAGGCTATTTGACCTTGCTCGAAATCATGAAAGCCAAAGACGAATCGTTTGAGATTGGCAATATGAACGATTTCTATTTGATACTCGATCGCGCTGACCAATGGGCCCATCAATCCACGGATGCGCCCCTATTGGCCGAGGCAGCCATGCCTATTATTCAGGCCACCCAACAAATCATGCAGAAATTAAATCTGACGCGCTGAATACAGCGCGCCAGATATTTACTCTTCAACCAATTTACAGGGCATTTTGATGCCCTTTTCTGCGCGCTTTTCTTCGCAATAACGCATCGCACGACGTTCACCCTCTGCCGACATTTTGATATGAATTGAGCAGCGAAATGCCATTTTTTCACCATCGGAATGGCTATCAAAGGCAGCAGCGCAATGGCTCATTTCATTCATTTCAGGCTTGAGCTCTTTCCACACAGACCGCAAAGAGTCAGGCAGTTCACTCAAATGAATCGAGGGATAGTTGCCAATCGGCTTAGCCAAAGCTGCAAAACCGATGAGTACCAAGGCACAAGCCACATATTTAAAACGACTCATGTTCAAACTCGGCATTCCGTGAATTAAGCCGCAACAGCTTGAGCGATGAGCGCTGAATCTAAGGTGCCAGCACTCTTCAACGCCTGAACCCAAGTGGGGGACACGCCGCGGCCCGTCCAAGTTTGCTCTAGGTTGGCAGGGTTACGGTATTTAGGTGCCACTTTTTTGCCAGCCAAAGCGCCTTTTTTGTTAGCTTTGGGGGCTTTGCCAGCCTTGGCGGGCTTGCCTGCGCTCAATGCTTTCGCAATGTCGTCAGCGGTCAAACCCGCGTCTTTGGCCATGGCGACAATGCTTGCCAAAACTTTGTCGTGAGACTTCGATTTCAAAGCCTGCTCTTTTTTGTCCAAGAGTTCGCGCTGTTTACGAATAGCGGCGAGTTGATTTGCAACAGTTGTACGTGCCATGAGATATTCCTATTCAATATGTTTTAAAAAGACGTTGATATTTTAAACATAACCAGAGAAATTAAAAAGCCCGCATAAAGCGGGCTTTTATTAAAATGATTTGAATTTAATATTAATTCAAAGCATCCTTCAAACCTTTGCCGGGCTTGAAACGTGGCACCTTAGCGGCCTTGATTTTCAAAGCAGCGCCAGTACGTGGGTTACGGCCTGTGCGTGCTGCACGTTTGCTCACACTGAAAGTGCCAAAACCAACCAAAGTCACGGTATCGCCTTTTTTGAGTGTCTTTTTGACAGCCTCAATGATGGAAGCGAGCGCGCGTGTGGCAGCAGCTTTAGAAATATCAGATTTACCTGCAATGTGTTCAATGAGTTCTGTCTTGTTCACGGTATTGTTCCTGTTGTTGATTTTTACCAGCGATGCTGATTTAGGCAGTTTACTTAAATTTAAAGTGTTCTGAAATACGCCAATTGGCGTATTTCTCGGGAATGGTGCAAATGACATGTTTGTAACGCCAACCCCATCTTCTGACCGACGCGTCAGCCAAAAATCCTGATTCATTGGATGAGGATTTTGATGCCACCCCCACACATCGCGCCGTCCGCAATACCGGAAGAATCTGCCGTCCAAACGCTGGATCTGCTCCTGCATCGCGCATTTGAACAACTTGCTTCAGACATTCATGTCGAAAGTGGCGAGGATTTCTTTCGCGTACGGTTTCGCATTGACGGGCAATTACAAATCGCAGCCACCCCCGTCCTCAGTTTGCGAGACGCGGTTGTCTCGCGTCTCAAGGTTTTGGCTCGGATGGATATTGCGGAGAAGCGTGTACCGCAAGATGGCCGAATTCAGTATCCCTACAAAGACCAAACCATTGATTTACGGGTCAGCTCTTTGCCCACGTTGCATGGCGAGAAAATCGTGGTTCGAATTTTGAATTTCTCCCGAGAAAGACCGGGGCTGGCTGCGTTGGGGTATGAGCCAGATGACCGCACCAAATTACTTCAAGCCCTAGGCCGCCCACATGGCCTGATTTTGATGACGGGGCCAACGGGCTCTGGCAAAACCTTGTCTCTTTACAGCTGCCTTGAATTATTAAACCGGGCAGAAGTCAATATCTCAACAGTTGAGGATCCGTCAGAAATTCACCTCCCTGGCGCGAACCAAGTCAATATCAATGAGCGCGCCGGATTGACTTTTGCCACCACGCTTCGAGCCTTGCTGCGGCAAGATCCTGACGTGATCATGGTGGGTGAAATTCGCGATTTAGAAACCGCCGAAATTGCCATTCAAGCGGCACAAACTGGCCACTTAGTTCTCTCAACACTGCATACCAACGACGCTCCCAGCACCTTAGCGCGGCTGCGCCACATGGGCATTGCGGCGTTCAACGTGGCTGCGAGCGTCAACCTCATCACAGCACAACGCCTGATCCGACGTTTGTGTGACAAATGCAAAAGCCCTTTAGATGCAGAACAAACCGCCTTCTTTTTCAACACATTAACGCCGCAAGACAGCCAAGCGATTCCAGCCGACTCACGCGCACACGCCACACTGTACAAAGCGGTCGGCTGCCACGCCTGCGACAAAGGCTACAAAGGACGCATCGGCATTTACCAAGTCATGCCCGTCAGTGATGTCATGCAAACATGCATCATCCGAGACAACGACACCCAAACCTTGGCTGCGCAAGCCGCACTGGAGGGCGTGCGCACCTTAAGGCAAGCCGGATGGTTGAAGGTCTTGCAGGGCATCACCACCATGGACGAGGTCATGGCCCTCACCAACCATGGCTGAGCATCGTTATGCATGGCGGGGTAACGATCGACAAGGGCAGCGCTTGCGGGGCGAAATGCAAGCGAATAGCCCAAGCGATGTGGCTGAATGGTTACGTCAGCAGCGCATTCGACCCACCCAGATCCAACGTCAATGGACGTTTCCAGCTTGGCTGAAGCACACAAGAAGACCACGCATTCAGGCTGACGAGCTCACACAAATGACCCGCCAATTGGCCACGCTGCTGCACGCCGGCGTGCCGCTGCTTCAATCATTTGACATGCTCGGCAAAGGTCTCGCACCCTCTGACCTTCAAACACTCATTCGCGATGTACACACCCAAATTGAAGGGGGTATTGCGCTCAACCAAGCCTTCCGAAAACACCAGGTGTTCGATGCGTTTTATTGCAATCTGGTCGCTGCTGGCGAAATGTCAGGCACGTTGGATGTTGTGCTGGATCGGTTGGCGCACCATCTTGAGAAAACGCAAGCGCTGCAGGCCACGGTCCGCTCAGCGTTGGTCTATCCCGCCGCAATTCTGGTGATTGCATTCACGGTCCTCGCACTGATCTTGGTGTTTGTGGTTCCTGCTTTTCAAAACATCTTTGCATCGTTCGGTGCCGAGTTACCTTGGCTCACGCGGATGGTCATTGCGCTCAGTGAGACGTTTCAACGCTATGGCATGGCCTGTGCGGCGTTTGCCATCGCGGCTGCGTGGTGGGCGCGCCACCAAATCAGACACCGTGTGACTTGGCAGGCACGCCTGGATCGTTTTTTGCTCCGCATCCCGATTGCTGGCGAACTCATACGCCATGCCTGCACCGCACGCTGGACACGCACCTTGGCCACTCTATTTACAGCGGGCGTGCCATTGACTGAGGCCTTAGACGTTGTCCAGGGTGTGACAGGCAACGCGGTATTTCAAGCTGCGACTCAGTCCATCCAAGCGCAGTTGATGCGAGGCACATCACTCTCGAAAGCACTGGACAGCACCGAGGCACTCTTTCCACCCATGGTCGGGCAAATGTGCGCCATTGGCGAAGAGTCTGGCGCACTCGATCACATGCTCGCCAAAACGGCCGACTACTACGAACGCGAAGTCGACAGCACCGTGGCGAGACTGTCTACACTCATGGAACCCTTCATCATGGTGGTGCTGGGTGTCTTGATTGGCGGCTTGGTGATGGCTTTGTATCTTCCAATTTTTCAACTGGGGCAAGTGGTATGACGTGGCTCATCGCATTTGGCCTAGGGCTTTTGATGGGCAGTTTTGTGAATGTCGTGGTGCATCGTCTGCCACGCATGGTAATGGCCGAGCCAGATGCCGCTCACACGAATCAACGCTACGACTTGTGCTGGCCCGCCTCACATTGCCCGCATTGCCACACACCCTTGAAATGGCACCACAACATTCCTTTGCTCAGCTTTGTTTGGCTGAAAGGTCGCTGCGGTTTTTGCCAACGAGCCATCCACCCGCTGTACCCATTGCTTGAAGTGATCACGGCTCTGACGTGGGTCGCATGCGCATGGCACTGGGGGCTCAGTGTCACGGCGCTTTGCTGGGCACTCTTTGCAACAACGCTACTGGCTTTGGCTGTGATTGATTGGCAAACCACATTGCTTCCTGATGATTTAACGCAAGCATTGGTGTGGGGTGGCCTCATCGCCAGCGCCAGTGGCTGGCTGCCACTTCGCCTAGATCAATCCGTCTGGGGGGCTGTCGCCGGCTATGGTGTGCTCTGGTGCGTGGCAACAGCGTTTGAACGCATCACGGGCAAGCAAGGCATGGGTGCTGGCGACTTCAAACTACTGGCAGGCTTAGGCGCATGGCTGGGGCCACTGGCTTTGATTCCCTTGCTGATGTTGGCCAGCTTGAGCGGCGCCATCTTTGGTTTGACACTCAAATTCATCGATCGGCTCCACCCAGACGGTTACATCCCTTTTGGCCCCTTCTTAGCGGCAGCAGGCCTGTTGATCGCGGTTGTCGGCATGGGGCCTATTGCCACATGGTTGGGTTGGTCATTTTTTGCATAGACTTAGCGTCATGACTGCACACACACATGCCGCCCGCACGCTTCGCCTAGGCCTAACCGGCGGCATTGGCAGTGGCAAAAGCAGTGTGGCTGCCATGCTTGTGAAACGTGGTGCGGTATTGGTTGACGCAGACGCCATCGCGCGCAGCGTCACCGCTGCACATGGCTTGGCCATACCCGCGATCGCAGACACGTTCGGGCCTGATTTTTTAACGCCCGAAGGCGCACTCGACCGCGAACGCATGCGCGCCCATGTCTTCAGCGACCCTTCGGCCAAACAACGCTTAGAAGGCATCATCCATCCGCTGGTCTCCCTCGAAACCAAACGTCAAGCCCAAGCCGCTTTGGATGCGGGACACCGCACCGTTGTGTTTGATGTCCCGCTGCTGATTGAGTCTGGCCGTTGGCGCAGCCAAGTTGACCGGGTGCTGGTGGTCGATTGCCTCGTAGAAACTCAAATCCAGCGGGTCATGGCACGGAACAATTTCAGTCGCGACACGGTTGAAAAAATCATTGCGTCACAAGCTACTCGAGAACAGCGACTGGCTGCGGCTGATTGGGTGATTTACAACGACGCGCTGTCGCTCCAAGCCTTAGATCAACTTGTCGCCGCTTTACCTATTCAACCCCTCTAATCGGGGCGGCGGGGTTTGCAAGCGGTTATGATCTTGCTAATTACAAAAGTCCAACTTTGACTCGTTTTTTCGCGTGATTCTGTACGAACATCCCTTCAACGAACGTGTGCGCACCTACTTGCGCCTGGAACACCTGTTTCAGCGTTTTGAAGAACTGACATCGCGCAACCACCCCGTAGACAACCACTTTGCGCTCACCACATTGTTTGAGTTGGTCGAAGCCGGTGGACGTACCGACCTCAAGTCAGACGTGCTCAAAGACTTAGAGCGCCACAAACAACAGTTCAACTCCTTGCGCGGCAACCCGTCAGTGTCTGAAACGGCATTGCAACAGTTGCTCGACAACATCGACCATTGCTATGGCGGTCTCAACGGGGCCGTTGGCAAGATTGGCCAAAACATCACAGAAAACGAATGGCTCACCGCGTTGCGCAACCGTGTGGCGATTCCTGGTGGCACTTGCTGTTTTGATTTGCCTGCGTACCACGCATGGCAGCAACAAAGTCCAGACCTGCGCCGTGCCGACATCATGCGCTGGTTCGAAGTGTTCCAGCCGATGAAAGACTCTGTGAATCTGCTGCTCTCGCTCATGCGCGACACAGGCACCACACAAAAAATGATGGCCATGGGCGGCCAGTTCCAACAATCGTTGGCACAAGGCAAATTCCAACTCATGCGTGTGGCGATCGACCCAGCGCTGGGCTTCATTCCAGAAATCAGCGGCAACCGTTTGATGATTTGGGTGCGCATGATGCGCCAAGACGGCGATGGCCGTTTACAGCACAGCACTGATGATGTGCCTTTTGAAATGGCTCTTTGCGTTTAAGCCATGAGTGACGCTGAGGTTCGCATCGTTGTTTGCCCGCAGTGCGGTGGGCCTAGTCGCTACGAAGCGGCCAATGTGTATCGCCCCTTTTGCGGCGAACGCTGCCGAAACATTGACCTAGGCGCTTGGGCCAACGAAGAACACCGCTTGCCCGATCAAACGCCGCAAGACGACGCCGACTTCGAAAACACACCGCTGCAATAAACAGCCCTATATCTCAGACGCTATGCGTCTCGCCCACAAATGCGCGCTCTTGCGCAAACCACTGCAACACGGGCACCGTACCGGGCAAGACAGGCTTCACAGCCACCGGCAACTGCTGCCAAGCAAACGACTGCGACTCCAGCATTTGCAACTCACCCGACCACTGCGTCACTTTGCAAAAGTTCAGTTGAACCAAGGCATGGGGGTAATCGATGCGCTCGGTTTTCCACAGGGTGCAATCGTGAATGGTGATTCCAATTTCTTCTTGTAGTTCACGGCGCAAAGCTTGCTCAACCGTCTCGCCAGCTTCGAGCTTGCCACCAGGAAACTCCCAGAAGCCTGCGTAGGCTTTGCCTTCAGGACGACTGGTGAGCAAGAAGGCATCGTCACCGCGCATCAACACACCGACCGCCACTTGCACCAAGCTGCGGTCGATCGAACGCGGCTGGTCTGCATCGACCACGCGCACTTCAGCGTCCGTCATGATTTAAGTAGCGCGTTTGCCCGCGTAGTCGCGAGCAAACTGATACGCCACACGGCCACTGCGCGAAGCGCGCTCTAGAGCCCAAACCAAAGCCTCAGGCTTGGCCGCTTCAATTTCAGCAGGCTTGAACCCAAACGACGAGAGCCACTGTGCAGCAATGGTCAGGTATTCATCTTGGCTGAAGGGGTAAAAGCTTACCCACAGGCCAAAGCGTTCGGACAAAGAAATCTTTTCTTCAACGCCTTCACCTGGGTGCACTTCGCCATCGTCGGTGTGCGTGTACGTGAGGTTTTCTTTCATGTACTCGGGCAACAAATGACGGCGGTTGCTGGTGGCATAAATCAACACATTGGGTGTCGCTGCCGCAATGGAGCCATCCAAGATGGACTTGAGCGCTTTGTAGCCGGGCTCGCCATCTTCAAAACTCAAGTCATCACAGAAGATCATGAACTTTTCTGGACGCTCTGACACCAACTCAATGATGTCGGGCAAGTCGGTCAGGTCGTCTTTGTCGACCTCAATCAAACGCAAGCCTTGTGGGCCGTATTCGTTCAAACACGCTTTGATCAGTGACGACTTACCTGTGCCACGCGCGCCCGTGAGCAACACGTTGTTAGCGGGCAAGCCCTTCACAAACTGCTCAGTGTTGCGTTGGATTTTTTCTTTTTGGCCGTCAATCTCTTGCAAATCAGCCAAGCCGAGTTTGGCTACATGGCGCACTGGCTCTAAGCCGCCGCGACCATTGTTGCGTTTGCGATACCGAAAGGCCACGCTGGCTGACCAATCAGGCTCAGCCATGGGTTGCGGCAGCACTTGCTCAATGCGCGCCATCAAAGCCTCGGCGCGTTGCACCAAGCGTTCTAAGGGATGAAGTTCGGTTGTCATTAGCTGCGGTAGTCGGCGTTGATGCTGACATAGTCGTGGCTCAAATCACAAGTCCACACCGTGTCACTGGCTGTGCCACGACCCAAGACCACGCGCACAGTAATTTCAGATTGCTTCATCACACGTTGACCGTCTTCTTCGCGGTACTCGGGATGACGGCCACCTTGAATGGCGACATGTACATCGTCCAAAAACAAATCAATGCCAGTTTGGTCGAGGTCGGTGATGCCCGCATAGCCCACCGCAGCCAAGATGCGACCCAAGTTGGGATCGCTGGCGAAGAAGGCTGTTTTCACCAAAGGCGAATGGGCAATGGCATAGGCGACTTGGCGGCACTCTGCGCTGGTGTTGCCCCCCTCCACGCGGATGGTGATGAACTTGGTGGCACCCTCGCCATCGCGAACGATGGCTTGCGCAAGTTCACGTGCGACTTGCAACATGGCTTGCAGCAAGGCTTGGCCTTCTGAACTTTGCAAGCTGGTGATAGGCGCGTGTTGCGCTTTGTTGGTGGCGATGACGACAAACGAGTCGTTGGTCGATGTATCGCCATCGACAGTGATACGGTTGAACGAGCCTTCGGCCAAAGCCAACGACAACTCTTTCATCAACACGGGGGCCACACACGCATCGGTGGCCACATAGCCCAGCATGGTGGCCATGTTGGGACGAATCATGCCAGCGCCTTTGCTGATGCCGGTCACGCTCACCGTGGTGGTGCCGATCTGCACCTGCGTGCTAGCCGCCTTGGGGACGGTGTCGGTGGTCATGATGCCTTCAGCCGCATTGACCCACTGCTGGGCGTTACTTGTGTTGCCTGCAGCTTCAATCGCAGCTGGCATGCCAGCAATGATTCGATCGTGCGGCAGCGGCTCCATGATGACACCCGTGGAGAACGGCAACACTTGATTAGGCGAAATGTGCAGGGCTTCGGCTAACGCCACGCAGGTTTCGCGTGCGCGCTTGAGGCCCTCTTCGCCCGTGCCCGCATTGGCATTGCCAGTGTTGACCACCATCGCACGGATGCCTTGACCTGAATCCAAATGCTCGCGACACACCTGGACAGGTGCTGCACAAAAACGGTTTTGTGTGAACACGCCGCTAACCGACGCACCTTCGTCAATCAAGACAACAGTCAAATCTTTGCGATCTGCTTTGCGAATACCTGCTTGTGTGACACCAATGCGCACGCCTGCAATAGCGTGCAAATCGGCAGGATTAGGAGGGTTGAGATGAACTGACATGTGTTTAAGCCAACTTACCGTGGCATTGCTTGTACTTTTTACCGCTACCGCATGGGCAGGGATCGTTGCGACCCACAGGCGGCATTTGTGCGGCAAAGGTTGCCTCGTCTGCTGTGGTCACAGCTTGACCGGACTCATCAGGTGCGGTGTAGGTCACGTTGTGCAAGTTCTCTGCGCGGTCTTCCAACTCAGTCGCAGCTTGTTCAATTTGCTCGTTCGATTCAATCTTGACTGTCATCAACACACGGGTGACTTCGTTCTTCACCAAATCGAGCAACTGGCCAAACAACTCAAACGCTTCGCGCTTGTACTCTTGCTTGGGCTGCTTTTGGGCGTAACCGCGTAAGTGGATGCCTTGGCGCAAATAGTCCAATGCCGCCAAATGCTCGCGCCAATGGCTGTCGATGTTTTGCAGCAAGACCACGCGCATGAACGGTGTGAACTGTTCAATGCCCACGCGATCGAGCTTGGCTTGGAATGTGGCGTGCGCCGCTTCAATGACCTGCTCAAGAATCTCTTCGTCGGTGATGGCCGACGCTTGTTGTACGGTTTCTTGCAACGGCAGCTCAATGAGCCACTCTTGCAACAACGCACGTTGCAAACCGGCAATGTCCCATTGCTCTTCTACCGACTCTTCGGGCACATATTGACGCACCAAGTCGGTAAAACTGCCTTGACGCAAGCTGGCGATTTGAGCGGTCAAATCGGTGGCATCCAAGATGTCGTTGCGCTGTTGGTAAATCACGCGACGTTGGTCGTTGGACACATCGTCGTATTCCAGCAATTGTTTGCGAATGTCAAAGTTGCGTGCCTCGACTTTGCGCTGTGCGCTTTCGATGCTGCGTGTGACGATGCCAGCTTCGATGGCCTCGCCCTCTGGCATCTTCAATCGGTCCATGATGGACTTGACACGCTCGCCCGCAAAAATGCGCATCAGAGAGTCATCCAAGCTCAAGTAAAAACGTGAAGAGCCTGGGTCGCCTTGACGGCCCGAGCGTCCGCGCAACTGGTTGTCAATGCGGCGTGACTCGTGGCGCTCTGTGGCAATGATGCGCAAGCCACCGAGTGACTTCACATAGTCGTGGTCTTTGGTCCATTGCACGCGCAAGGCGTCGATTTGTTTTTGTTTTTCTGCGGCGTCCAAAGCCTCATCGGCTTCGACTTCAGCAATCGCTTTTTCAACGTTACCGCCCAACACAATGTCGGTACCACGACCTGCCATGTTGGTGGCGATGGTGATCATCTTGGCGCGACCGGCTTGCGCAATGATGGTGGCTTCGCTGGCGTGCTGCTTTGCGTTGAGCACTTGGTGCGGCAATTTGGCCTTCTCCAACATCTCAGCAATCAGCTCTGAGTTTTCAATCGAGGTGGTACCCACCAACACGGGTTGGCCGCGTTCGTAGCATTCGCGGATGTCGTCAATCGCAGCGGTGTATTTTTCAGCCGTGGTTTTATAAACGCGGTCCAACTGGTCTTCACGCTTGCTGATGCGGTTAGGGGGGATGACCACGGTTTCCAAACCATAAATTTCTTGGAACTCGTACGCCTCAGTATCGGCCGTACCGGTCATGCCGCCGAGCTTGTTGTACAAGCGGAAATAGTTTTGGAACGTGATGGAGGCGAGTGTTTGGTTCTCGGCTTGAATCTCCACGCCTTCTTTGGCTTCCACCGCTTGGTGCAGACCATCGCTCCAGCGGCGACCAGACATCAAACGACCCGTGAACTCATCCACGATGGTGATCTCACCGTTTTGCACCACGTAATGTTGATCGCGGTGATACAGGTGGTTGGCACGCAAGGCTGCGTACAGGTGATGCATCAAGCTGATGTTGGCGGGGTCGTACAACGACGCGCCTTCGGGCAGCAAACCGTTGGCACTCAAAATGCGCTCGGCGTTTTCATGGCCTTGTTCGGTCATGAAGACTTGGTGTGATTTTTCGTCCACCGTGAAGTCACCGGGCGTGATGATGCCCTCGCCCGTGCGTGGGTCTTCTTCACCGACTTGGCGAGTGAGCAACGGCACGATGCGGTTGATGGCCACGTACTGTGCCGTGTGGTCTTCGGCTTGACCGCTGATGATGAGCGGTGTGCGCGCCTCGTCAATCAAGATCGAGTCCACCTCGTCCACGATGGCGTAGTTGAGTTTGCGTTGCACGCGGTCTGCGGCTTCGTAGACCATGTTGTCGCGCAGGTAGTCAAAGCCGTATTCGTTGTTTGTGCCGTAGGTGATGTCGGCGCGGTAGGCCGCTTGCTTTTCTTCGCGTGGCATCTGTGGCAAGTTGATGCCCACAGACAAACCCAACCAGTTGTACAGGCGAGACATCCATTGCGCGTCACGGCTGGCCAAGTAATCGTTCACCGTCACCACATGCACGCCGTTGCCGGTGAGGGCATTCAGGTACACGGGCAATGTGGCGGTGAGGGTCTTGCCTT
The DNA here is from genome assembly GCF_003063475.1 of Limnohabitans curvus. Classification (NCBI taxonomy): domain Bacteria; kingdom Pseudomonadati; phylum Pseudomonadota; class Betaproteobacteria; order Burkholderiales; family Comamonadaceae; genus Limnohabitans; species Limnohabitans curvus. The sequence goes on from NZ_NESP01000001.1 coordinate 994,151, forward strand.
CACCGGTACGCATTTCGGAAATTTTGCCCTGGTGCAGCGCAATGCCACCCAACATCTGCACGTCAAAGTGACGCATTTTCATGACGCGCTTGGAAGCCTCACGCACCACGGCATAAGCTTCAGGTAACAAATCGTCTAAGGCCTCACCGTTGGCGACGCGTGATTTGAATTCGTCGGTTTTGGCACGCAAGGCCGCATCGTCGAGCTTCTCCAACGAAGGCTCCAACGCATTGATTTGCGTGACGGTTTTGCGGTATTGCTTGAGTAGCCGCTCATTGCGGCTACCAAAAATTTGAGTCAAGAAATTGAGAGCCATGCGAGCACTGCGAGGCCCCTGTTTTTCTGCAAAAACAAGGGTCGCAAAATCCTTTGTGAAAGGCTTGATAGAAGCTCAGAATTTTAACCGTCAGCGGAACCATAATTGCGGCATGGCCACCCGTTCTACACCGCATCCCGACACACTTGCAGCCTATCGTGCGCTGGGATACAACACACCGCCCAAATCAAGGGTCAGTGTGCGAGGTAAATCACAGACATTGGAGCAAGTGGTCGGCTCGGCGCCTTCTTTGGCCCACCTCTCCGCGATTGCTCAGGACACCCAAAACAGACTCAAAGCGATCGCCCCCCTACTCCCCGCCTCGTTGCGCCCACTGGTCCAATCTGGCGGTGTAGAAGATGATGCTTGGTGTTTGTTGGTGCCCAACAGCGCTGTAGCCGCCAAGCTACGCCAAACATTGCCGGCCTTGTGCGCCCACTTGCGCACCAAGGGCTGGAATGTGAACACCATCCGTGTAAAAGTGAAATCGCACAGCTAAAGAAAAACCCGCTACGCCAAAGGCGTAACGGGTTTTATTTTGGTGCCGCTTGTCGGAATCGAACTGACGACCTACCGCTTACAAGGCGGGTGCTCTACCAACTGAGCTAAAGCGGCGCAGGCAGAATTCTAACCTAACTTTCGTGTGTTTTTACTTCACACGCGTGAGTGTTGGGCGACCTGAAGGTGTCGTGGGCGTTGGCGACTCATCGTCTGCACCACCGTCAACCTGTGATGTGTCCACCGCACTTAATGCGGGACGTTTAGCGACAGCGGCAGGAACCGCATCAGATGCTGTACTCATCGGAAAGGACATACCTTGTCCGTTTTCACGCGCGTAAATCGCCATCACTCGATTGATGGGAATGATGATTTCACGCGGCACACCACCGAAGCGGGCTTTGAATTCAATGAACTCATTGCCCAGCGTCATGCCTGCCGTGGCGTCATAGCCCACGTTCAACACAATCTCACCGTTTTTGACGTACTCCATCGGCACTTGCACGGTCTCGTCAACCAAGACCGCGACATAGGGCGTGAACCCACGGTCGGTGCACCACTCGTGCAAAGCACGCAGCAGATACGGACGGGTGGAAGAGGCGTCTGGAGCGTTCAACATACGAATTACTTGCGCATGACCTTTTCAGAAGGCGTCAATGCCTCAATGTAGGCTGGGCGCGAGAAGATGCGCTCGGCGTACTTGAGCAATGGTGCAGCGTTCTTCGACAAGTCGATGCCGTAGTGATCCAAGCGCCACAACAGTGGCGCAATGGCCACGTCGAGCATGGAGAAGTTTTCGCCCAACATGTACTTATTCTTCAAGAACACGGGAGCCAGCTGTGTCAAACGGTCACGGATGTGTGCACGGGCTTTTTCCAACGCTTTGTCATTGGCTTTGGCAGCACGAGACTCCAACGTGGACACGTGTGTGAACAATTCTTTTTCGAAGTTCAACAAGAACAAACGCACGCGGGCGCGCTCGACAGGGTCGCCAGGCATCAACTGTGGATGTGGGAAACGTTCGTCGATGTATTCGTTGATGATGTTGGACTCATACAAGATCAAATCGCGCTCAACCAAGATTGGCACTTGACCGTATGGGTTCATCACATTGATGTCTTCGGGCTTGTTGTAAAGATCAACATCGCGAATTTCAAAGTCCATGCCTTTTTCGAACAAGACAAAACGGCAGCGATGTGAGTAGGGACACGTAGTTCCCGAATAAAGCACCATCATGATGGGCGGCTCCTAAAAATCAAAAAGAGTGGCAGGCTAACCTGTCACTCCGTGAAGTGACAACAGGCATGAAGCCTGTTGCCGAATTTGCGCAAATTACTTGATGTCTTTCCAGAAGGAAGCATTCAAGCGCCATGCGATGAACATAAAGCCAACCAAGAACAACAACACCCAAACGCCAATGCGAACGCGTGTATTTTGAGCTGGCTCAGCCATCCATTGCAAGTAACCCACGAGATCACCCATGGCTTGGTCGTATTCCAAAGCGGTCATCTTGCCTGGCTTGATTTGTTCCCAGCCTTTGAAGGTTTGGACTTGATGGCCGTGGTCTTCGTGTGTGTCATAGATCGGACGACGCTCGCCTTGCAATTCCCACAACACGTGAGGCATGCCCACGTTAGGGAACACCAGGTTATTCCAACCTGTGGCTTTGGTTTCGTCACGGTAGAACGTGCGCATGTAGGTGTAGAGGTAATCCGCACCTGTGCCGCCGTGGCCCGCACGTGAACGTGCGATCACTGTCAAATCAGGCGGTGTGGCACCAAACCAGTCTTTGGCCTGTTTGGGGTCAATGTTGGCCTTCATGGTGTCACCGACTTTTTCGGTCGTGAACAACAAGTTGTCTTTGATCTGCTGTTCTGTCAAACCGATGTCTTTCAATCGGTTGTAGCGCATGAATGCGGCTGAGTGACAGTTCAAGCAGTGGTTGACAAAAATCTTGGCGCCGTTTTGCAAGGCACCCAGATCGTTGGTTTTATTAGGCGCTTTGTCCCATGCGATGGTGTCGCCGCCAGATGCTTGCGCACCAGCAACCACACCGAGGGCCAATGCCAAGCTGAGAATGATTTTTTTCATGGTTATGTACTCCGTGAATCTCAGTGAGGCGTGAAAGTAACGCGGTCAGGCACAGGCTTGGTTGCACCCATGCGGCTCCACATCGGCATCAACAAGAAGAAACCGAAGTAAAACAAGGTACCGACTTGCGACACGCGCTCGCCAATGGCGGAGGGTGGTTGAACGCCCAAATAAGCCAACACGATGAAGTTCACCACGAACACACCGTACATGTACTTGTGCCAGTCAGGACGGTAGCGGATTGATTTGACACCGCAGTTGTCCAACCAGGGCAAGAAGAACAAGATCACCACAGCGCCACCCATCACCACCACACCCCAGAATTTGGCGTCGATGGAGAGCATGAGCACGGACACAAACAAAGCTGCACCCACCACACCCGCTTTGACTACTTTTGGCAAGTTGGTTTTGACAGCACCAAAGAAGGCACCGGCTAAAACGCAAGCAATCAACACGTACATCATTTCACTGGTGATCGCACGCAACATCGAATAGAAGGGCGTGAAGTACCACACTGGCGCAATGTGCAACGGTGTCTTCAAAGGATCCGCAGGGATGAAGTTGTTGTATTCGAGGAAGTAACCACCGAATTCAGGTGCGAAGAAGATCACAGCGCTGAACACCAACAAGAAGCCGCTCACACCCAAAATGTCGTGCACGGTGTAGTAAGGGTGGAAAGGCACGCCGTCGAGTGGGTGACCGTTGGCATCTTTCGGTGCGTTCGGGCCTTTGATTTCCACGCCGTCTGGGTTGTTAGAGCCCACTTCGTGCAAAGCAATGATGTGCGCCACCACCAAGCCCAAGAGGACGAGTGGCACCGCAATCACGTGGAAGCTGAAGAAGCGGTTCAAGGTGGCATCACCGACCACGTAGTCACCACGAATCAGCAAAGCCAAGTCGGGGCCCACGAAAGGCACAGCAGCAAACAAGTTCACGATCACTTGAGCGCCCCAATAGGACATTTGACCCCATGGCAACAAGTAACCCATGAACGCCTCAGCCATCAAGCACAAGAAGATGGCACAGCCAAAGACCCACACCAATTCACGTGGCTTGCGGTATGAACCGTAGATCAAACCACGGTACATGTGCATGTAAACCACGATGAAGAACGCCGAAGCGCCAGTGGAGTGCATGTAGCGGATCAACCAGCCCCATGGCACGTCGCGCATGATGTATTCAACAGAACCAAATGCCAAGTTGGCATCAGGTTTGTAGTGCATGACCAAGAAAATGCCGGTCACGATTTGAATCACCAACACCAAGAGTGCCAATGAGCCAAAGAAATACCAAAAGTTGAAGTTCTTAGGTGCGTAGTACTCAGAGAGATGCTCTTTGTACATTTTGGAAGCTGGGAAACGGTTGTCCACCCAGTTCAGCAGTTTTTCGCCAGCGCTGGCGTCAGGGGAGATTTCTTTAAATTCAGCCATGGTGTGTCCTATCAGGCTTTCTTGTCTTCACCGATCAACAGCTTTGTGTCGGAGAGGTACATATGTGGCGGGACTTCGAGGTTGTCTGGCGCAGGCTTGTTTTTAAACACGCGGCCAGCAATATCAAACGTTGAACCGTGGCAAGGGCACAAGAAGCCACCATTCCAATCATCAGGCAGCGAAGGCTGCGCACCTGTTTGAAACTTATCGGAAGGTGAGCAACCCAAATGCGTACAGATGCCCACAGCCACAAACACTTCAGGTTTGATGGAGCGCGCTTGATTGCGTGCATACACGGGCGTGAATTCATTGGGCTTGCGCTCTGACTTGGGGTCAGCCAACTGAGACTCAGTCTTGTTCAAAGACTCCAACTGCTCAGGGGTACGCTTGACGATCCAAACGGGCTTGCCGCGCCATTCGACGGTCATTTTCTCGCCCGGTTTGAGGGCCGAGATGTCGACTTCGACAGCAGCGCCGGCAGCTTTGGCCTTCTCAGAAGGCTGGAATGTGCTGACGAAAGGCACAGCTACTGCTACGCCACCGACCGCACCCGCGCAAGTCGAGGCAATCAGCCACGTGCGTTTGTTGGTGTCTACTGGGGTGTCACTCATGGAATTCCTCAAACAATAATCACTGGTTGGGTTAACACTTGATTGTAGCTGACCACACACACCCGCTATTTATTACGCAGTGCTTCCACTGCAAGCCAGCGGTAAGCCAGCGATAATTCGAATACTTTTATACACAAAGGATTCAACATGTTGAAAGAGTTCAAAGCCTTCGCCGTCAAAGGCAATGTCATCGATTTGGCTGTCGGTGTGATCATCGGTGCAGCGTTTGGGAAAATCGTCGATTCAGCCGTGAACGACCTGATCATGCCCATCGTGGCCGCCTTCATTGGTCATCTCGACTTCTCTAATTTCTTCTTCGTCTTGGGCGCAGTACCTGCGGGCACAGCCATGACACTAGATGCCATGAAGAAGGCCGGCGTGCCTGTGTTTGCCTACGGCAACTTCATCACCGTAGCTGTCAACTTCGTGATTTTGGCGTTCATCATTTTCTTGATGATCAAGCAAATCAACCGCCTCAAGGGCACGGCTGAAGAAGCAGCGCCGAAAGAAGAAGTTCTGTTGTTGCGCGATATCCGCGACAGTTTGAAAAAATAAATTACTTCAGCGGCGCATGGCACGCGCCATGGCGACCGCAGCCAACAGGCTAGACGCATCCGCCTTGCCCGTGCCGGCCAAATCAAAGGCGGTGCCGTGATCGGGGCTGGTGCGCACCAGCGGCAGTCCTAACGTCACGTTCACACCCTGCTCTACGCCCAAGTACTTCACGGGGATCAAGCCTTGGTCGTGGTACATCGCCACCACCACATCAAACTCACTGGGTTGTCCGTTCTTGGCGCGTGCGCGCATGAACACCGTGTCGGGCGCAAACGGCCCGCTCACGTGCATGCCCTCGGCACGCGCCTGTTGCAGGGCGGGGATGATGATGTCGAGTTCTTCACGCCCCATCAAGCCCCCCTCGCCCGCATGCGGGTTCAAGCCCGCCACGGCCATGTGTGGTGCGCGACCCGTGGCCGCCAGCTCGGCAGTATGGGTGATGCGCAGGGTTTGCAAAATGTTGTCGACCGTCACCGCGTCAATCGCTTGGCGCAAGGACACATGGATGCTGACCAACACAGTTTTGAGTTCAGGGTTGGCCAACATCATGCGCACGGGCATGTCGTCCACCCCCACGCCTGCATGGGCTGCTGCACACGCCTGCAACATTTCGGTATGCCCCGGGAACGGCACACCCGCTGCAAACAAGGCCTCTTTGTGTAAAGGCGCTGTCACCACCGCCGACACATCGCCGCGCAAGGCGGCTTGCGCCGCCCACACCACGCAGTCAGCAGCCAGCTTGCCAGCGGTTGCGCTGATTTGACCCCACGCAGGCAGCTGGTCAGCAGCCAAAGGCTGCGTGACTTGCAAGACGGGGATGGTGAATGGCACTTTGATTTGGGCTGCTTCACGCAAATCGTTGACCAACTGCATGTGCATTTGTGGCTCGTGGTATTCGCACTGAGCCAACAACAATGCGGCACGCTGCATGACCGCCAAATCACCGACGACCACGCAGCCTTGCAGCTGCTCGGGTGCATCGCGAAACGCTTTGACGATGATTTCGGGGCCAATGCCCGCCGCATCGCCCAGCGTGATGACCATGGGCTTGAAATGTTCAGCGGTGCTCATGCGCGAACACCCGTCATGCGGGGTTATCTATTTCGATGAACTGGTGGCTGATGCCCAGTTGTGCCGCCACATGCGCCGCAGCGGCAGGTGCGCCATAACGCTCAGTGGCGTGATGCCCACAAGCCAAAAAGGCCACCCCAGTTTCGCGCGCCAAATGCGCTTGGGGCTCTGAAATTTCGCCCGTGATGAAGGCATCCACACCCGCGGCAATGGCTGCTTCGAAATAACTTTGCGCACCGCCGGTGCACCAAGCCACTTTGCGTATTTCTCGCACAGGTGTTTGCACCACCACAGACTCACGTTGCAAAGCCCCCGACACCACTGCCGCCAAAGCTTGCGCATTGGCAAACTTTTGGCCATCCGCGCGTTCGCCCCACAAACCCAAATCTTGCTCACCAAACGTGCCTTGCACTTGCAGCCCCAAACGCTGGCCTAGCTGCGCGTTGTTACCCAATTCAGGATGTGCATCCAGCGGCAAGTGGTACGCCAACAAGTTGATGTTGTGTGCCAACAGCAGTTGCAAGCGTTGCTTCATCCAGCCGGTGACCGTGCCGTCTTGGCCACGCCAAAACAAACCGTGATGCACAAAAATGGTATCCGCCTTGGCATCTATCGCCGCCTCAATCAAGGCGCGACTGGCAGTCACGCCAGAGACGATGTGGCGAATGGTGTCTGCACCTTCGACTTGCAAACCGTTCGGTCCGTAATCTTTGAAACGTGCAGGCTGCAACAAATCGTTGAAGGCACTCAGCAATGTTTGGCGGGTGACGGTTTGACTCATCGGGGCACCTTGGTTTTGGGACGCTGGACCGCCGTGACATTCAAGGTCAGGTTTTGATTGCGCCGAACCACTTCGAGCTTCACGTTCTCGCCGGGCGTGAGTGCGGCAATTCGTGTCAACAGCTCGCCCACATTTTTCACGGGCTGCCCAGCCACGGCCAACAACAAGTCGCCTGGGCGCAAGCCTGCATTCGCAGCGGGGCCGTTTTGCAGCACCCCGGTGATCACCACACCGTTGGTTTGCTTCAAGCCAAACGTCTCGGCCAATTCAGGCGTCAACTCGCTGGGTTCAATTCCAACCCAGCCGCGTGTCACTTGACCATCGCGCACGATGCCCTCTAGCACTTGACGCGCGGTAGACACAGGAATGGCAAAACCAATGCCCATGTTGCCGCCCGAGCGCGAATAGATGGCGGTGTTGATGCCAATCAAATTACCGTTCACATCGACCAAAGCGCCGCCCGAGTTGCCGGGGTTGATGGCCGCATCGGTTTGGATGAAATTTTCAAAGGTGTTGATGCCCAACTGGTTACGGCCCAAGGCAGACACGATGCCGCTGGTCACGGTTTGGCCCACGCCGAATGGATTGCCAATTGCCAACACGCGGTCCCCTACTTGTGCCGTGTCTGAATTGCCCAAGGCAATGACGGGCAAGCGGTCTAGGTTGATGCGCAAAATAGCGAGGTCGGTATCCGGGTCTGCGCCAATCACCTGTGCGGTTGCATGGCGACTGTCACTCAAGGTGACTTCAATTTCTTGCGCACCCTCAATCACATGGTTGTTGGTGAGGATGTACCCCTCAGGGCTGACGATGACGCCACTGCCCAAGCCCTGCTGTGGCGTGTCGTCTTCGCGGTCGCCATAGAAAAAGCGAAACCAAGGGTCGTTTTGAAAAGGATGCGCGGGCGCATTGGCCTGTGTGGTGGCAATGCTCACCACGGCGGGCGATGCCACTTTGGCTGCCGGGCTAAAACTGCCAGGCATGACAGTGCCGGTGGCATTGGGCGCGGCCTCGAGCAAGGTCACACCTGACATTGGCATGCGGCGGTTGAGCCACTCAGGCTTCAAGGTCACCAGGACAAACCAAATTGCCACCAGCACGGTGACAACTTGGGAGAACAGCAACCATTGACGTTTCATGGCGTGTTTGCGCAGCGCTTATTCGGCGTCAGGCGCTTGGGTGTGTTTGATGAAGAGTTGCGCAGCCCAAATGCCGATCTCGTACAAGATGCACATGGGAATGGCCAGCGCCAGCTGCGACACCACATCGGGCGGCGTCACGATGGCCGCGATGATGAATGCCAACACGATGAAGTACGAGCGAAAGTCTTTGAGCTTTTCGATGGTCACCACATTCATGCGCGCCAACACAATCACCACGATGGGCACTTCAAACGCCAAACCAAAGGCGATGAACATGCTGATGACAAAGCCCAAATAGGCCTCAATGTCAGGTGCAGCCGTGATGCTTTTGGGCGCAAAGCTTTGGATGAACTTGAACACTTGGCCAAACACGAAGAAGTAGCAAAACGCCACTCCCACCATGAACAACAAGGTGCTTGACACCACCAACGGCAGCACCAATTTCTTTTCGTGCGAATACAGACCAGGCGCCACAAACGCCCACACCTGGTACAGCACCACCGGCAGCGCCAGCAAAAACGCAGTCATCAGCAAAATTTTGAGCGGCACCAAAAATGGCGAAATCACCGACGTGGCGATCAACGTGGCACCCGCAGGCAACTGTGCCACCAAGGGCGCCGCCAACAAGTCATACAGCTCGGCAGGGCCGGGGTAGATCGCCAACGCAGCACCAGCCACCAACACGGCAATGGTCGCTTTGACCAAACGGTCACGCAACTCAATCAAATGCTGCACAAATGGCTGCTCGGTGCCAGCCAATTCGTCGGTAGAAGGGGTATCAGACATGTTCAGAACGCTTCACAGGGCGAAAACGCGCCACGCGGGCCGCGCCAGATAGCGCCTTGGTGCGTACACCTTGACGGGCTTTGTACCAATGCGGCATGGCACCACGCTTGAGGCGCCATTTCTTGCCTGGGTTTTCATACGTGGGTGGCGGTGGGGCCAACGGTTCGTAATGGTCAGACGATAAACCAGCCGTGGTTTCGGACCAGTCTTTCTCAAAGTCGCTGGCCGCGGTGTGTACGGAGTGCTCCACATCGCGTGCCGCTGTCTCCATCGTCTCTTTCATCTTCTTGAGCTCATCGAGCTCCATCGTGCGGTTGACCTCAGCTTTGACGTCAGCCACGTAACGCTTGGCTTTGCCAATCATCGTCCCCATCGTGCGGGCGACACTGGGCAACCGCTCGGGCCCGATGACTACCAAGGCCACCGCACTCACTACCGCAATTTTGGAAAAATCGAGATCAAACAAAGCAAGCGATCAACATCAATTAAGACTTGTTCTTGACTTCAACGTCAATGGTATTTTTGTCGGCAGACACAGCGGCAGCAGGCGCTGCTGGCTTGTCTTCGGCAGGTGCGCTGCCATCTTTCATGCCGTCTTTGAAGCCCTTCACGGCGCCGCCCAAGTCTGAGCCCAAATTTTTGAGCTTCTTGGTACCAAACACCATGATGACGATCAACAAGACGATCAGCCAATGCCAAATTGAAAACGAACCCATGTGTGACTCCTAAATAATTGATTGAATTCTAATCAGCCGCGCAGCCAAGGACGTGGACCACCCATGACATGCCAGTGCATGTGATGGACTTCTTGCCCACCTTCAGCGCCAGTATTAGCCACGATGCGAAAGCCACCTTCGGGGTAAGGTTTTGCGCCTTCTTGCACAGCCAGCTTGGGGGCCAGCAACATCATGCGACCCAACAAACCTTCATGCTCGGGCGTGACATGCGCCATCGAGGGAATGTGCAACTTAGGAATGATCAAAAAGTGCACGGGCGCCCACGGGTTGATGTCGTGAAACGCGAAGATTTCGTCGTCTTCATACACCTTACGCGACGGGATTTGACCCGCGATGATTTTGCAAAAAATGCAATTAGCGTCTGTCATATTGTCCTCACTCGCCCGCGGCTTCGCGGGCTTGCGCTTTGCGCAAAGCTTTCTCTTCCAAGCCACTCAGGCCTTCGCGGCGCGCCAGCTCATCAATCACGTCAGAGGGCTTCAAGCCGTAGTGGGCCAAAGCAATCATGCTGTGAAACCACAGGTCGGCCACTTCGTACACCAGCTTCGATGCATCACCGCCATGGTCCACGTCTTTGGCGGCCATCACGGTTTCGGTGGCCTCTTCGCCAATCTTCTTCAAGAACGCGTCAGGGCCTTTGTGCAGCAAGCGCGAGACGTAGCTCTTCTCGGGGTCGCCGCCATTGGCGGGCTTGCGGCTTTCAATCACGTCGGCCAGACGTTGCAAGGTGTCTAAATGGGTCACAGGGGTCGAACTCATGGTGTTCACTTGTAAATGGATTCGGGGTCTTTCAGCACAGGCTCGCAAGCGTGCCACGCTTTACCTTCAAGACGTTGGTAGAAGCAGCTATGGCGGCCAGTATGGCAGGCAATGCCGGGCTCGTGTCCTTCTTGCGTCACCTTGAGCAACACCACGTCGTTATCGCAGTCGATGCGAATGTCGTGCACCGTTTGCACATGGCCCGACTCCTCGCCCTTGAACCACAGCTTGTTGCGTGAGCGACTGAAATACACCGCACGCTTGAGCTCAGCCGTTTTTTGCAGCGCCTCGCGGTTCATCCACGCAAACATCAGCACGTCACCGCTGTCTTTTTCTTGGGCGATCACGGGTACTAGGCCTTTGTCGTCCCATTTGATGGCATCAAGCCAAGTTGAGGTCATGTCGGTTGTTTTCAAGAAAAGGATTACAAACGGACAGGAATGCCGCGCTCACGCATCCGCTCTTTCGCCTGCTGCACGGTGTATTCGCCGTAGTGGAAGATGCTCGCGGCCAGCACAGCGTCAGCGCCGCCTTGTTGTACGCCATCGGCCAAGTGGTCGAGGTTGCCCACGCCGCCTGAGGCAATCACGGGCACGGGCACGATGTCGGACACGGCGCGGGTGAGCTGCAAGTCAAAGCCGCTCTTGGTACCGTCGCGGTCCATGCTGGTGAGCAAGATTTCGCCTGCGCCGTAGTCGGCCATTTGCTTGGCCCATGCCACGGCGTCTAGACCCACGTTTTTACGGCCGCCATGGCTGAACACATCCCAGCCAGGGCCAACAGCCAAGCCGTTTGCACCCATGCGCTGTTCGTCTTCCGCGGTGCGGCGCTTGGCGTCGATGGCCACGACGATGCACTGGGCGCCATATTTGGCTGACGCATCGCGAATCACTTGCGGGTTGGCTATTGCCGCAGAGTTAAAGCTCACTTTGTCAGCGCCTGCGTTGAGCATGCGGCGCACGTCGTCAACGGTGCGCACACCACCGCCCACGGTGAGGGGGATGAACACTTGGCTGGCCACGGCTTCGATGATGTGAAGAATCACATCGCGCGCATCGCTGGTGGCGGTGATGTCCAAGAAGGTGAGCTCGTCAGCGCCTTGGTCGTTGTAGCGTGCCGCGATTTCCACAGGGTCGCCTGCATCGCGCAGCTCGACAAAGTTGACGCCTTTGACGACGCGACCGCCGGTCACGTCGAGGCAAGGAATGATGCGCTTAGCAAGCATAGAGGTCCAAAGAGTTCTTCAAGAAACGGTCAAACGCTGCCAGCCAACCCATTGGCCACCAGCGGAGATTGAGATGGGTTCAAACACCTGCGCGGCTTCCACGCACAGCATGCGCGCAAAGCCGTGGGCGGGCATGTCGGCCAGTGCGGCGCACTTGCCCTCGCCCGGGTTCCACACCACTGAGTTGGCCCATGAGGGGCTTTGCTCAATTTGCAGGGTGCTTGTGCCGTCTTGCAGGTGCAGTGGGTTGGCCGCCGAGTCATACACGCGGTCAAACTCGCCATCAAAGTACAGCGCCTCGTCGGCCAAACCATGCACATCAGCAACAGCGTCCCACTCGGGGCGGCCACCCAAGCCACGCAGCTCGGTCAGGTCAATGTCATCGACGGCTAGGTACGTGTGCAGTGCGCCAGTGAAGTGCAAATCGTTTTGCGCTTCGGTGTTGTTAACGGTCAGCGTGAGGGTCAGCTGGCCGGGCGCCAACGCCACGCGCAGCACGGCCACAAAGGCTTGTTGCCAAATGGCGAGCGTGTCGGCGTTGGTGCTGAGGGTGAAGTCGATGTGGGCGGCGTCACCGCTGGCCACGGCCTCACCGGCTACCCAGCTCATGTTGCGCGCAAAACCATGTTTAGGCAAAGTGCCACGTTGGTTGAACTGGGGGAAGCACACCGGCACACCACCACGGATGGCGGCTTGGCCATCCCACAGGTTGTTGGGGCTTAAAAACAAACGCTCGCGGCCTTGGCTGACCCACGACAACACATGCGCGCCTTGCAAAGCCACCAGCACGGTGTCGCCGCAAGGCAGGGTCAGGCGCTGGCAGGCAAGGCCTTGGTGAAGCTCACCGCAGGCCGCGCTACCGGCGGCTGTGGCATTAGCCATTGAGTTCGTCAGCGCGGGCTTGGGCTTTTGCAAAGTCCAAATCACCACTGTAAATGGCGCGACCGCAAATCACGCCCTCCACGCCCTCGCCTTCCACGGCGCACAACTGTTCGATGTCGGCCATGTTGGACAAACCGCCAGAGGCGATGATGGGAATCGACACGGCTTGTGCCAGCTTGACCGTGGCGTCGATGTTGATACCCGTCAGCATCCCATCGCGACCGATGTCGGTGTAGATGATGGATTCGACGCCATAGTCTTCAAACTTCTTGCCGAGGTCGGCCACATCGTGACCGGTGAGCTTGCTCCAACCATCGGTGGCAACCTTGCCGTCTTTGGCGTCAAGACCCACGATGATGTGACCGCCAAAGGCAGCGCACGCATCTTTCAAGAAGCCGGGGTTCTTCACGGCAGCGGTGCCAATGATGACGTAGCGCAAGCCTGCGTCGATGTATTTTTCAATCGTATCGAGGTCGCGGATGCCGCCACCCAACTGCACGGGAATGTCGTGGCCCACGGCTTTCAAAATGGCTTTGATGGCCGCTTTGTTTTGTGGCGTACCGGCGAAAGCGCCGTTCAAGTCCACCAAGTGCAGGCGGCGCGCGCCTTTGGCCACCCAGTTGAGCGCCATTTGCGCTGGGTCTTCACCGAAGGTGGTGGATTGCTCCATGTCACCTTGTTTGAGGCGCACGCAATGTCCGTCTTTGAGGTCGATGGCGGGAATTAAATACATGATGGCGTTAAAAGTTCAAGGGTTCCAGTGCAGAAAGTTGCGGTACAGGGCCAAGCCATGCGCCGCGCTTTTTTCCGGGTGAAATTGTGTCGCAAAAATGTTGTCGCGGGCCACGGCACATGTAAAAAGGCCGCCGTAGTCAGTTTGGGCCGCGCTGTGCTCTGGATTGGCAGGGCGGGCGTAGAAACTGTGCACGAAATAGAAGTAGCTGCCGTCGGGCACATCGGTCCACATGAAGTGCGGACGTGTGGGCTGCACTTGGTTCCAGCCCATTTGCGGCACCTTGAAGCGGCTTCCGTCGGGTTGTGTGCGGCCGGCCAAATCAAACTTCACCACCTCGCCGGGAATCAGACCTAAGCCGGGCGTGTCGCCCTCGGCGCTGTGGTCGAGCATCATTTGCATCCCCACACACACGCCAAACAAAGGTTTTTTGTGGGCAGCGTCCATGACCGCATCAAACATGCCGGACTCGCGCAACTCGCGCATGCAATCAGGCATGGCGCCTTGGCCGGGCAAGACCACGCGGTGCGCGTCGCGCACCACCTGCGGATCAGACGTGACCACCACTTCGGCATGGTCGACCAGAGAAGCCGCATGCATCACCGCCTGCGCCACAGAGCGCAGGTTGCCCATGCCGTAATCAACGACTGCGACTTTGTTGGTCACAGGCTTCCCTTGGTGGAAGGAATCATGCCGGCTGAGCGTGGGTCCAATTCCAAAGCAGCACGCAAGGCACGCGCAAACGCTTTGAACACCGTCTCAGCTTGGTGATGCGCGTTCTCGCCGCGCAAGTTGTCGATGTGCAAGGTCACGAAGGCGTGGTTCACAAAGCCTTGGAAAAACTCAAACGCCAATTGGCTGTCGAACTCGCCAATCATGCCGCTCTTGAACGGCACGTGCATGATGAGGCCAGGACGGCCCGAAAAATCCACCACCACGCGGCTGAGTGCTTCGTCGAGCGGCACATAGGCGTGGCCGTAACGGCGAATGCCTTTTTTGTCGCCCACGGCTTTGGCAAACGCTTGGCCCAAGGTGATGCCCACGTCTTCCACGGTGTGGTGGCCGTCGATGTGCAAATCACCCACGGCGTGGATGTCCAAATCGATCAAGCCATGACGCGCGATTTGGTCCAGCATGTGGTCAAAAAAACCAATGCCGGTAGAGAGCTTGGATTGGCCCGTGCCGTCGAGGTTGATCTTGACGGTGATTTGGGTCTCGGCCGTGTTGCGGCTGACTTCGGCAGTACGTGGCGCAATAGGAGCTGTCATGTGTGACTTTCGATTAAGAGAGAGCGGTTTGCAGGGCAGCCAAGAGTTGTTTGTTTTCCTCGGGCGTGCCGATGGTCAAGCGCAAGCAGTTGGCAAGCAATGGGTGCATTTTAGAAACGTTCTTCACCAGCACTTTGTGGGCCTTGAGCACCTCAAAAGCGCGATTGGCGGCATCGGCCTCACCATTGAAACGCAACACCATCATGTTGGCTTCGCTGGCGTAAGGGGTAACGCCTGCCATTTGCTGCAAGGCTTTGAACAAAGCGTCACGCTCCGTGCGAATGACAGCGGCTTGCTGGGCAAACACATCTGTGTGCTCCAGCGCAAACAAAGCGCATTCGGCGTTGAGCACGCTCACGTTGTACGGTGGGCGCAGTTTGTCGATCTCGTTGATCAACGCCTGAGGGGCAATCATGTAGCCCAAGCGAATGCCGGCCAAACCAAACTTTGACAGCGTGCGCATCAACAGCACATTGGCATTGGCCGCTGGGTGTTGGCGAATTTCGTCGAGCCAGCTTTTGCTAGAGAACGGCTGATATGCCTCGTCCATCACCACCAAGCCACCATAAGCGCTGACCTGCTTGATGAGGTCGCGAATGGTGTCGGCGTCCCACAAATTGGCGGTGGGGTTGTTGGGGTAGGCGATGTAAACAATGGCGGGCTCGTGCTGCGCGATGGCGGCAGACATGGCAGCCTCATCCAACTCAAAGTCGGCCTTCAAGGGCACACCGATGTATTGCAAACCTTGCAGCTGTGCGCTCATGCCGTACATCACAAAGCCGGGCTCTGGGGCCACAACTTTGGCGCGATCTTGAGCGCCGGGGACGGCGCAAGCTTGGGACAACAAAGAAATCAGTTCGTCCGAGCCGTTGCCCAGCATCAAGCCCAAACCTGCAGGCAAATCAACGTATTGCGCCAGCGCGGTTTTCAGGTCGTCGATGCGTGCGCCGGGGTAACGGTTGACTTCCACCGCACCCAAACGCGCGCCCAGCTGGGCCTGCAATTCGGGCGAGAGGGTGAATGGGTTTTCCATCGCGTCAAGCTTGACCATGCCCACCGAGTGCTGCACGGCATAGGCGTGCATGGCTTGGACATCGGGGCGAATGAAACGCAGTGCGTTCGTCATATCGGTCAGTCTTTCTTCAAACGGAACTCAGCTGCCATGGCGTGGGCTTGCAAGCCTTCGCCATAGGCCAACACGGCGGCAATCTTGCCCAGCGTTTGCGCGCCCTGCTCGCTCACCTCGATCAAGCTGCTGCGCTTTTGGAAGTCGTACACGCCCAAGGGCGAGCTGAAACGCGCCGTGCCGCTGGTGGGTAACACGTGGTTGGGTCCCGCGCAGTAGTCACCCAAACTTTCACTGGTGAACGCGCCCAAGAAAATGGCACCTGCGTGCTTAAGCAGCGGCTCCCACTTGTGGGGCTCGTTGCTCGACACCTCTAAGTGTTCGGGTGCAATGCGGTTGCTGATAGCGCACGCCTCTTCCATGCTGCGGGTGTGGATGAGCACACCACGGCCATTGAGCGATTTTTCGATGATGTCTTTGCGCGGCATTTGCGGCAGCAAGCGCTCGATCTCAGCTTGCACGCGGGCTATGTACGCGGCATCGGGGCAGAGCAACACGCTTTGCGCCAGCTCGTCGTGCTCGGCTTGGCTGAACAAATCCATGGCCACCCAGTCGGCGGGCGTGGAGCCATCGGCCAACACCAAAATTTCGCTGGGGCCTGCAATCATGTCGATGCCCACGGTGCCAAACACACGGCGCTTGGCAGCGGCCACATAGGCGTTGCCGGGGCCGGTAATTTTGTCGACCGCTGGCACAGTGGCTGTGCCGTAGGCCAACGCGGCCACGGCTTGTGCGCCACCGATGGTGAAGGCGCGGCTCACGCCGGCCACATACGCAGCAGCGAGCACCAATGGGTTTTTCTCGCCCTTCGGCGTAGGCACAACCATGATGATTTCCTCCACGCCTGCGACGTGCGCAGGAATGGCGTTCATCAACACGCTGGATGGATAAGCTGCTTTGCCACCGGGCACATAGATGCCCACGCGGTCCAGCGGCGTGACTTTTTGGCCGAGCAGCGTGCCGTCGGCATCGCGGTAGGTCCAGCTCTCGCCGCTGGCTTTCTTTTGCGCCTCGTGATAGCTGCGCACGCGTGCGGCGGCGGCTTGCAGGGCGTCGCGTTGCTCGGCGGGCAAGCCATCGAACGCGGCTTTGAGTTCGGTTTGCGTCAACTCCAACGCGGCCATGCTGTCGACCTTCAGGCCGTCAAAGCGCTCTGTGTATTCGAGCACGGCGGCATCGCCACGCTTTTGCACGTCGGCCAAGATGTCGGCCACGCGTTGCTCGATGGCCGCGTCAGTGTCGGCAGACCAATGCAGACGCGCTTTGAAATCAGCTTCAAAGGTGGGGCTGGTGGTCGAGAGACGAAGCGGTTTGGCCATCTTGTGTACGTATGTGGTGAGAGATTATTTGCCTGCTGACAAAGCGGCAGAAAAGGCGTCGATGATGCGGCGAATGTCGGCCTGCTTCATCTTGAGCGCGGCTTGGTTGACCACCAAGCGCGAGCTGATGTCCATGATGCGCTCGACCTCCACCAAGTGGTTGGCTTTGAGCGTGTTACCGGTGGACACCAAGTCCACGATGGCATCGGCCAAGCCTGTGAGCGGGGCCAATTCCATGGAACCATAGAGTTTGACCAAATCCACGTGCACACCTTTGGTGGCAAAGAAGTCACGCGCAATGGTGGTGTACTTGGTCGCCACTTTCAAGCGCGCACCTTGCTTCACCATGGCGGCGTAGTCGAAGTCGGAACGCACCGCCACGCTCATGCGGCATTTGGCGATTTGCAAATCGAGCGGCTGGTACAGGCCCGCGGTGGCCACACCGCCAGCCACACCACCGCCGTGTTCGATCAACGTATCGAGGCCGGTCACGCCCAAATCAGCGCCGCCATATTGCACATACGTGGGCACGTCGGATGCACGCACCAGCACCACGCGCACATTGGCGTGGTTGGTGGGCAAGATGAGCTTGCGAGATTTTTCTGGATCTTCGAGCACCTCAATGCCTGCGGCTTTGAGCAGCGGCATGGTTTCGTCAAAGATGCGGCCTTTGGAGAGAGCGAGTGTGAGCATTTCTTTTACTTTCATGGCGTGAGCGCCGCCGGGCCGCCCCAAGGCGCGAGGGCCCCCTCGGGGGGCAGCGAAGTACACGAAGTAACGAGCGTGGGGGCCATTACTTGACTCTTTCGATATCAGCACCAATAGCGCGCAGCTTGGCTTCCATCTTGTCGTAGCCACGGTCCAAGTGGTAGATGCGGTCCACCAAGGTTTCGCCATCGGCAACCAAGCCGGCAATCACCAACGAGGCAGAAGCGCGCAAATCGGTGGCCATGACGGTCGCACCCGAGAGCTTTTGCACGCCTTCAAGCACAGCCACTTTGCCGTCGATTTGGATGTGCGCACCCAAGCGCACCAACTCGTTGACGTGCATGAAGCGGTTTTCAAAAATCGTTTCGGTCACCTTCGATGCGCCCTTGGCAATCGCGTTCAACACCATGAACTGCGCTTGCATGTCGGTGGGGAAACCTGGGTATTCAGTGGTGCGGAAGTTTTGCGCCTTGAGGTGCTCATACGCAGGCGCAGTGCCTTGAATGCGAATGCCGTCTTCGTTGGCAGTGACGATTGCACCTGCATCGCGCAGCTTGTCGATGACCGCATCCAAATGGTCGGCACGGGCGTGACGCAAAAACACATCACCGCCTGTGGCGGCCACGGCGCACAAGAACGTGCCAGCTTCAATGCGGTCAGCCACCACTTTGTGGGTGCAGCCGTGCAAGCGCTCCACACCTTGGATGTGAATGCGGCTGGTGCCGTGGCCTTCAATCTTCGCGCCCATGGCAATGAGCATTTCGGCCAAGTCTGGGATCTCTGGCTCTTGCGCGGCGTTTTCCAACATGGTTTCGCCTTCGGCCAAAGCCGCAGCCATCAAGAAGTTTTCTGTGCCGGTCACCGTCACCATGTCGGTGGCAATGCGTGCGCCTTTGAGGCGTGTGCGACCGCCGCCCAATTTGGCAACCATGTAGCCGTGGTCCACATCAATCTCGGCACCCATGGCTTGCAAGCCTTTCAAGTGCTGATCCACAGGGCGTGAGCCAATGGCGCAACCACCAGGCAACGACACCTTGGCGTGACCAAAACGGGCCAACAAGGGGCCCAGCGCCAACACCGAAGCGCGCATGGTTTTCACCAGCTCGTAAGGGGCTTCAGGGTTGTTCAAACCACCCGCATCCAAACTCACGGTGCCGTCATCGGCGCGCTCGGCGGTGACGCCCATGTTGCGGATGAGCTTGAGCATGGTGGCCACGTCTTGCAACTGCGGCACGTTGTGCAGCGTGACAGGCTGGTCGGTCAACAAGGCCGCGCACAGCTCGGGCAGGGCCGCGTTTTTAGCGCCAGAAATCAGCACCTCGCCATTGAGGGTGCGGCCGCCGCGAACGAGTAATTTATCCATAGGGTTTCTTAAGCTTTAGAAGCAGCTTGCCACTCGGCAGGCGTGTAGGTTTTCATGGACAAAGCGTGTACTTCGTCGGTTTTGATTTTTTCGCCCAAGGTGGCGTACACCTTCTGATGGCGTTGGATGAGGCGTTTGCCTTCAAACTCGGCGGACACCAAAGTGGCATACCAATGACGGCCATCGCCCTCGACGTGCAAATGCTCGCAGGGCAGGCCTGCGGCGATGATGGTTTGTAGTTCGTCAGCTGTCATTTAAAAACCTTCATCCTCGAATCTTGTAACCCGTGCGTAGCAAGTGCAGTGCAATGGCTGACACCGCGGTTAAGCACACGCCCACCACGCCCAAACTCAGCCAAGGCGACACATCGCTCTGGCCAAAGAAACCGAAACGGAAACCGTCAATCATGTAGAAGAACGGATTGAGGTGGCTCACGCTTTGCCAAAAGCTTGGCAGTGAGTGGATGGAATAAAACACACCGCTCAAAAACGTCATCGGCATGATGATGAAGTTTTGGAAAGCAGCCATCTGGTCAAACTTGTCCGCCCACAAACCGGCTATCAAACCCAGCGAGCCGAGCATCAGGGCACCCAACACCGCAAAGGTGATGACCCACACAGGCTGCGTGGGCATCAGCGAAAAATTCAGCACCGACGATTGCCACACAAACAACACGCCCGCCAGCAACACACCCGCACCCACCAACAAGCCGCGCACCATGGCGGACAGCGCATAGGCAAAGAACCAGCTCCAGTGCGACAACGGGGTGAGCAACAAAAACACCAAGTTGCCCATGATCTTGCTTTGCACCATGGACGAGGAACTGTTGGCAAACGCGTTTTGCAACACGCTCATCATCACCAAACCTGGAATCAAAAACGCGGTGTAGCTCACGCCGTCGTACACCTGCACGTGCGCTTCGAGCACGTGACCAAAAATCATCAGGTACATCACCGCGGTGAGCACGGGTGCTGCCACCGTTTGGAAACTGACTTTCCAAAAGCGCAGCACCTCTTTGTAGAACAGCATGGTCCAGCCGGTCATCATGCTTTCACCTCTTCGCTTTTGTGCATCACATCAAGAAAAACGTCTTCCAAATCGGCTTTGCGAATTTCTACGTCTTGCGCATGCAAGCCAGCTTCACGCACGGCTGCAAGGTAGCGTTCAATCTCCAACGCGTCGTTGGCAGGGAACTGCACGATGCGGCCTGTCACACGCGCTTTGGCAGCAAGTGCAGCAGGCAACTCGGTGTCGAGCTTGAAGCGCAGCACATTGCTCGATGCGGCTTTGAGCAACTCGGTGGTGCTGTCGAGCGCCACCACTTTGCCGTTTTTCAACATGGCAATGCGGCTGCACAAAGCTTCGGCCTCTTCGAGGTAATGCGTGGTCAGCAACACGGTGCTGCCCTCGCGGTTGAGCTTGGCGATGAACTGCCACAAGGTTTGGCGCAGCTCTACGTCCACACCCGCTGTGGGCTCGTCGAGCACGATGACAGGCGGCCTGTGCACCAAGGCCTGCGCGACCAACATACGGCGCTTCATGCCACCAGAGAGTTGGCGCATGTTGTGGTGGGCTTTGTCGGTCAGGCCAAGGCTGTGCAAAAGCTCGTCAATCCAGTCGTCGTTGTGCTTGACGCCAAAGTAGCCCGATTGAAACTTCAAAGCTTCGCGCACATTGAAGAACGGGTCGAACACCAGCTCCTGCGGCACCACGCCCAACATGCGGCGGGCTTGGGCGGATTGGGTGGCCACATTGACGCCATGCACGAGTACCGAGCCAGACGTGGCTTTGGCCAAACCGGCCAAGATGCTGATAAGGGTGGTTTTGCCCGCACCGTTGGGGCCTAAGAGTCCGAAGAACTCGCCTTTTTGGACATCAAAACGCACGCCATCGAGTGCCTGAAACGGGCCTCGGGCGGTTTGGAAGGTTTTGGAAACGGATTGAAAAGAAATAGCGGGCATGAGTAGCCTTTGATTTTAAGGCTTTACCAATGCCCTGACTTGGCGGCACCCACTTAGGGCACCTAAAACCCGTTTTAGTGGAGCAAGGCGCTCAGGCCATAGACTTTGGCCAAGGCTTGGGCACGGTCGGGCAGGCCCGTGACGCGCAACTGCGCACCTTTGCCCAGCACCGCACGGCGACAGGCCAAGATCACGGCCAAAGCCGAAGAATCAAACTGAGTCAACGCAGAGGCATCCAAAACCGCTTCGCCACCTTCGGCCAACTGTGCGGTCAAAGACGCCACCAAGCCATCAGCCACGGCTTGAGCTTGAGCCTGCATCAACACGGCAGGCAAGGCAATGGCGGCGGTCAAGGTGTTCATGGCTTATTTGGATGCGCGAGCGTTGGTTTTGTTGCGGTCGCTCAAGCTGGCGATCAAGCCATCCACGCCTTTGGCGTTGATTTCTTGCGCAAACTGAGTTTTGTAGTTCTCAACCAGCCATATGCCCATGACATTCATGTTGTAGACCTTCCAAGCGCCATCCGCAGACTTCTCGACACGGTAGTCCAGTTGAATGGGATCACCTTTGCCACGCACTTCGGTACGAACCAACACCTCTTTGTCATCGGCAGCCGCACGCAATGGCTTCACCACAATGGTTTGGTCGTTGACTTGACCCAAAGCGCCCGCGTAGGTGCGCACCAACAAGGTTTTGAATTCTTCTTGCAAACGCTTTTGCTGCTCTGGCGTGGCCTGGCGCCAGCCTGGGCCGACAGCAGACGCCGTCATGCGCAAGAAGTTGACATTGGGCATGACACGTTGGTCAACCAAAAGACCAATTTTGTTCACATCCCCGCTGTGAATGGATTTGTCCGCCTTGATGGCGTCCAAGATATCGCCTGAAACGCGTTTGACAAACACATCCGCAGGCTCTTCCGCGGCATGCACGGCATGCACGGCATGGAGCATCCCCAGCGCGCAAGCCGCACCCAAGACCCATGCAGAAAATGTGCGGCGTGACAAAAAGCGGTTCATGGTTTCAAGCTCCAAAGGATTCTGTTTATTTTTAACGTCAAAACGTCTTACTTCGTTGACGGAGTGGCAGGCTCAGCGCTCGGGTCCGGCAGGTCTTCTTCATCCGGCGGATTCCCGTCGTAGACCTGGTTGCGACGGTATTGCAAGTAGGAGTCACGCGTGAAGCTGTATTTATCAATGGCAGCACCCGACAACAAATCCGTGGTTTGCAACAAGCTCGCCCGTTTGTCGACCGTACGCGCCACAACAGCCACATTACGTTCTGCGACCACATCATGGTTGGTCACAAAATCAGTCGCAAACTCCAACGGCAAAGTGGAGGTATCCCGCACTGTCGAGGGGCCGAATACAGGCAACACCACGT
Organism: Limnohabitans curvus; assembly: GCF_003063475.1. Classification (NCBI taxonomy): domain Bacteria; kingdom Pseudomonadati; phylum Pseudomonadota; class Betaproteobacteria; order Burkholderiales; family Comamonadaceae; genus Limnohabitans; species Limnohabitans curvus. Next base: position 1,016,893 of record NZ_NESP01000001.1, read on the forward strand.
AGGGCCCGCTCGGTACGCCCCAATAGCCCAGCGTTTGACCGAAGTCTTCAGGATGGCGCTCTAAACCAATTTCTGTTGCAACGTCAAAAATGCCGTAAATACCTACCACGGTATTCACCACGACGCGCATCAAGGACTCAGCGGTGTTGCGGCCTTTGAGTTGCAAACCGTTGTTGGCGGTAGACCACACATCCGACAAGTTGCGAAAGAAATTGCTCACACCCGTTTGCACGGGTTGTGGCGCGTAGTCGCGGTAACCTGTGGCTGCTGGCTTGAGCACGTTATCGTCCAAGGCGTCGTTGAAGACGGACACTTTGCGGTTGAACGGCTCCAATGGATCTTTGGGGTTCGCGTTAGGACCTGTGGCGCAGCCAGCGCTGAGCGCGGTCAGCACCACCAACGCTGCATACACCCCCCAACGTTGAAGCATCACACCCATCATTTGCCACTCTTTTCAGGCGCTGGCTCAGCAGCCTTGTTGTACAAAAATTGGCTGATCAAGTTCTCCAACACCACGGCAGATTGCGTGGCTTGGATGCGGTCGCCATTGGCCAAGTTGTCAGCCTCAGAACCAGCTTCGATGCCAATGTATTGCTCGCCCAGCAAACCACTGGTGAGAATTTTCAATGAGCTGTCTTTGGGGAACTGGTAACGACTCTCGATGTTCATCGTGACCGTGGCTTGAAAGGTTTTGTCGTCAAACGTGACGTTTTCCACACGGCCCACCACCACGCCTGCGCTCTTGACCGCCGCTTGGCGCTTCAAACCACCAATGTTGTCAAAGCGGCCACTCACGGTGTAGTTGGACTGGAAATTCAAGGTCAACAAATTGGCTGACTTCAAAGCCAAAAACAAAATCGCTGCTGCGCCCAAGAGCACAAACAAACCCACCCACACATCATTTTTGGAGCGTTGCATAGCTTCCTCGATTCATCAAATACTGAACATCATGGCAGTGAGGATGAAGTCCAACCCCAACACTGCCAACGAAGCGACCACGACCGTTTTAGTCGTGGCGCGCGAAACACCTTCGGGTGTGGGTTGGGCTTCATAGCCTTGCAGCAGTGCCACAAACGTGACGGTCACACCGAACACGATGCTTTTGACCACGCCATTGCCCACGTCTTTCCACACGTCAACGCCGCCTTGCATCTGGCTCCAGAACGAGCCGGCGTCCACGCCAATCATCAACACGCCCACCATCCAGCCGCCCAAAATACCCACGGCGCTGAACACCGCGGAGAGCAAAGGCAAGGCGATGATGCCGCCCCAAAAGCGTGGACCCAAGATGCGGCGCACAGGGTCGACCGCCATCATGTCCATGGCGCTGAGTTGCTCGCCCGCTTTCATCAAACCAATTTCAGCGGTGAGCGATGTACCGGCACGGCCAGCAAACAACAAGGCACTGACCACGGGACCGAGTTCACGCACCAAGCTCAAGGCCACCAACAAGCCCAGCGCTTCGGCAGAGCCATAGCGCTGCAAGGTGTAGTAGCCCTGCAAGCTGAGCACAAAGCCCACAAACAAACCAGACACCGCAATGATGGCCAACGAGTAGTTGCCCAAAAAATGCACTTGGTCGCGCACCAAGCCAAAGCGGCGCATGTTGTGGCCAAACTCGGCGATGAGACGCACAAACAAACGTGCGCCTAGTCCTAAGCCAGCCAAGTAGCTGCGCACAGCAAAGCCTAAATTGGCGATGAATTTCATGCCTCGCCCTCCACGCCAAAGTCTTGCGCCACGCTGGGGCCTGGGTAATGGAAACGCACAGGACCATCTGGTGCGGCGGTGACAAACTGCTTCACCAACGGGTCGGTGCTGTGACGCACTTCATCAGGTGTGCCTTGTGCAGCAATCTTGCCGTTGGCCAACACGATCACTTGATCGGCGATGTGAAAGGTCTCATCCAAATCATGCGACACGATCACGCTGGTCAAGCCCAAGGTGTCGTTGAGCTGGCGAATCAAACGAGCAGCGGTGCCGAGCGAAATAGGGTCTAGACCTGCAAAGGGCTCGTCGTACATGATGAGTTCTGGGTCGAGTGCCATGGCACGCGCCAAGGCCACGCGACGGGCCATGCCGCCAGAAATTTCGCTGGGCATCAAATCGCGTGCGCCACGCAGGCCCACGGCTTCGAGCTTCATCAACACGATATCGCGAATCATGGATTCGCTCAAGTCGGTGTGCTCGCGCAGCGGGAAAGCCACGTTGTCAAACACGCTCAGGTCGGTGAACAAAGCGCCAAACTGAAACAGCATGCCCATGCGACGACGCACGGCGTACAGACCAGAGGGGTCTAGCGCGCCAACTTCTTGACCATCAAAGGTGAGGCTGCCAGACTGCGCACGGTATTGGCCGCCAATCAAACGCAGCACCGTGGTCTTGCCGCCACCCGAGGCGCCCATCAGCGCCGTCACCTTGCCGCGCGGTATGGTGAGCGAAATGCCATCCAAAATGAGGCGTTCGCCATAGCCAAAGCGAATGTCGCGCAGTTCGACCAGCGCATCAGGGTTTGTGTTTAATGGGGAAGTGTTATTCATAAAAACAAAAGCTGGCCTATTGATAAAAACAGGCCAACTTTTGCTATTTTAGAACCAAGCCGTCACAAGCTTGTAAAAATGGTCAATTAACGGGGCAGATCGCTCGCGCCCATCAAGAACTCATCCACCGAACGCGCAGCCTGACGGCCTTCGCGGATGGCCCACACGACCAAAGATTGGCCGCGACGGATGTCGCCTGCGGCAAACACTTTGGGCACGTTGGTGGCATAACCACCGGTGAATTCGGTCGTGGCCTTGGCGTTGCCGCGTGCGTCTTTCTCGACGCCGAAGCCTTCCAAAATGGTGGCCACAGGGTTCACAAAGCCCATCGCCAACAACACGAGGTCGGCTTTGATGATTTCTTCGCTGCCGGCCACTTCAACCATCTTGCCGTCTTTCCATTCGACGCGAACGGTTTTGACGCCCGTGACTTTGCCGTTTTCGCCGACAAACTCTTTGGTCGAGATGGCGAATTCGCGCTTGAGCAAACCTTTTTCAGAGCTCTCGTCGTGGCTAGAGCTGGTGCGCAGCTTCAGCGGCCAGTATGGCCACACCAAAGGCTTGTTCTCGTGCTCGGGTGGCATAGGCATCACCTCAAACTGAACCACGCCAGCAGCGCCGTGGCGTGTGCTGGTGCCCACGCAGTCAGAGCCGGTGTCGCCACCACCGATGACCACCACATGCTTGCCGTCAGCGCGCAATTGGTCTTTGACCTTGTCACCGCCGTTGACCTTGTTTTGTTGGGGCAAGAACTCCATCGCGAAGTGAATGCCAGCCAAGTCGCGGCCAGGGGCTGGCAAGTCGCGTGACTGCTCTGAGCCACCGGTCAACAACACAGCGTCAAAGTCTTTTTGGAGCTGGGCAGGGGTGATGGTTTCTGTGGCCCAGTTGGTGACCTTAGAACCCTTGGGCAACTCGCCCACCATCACGTTGGTGCGAATGGTCACGCCTTCAGCTTCGAGCTGCTTGGCGCGACGGTCGATGTGCGACTTTTCCATCTTGAAGTCTGGAATGCCGTAACGCAACAAACCACCAATGCGGTCGTTCTTTTCGAACAAGGTCACGTCGTGACCGACGCGTGCCAACTGCTGTGCAGCGGCCATACCGGCGGGGCCTGAGCCGACCACCGCAACCTTCTTGCCTGTCTTGTGCTTAGGCGGTTTAGCCACCACCCAGCCTTCGGACCAAGCTTTGTCGATGATCGCGTGCTCGATGGACTTGATGCCCACCGCGTCACCATTGACGTTCACCACGCAAGCCGCTTCGCAAGGTGCGGGGCAAATGCGGCCGGTGAACTCGGGGAAGTTGTTGGTGCTGTGCAGCACGTCAATCGCGTTTTTCCAATCGCCTTGGTACACCAAGTCGTTGAAGTCCGGAATGATGTTGTTGACGGGGCAACCGTTGTTACAAAACGGTGTGCCGCAGTCCATGCAACGCGCAGCTTGTTGTTTGGCTTGGCCATCGTCCAAACCAATCACAAATTCGTCGTAGTTTTTCAGGCGCTCTTTGACGGGCTTGTAGCCCTCTTCAAGACGCTCAATTTCCATAAAGCCAGTGACTTTTCCCATGATTCAAATCCTTTTGCTTGTGCTGTGCGTTACTTGGCGGCGACGGCTTTTTTGGCCGATGCGGCTGGAGCCTTAGCAGTCTTGGCTGCGTTCAACTCGCCCAATGCACGCTTGTATTCGTTGGGGAACACTTTGACAAACTTGGCACGTGCGGTGTCCCAGTTGTCCAGCAAGTCACGGGCGCGTTTGGAGCCCGTCCAACGGTGGTGGTCTTCGAGCAACTTCTTGAGTTGCGCTTCGTCGGTTTGGTCACGGTGCCAAATGGCGCGTGGCAACGAGGCTTCTTGTTCGGCAGCGGTCAACACTTTTTCCATGGAAACCATGGCGGTGTTGCACTTCTTGTTGAACTGACCGTCTTCGTCGTACACGTACGCCACACCGCCGCTCATGCCTGCTGCAAAGTTACGGCCGGTTTTACCCAAGACCGCGACTGTGCCGCCTGTCATGTATTCGCAACCGTGGTCGCCTGTGCCTTCGACCACAGCGGTCGCGCCAGACAAACGCACTGCAAAACGTTCCCCAGCCACGCCGGAGAAGAACGCTTCACCGCGCGTCGCGCCAATCATCACGGTGTTACCCACGATGATGTTGTTGACGGCTTCGCCACGGAAATCGATGCTGGGGCGAACCACCACGCGGCCGCCTGAGAGGCCTTTGCCGGTGTAGTCGTTGGCGTCACCAATGAGGTACAGCGTGATGCCGTTGCACAAGAACGCGCCAAACGATTGACCGCCCGTGCCTTCGAGTTGGATGCGGATGCTGTCGTCTGGCAAACCTTCTGGGTGAACCTTGGTCACAGCGCCAGACAACATGGCACCGACAGAGCGGTTCACGTTGCGGGCCACTTCCATGAACTGCACCTTCTCGCCGCGCTCGATGGCGGGCTTGGATTTTTCGATGAGTTTTTGGTCCAGTGCTTTTTCCAAGCCGTGGTCTTGCTTGTCCACGTGGTAGCGAGGAATTTCTGGGCCCACTTGGGGCACAGCCAACAAGCGAGCGAAGTCGAGGCCAGAGGCTTTCCAGTGCTCGATGCCAGCGCGCATGTCGAGCAGGTCGGCGCGGCCAATCATGTCGTCAAACTTTTTGATGCCCAACTGCGCCATGATTTGACGCACTTCTTCAGCGATGAAGAAGAAGTAGTTGACGACGTGCTCAGGCTTGCCTGTGAACTTCTTGCGCAACTCTGGGTCTTGTGTGGCCACGCCCACGGGGCAGGTGTTCAAGTGGCACTTGCGCATCATGATGCAGCCCTCAACCACCAGCGGTGCAGTGGCAAAACCAAACTCGTCAGCGCCGAGCAAAGCACCCACAGCCACGTCGCGGCCGGTTTTCATTTGACCGTCGGCTTGCACGCGCACGCGGCCACGCAAACCATTCAACACCAAAGTTTGTTGGGTTTCGGCCAGACCGATTTCCCAAGGTGAACCGCAATGCTTGATGGAAGACCAAGGCGATGCGCCCGTGCCGCCGTCGTGACCGGCGATCACCACGTGATCGGCCTTGCACTTGGCGACGCCTGCGGCAATCGTGCCCACGCCGATTTCGGCCACCAACTTCACGCTGATGTCAGCGTGAGGAGCGACGTTCTTCAAGTCATGGATCAACTGAGCCAAGTCTTCGATCGAATAGATGTCGTGGTGTGGAGGGGGCGAAATCAAGCCCACGCCTGGCACGCTGTAACGCAGCTTGCCGATGTACTCAGATACTTTCGCGCCTGGCAACTGGCCGCCTTCACCGGGCTTGGCGCCTTGGGCCATCTTGATCTGGATTTGGTCAGACGAAGACAGGTATTCAGCCGTCACACCGAAGCGACCCGAAGCCACTTGTTTGATGCGTGAACGCAAGCTGTCGCCCGCTTCCAAAGGCATGTCGACTTCCACCACATCAGCGCCGATGACGCTCTTCAAAGTTTCACCCTTTTTGATCGGGATGCCTTTGAGTTCGTTGCGGTAACGCGCTGGGTCTTCACCACCCTCACCCGTGTTGGACTTGCCGCCAATGCGGTTCATCGCCACAGCCAAGGTGGCGTGTGCTTCAGTCGAGATGGAACCGAGTGACATCGCGCCGGTGGCGAAACGTTTGACGATCTCAGTGGCGGGCTCGACCTCGTCCACAGAGATGGCTTTAGATGGGTCAATCTTGAAATCGAACAAACCGCGCAAGGTCAGGTGACGCTTGTTTTGGTCGTTGACGATTTGTGCGTACTCTTTGTACGTGTTGAAGTTGTTCGAGCGTGTGCTGTGCTGCAACTTGGCAATCGCGTCAGGCGTCCACATGTGCTCTTCGCCGCGGGCGCGCCAGGCGTATTCACCGCCTGCGTCGAGCATATTGGCGAGCACGGGATCTTCGCCAAATGCCGCCTTGTGCATGCGAATGCCTTCTTCGGCCATTTCGAAAATGCCGATGCCTTCCACGCGACTTGGTGTGCCAGTGAAATACTTTTGCACAGTTTCGGTGTTGATGCCGATGGCTTCAAACAACTGCGCGCCGCAGTAAGACATGTAGGTCGAAACGCCCATCTTGGACATGATCTTCGACAGGCCTTTGCCGATGGCTTTGATGTAGTTGTAGATCGCTTTTTCGGTCGACAAATCAGCGGGCAAATCTTTATGCAGATTGGCCAATGTTTCGAGCGCGAGGTAGGGATGCACGGCTTCTGCGCCGTAGCCAGCCAACACGGCGAAGTGGTGCACTTCGCGGGCGCTGCCTGTTTCCACCACCAAACCAGCGGTGGTGCGCAAGCCTTCGCGTACCAAGTGCTGGTGGATGGCAGACAAGGCCAACACAGCAGGAATTGCCACTTGGGTGGCGCTCACAGCGCGGTCGCTGATGATCAGGATGTTGTGGCCGCCTTTGATGGCGTCCACAGCCTCAGCGCACAACGACGCCAACTTGGCTTCCACGCCGTCATGGCCCCAAGCCAGTGGGTAAGTCATGTCGAGCGTGGCGCTCTTGAACTTGCCGTGGGTGTACTGCTCAATGTCACGCAACTTGGCCATGTCGGCGAAGTCCAGCACAGGCTGGCTGACTTCCAAGCGCATGGGTGGGTTGACTTGGTTGATGTCGAGCAAGTTGGGCTTAGGGCCCACGAACGACACCAACGACATGACGATGGCTTCACGGATCGGGTCGATCGGTGGGTTGGTCACCTGCGCGAACAACTGCTTGAAGTAGTTGTACAGCGGTTTGTTTTTGCTAGACAACACAGCCAAGGGGCTGTCGTTACCCATCGAGCCAATGCCCTCTTCGCCGTTGATGGCCATAGGCGCCATCAAGAACTTGATGTCTTCTTGGCTGTAGCCAAAGGCTTGTTGGCGGTCGAGCAAAGGCACATCGCTGGCTTGAGCAGCTTCGCCTTCGTGGCCTTTGACGTCGTCTAACTTGATGCGGACGTTTTCAATCCATTGCTTGTAGGGCTTGGTGTTGGTCAGGCCAGCTTTGAGTTCTTCATCGTCGATCATGCGACCTTGTTCGAGGTCGATCAAAAACATCTTGCCGGGCTGCAGACGCCACTTGCGCACGATCTTGCTCTCAGGCACGGGCAACACGCCAGACTCAGAACCCATGATGACCATGTCGTCGTCAGTGATGCAATAACGTGATGGACGCAAACCATTGCGGTCCAGCGTCGCGCCGATTTGGCGACCGTCGGTGAACACGATAGAAGCTGGGCCGTCCCATGGCTCCAACATCGCGGCGTGGTATTCGTAGAAGGCCTTGCGGCGCTCGTCCATGGTGGTGTGGTTTTCCCATGGCTCTGGAATCATCATCATCACGGCTTGGCTGATGGGGTAGCCGGCCATCGTCATCAACTCGAGACAGTTGTCGAAGGTGGCGGTGTCGGATTGGTCAGCGAAGCTGATGGGGTAAAGCTTTTGCAGGTCGTCGCCCAACACGGGGGAAGACATCACGCCTTCGCGGGCTTTCATCCAGTTGTAGTTGCCCTTGACGGTGTTGATCTCACCGTTGTGCGCCACATAGCGGTAAGGGTGAGCCAAGGGCCACTCTGGGAAGGTGTTGGTCGAGAAGCGTTGGTGCACCAAGCCGAGGGCGGACACGCAGCGCTCGTCGGTCAAGTCGCGGTAATAGGTACCGACTTGGTCGGCCAGCAACAAGCCTTTGTAAATGATGGTGCGGCTAGACATGCTGGGCACGTAATACTCTTTGCCGTGCTTCAAGTTCAAGTGCTGGATCGCGGCGCTGGCTGTTTTGCGGATGACGTACAGCTTGCGCTCGAGCGCGTCTTGCACGATCACGTCATTTCCACGGCCAATGAAGATTTGGCGAATGACCGGCTCTTTTTCACGCACGCGGGGTGACATGGGCATGTCGAGGTTGACCGGCACATCGCGCCAGCCCAACAACACTTGGCCTTCGGCTTTGACAGCGCGGTCCAACTCTTGCTCGCAAGCCAAGCGCGACGCGCTTTCTTTGGGCAAGAACACCATGCCCACGCCGTACTCGCCGAGCGGTGGCAAGGCAACGCCCTGCTTGGCCATCTCTTCGCGATACAAAGCGTCGGGCAATTGAATCAAGATACCTGCGCCGTCGCCCATGAGCGCGTCAGCACCCACAGCACCGCGATGGTCGAGGTTTTCCAAAATTTTGAGCGCTTGACCCACGATGGCGTGGCTCTTGTGACCCTTGATGTGAGCAACAAAGCCCACGCCACAGGCGTCATGTTCGTTAGATGGGTCGTACAAACCCTGAGATTGCAGTTGTGCTTTATCGGCAGCCGTGGTCATGGCGCATTCCTCAAAAATTCAGCGGGACAAGAAGGATACTGCACTGCAGCATCCATGCCAAGAAAAATAATCGGGGTCAGAACCCAATTAATTGAACCTAAGATTTGTTATTAAATTAATTGGGGACAGATTAAAATTCTGATTCGCTAAAGGTAGCACCACAGCTCAACCCCTTATTTTTCGGGCTTCTCTGTATTTTTTGGCTTGCTAAATGGCCTGCCCGGTTTGGTTTTAACCAAGCGTCTTTCGGTTTGCGTCTGTAAATCGGCCACAAAACGCGCGTCACCCAGCGCCCAACCACTGAGCGTGGCGTCGGTCAATGCACCCTGCTGGTCCGCACTGAGGCCTGTGCGCACCAATTCGGCGTATGCCGCTTCACGTGCAAACGGGGTATTGCCCAGCCCCCAATACAAGGCATGCGGCGTGACGAGCCTGTCGGTGCGATGCCCTGCGTAATGCCCGTAACTCGACCACGCGTAATCCTCAGGCTTCGTCACCATGTGTGCGCGCACAGGGTTCAGGTCGATGTAGGCCATGCACGCCAGCAAGTAGCGGTCGGTTTGAATGAGTGTGGAACGGTAGCGCCCTTCCCACAACGTGCCGGTGCGTGCGTGCACTTTGTTGAACACCTGCACATAGCTGCGGCCCACAGCCTGCATCATCTTGGGCAGGCCTTGGTCTTCTTGCGGTGTGAGCAACAAATGCAAGTGGTTGCCCATCAACACATAGGCGTGAATGTCGACCTTGTGTGTGCGGCTGTGCTCGAACAACAAATCGAGCATGCGCTGGTAATCCGCGGTGCTGCGAAAAATGTCTTGACGGTTATTACCCCGCAGGATGACATGGTGCGGGTAGCCGGTGACGGTGAGACGGGGTAGGCGGGCCATCTGCTGATGGTAATTCGAACCTGACCCCGATTAATTAAGTGCCGACTTTGAATCGTGTGTCGGCCAACTCTTGCAAGCCAAATTCTTCCAACAAAGCCGTCAAGCGCTCCGCCGCACTGCGCTTCTTCTGCCCCGTGTACTTGGCCAGGATGAGTTCGTTTTTCATGCTGTGCTCCCAGCCCACCAGCTCGGTGACGGTCACTTGGTAGCCCATGGCTTCTAGGTACAGACAGCGCAGCACGTTGGTGAGCTGACTGCCCATCTCGCGCGTGTGCAGCGGGTGACGCCACAGCTCGGCCAGCGGCGTGCGCTGCAAGTTGAGCGCTTTGTTTTTGTTGAGCGCGCGCGCCAGCTCGGCTTGGCAACAGGGCACGAGCACCATGTATTTGGCTTTCTTTTGCAGACCAAACGCAATCGCATCGTCGGTGGCGGTGTCACACGCGTGCAGCGCGGTGACCACATCAATCTGGTCGGGCAAGGCATCGCTGTGCGCAGACTCGGCCACGCTGAGGTTGAGAAACTTCATGCGCTCGAACCCCAAGCGCTGCGCAAGTGCTTTGGACGAATCGACCAACTCACTGCGCGTCTCAATCCCGTAAATACTGCCCTGCCCCAAAGCTTTGAAAAACAAGTCGTAAATGATGAAACCCAAATACGACTTGCCCGCGCCGTGATCAGCCAGCGTGGGGCCTTGCTCGCTGGCGGGCAGTTCTTTCAGCAGCTTTTCAATGAAATGAAACAGGTGATACACCTGCTTCAATTTGCGACGCGAATCTTGGTTGAGCTTGCCGTCGCGAGTGAGGATGTGCAGCTCTTTGAGCAGCTCGATGGATTGGCCGGGGCGCAGGTCGAGCTGAGAACTTGGGTCTTGGGGCTTGGCCGCAGCAGCGGGTTTGTGTTTGGACATGGCTCAATTGTGCAGTCGAGAAGCAATGCCCAACTTAGCCCACCCCTCATGCCCCAACTTATTCAACACCTCAATGTTGCGTTCAAAGATGAGCGACGCATCGGGATAGGCCTCCACCGCTTTGTCAAGGCTGGCTTCGCGCAACAGGTGCAGCGTGGGGTATGGCGTGCGGTTGGTGAAGTTCTCGATGTCGTCCACCTCCGTGCCGCCAAATTGGTAATGCGGGTGAAAGTCGGCCACTTGCAGCACGCCGTCTAGCTCTAAGTCCATCAGCACTTCGTCGCAGTCTTCAAGGAAATCGTTGAAGTCCAAAAAGTCGGGCAAGGCGTTGGGCGCAATCAGCAGCGTGGTGTCTAGTTTGTCTGGGTCGGCCTCGGTCAAGTGTTGCAGCTCTTCACGCAGCATGGCCAGCAGGTCGGCTGGCTCGGCAGATGCGCACACGCGGTAGCGCACCATGTCTTTGACAACCACCGCCTTGGCAAAGGGGCAAAGGTTGAGGCCCACCACGGCTTCTAGCAGCCACTTCTGCGTGTCTTCGATGGCGGTGCGCTCTTGCTCTGGGGTGAGAGCATTCGGCGTATCTGAGTCAGTCATGTTTTTCTTTCTTGTGTAACGCGCGGCCAATGAAGTGCGCCAACACAGCGCCCGCCAAACTGAGTGTGGCAGTCACCGTCCATGTCCACTGCCAACCGCCCGCGCTGGCTGCTACCCACGCTACCAAAGGCGGGCCAGCAAACTGGCCCAAGGCAGAAAGCTGCTGCATGTAGCCCACGGTGGTGGACACCGTGCCTTCGCTAGGGGCCAAACGCAAGGCGCATGAAAACAACGTGCCGGGAATCAAACCGCCCACGGCCGAGAACATCACCACGCACGCAAAGCGCAACGAGGTGGGCAAGCCTTCGCCCTGCCAGACGGCATACGCGCCGACAGCACCCAAAGCCATGCATGCAAAGCCGATAGACAGCAAACGCTGCGCAGGCCAGCCGCGTTGCAACAAACGGCCCGACATGATGTTGCCGCTCACATTGGCCAGCGCCACGCAAGCCGACAACACGCCCGCCGTGCCCGCAGCCAAACCCAGCTCGGCATAGACCGTGGGCAAAAAGCCCACCACAGCCAACCACTGCGAGGAATACACCGCAAACGTGAGTGCCACCAACCAAGGACCGGGGCTTTGGAGAGTGAGCGCCAACCGCTTGGGCCATGCATCGTTGGCGACGTTGTGTGTGGGTACGAGCGGCTGCACATCGGGCACGCACAACCACACAGCCACCCAAGCAAACGCGGCCACTGCACCGAGCAGCCACCACCAAGCAGACCAGTTCAAACCCGCAATGACCCAAGGCCCCAACAACAACGCCAGCGCACTGCCCGTGGGCATGTACGTGCCCCACCAGCCCATGCGGCCGCTGAGCTGCGATGCATCCACCGTGCGGCGAATGAGCGCAGGCGCAGGCATGACGACCAGCAAGAAGCCCAAACCCTCTAAAGCACGCAAGAACAACAAGCCGCTGGCATCGGCCACAAACCCACCGCTGATGCTGGCGAACGACAACAAGCCAAGCCCCACCAACATGCTGCGGCGCAGGCCCAAACTATCGGCACTCAGGCCCACGGCAAGGCCTAGTGTCATGCTGGCCACTTGCACCGCAGACAACAAGAAGCCGGCTTGTACCAAAGTGATATTCAGTGCGTCTTGCAGTACGGGCAAAGCAGGCGGCAGCTTGCCCACATGCAGCGCGGCGCATACACCTGCAAACACGATGACCCACGAGGGGTGGATGCCAAAGCGGGGGTGGCGCATATCAGGTTTGAGCGGTTGAAGTTAAGCCGTCAAGCGTGCGTGTTCACGCGTGGCAAAACGGTCGGTCATGCCAGACAGGTAGTCGGCCACGGCGCGCGGCACATCGCTGCGCTGGGCGTAGGCGGCTGGCATTTCTTGAGGCTTGGCCAAGTAAACAGCAAACAGCTCTTGAACCATCGCACGCGCACCATCGGTGGTTTGCATGACCTGCGGGTGACGGTACAAATTTCGGAACAAAAACGATTTGAGCGCTTTGGACTCTTCATACATCGCCGCGCTGAACTGCACCAGCGGCGGGCACTGGCGCGCCTCGTCTGCGCTGGCGGGTGCGTGCTGTTGCAGGGCTGCACGTGTGGCGTTGATGACGTCGTACACCTGGTCGCTCAACATGCGGCGAATGGTTTCGTACAACACGCGGCGGCCTTGAAGCTGCGGATACTCGGCCAAAGTTTGCGCGTGGTAGCGGGCAAACAGCGACACGTCTTGCATTTGTTCGAGCGTGAGCAAACCAGAGCGCACACCATCGTCAATGTCGTGCGCGTTGTAGGCAATGGCGTCGGCCAAGTTGCATAGCTGCGCTTCAAGGCTGGGCTGTGTGCCGTTCAAAAAACGCGCGGCAATGCCGTTGTGCTCTTGCGCGTTGATGAGTTCTGCGTTGCGGCGCGCGCAGTGTTTCAAGATGCCTTCACGCGTTTCGAAGCTCAGGTTCAGGCCGTTGAACGCGGGGTAGCGCTCTTCCAGCTCGTCCACCACACGCAGGCTTTGCAGGTTGTGCTCGAAGCCGCCGTAGGGGGCCATGCATTCGTTCAACGCATCTTGCCCCGCGTGACCGAAGGGGGTGTGGCCCAAGTCGTGCGCCAAGGCAACGGCTTCGACCAAATCCTCGTTCAGGTTCAACGCGCGGGCGATGGAGCGGCCCAGCTGTGCCACTTCCAACGAGTGGGTCATGCGCGTGCGAAACAAATCGCCTTCATGGTTCAAGAAGACTTGGGTTTTGTAGACCAAGCGTCTGAAGGCGGTGGAGTGAACGATGCGGTCGCGGTCGCGTTGGTGCGGGTTGCGAAAGCTGGGGGCGTGCGCGGGGGCTTCAGGCTCTTGGTATCTGCGGCCACGGGATAGTTCGGGTTGGCAGGCGTAGGGGGCGAGTGGGGTCATTGCTTTTGTTTTTTGTGCTCGCTGGCGGTATGGGGGATGTGCCGCTTCTTCATGCTGGTCCAGAAATCATCAGCGGCACATCCCCCACACCGCCAGACTGCGAACGGCGTTGATTCACTCGCCTAGCTTCGCCACTCTTATTTTTCACAGCAACCGTCGATCACTTGGGCCACTAAGGCATCGGGGGCGCCGCGGACAATGGCTGTGCCGGGCTTGTCGATGAGCACGAATTTGATTTCGCCTGCTTCTGCTTTTTTGTCCACGCGCATGTGGTGCAGGTAAACGTCCGCGCCAAGTTTGGGGCCGACGATGGGCAAGCCTGCACGTTCGATGAGGGCGGTGAAGCGTGACACAAAGGCCTCGTCCACCAAACCCAAACGTTGCGAGAGGTGCGAGGCCATGACCATGCCGCAGCCCACAGCTTCGCCGTGCAGCCATTCGCCAAAGCCTAAGCCCGCTTCAATGGCGTGGCCAAAGGTGTGGCCGAAGTTGAGGATGGCGCGGATGCCGCCTTCGCGTTCGTCTTGGCCCACCACCCATGCTTTGATTTCGCAACTGCGCTTGACGGCGTGCGCCAAGGCTTTGGGGTCACGCGCCAAGAGCGCGTCGAGGTTGGCGTCAATCCAATCCAGAAATTGCATGTCGGCGATGGGGCCGTATTTGATGACTTCGGCCAAGCCTGCGCTCATCTCGCGTTGGGGCAAGGTTTGCAAAGTGTCAAGGTCGCACACCACGCGTTGCGGTTGGTAGAACGCGCCAATCATGTTTTTGCCGATGGGGTGGTTGATGGCGGTTTTGCCGCCCACCGATGAATCGACCTGCGCCAGCAAGGTGGTGGGGACTTGCACAAAAGGCACGCCGCGCATGTAGCAAGCGGCGGCAAAGCCGGTCATGTCACCCACCACGCCGCCGCCCAGGGCGAACAGCACGGTTTTGCGGTCGGCACCTTTGCCCAACAGCTCATCAAAAATCAGGTTCAGCGTTTGCCAATCTTTGTGACTCTCTCCGTCGGGCAAGGCCACGGTGTGCACTTGCTTGTAAAGCGGCGCGAGCGCAGCTTGCAAGCGCTCGGCGTAAATGGGGCCCACGGTGTCGTTGGTGACGATGAGCGCTGCCGAGGCTTTGGGCAAATCGGCCCACGTGCTGGCGGCGTCGAGCAACTGCTCGCCAATCAAGATGCTGTAGCTGCGGTCGCCTAAGTCAATGGCAACGCGTTCAAGGTGTGAGGTGTTCGACATGGCTCAAATTCTGTGTGGGGGCGACACGCGTGGGCGATCAGCAGGCGCAGGGGGCGAGACAGGTTTGATGTGCCCAGCCAATTCAAGCTGCGCCACGATCATGTTGACCAAGCTGGCCACATTGGGGCGGCCTGTTTCAATGACATAGTGCGCGGTTTCGCGGTACAGCGGATCGCGCTTTTCCATCAACTCGCGCAAGCGCGCTTGCGGATCGGCCACTTGCAACAAGGGGCGGTTTTGGTCGTTGCGCAAACGGCGAAACACTTCTTCGGGGCTTGAACGCAAATAAAACACATGGCCGTGTTGGTGCAGCCGTTCACGGTTGATGGGGCGCAACACCGAGCCGCCGCCGGTGGACAACACGCCTTGGTGGTTTTGGCACAAATCAGCCAGCACTTCAGATTCGAGGTCGCGAAAGCGGTCTTCCCCTTCGCGTTCGAAATATTCGCGCACTGAGCAACCCAAGCGGTGCTCAATCGCGTGATCCGAATCAACAAAGGGGAGGTGAAGACGTCGCGCAAGTTGACGTCCAACAGTCGTTTTACCGGAACCCGGCAGACCCACCAAAACCAACAACATATGCTTTCTTAACGTGCAACGGCACTGTGATCGAGCATTTTAGGGGTTATGAAGACCAGCAACTCTTGCTTGGCTTGGACTTGGCGGCGGTTTTTGAACAAATAGCCCAACACAGGGATGTCACCTAAGAAAGGCACCTTGTACTCGTCCTCTTGTTCACTGGTCTCGTAAATGCCGCCAATCATGACCGTGCCGCCATTTTCCACCAGCACTTGGGTCTTGATGTGTTTGGTGTCAATGGCAAAACCAGCGGGGGTAATTTGGCCTACGTTGTCTTTGGAAATATCCAGATCGAGCACGATGCCGCCCTCGGGCGTGATTTGCGGCGTGACCTCCAACTTGAGGTTGGCTTTGCGAAACGCCAAGGTCGATGCCCCGCTGGCCGCCGCCACTTGGTAGGGCAACTCGGTCCCTTGCTCGATCACGGCTTTGGCTTGGTCTGCGGTGACCACGCGCGGGCTAGAGACCACCTTGCCTTTGCCATCGGCCTCTAGCGCAGACAGTTCTAAGTTGAGAAAACGGTTTTTGGCCGAGTTGAAGATGGACACTGCAAAACTGGCCGAAGCAAAACCATTCAGGCCAGCTGCAGGCAGGTTGACGAACTGACCCGAGGTGTCGAGTGCTTTGTCGGCGATGTTGAAACTGGTGGCCTGTTGCGCCGTGGGGTTGGCATTGGCTATCACATTGGTGTTGGTGGGGCCCCACACGCTTTGCGCACCGCCCTGCCCCATGCCGCCCAAACGCACGCCTAGGGTTTGTCCAAAGGTGTCGCTGGCTTGCACGATGCGCGCTTCGATCATCACTTGGCGCAGGGGAATGTCTATCTTGGCAATCATCTGCACCACTTGATCGATGCGCTCAGCGATGTCGGTCACAAACAATTGGTTGGTACGCGGTTCAGCCATGGCACTGCCGCGGGTGCTGAGGATGCGAGAGCCGCCGCCCATGGATGACACACTGAAGGGTAAGGCACTTGCGGGCGGCGGGTAGCCTAGCCCAGCGCCACCTAAACCACCATACCCGCCCATGGCGGGTACAGCGGGCAACACTGTGCCGCCTTGAATTTGCGTGAGCACATCCACCGCCTTGGCATAGTTGAGCGCAAAACCACGTGTTTGCATGGGCTCTAAGTTTTGCGCTGCAAGCTTGCTTTCGTATTCCAACTTTTCGCGTGCAGCCACTTCGGCACGCGGGGCCACCCAAATAACGTTGCCTTGCTTACGCACGCTCAAACCCTTGGCCTGCGCCATGATATCGAGCACTTGATCCCATGGCACTTTGTGCAGTTTGAGCGTAAGCGCGCCCGTCACACTGTCTGACGTGATGATGTTCAGGCCCGTGAAATCCGCCACGATTTGCAAAGCTGTGCGCACCTCGATGTTTTGAAAATTCATAGACATGGGTGCGCCGGCATGCGCTGGTTTGGCTTCTTGGCTGTATGAGGGCAAGACCTGCACACACAGCAACCACGCCCAACCGCACCGCACCGCCACACGCATTGACCAAGACAGACGAATCATGGCGCGACCTCATGCAAGGGCCAACGCACCTCACGGGTTTGCCATTCGCCGGTTGGCGTCAAGACCAACTCTTGGGCCACCAACTGGTCTGATTGAACCGCCAACACTTTGCCAAAGTTTTGGCCTAAGTGGCGGCCCACGCGAACACGGTGCACGCGCATCATTGAGATGTCATTTTTTTCACCTGCGGGTGGGAGCACTTTCACCAAGGCTTCTAGATCAGCACCTGATGCGATTTGCCCCACATACTGCAAACGTTCACGTGGAAATGTCTCTAACAAATCTCGTGGGCGCAAAAGCTCTGGCGCAACCAAGCGCGCATAACTGGGGTGCTGCTCGGCGTGGGCACGCTGCGCATTGGACCAGCCTGTGGTGCTGAATGGGTCCACAGATGCAGCGCTTTCAGAATTGACGCTCGACAATTCAAATGCAGCATCCAGGGCGGTCGATTGCGGCGCCATCGCCAACACTTGCGCAGAAATGCCACCATGCGGGTCGGCCTTGAGCTCAAGCGACGAAACCGTCACACCTGGCGCAGCGGTGGGCCACTGTGCCAACCAATCGAGCCACCCATCCCACGAACCTTGCACCGTCAACCGCACGGGCAACTGCTGCATGTGCAGCGCATGCAACGTCGGACTTTGTTGGGGCGTCTCCAAGCTAACTTGGGAAAATTGCAAACCTTGCAGCCGAGCCAACTCGGCAAGTGCCGCGGCATCGGCAAACGAGGTGTCCGGCTGACTTTGCACTTGCAGCGCGTGGCGCGCCTCTTGCTCGGTCAGCAGTTGGGCTTGTGCGTCATTGGCGTCATCCCAAGCCTGCCAACTCTGCAGCCACCAAGGACTGAGTGCCAGCATCCCCACGACACCTGCGCTCACAAAAAGCGCATATTGAATGGTACGAGGCCAACACCAAGGTTGACGCCAATCCAGCTGTGGCAGCGACATGTTCAACGGCTTCATCATGTTCCCACTTTCAAGTCAGCTTCGATGCGAAATTGCCAAACAGGCAAGCCCGTGGTGGACAAAGAAGGCATCACTTGCAGCTGCGGCAGCTCGGGCGCTTGAGCCCAAATGTCGAGCGCCTTGAGCTGTTTGACCAACTGCTGTGCATGGCTAGACGACAAAGCTTCGCCTTGCACTGTCCAACGTGTGCCTTGCTGCTTGACACTGGCCACCCACACGCCTTGGGCGGCTTGACTCAGTACGCGGCTCCATTTCAGGTTTTGTGACTGCACGTCTTCGCGCGCTTTAAGCCATTGGGCCTGGGCGACGCGGCGCTCTTGCAACGCTTTGGCTTGCGCATGTGCTTTTTTCGCATCCTCCAACGCACGTGCCATCGCCACAGCATCCCCCATCGGATGATGTTTGGTTTCAGCGGCAGAGGCCATCACCATGGCAAAGCCAGCTGCCAAAAACGCCCCGCCCATGGCGCACACGGCAACGGCTAACAACCAGGCACGGCGCAAGGTATGTTGCGTGTTCTGACGGTAGGGCAAGAAATTAGTCCCTTCGTCATGCCAAGCGCGCAAAGCCAAACCAAAAGCCTCGTCACACTGCAACGCCAAAGCAGCACTGGCCTGGGGCAAGGTGGCAAAAATATAGCTGATGGCTGTGCGACGCGCAGCGTCGTGGCGAGGCTCGACCACCACAGCTTTCAGACCGGCACGTTGGGCCACACGCTGCAACACATCGACACGTGAACGTGGCACAGCCTGCACCAAGTAGCGCCGTTCACCCGCAGAGGCAGACCCCAGGTCCACGGTGTAATCAATGCACACCTCGGCGACAGACTCTGGCAACAAAGATTGCACCTCGGCTTGCAACTGAAACGCCACATCGTCTGGCGATAAGTTCGCAGCCAATGTGACGAGGTGGTTCGACACACACGCGCTATCTAGCCCGATGTAGGCCGCATCGGGCTGGTAATCGCCCGCCTGCAAATAAGTCTGCAGCCATTGACCCAACGCCGCGGAATCCAGTACCTCGCCATGCGACACCAAACCCTCAGGCAAGTTCAACCGTTCGGCACAGCAGACGCTGTCGGGTTGTAAGGGCGAGCCGGTCAGCACCAGCAAGCTACAAAATTCAGGCCCCACATCCAACCCCACCACACACAAGCGGCGTTGGCGTGAGCGAAGCAACCAAGACGACCAGCGCATGACACATCCTTTGAATCGGGCGGCAATGCTTGGCATTTCAACGCGTTGACAAGCGACTGCGGAGGTGTTTGACTCGGGACTTTTGTGATGAAAGCATGGTTTTTATAATCCTTCCCACTTATGGCGAAAAACCACACCCCCGAAGGTTCGAAAGAACACGCCGCTGCCTCAGCAGCCCCTCGCTCTTTGGCGAGCCAACTCTTGCTATGGGCCTTCGGCATTGCCGCTGCCATCATGCTTGTGGTGGGCTTGTTGGTCGGCGTTGCGCTGGCCATGGCCTACCCGCAGCTGCCCGACATTTCAGACTTGGCCGATTACCGGCCCAAGCTCTCAATGCGTGTGTATTCGGTAGAAGGCACGCAAATTGGTGAGTTCGGCGAAGAACGCCGCAACCTAACCCCGTTCAAAGACATCCCCAAAGTGATGAAAGACGCGGTGCTGGCCATTGAAGACGCGCGCTTTTACCAACACGGCGGTGTGGACTACATCGGCCTGCTGCGCGCCAGCTTGGCCAACTTAGGCCGTGCCAAGAGCCAAGGGGCTTCGACCATCACCATGCAGGTGGCGCGTAACGTTTACTTGTCGTCAGAGAAAACTTTCACGCGCAAGATTTATGAAATCTTGCTGACCAGCAAGCTGGAGCACATGCTCAGCAAAGACCAGATTTTTGAAATCTATCTGAACCAAATTTATTTGGGCAACCGTGCCTACGGTTTTGCCGCTGCGTCTGAGGCCTACTTTGGCAAACCGTTGAAAAACATCAGCATTGCCGAAGCGGCCATGTTGGCCGGCCTGCCCAAAGCACCATCGGCCTACAACCCGATTGCCAACCCCAAGCGCGCGCGTGCTCGCCAGCTCTACATCATTGAGCGCATGGAAGAAAACGGCTTCATCACCAAAGAGCAAGCCGTCGCCGCCAAGCAAGAAGAGTTGAAGATTCGCACCGCGATGAGCAGCCTCAACACCCACGCTGACTATGTGGCGGAGATGGCTCGCCAACTGATGTTTGCGCAATACGGCCCTGAGATTTACACGCGCGGCTTGAATGTGTACACCACCATCCGCGCCAGCGACCAACAAGCGGCCTACTTTGCACTGCGTCGCGGCATCATGGACTTTGAACGCCGCCAACACTACCGCGGCCCTGAGCGCTTCATCAACTTGCCAGAAAAAGCGGCAGAGCTGGAAGACGCGATTGACGACGCCTTGATTGAGCAAGGCGACAAAGGCGACTTGCTGGCCGCCGTGGTGCTGGACGCCACGCCTAAAAAAGTCCGCGTGATGCGCCAAAACAGCGAAGTGCTGGAAATCACAGGTGACGGTTTACAGCCTGTGCAATCAGGCTTGTCTGACAAAGCAGCGCCCAACATCAAGCTGCGCCCAGGCGCGCTGGTGCGCATCACCAAGACCGCTAAAGGCGGCTGGGAAATCACCCAACTGCCCGAAGTCGAAGGTGGGTTTGTGTCCATCGACCCACGTGACGGCGCGATTCACGCACTGGTGGGCGGCTTTGACTTCAACAAAAACAAGTTCAACCACGTGACCCAAGCTTGGCGTCAGCCTGGCTCGAGTTTCAAACCGTTCATTTACTCTGCCGCACTGGAAAAAGGCTTCACGCCCATGACAGTGGTGAACGACGCCCCGCTGTTCTTCGACGCCAGCGTCACCGGCGGCCAACCGTGGGAACCCAAAAACTACGACGGCACCTTTGAAGGCCCGATGACTTTACGCAAGGGCTTGGCGAAATCGAAAAACATGATTTCGATTCGCGTGCTGCAAGCGGTTGGCGCACAAAACGCGCAAGACTGGATTGCCCAGTTTGGCTTTGATGCAGAAAAACACCCGCCTTACCTGACCATGGCGCTGGGCGCTGGCTCGGTCACCCCCATGCAAATGGCGGCGGGTTATTCGGTGTTTGCCAACGGCGGCTACCGCGTGAACCCCTACCTCATCACCAAGGTGACGGACCAAATGGGCAAGACCTTGTCTGAGTTCACACCAACGCCTTTGGATGAATCGGCCCGCGCCATTGATGCACGCAACGCGTTTGTGATGACCAGCCTGCTGCAAGAGGTCACCCGCTCGGGCACAGCGGCACGCGCACAGGCCACCTTGAAGCGCAACGACATCTACGGCAAAACCGGCACCACCAACGATTCGATGGATGCTTGGTTTGCGGGCTATCACCCCACACTCACCGCAGTGACGTGGATTGGCTACGACACGCCACGCAAGTTGGGTGACCGCGAAACCGGCGGTGGTTTGAGCTTGCCCGTGTGGATCAGCTACATGCAACACGCTTTGCAAAACGTTCCGATTGCAGAACCAACGCCCCCCGCAGGCTTGAGCCACGAAAGCGGCGATTGGGCCTATGCCGAGTTCAGCAAAGGCGGCGGCGTGAGCAGCCTTGGCATGGACAGCCGCTCAGGCAACAGCAGCGAACAGCTGCCAGCGAACGACGAGAAGAAAAAGATTCTCGATTTGTTCAAGAACTAAAAAAGGGCGCTGATAGCGCCCTTTTTTCTTTGTCGAACGGTAACGTTACGCCTGAAAGGTGAGCGCCAAACCAGTTTGGGTGCTGGCGTCTTTGCTGAGGCGTTCAAAGAATTCGCCTTGGCCTTTGGTATCCGCCCAGTGCTGACCATCAAACTTAAAGTGATACCCACCTGAGCGCGCCGCCAACCACACCTCGTGCAGGGGCTTTTGCAGGTTGATGATGATTTGGCTTTTGTTCTCAAACGTCAGCGTGATCATGCCGCCCACGCGCTGATTGTCGATATCAGCATCGCCGTCATCGTTGATGCGGTCGCAGGCCAATTCAACGGCTTTGAGCAGAAGTTCTGCGCGGTCTAAGAATTCGAGATCGGTCATTACAATTTGCGCCATGGGTATTGAACAAAAGATTCTAGTCACGGGCGCAAGCCTTCGTGCGTGTGTGGCCTCTGCGTTGTGCGCGGTAGCCGCGCTGACGGCCTGCGGACAAAAAGGCAATTTATACATGCCGAGTGATCCTGAGTTCCAACAGCGCGCCAAGCTGCCTGACATTGTGCGTCGGCAATTGCCAGGCAACACCACAGCCCCAGCACCCGCTGCCACCTCACCTGCCAGCGCAGCGTCTGCTGCAACTGGCCGTTAATTTTTCAAGAGCCGTCTGATGACACACACCACGCTTGCCGGTGCGCCTTTTGTGGCCACACAGAACAACGATTTGTATTTGGAAGGCGTCAAACTCGCTGACCTCGCGCACGCACACGGCACACCCTTGTTTGTGTACTCCAAAGCCGCCATGCTGAGCGCCCTCGCAGCCTACCAACGTGGCTTTACAGGCCGCAATGCCCGCATTTGCTACGCCATGAAAGCCAACTCCTCTTTGGCCGTGTTGCAAGTGTTTGCACAAGCGGGCTGCGGCTTTGACATCGTGTCAGGCGGCGAGCTGGACCGTGTCATCGCCGCTGGCGGTGATGCGTCTAAAGTCATCTTCTCGGGCGTGGGCAAAACACGCGCCGAAATGCGCAAAGCTTTGGACGCAGGCATTGCCTGCTTTAACGTGGAGAGTGAAGCCGAGTTGGAAGTACTCAGCGACGTGGCGCAAAGCATGGGCAAGCGAGCGCCCATCAGCATTCGCGTCAACCCCAACGTCGATGCCAAAACCCACCCCTACATTTCAACGGGACTCAAAGGGAACAAATTTGGCGTGGCCCACGAACGCGCCTTGGCCACTTACCAGCGCGCAGCCAGCCTGCCCGGCTTGCAAGTGACGGGTATTGATTGCCACATCGGTTCGCAAATCACCGAGTCCACGCCTTACCTGGATGCGATGGACCGCGTGCTGGACCTCGTGCAAGCCATTGAAGCCGCAGGCATTGCCATTCACCACATCGACTTTGGCGGCGGCCTTGGCATCAACTACAACGGCGACACGCCACCTGCGGCAGATGAGCTGTGGACGCAACTGTTGGCCAAGCTCGACGCACGCGGCTACGGCCAGCGCCAGCTGATGATTGAACCCGGTCGCTCGCTCGTGGGCAATGCAGGTGTGTGTTTGACCGAGGTGTTGTATCTGAAGCCCGGCGAGCAAAAGAACTTTTGCATCGTTGACGCCGCAATGAACGACCTGCCCCGCCCTGCCATGTACGAAGCCTTCCACCAAATCGTGCCGGTGTCTGCGCGTGTGGGTGAAGCTGTGATGTACGACGTGGTCGGCCCCGTTTGCGAAAGCGGTGATTGGCTGGGTCGTGACCGTCAACTGGCCGTGCAGTCGGGCGACTTGCTGGCGGTGCTGTCAACCGGCGCGTATTGCGTGGCGATGTCTAGCAACTACAACACGCGTGGGCGTGCGGCTGAGATTTTGGTGGACGGTGACAAGGCGCATGTCATTCGTCGCCGTGAGACTGTGGCTGATCAGATGGCTTGTGAGTCGTTGGTTCGTTAAGTTTTTGACTGCTCGCGCGAATCTGTTCGTAAACTTGAATCCAATGTGGCTACGGGTGTGCGGCCCCTGACGATTTCTGGTACTCCAGCATGAGGAAGGGGCCGCACCCCCGTAGTCACCTCAGCGAGTGAAACCAACCGAGCGCGACAACTGACGCCACATAGAAGAGTGGACAACTCGCCAAGCAAGCAACACAAACAACACCAAGGCATACACAAACACCTCAGCAAAGTTGTTCTTCCCCGCCCGCATCCAAAAGAAGTGCAACACCGCCAGCATTGCCACCCCATACACCAGGCGGTGCAACCACTGCCAACGCTTCGCACCTAGCCACCGAATCGCGCGGTTGAAAGAGGTCAACGCCAACGGCGTGAGCAACAAAAATGCACTGAATCCCACCAAGATAAAAGGGCGCTTGGCAATATCGTCAGCAATATCACCCCATTCAAACCCCATATCCAGCCAGCTGTAGCACAGCAAATGCAGCACCACATAAAAGTAGGTGAACAAGCCGAACATGCGCCGCAGTTTGGCCAGCTCGGGCACACCCAACATCACTCGCAGGGGGGTCACGGCCAGCGTCACGCATAGCAGGCGTAACGTCCAGTCGCCCGTGGCGCGAATCACATACTCAGCTGGGTTGGCACCCAAAGCGTCGTTGGCAGCGCCCCACACCAGCCACACGAACGGCAAGCTGCACAGCAGCCACAAGACGGGCTTGGCACTGCGGTGCTTCAAAGCATGGCGCAAAGCAACGATCACGTCAGTACAGCTTTTTCAAATCCATGCCTGCGTAGAGCTGACCCACTTGGGCTTCATAGCCGTTGAACATCAAGGTCTTGCGCTTTTTGGCAAACAAGCCATCTTCGCCAATGCGGCGCTCGCTGGCTTGGCTCCACCGGGGGTGGTCCACATTCGGGTTCACGTTGGAATAGAAACCGTATTCTTGCGGCGCTGAACGGCCCCAGGAGTTGACGGGCTGCTTCTCCACAAAACGGATTTTCACTAAGCTCTTGGCGCTCTTGAAACCGTATTTCCAAGGCACCACCAAGCGCACAGGCGCGCCGTTTTGATTGGGCAGCACTTCGCCGTACATGCCAAAGCTCAGCAGCGTGAGCGGATGCATGGCCTCGTCCAGGCGCAGGCCTTCCACATAGGGCCAATCGAGCACGCGCGAGCGCACGCCGGGCATGGTTTTGGGATCAGCTTGGGTGATGAACTCCACATACTTGGCGCTGCCCAAAGGTTCCACACGTTTGATGAGTTCGGCCAGCGAATAACCCACCCACGGCACCACCATCGACCAGCCTTCCACGCAACGCAAGCGGTAAATGCGCTCTTCCATGGGGCTGAGTTTGAGCAAGGCGTCTAGGTCGAAACGACCCGGCTTTTTGACAAGCCCTTCAATTTCGACCGTCCAGGGCTTGGTCTGCAAGGTGTGCGCGTATTTGGCGGGGTCTGCTTTGTCGGTGCCGAATTCGTAAAAGTTGTTGTAGCTGCTGGCATCGGCGTACGGCGTCGCTTTCTCCATCGTGTTGGCGCCGCTCACGCGACTCACGGCCCCCGTCAAGGGCGCTAATTTTCCAGGGCGTGCGATGGCTTCGCTCGGCGTTTGCGCCAAGGCATCGCGGGACGCCCAAGCTGCCAAAGACACGCCAGCAGCACCCGCCGCTACCTGCCTCAACCAATCGCGGCGTTGCACATACACCTGCTGTGGCGTGATTTCACTGCCCAAAAGATGCATAAAACCAGAATCACTGGCGCGGTTAAATAGATGGCGATGCATGCGGGGCTCTCTTTCCAGATGTGGGCTCACATTGTGAATCGAAGCTTGTTTTCATGCTCAGCACCTTCGACAAAGGCTTTTCTGCGGGGCATAAAAAAAGCTGGCTCAAGGCCAGCTTTTTTGGGAAGCGATGAGACGCTCAGATCAACGCAAACCAGCGATGTAGTCAGACACCGCTTTGATTTCGCGGTCGTTCATCTTGGCAGCAACGCCTGTCATTTGGGCGCTGTTCTTACGCACGCCATCGCGGAAGGCGACCAACTGCGCCACCGCATAGTCGGCGTGTTGGCCTGACAAACGTGGGTATTGCGAAGGAATACCAGCGCCAGTGGGCGTATGGCAACCGGCACAAGCAGCGATTTGACGGTCGGCAATGCCACCGCGGTAGATGCGCTCACCCAACACCACCAAGTCTTTTTCTTTGGCGAAGTTAGGCTTAGATTCTTTCGAGCCCACCCAAGCGGACACGTTTTTCATGTCAGCGTCAGACAAACCTGCAGCCATGCCACTCATGATGGCGTTGGCGCGTTTACCAGATTTGAATTCTTGCAATTGCTTGACCAAATAGTCAGGGTGTTGCTGCGCCAACTTGGGGTAAGCAGGCGAACCGGAGTTGCCGTCTGCACCGTGGCAAGACGCGCAAATCGCGGTGTAAGTGGCTTCACCTTTGGCCAAATCGGCTTTGGCAGCAGGGGCTGCTGGCTCGGCGGCATTGGAAAGGGCGGGGGCTACCAAGGCGGCAGCAATCAGCAAAGAGGCAATCAGCTTCATAAGTGTTCTTTGGTTAATGGGTCTCAAAGACGTCGAAAAACTGCGGTGATTCTACAATGCCGTATGAACCAGCCAGACCCACACGACACACCCGCCCAAATTGACACGCCTGAGGTGCCCGAAATCGCGGTTTTGAACGCTGAACTTGAGGCCCAAAGAGACGCCGAACGCGCCGCCGCCAAAGCGACCTTTGAGGCGCTAAGCCCCACCGATCAAGCCAAATACGCCATGGGCTGGCTACACACAGCCCGCTTCTTGACCACCGCAGCCCAGCTGCACCACTTGCCCGTCTACGACCTGCCCGAAATTGCCTTTGTGGGCCGTTCCAACGCGGGTAAATCAACCTGCATCAACGTGCTGACCCAGCAAAAACGCTTGGCCTATGCCTCCAAAACACCCGGTCGCACCCAGCACATCAACTTGTTTGCCATGGGTCGCCAAGGCAAAACCGATGCCGTGCTGGCTGACTTGCCCGGTTATGGCTACGCCGCCGTACCCAAGCAAGACAAGATTCGTTGGCAACAAGTGATGGCGAACTATTTGCTCACCCGCCCCAACCTGCGTGCGATGGTGCTGATGTGTGACCCACGCCACGGTTTGACCGAGCTGGACGAAATTTTGTTGGACGTGATTCGCCCACGGGTAGAAGAAGGTTTGAAGTTTTTGGTGTTGCTGACCAAGGCAGACAAACTCAACAAGACCGATGGCGCGAAGGCGCTGCAAATCACCAAGCTGCAAGCCGGCGGCGGTGAAGTGCGTTTGTTCTCAGCGCTGAAAAAACAAGGGGTAGACGAAGTCGCCGCCACCTTGTACAAGTGGATGCACCCTTAATCAATAGAGTTCAGGCGCACCCGGTGGACGCGTCTTGAAGCGCTTGTGCACCCAGAAGTATTGGGCGGGCATGGTGTTGATGAACACCGCCAAGCGCTGGTTCATCTTGGCTGTATCAGCCTCGGCATCGTCTGTGGGAAAGTCGTTCCACGCCGGATGCACCACCACTTCATAACCCGCATCCGTCATCCGCGTGATGACCGGCACCACACGGGCACGGCCTAATTTGGCAAAGCGTGAGAGCGACGGCACAGTGGCCGCTGGCTCGCCATAAAACGGCACAAAGATGGACTCGCTCGGGCCAAAGTTCATGTCAGGCAATAAGTACAACAACTCGTTTTGACGCAAGGCTGCCACGATGGGTTTGACGCCATCTTCGCGGCGAAACAAGCGAACTTGGCCAAAGCGCTGACGACCTTTGGCCACCCAGGCATCCACCGCCGCGTTCGATTGCGGCGTGAAGATGGTCGTGAAACGCAAAGGCAAGTTGAGCGTGAGCGCTGTCCACCCCACGTCCAAGCCCATGAAATGCGGCGCGAACAACACCGTGGGCGTGGCCTCTGACAAAGCGGCCACCTCACCGGATAGCTGCACGCGGGATTGGATGCACGTCGCACTGCGGTGCCATAGCCAGCTCCGGTCCAGCCACGCTTGCGCGAAATACACAAAGGTTTGGCGTGTGAGCGCATCACGCTCGGCATCGCTCAAATGCGGGAAGCACACACGCAAATTGGTTTGCACCACACGGCGACGCGATGGAATCACCGCCATCAGCAAAGCGCCCAAGCCCGCACCTAGGGCGCGCAACCACGACAAAGGCAAATAGCCCAAGCCGCGCAGCACACACAAACCAAAATTGCTGAACATGGCTTAGCCCTCTGCGCGCGGCTGTTTGTCACGCGCGTAGCCCCACAGGTATTGACCGGGCGCGTCCAGCACCATGCGTTCCACGCCGCGGTTGACCGCAGCCGCAGCCACCTCGGGCGATACGCTGCTGTCTTTCACTTCGGGGGCGTCAAAGGGCCGCATGTGCATGCAAAAACCTTGTCCTGCTGGCAACCGCTCGCACCACGTCATGATGACTTGTGCACCGGTTTGTTGCGCCAACTTCGCCAGCAAGGTCATGGTGTACACATCGCGACCAAAGAACGGCGCCCAAACGCCCTGGCCTAAGGGCGGCACTTGGTCGGGCAAGATAGCGGTGTAACCGCCGTTGCGCAGGGTGCGAATGAGGGTGCGCACACCGGCCAGTGATGTGGGGGCGGAATCTAAATACGGGCGCGTGCGAGCGTTAGCCACCAAAGGCTCTAACCACGCTTTGCGGGCAGGGCGAAACAACGCCACCATCGGGCCATACGTGGGGCCAAACTTTTCGGCAATCGCTTGTGCGCCAATTTCCCAAGAACCCAAATGAGGCGACATGATGATGGCACCTTTGCCGGCTTGCATCGCCGCTTCAAAGTGCTCTGCACCATCCCACGTCACCAAGCCGTCCAGCTTGGCACTGTGCGGACGCATCCAGACCCAAGGCAGCTCAGCCACCATGGCGCCAATGGCCGCCACAGCAGGACGTGCATCGCGCCACGCCACGCCAGCCGCCTGCACATTGGCTTTGAAATTGCGGCGATAACTGGGCGATAGCCACCACACCAGCCACCCCAGCACAGCGCCCAACCGCTGCATCAAAGGCAGGGGCATGCGTGCAAGGAAATGAAAAATACGGGTGGTGAGAGACATGAACTTTTTGATGACTTTGATAAATCCACTAGAATCTTGATTGTCGCCGAGTTAAAGAACTACTTGCAGGGCGACGACACACCACGGTGTGAGAGTAAGGGCGAAGCCCGAACCACTGCTAAAGCGTTCGCTGGGCTCCAAGTTTTCAGGGTCGGCAACGCCGAACAACCCACTGAAAACAAGGAGCTTTTTTCATGTCTCACGACTTTCTCTTCACCTCTGAATCCGTTTCAGAAGGCCACCCAGACAAAGTGGCAGACCAAATCTCTGACGCGATTTTGGACGCCATCTTCGAGCAAGACCCACTCTCACGCGTGGCTGCCGAAACCCTGACCAACACCGGCTTGGTCGTCTTGGCTGGCGAGATCACCACCAACGCGCACGTGGACTACATCCAAGTCGCACGCGACACCATCAAACGCATCGGCTACGACAACACCGACTACGGCATCGACTACAAAGGTTGCGCTGTGATGGTGTGCTACGACAAGCAATCCAACGACATCGCCCAAGGCGTGGACCACGCGTCTGACGACCACCTCAACATCGGCGCGGGCGACCAAGGCCTGATGTTTGGCTACGCTTGCAGCGAAACGCCAGAGCTGATGCCCGCCCCCATTTACTACGCACACCGTTTGGTCGAGCGCCAAGCACAGTTGCGCAAAGATGGCCGCTTGCCTTTCTTGCGCCCCGACGCCAAGAGCCAAGTGACCATGCGCTACGTGGACGGCAAGCCTCACAGCATTGACACCGTGGTGTTATCCACCCAACACAGCCCTGACCAAAGCGAGTCAGCCACCAAGATGAAAGCCAGCTTCAATGAAGCCATCATCGAAGAGCTGATCAAGCCCGTGTTGCCCAAAGAGTGGTTGCAAGACACCAAGTTTTTGATCAACCCCACTGGCCGTTTCGTCATCGGCGGCCCACAAGGCGATTGCGGTTTGACTGGCCGCAAAATCATTGTGGACACCTACGGCGGCGCATGCCCTCACGGCGGTGGCGCGTTCTCAGGCAAAGACCCATCGAAGGTCGACCGCTCTGCCGCTTACGCTGCACGCTACGTGGCTAAAAACATCGTGGCTGCTGGCTTGGCGACACAGTGTCAAGTGCAAGTGGCTTACGCCATTGGCGTGGCTCGCCCTATGAACATCACGGTGAACACCGCAGGCACGGGCGTGATCTCTGACGACAAGTTGTCAGCACTGGTGGCCGAGCACTTTGACTTGCGCCCCAAAGGCATCATTCAAATGCTCGACTTGCTGCGTCCAATCTACGCCAAGACAGCGGCTTACGGTCACTTTGGTCGTGAAGAGCCAGAGTTCACTTGGGAAAGAACCGATAAAGCTGCGGCACTTCGTGCTGCAGCCGGTCTGTAAGACCGCCTCGCGCAAGCGAGGTATCGGTTCTTGGGCGAAGCTCATATCGCTTGCGATGTGAGCGGAGACCAGAAGTCGTGTTGAAGGGCTTCTCGTTTTTACGGGAAGCCCTTTTTCTTTGGCCTCGGGAGATGCGAGTTGGGGTTTGAACCACCTTCAGCGATGCACACGTTCAATTGCGTCTCACCGCTTGCTCGCCAAAAGAAGCTTGGGTGGCGTACCCCAATAAGGCGCCATTCGTCGCGCAGCGATGTAAGCCGTTTGGGGTGCGCCGCCCAAGCTTCGCCTCAGCTAAAAACGCACCAAACTAAGAAAGAAACCGCGACGACAGAAGAATCAAACTTCCGAAGACTGCTGTAACGCCCACATCTGCGCATACCGGCCATTCAACGCCAACAGATCTGCATGCGAACCCCGCTCCACAATGCGCCCCGCATCCAACACCAAAATCTCATGCGCATCCACCACCGTAGACAAACGATGCGCAATCACCAAGGTGGTTTTGTTCTGCGCGGCACTTTGCAACTCAGCCTGAATGGCACGCTCATTGGCACTGTCCAGCGCAGAAGTGGCTTCGTCAAAAATCACAATCGGCGGGTTTTTCAGCAAGGTGCGCGCAATCGCCACACGTTGCTTTTCACCACCCGACAACTTCAGACCGCGCTCGCCCACCATCGTGTCGTAGCCTTTGGGTGTGGCCGCGATGAACTCGTGAATGTGTGCAGCGCGTGCGGCTTGCACCACCTCGACCTCGGTCGCATCGGTGCGGCCATAAGCGATGTTGTAGCGCACGGTGTCGTTGAACAGCACCGTGTCTTGCGGCACGATGCCCATGGCACGACGCACGCTGCCTTGTGTGACGTGACGAATGTCTTGGCCGTCGATGGTGATCGCGCCCAACCCCACGTCGTAAAAGCGAAACAGCAAGCGCGCCAAGGTGGACTTGCCCGAGCCCGAAGGGCCCACCACCGCCACCGTTTTGCCAGCAGGAATGTCGAAGCTGATGCCGTGCAAGATGGGCCGCGTGGGTTCATACGCAAACACCACGGATTCAAACTTCACCGTCGGCGGGCCACTCAATTCAAGCGCCGAAGCATTGGGCGTATCGGCTACTTCGCGTTCCTTTTCAAGCAACGTGAACATGCGATCCAAGTCGGTCAAACTTTGTTTGATTTCACGGTACAGCACCCCCAAAAAGTTGAGCGGGATATAGAGCTGAATCATGAAGGCGTTGATCATCACCAAGTCACCCAAAGTCATGCGGCCATCCACCACCCCTTGTGTGGCGCGCCACAGCATGCCCACCAAGGCCACGGCAATGATGAGTTGCTGCCCAGTGTTGAGCAACGACAACGACGTTTGTGCTTTCAAGCGCGCGCGGCGCAAAGCCTCCAAACTCTTGTCGTAGCGCGAAGCCTCGAAGGCTTCGTTGTTGAAGTATTTGACGGTTTCGTAATTGAGCAGCGAGTCCACGGCTTTGGTGTGGGCCGCGGAATCAAACTCGTTGGCTTGTCGGCGGTACTGGGTGCGCCACTCGGTCACACTGATGGTGAACACGATGTACAGCGCCAGTGCCGCCAGCGTGATGCCCGCAAACCACACATCAAACTTCACCGCCAAAATGCTGAGCACCAAAGCGACCTCGATCAGCGTGGGCACCACGCTGTAGAGCGAATACGAAATGAGCGATTCAATGCCACGCACACCGCGCTCGATGTCACGCGTCATGCCACCGGTTTGGCGCTCCAAATGAAAACGCAAACTCAAAGCATGCAAGTGCTGAAACGTCTCCAACGCAATTTGCCGCGCCGCACCTTGGGTGGCTTTGGCAAACACCAACTCCCGCAGCTCGGTGAACGCCGACACCGACAAACGCAGCACGCCGTACACCACCAACAAAGACACGGGCACGACGATGACGGCCATCGGATCGTTGGGCTTGAACGACATGGCATCAATCAACTCTTTGAGCAGCAAGGGCACGCTCACGTTGGCCAACTTAGCCCCCACCATGAAGGTCAACGCGGCGACGACTCGCCATTTGTATTGCCACAAATACGGGAAAAGGCGTTTCAGGGTTTCGCTGTCGGGGCGCTGTTTAACGTGTTGCCCTGCGGGGGCAGAAGAATGGGCGTGATGACGCATGTTGCACAATGCCAAAAAGTAATTCTTCGATTGTGCCTATGTCTCATTCCCCCAACCCTCATGCCGAACCACTGCCCACGGACCAAGAACTGGTCTTGAAGGTCATCCCCATGCCCGCCGATTGCAATGCCAATGGCGACATTTTCGGTGGCTGGGTGATGGCTCAGGTGGACTTGGCTGGTGCGGTGTTGCCCGCTCGCCATGCACGCGGACGCTTTGCCACCATTGCGGTGAATGAGTTCATCTTCAAACACCCCGTGAAAGTGGGTGACATCTTGAGCTTTTTCTCGCGTGTGCAACGCATTGGCAACACCTCCATCACCGTGCAAGTGGAAGTTTTTGCAGAACGCTTTAGCTCACAAGGGGAATACATGAAGGTGACCGAAGCCACGCTCACCTACGTGGCCATCGACAAAGATGGCAAGCCACGCGCCATCCCCAAAGACTGAGCGTTAAGAAACGATGTAAGCGCCCGTGCCAGTGGACATCAGCGTGCCATCCGGCCCGCGAAACTCCATGCGCGAGGTGCCTACACGTGTGCCCACACGCAAGGCATGCGCATGAATGGTGAAGTGCTCGCCAATGCCGGGGCGCAAATAGTCCACCCGCAAATCAATCGTGCCCAATTTGGCAAAGCGCTCTAAGCGCTCTGTGGGTGACTCTTTCATGTGCTTGGCCGCCAAACACGCCATCACAGCCGCGCTGCCAATGGCGTCTAGCACGGCACTGATGACGCCACCGTGAATGCGGTTGTAGGCGTAATGCCCCACCAGCTCTGGGCGCATGTCGATACGGGCCACAACTTCTTCGGGCGTGACGCTCACCAGCTTCAAGCCCAGCGTGTGGTTGAAGACAATTTTTTCTTCATAGATTTGGCGAAAACCTTCGAGGTAATCAGGCTCGAACACGACGGCGTTGGCGAGTGGTTGCGACATGCCGTGCGTCAGTCAAAGCTTTGAAAAATCGGGCTTGCGTTTTTCCATGAACGCGCCGAACGCTTCTTTGGCAGCAGGCTCTGTCAGCATGCGACCAAACGAAGCCGCTTCTTCGTTCATCTGCTTTTGCACCAGCTGAGCTTGACCCGCTTTCATCAAGCGTTTGGTTTCCAAAAGAGATGACAGAGGCTTAGCCGCCAGCTTGCGCGCCTGCGCTTGCACATAGTTATTCACCTCCGTCGGAGGCAATACGCGGTTGACCAAGCCCACTTCCAGTGCGGCCTCGGCCATGAAGGGCTCGCCCAACAGCAACGCTTCGGCAGCGCGGTGGTAGCCCATCATTTGCGGGGCCAGCAAACTAGACGCGGCTTCAGGGCACACACCCAAGTTGACAAACGGCATCGCAAACGCGGCGTTGTCACCGGCATAAACCAAATCGCAATGGAACAGCAGTGTGGTGCCAATGCCCACAGCGGGGCCAGCCACAGCGGCCAGCACGGGTTTGGGGAAGGCAGCAATGTTGCGCAACAAACGGAACACCGGCGCATCCAAGGTGGATGGCGGGTTGTTCAGAAAATCAGCGATGTCGTTGCCAGCGCAAAACACGGTTTCGTGGCCTTGGAACACCAAGACGCGCACGCTTGGGTTGCTTTCAGCTTGCTCAACGGCATCGGCCAAGGCGGTATACATCGCCGCGGTGAGAGAGTTCTTTTTGTCAACGCGGTTGAAGGTCAGGGTCATCACACCGCCATCGATGTGGCTCAAAATTTCTATCATGCTTTTCCTACTTAATTACTGAGCGCGCAACCAAACTTGCGTGCGATAAAACGGTCCGATATAGCCGCGTACTTGCAGTTTTTGTCCGCCTTCTTTGGGCACCATTTTCACGCTGTATTCCTTGCCATTTTCTGGATCCAAAATTTTCCCTCCCCCAGCCCACAAAAACTCACTGGAGGAATCAAGTTTCACACCGCGGATGATTTCCATCCCAATGATGTCTTGGTCTTTGCGGTCATCCTTGCAGTCTTCACACGTCTTTTTGGCGTTCGGATCGTTGCGCAGTGACTTGACGACGCGACCACTCAGCACACTCTCTTTTTCAATAATTTGGATTTCGGCTTTCGCCTCACCTGTTTTGTCGTCGATGTTGCGCCATGTGCCCACAGGCGTCATTTGCGCAAAGCTGCTGCCAGCCGCAAGCAAGGCAACGCCCACATAAGTTTTCAAAATGCGTGTATTCATCATGTTTTTAATTTACCTGATTTCTAGGACTGCACAATTCAGACAAACACGGCCTCTGTCTCCATCAGCACAGCAGAGCCCGCACGCGCAGTGAGGATGAGCGATGCCGTCTCTGGGAAGAGCTTGGCAAAGTAAAAGCGTGCGGTTTGCAGCTTGGCTTGGTAGAACGGGTCGCGGTTGCCTTCGGCGATCTTTTGCAAGGCCACTTGGGCCATGCGCGCCCAGAAGTAGCCAAACACCAAATGGCCCGCCACGCGCAGGTAGTCCACCGCAGCGGCGCCCACTTCGTCAGCGTTCTCCATGGCTTTGTAGCCAATCTCGCCGGTGAACTGCGTCATCTGCTGACCCAACTTGGCCAGCGGGTTGATGAACTCGGCCATGTCTTCGTCACCTTGGGTCTCGGCCACCAGCTCGGCAATGTGTCTGCCAAACTTCTTGAGCGATGCGCCCTGGTTACCCAGCACCTTGCGGCCCAACAAGTCCAAGCTTTGGATGGTGTTGGTGCCTTCGTAAATCATGTTGATGCGCGCATCTCGCACGTATTGCTCCATGCCCCATTCGCGAATGAAGCCATGACCGCCAAACACTTGCATGCATGACGAGGTAGCCGTCCACGCGTTGTCGGTGATGAAGGCTTTGACGATGGGCGTGAGCAAGGCCACCTGCTCGGCCGATTCGGCACGCACCGTCTCGTCAGGGTGATTCAGTTCGCGGTCAATCAACAAAGCGCAGTGCAGCGCCAACGCACGACCGCCTTCGGCGTAGGCACGTGCGGTGAGCAGCATCTTGCGCACATCGGGGTGCACCAAGATGCTGTCAGCGGGTTTGCTGGGGTCTTTGGCGCCCGTCAGGCTGCGCGACTGGATGCGGTCTTTGGCATAGGCCACCGCGTTTTGATACGCCACCTCGGTCAAGCCCAACGACTGCATGCCCACGCCCACGCGCGCGGCATTCATCATCACAAACATGGCGGCCAAGCCTTTGTTAGGCTGCCCCACCAGTGTGCCGACTGCGCCATCCAACACCATCTGGCAAGTGGCATTGCCGTGAATGCCCATTTTGTGTTCTAAGCCGCCACAGTAAATACCGTTGCGCTCGCCCACACTGCCATCGGCATGGATGTGAAACTTGGGCACCACAAACAAGCTGATGCCTTTGCTACCTGCAGGCGCATCGGGCAAGCGCGCCAACACCAAGTGCACGATGTTGCTCACCATGTCGTGCTCGCCCGCGCTGATGAAGATTTTGTTGCCGGTGATGCGGTAGGTGCCATCGGCTTGTGGCTCGGCCTTGGTGCGCAAGAGGCCAAGGTCTGTCCCGCAATGGGGCTCCGTCAAACACATGGTGCCCGTCCATTCACCGCTGGTGAGCTTGGGCAAATACAGCGCTTTTTGTGCATCCGTGCCGTGTGCGTGCAGGGCCTCGTAGGCGCCGTGTGTCAGGCCGGGGTACATGGTCCACGCTTGGTTGGCGCTGTTGAGCATTTCGTAAAAGCACTGGTTCACCACCACAGGCAAGCCTTGGCCGCCGTACTCGGGGTCGGCACTCAAGGCTGGCCAGCCGCCTTGCACGTATTGGTCATACGCTGCTTTAAAACCATCGGGCGTTTTGACTTCGTGCGTGTCGCGGTTGAGCGTGCAGCCCTGCTGGTCGCCCACTTGGTTGAGCGGAAAAATCACTTCAGATGCAAACTTGCCGCCTTCTTCCAACACAGCCGCAATGGTGTCGGCATCCATGTCGACATGCTTGGGCATTTGCTTGAGTTCGTCGGTGACGTGCAGCACTTCGTGCAGCACAAATTGCATGTCGCGCAGAGGTGGGGTGTAGCTGGGCATGGTGTGTCTCCTTACTTTTTGGATGAAGTGGTGCGCTTGGCACTTGTTTTAATGACGGGTGTTGCGTCTCTTGCGCCATAGCGCTGCAAGATGTTTTCAAAACCTTTGAGGGTGCGCGCCAACGATTTAGAAGATCGTAAGAATCGGGCTTCGTATTGCAGGGCCAAGATGAGGCCATGCAACTCAAACACCATTTGCTCGGCGTCGATGTCTGCCGCCAAATGGCCTTCGTCACGTGCTTGCACCACCGTGCGGTACACCGCCGCCAGCCAAGTTTTGACCGAGCTGGCCAAGGCGTCGCGCACAGGTCCGGGTCGGTCATCAAACTCCGCCGCACCGCTGATGTAGAGGCAGCCTGAATCAATCTCAGCCGAGGTGCGCTTGGTCCAGTTGGCAAACAGTTGGCGCAAGCGCGGTAAACCACGCTCGGATTGCAGAATGGGCAAAAACACTTCGTGTTCAAAGCGTTGGTGGTATTCACGCACCACCGAAATTTGCAACTCTTCGCGTGAGCCAAAGTGGGCAAACACGCCCGACTTGCTCATGCGCGCCACCTCGGCCAAAGCGCCGATGCTCAAACCCTCTAAGCCAATTTGTGTGGCCAGACCCAAAGCGGCATCCACAATGGTGGCCTTGGTTTGCTGACCTTTTTGTAGGGCGCGGCTTTCAGAGGCGGCTGTTTGACGAGAAGCGGTCATACGAAATTCAAGAAAAGAACGATCGTGCTATTTTGCATGAAAAACAAGCCATCTAAACTTCACAGCCATGCAAGTCACACGAATTCTCGCCATACGACATGGGGAAACCCCTTGGAATGTCGACACCCGTATTCAAGGCCAACTCGACATCGGCCTCAACGACACAGGCAAATGGCAGGCCCAACGCGTGGGCCACGCCCTGCGTGAAGAAGGTATCGCTGCGATTTACAGCAGTGACTTGGTGCGCGCTTTTGAAACTGCACAAGCCATCGCGCAAAGTCACACACGCGCCACCCAGCTTTCAGTGGTCGGGCACACCGGTTTGCGCGAGCGCCACTTTGGGCACTTGCAAGGTCAAACCTGGGCAGAAATTGAAAGTGGTTGGCCTGGAGACGCCAAGCTTTGGCGTGGACGTGACCCACATTGGTCGCCCTTGGGAGGCGAGTCACTCACGGCCGTGCGCGAACGCATTGCAAGCTGCGTGGCGGAACTGGCCTGTCAACATCTCGGTGAACAAATCGTGTTGGTCGCGCATGGCGGCGTGATGGACGCACTGTACCGCTTGGCTACCAACCAACCGGTGGAAGCCCCGCGCACGTGGCACTTGGGCAATGCCGCCGTCAACCGTTTGCTATGGACGCCTCAGGGCTTGAGCCTCGTGGGCTGGGGCGATGTGTCGCACTTTGACAATGCACACGGCTCACCGCGCGACGAGACCACCACTTAAAACGCTGACTTAATCGGCGGACACGTCGCCAATCGCCTTGGGCGGCGTAACCCCCAAGTGACGATAGGCCGCCAACGTGGCCATGCGGCCTCGTGGTGTGCGTTGCAAAAAACCTTGCTGAATCAGATACGGCTCAATCACGTCTTCAATGGTGTCGCGCTCTTCGCCGATGCTGGCGGCAATGTTGTCTAGACCCACGGGGCCGCCGTCAAAACGGTGAATCACCGCCTCTAACAATTTGCGGTCCATCAAGTCAAAGCCTTGGGGATCCACATCCAACATGGCCAATGCGCGTTTGGCAATGTCTTCGGTGATGCGGCCTGTGCCCTTCACATCGGCATAGTCGCGCACGCGGCGCAGCAAGCGGTTGGCAATGCGTGGCGTGCCACGTGAACGACGCGCAATCTCAAAACCACCTTCCACATCCATCGGCGTGTCCAGCAAGCCCGCGCTGCGCACCACGATGCGTTGCAACTCTTCAGCCGTATAAAACTCCAAACGCGACACAATGCCAAAGCGGTCGCGCAGTGGGTTGGTCAACATGCCTGCGCGTGTGGTGGCGCCCACCAAGGTGAAGGGCTGCAAATCAAGCTTGATGCTGCGCGCCGCTGGACCTTCACCAATCATGATGTCGATTTGGTAGTCCTCCAACGCGGGATACAAAATCTCTTCCACCACAGGCGAGAGACGGTGAATTTCGTCGATGAACAACACATCGTTTTTCTCAAGGCCGGTCAGCAGCGCCGCCAAGTCTTTGGGCTTTTCCAACACAGGGCCACTGGTGGAACGCAAGTTCACACCCAGCTCTTGCGCAATGATGTGGCTCAGTGTGGTCTTACCCAAACCGGGTGGGCCAAACAGCAACACGTGGTCGAGCGCTTCGTTGCGCATCTTGGCCGCACCAATGAAGATTTCAAGCTGCTCGCGCACCTTCATTTGGCCCACGTACTCTTGCAGCAGCTTGGGGCGCAAGGCGCGTTCAATCGCTTCTTCGTTGGGCGACACGGGCGCGGCAGACACCACACGTGGCGTAGGGGCGAAGTCGTCAGTTTGAATGCTCATGGTTTATTTGGCCAACGATTTCAAAGCCAGTTTGATGCCATCGCTCACACCCACATCGGCGGGCAAGACCTTGAGTGCAGCAGCGGCTTCTTTGTCGTTGTAACCCAGCGCCAGCAAGGCTTGCAAGATGTCGCTTTGATGGTCGGGTGCAGAAAACATATTGGGGCCAAGGTCTGCGCCCAGCTTGCCTTTGAGCTCCAAGAGCAAACGCTCTGCCGTTTTTTTGCCAATCCCTGGCACTTTGGTAAGACGCGCCGCATCTTGGTCAGACACCGCACGCGCCAACTCGTCGGCACTCAAGCCACTCAAGATGCCAAGGGCCATGCGGGGCCCAACGCCTGAGATTTTGATGAGCAAGCGAAACGTGGCACGCTCAGAAGCAGTGCCAAAACCAAACAAAATTTGGGCGTCTTCGCGCACCACAAAGTGCGTCAGCAACGACACTTTTTCGCCAGTGGCAGGTAGGTTGTAAAACGTGCTCATGGGCACATCGACTTCGTAGCCCACGCCGTTGCAGTCCACCAAAACTTGGGGTGGATTTTTCTCGCTGAGGATGCCTGTTAACTTGCCTATCATTGGGGGACCTTTTTAGGGATTATCGACTTGATTCTTCGCCACACCTTCACCCCGCATAACAACACCCGTTTGTCGCATCTGTGCGGCCCTACCGACGAGCATTTGCGCACCATCGAACTGGCCTTGGACGTGAAAATCGCCCACCGCCACGAACAGTTCAAGGTGGACGGCCACAAAGCCAAAGCCACCCGCGCCCTGGAGGTGCTGCAAGCCTTGTACGAGCGCGCAGCCAAAGCCATCCCCCCCGAACAAGTGCAGCTCATGCTCGCGGGTGACAGTGCGATGGAGGAAGAGAACGTCCCCACGCTGCAAACCCGCCGCACCGATTTGCGCGCACGCACGCCCACACAGGCGGCCTACCTCGACAACATTGCTGCGCACGACATCAGCTTTGGCATTGGCCCTGCGGGCACGGGCAAAACCTATTTGGCCGTGGCCTGCGCCGTGGATGCGCTAGAACGCAGTGCTGTGCAACGCATTGTTTTGACACGCCCCGCCGTGGAAGCCGGCGAAAAACTGGGGTTCTTGCCAGGCGACTTGGGCCAAAAAGTCGATCCGTATTTGCGCCCCTTGTATGACGCGTTGTATGACCTGATGGGCTATGACCGCGTGCAAAAAGCGTTTGAGCGCAATGCGATTGAAATTGCACCGCTCGCCTTCATGCGCGGCCGCACGCTCAACAACGCTTTTGTCATCTTGGACGAGGCGCAAAACACGACGCCCGAGCAAATGAAGATGTTCCTCACCCGCATTGGTTTTGGTGCCAAAGCGGTGGTCACGGGGGATGTGAGCCAAATTGACTTACCCAAGGGTCAGCTCAGCGGCTTGATTGATGCAGAGCGCGTGTTGAAACGCGTCAAAGGCATCTCGGTCACTCGCTTCACCAGCGCTGATGTGGTGCGTCACCCACTGGTGGCCCGCATCGTGGATGCCTATGACGCACAGCGCACGGCCACCACCGGCGCCCCTTCACGCAAACAATCTTAAAAACATGGCCCTGCCCACCTTAGACCTCACCCTGCAATTTGGCGATGTGCCCTACGCAGCGCGTCACCGCGCGGCATTGCCCCGCGCTTTTGTGAACCGTTGCATCCGCCACGCGTTGGCACATGACGCAGAAATGACCGTGCGCATCGTCAACGCTGAAGAAGGCCAAGCCTTGAACAGCAGCTATCGCAAAAAAGACTACGCCACCAATGTCTTGACGTTTGACTATGCACAAGCCCCTATGGTGATGGCCGATCTCGTGCTGTGCGCCCCCGTCGTGGCACGCGAAGCCAAAGAGCAAGGCAAGTCGCTGCAAGAACACTACGCCCATTTGTTGATTCACGGTGCGCTACACGCCCAAGGGTACGACCACGAGACCTCTGAGGCCGACGCCAATGAAATGGAAACACTTGAGATGTTCATCATGGCAGCCCTCGGCCTGCCTTGCCCTTATTGATTGACCACGCTGCTCACATGAACGCACCGCTTTCTCCGTCACTGATTCGTTTGCTGCTATGGACTGGCGTGTTGTCGCTCTTGGTCCGCACATGGATTGGCGTGACATTCCCTATCACCGGCGATGAAGCGTATTTCTATTGGTGGGGTGTTTATCCCGACTGGGGCTATTACGACCACCCGCCCATGGCCGGCTGGGCCATTGCTGCCATGCTGAAATTGTTTGGTGATACCACGTTTGCCATGCGGATTCCCGCCCTGTTGTTGCCGACGGCTTTGGGGGCTGCTTTGTGGTGGGGGTTCTCGAACGTGGACCGCGAGAAAACAGCTTGGGCCATTGTGTTGTTCTGGCTCACGCCCATCAACTGGCTGAATGCGCTCATCACCACCGATACGCCTTTGATTTTTTGGTCCGTGTTGTCCATCTGCGCTTTGGTTCGTGCCGAGCAACGCGCGCATCAAGACCGCAACACTTACGCGCTACACGCCTTGAGCGGCTTATTTTTAGGTCTTGGATTTCTGTCCAAATACTTTGCAGTCGTGATCGGCTTCGCGTATTTTGTGTACTTCATGGCATTCCGCCGCGAACGCTGGTTGGGTTTGGCGCTGTTGGTTCTGGCGGCCACACCAGGCCCACTGGTTAACCTGTGGTGGAACATGGGCCACGGATGGGCCAACATCATGTTCAACGTCTACAACCGCAACCAAGGCGAAGTGTTTGCATGGCATAAACCTGCGCTGTATCTGCTGACGTGGGCATATCTACTCACGCCAGGGTTTGTGTGGTTTGCATGGAAAGAGCGCACGGCGATGGTGGCGTTCACGCGTCAACACAAATTACTGGCCACACTCATCGTTGTGCCACTGGCATTCTTTGCACTCATCGCCCTCAAAAAAGTGGTGGGTTTGCATTGGGTGCTCAACTTCTACCCCTTGTTCTTTGCGTGGCTCGCGTTTGCGTTACCCCTTGCGCAAATCAAACGCACCAGCCAATGGATGGCGGTGTTCTTAGGCGTGCATCTGGTCGCATTGGCGGCGATGTACAGCACACAACTCTCTGACTGGAAAAGCGTCAAGATTTACCCGGAGATTGTGCGCAGCTACCGCACACAAGAACTGTTGGCACAGGTGCAAGCACCCAACACGGTGCTGATGGCCACGTCGTACACACCCGCCTCCATCTACGGTCAAACACTCAAAACTTATGTGCCTGTGTTTGGCACAGGCAGCTTCCATGCGCGCCAAGACGATTTGTTAGTGAATTTCGCAGACTTTGACGGCAAGACCGTACGCATCATTGGGTTTAGCCTGCCCAACTTAGACGCGTACCGCGCTTACTTTGACAGCGTGTCGCTCATCACGGTGTCGCAAGACGGCGTGCCGTTTTATGCTGTTGAGGGGCAAAACTTCAAGTGGGCGGTCTACCGTGACACGGTGCTCAAAGACATCTTTCAAACGCGCCACCAAATTCCCTCATGGTTGCCCATGACAGGGTGCCCCTTCTGTCAGCACTACTGTGGCGAAGTACGCTGCAGCAACTTGAGCGACTCAGCAGACTGAGCCGCGCTTGCGTGTGTCGGCACGCAGAGTCAAGTCAGCGCCCAGAAGCGTCTTCGAGTAAACGGACCTTCACCGTTTTACCTTTGACACGGCCCTCGCTCAAACGCTTGACCGCTTCACGTGCAATGCTGCGCGCCACCGCCACATAGGTAGAGAACTCATTCACATTGATCTTGCCCACTTGCTCTTTGGCAAAGCCAGCATCACCGGTGAGCGCACCCAACACATCACCGGCACGAATCTTTTCTTTGCGGCCACCCACAATTTGCAGCGTCGCCATGGGCGGCTGCAAGATGCCGCCTGCGGCTGGCGCGAGGCTGCTGAGCGGTGCCCATGTGGACTCGCGGTTTTGCAACTGTTCAATCTTGCCCACGTTGCCCATCTCGTCCATGCTGGCGAGTGACAACGCCAAGCCTTCGGCATCGCCACGACCTGTGCGGCCAATGCGGTGGATGTGCACCTCAGGGTCAGGTGTCACGTCCACGTTGATGACGGCTTCTAAATTCGCTACATCCAAGCCACGCGCAGCCACATCGGTGGCCACCAACACCGAGCAACTGCGGTTGGCAAACTGCACCAACACTTGGTCACGCTCGCGTTGTTCAAGTTCACCAAACAAGGCCAAAGCGCTGAAGCCTTGCGCTTGCAGCACCGTCACCAAATCGCGGCATTGCTGTTTGGTGTTGCAAAAAGCCAGCGTGGATTCAGGGCGGAAATGGTTGAGCAGTTGCGACACAGCATGCAGGCGCTCGTTGTTACTCACTTCATAAAAAATTTGTTTGATTTTTTGTGCGTCGTGTTGCGCTTGCACCTTCACAGTTTGCGGCTCACGCATGAATTGCGAGGCGAGCTTGGCAATGCCTTCGGGATAGGTGGCCGAGAACAACAAGGTTTGACGGTCTTTGGGGCATTGGCGCGCTACTTTGGCGATGTCGTCAAAAAAGCCCATGTCCAACATGCGATCCGCCTCGTCAAGCACCAACATCTTCAAGCCTTGCAGGCTGAGCGAACCGCGCTCTAAGTGGTCCATGATGCGGCCGGGCGTGCCGACCACCACATGGGCACCGTGTTCGAGGCTGACCGTTTGCCCACGCAAGGCCACACCGCCACACAAAGTGACCACCTTGATGTTGCCCACCGCACGGGCCAAGCGGCGAATCTCTTGCGTCACTTGGTCAGCCAATTCGCGGGTGGGGCACAAGATCATGGCTTGCGCGTCGAACTGCGCAGGGTCGAGCTTTTCAACCAAGGGAATGCCAAAGGCGGCCGTCTTGCCGCTGCCCGTGCTGGCTTGGGCAATCAGGTCGCGGCCAGCCAAGGCCAAAGGCAAGCTCGCGGCTTGAATGGGGGTCATCTGGGTGTAACCCAGCTCCGTCAAGTTATCGAGTGTTGAGGCCGCGAGGCTCAGGGAAGCAAAGGTCGTAGCGGTATTTTTTAAATCGGTCATGCACCGATTATCGTGATTGGGATGGTCACGGGGCCATCGTTCACCAAATGC
The DNA here is from genome assembly GCF_003063475.1 of Limnohabitans curvus. Lineage (NCBI taxonomy): Bacteria > Pseudomonadati > Pseudomonadota > Betaproteobacteria > Burkholderiales > Comamonadaceae > Limnohabitans > Limnohabitans curvus. Next base: position 1,060,651 of record NZ_NESP01000001.1, read on the forward strand.
ACTTTCATGTCGGCACCAAAGATGCCTGTTTGCACCTGTGGGTGCTGCGCTTTGGCTTGCGTCACAAACGCGTCGTACAAGCGGCGACCTTCATCGGCGGGGGCCGCACTGGTAAAGCTGGGACGCGTGCCGCTGCTGGTGTCTGCGGCTAAGGTGAACTGGCTCACCACCAACAAACCACCGTTCACATCGGTCACGCTGCGGTTCATCTTGCCTGCCTCGTCGTAGAACACCCGCAGCTTCAAAATTTTGTCGAGCATTTTTTGGCCCACTGCTTCGGTGTCGCCTTTCTCGGCGCAAAGCAGTACCAGCAGGCCTTGTGCAATCTCACCGACCGTTTGGCCGTCCACCACCACACGGGCCTCGCTCACGCGTTGTAAGACAGCTTTCATTTGTTTCTCTTTCTGAGGGCCTAGGTTCACAAACCCGGCATACCACGCGACTTAGCGGACGTCGAGCGGGTCATCCAGATGCGCTTCCACATCGTTGGGCAACAGCTGAATGGTGGCGCGCAAACCTGGCACCGCTTTCATCAACGATTGCTCCACATTGGCACGAAACATCGCCGCATGGCCCAGCGTCCATTCAGCAGGCATGTGCATGTGCAAATCCACAAAGCGGCGTTGTCCAGCTTTGCGCGTCATGATGTGATCGAAACGTACGAGGTGCGTGTGGTCGGCACCCACTTCTTCATGGGCCATCGACAGGTCGTGCAACACCTTGTTAATTTGCGCCAGCACCTCGGGCTCGACGGCTTCATCCATCAGCCCTTGCGATGCACCCCAAATCAAATGCCAGCCTTCTTTCAGAATGTTCAGTGCCACGCCTATCGCGACCACCGCATCGAGCCACAACCAGCCGCTGTAGCTGACCAGCGCAATGCCAACCACCACACCTGCCGAAGTCCACACATCCGTCACCAAGTGACGCGCATCCGCTTCCAGCGCAATCGAGCGGTGTGTTTTGGCTGCACGAAACATGACCCAAGCCAACAAACCATTCAACGCAGAACTGGCGACCGACAAGGCCAAACCAAGACCCACTTGCTCTAAGGGTTGCGGGTCAAAGATGCGATGACCCGCTGCCCACATGATGCCCAATGCAGCCACCACGATGAGGATGCCTTCAAAGCCCGACGAAAAATACTCGGCCTTGTGGTGACCATAAGGATGGTCTTCGTCCGCAGGCATGGCCGCGACGGTAACCATCATCAAGCCAAAGATGGCACTGGCCAAGTTGACCAACGACTCCATCGCGTCTGACAACAAACCCACCGAATCGGTGAGGTGCCATGCCAAGGTTTTGAGTGCGATGGTGATGCACGCCACCACGACTGACGCCCAAAGCAAGCCTTTGGGCGAGAGCCATTTTTCAAGGGTTTGGGTGTTCATGCGTGCAGTCTAATGGCGTCCGATTAAGTCAATGTGACACGCGCAAATTTGCGCTTGCCCACTTGCACCACAAACGTTCCGACGTCGAGCTTCAAGCCTTTGTCGCTCACCACGCTGGAGTCCACACGCACACCACCGCCGTCAATCAAACGGTTGGCTTCGCTACTGGAAGGTGCCAATCCGGCGGCTTTGAGCAAAGCACCAATGCCCATGGGCGCACCGCTGAGCAACACCTCTGGAATTTCATCGGGCACACCGCCTTTGCTGCGGTTGATGAAGTCTTGTTCTGCCGCTTCCGCCGCAGCTGCCCCGTGAAAACGTGCGGTGATTTCTTTGGCCAACGCCACCTTGGCGTCTTTGGGGTTGCGGCCGCCTTCGATCTCTTTTTTCAAGGCTTCGATGTCAGCCATCGACTTGAATGACAGCAAGGTGTACCAGCGCCACATCAGTACGTCCGAGATGGACAACACTTTGGCAAACATGGTGTTGGGCTCTTCGCTGATACCGATGTAATTGTTCTTGGACTTGGACATTTTCTCAACGCCGTCCAAACCTTCGAGCAAAGGCATGGTCAAGATGCACTGCGCTTCTTGGCCGTACTCAGCTTGCAAATGGCGACCCATGAGCAAGTTGAATTTTTGGTCGGTGCCGCCCAGCTCCAAATCAGACTTCAAGGCCACCGAGTCGTAGCCTTGCATCAGCGGGTACAAAAACTCATGCACGCTGATGGGCGTGTTGGCGTGAAAGCGGTCGTGAAAGTCGTTGCGCTCCATCATGCGCGCCACGGTGTACTTCGATGCCAACTGAATCATGCCCATCGAGCCCAGCGGGATGCACCATTCGCTGTTGTAGCGAATTTCGGTTTTGGCGGGGTCGAGCACCAACGAGGCTTGTTTGTAATACGTCTCGGCGTTCACCTTGATTTGCTCCGGCGTGAGCGGCGGGCGCGTGCTGTTGCGGCCTGAGGGGTCGCCAATCAAACTGGTGAAGTCGCCAATCAAGAAAATCACTTGATGCCCCAAGTCCTGCAACTGACGCATCTTGTTCAGCACCACCGTGTGGCCAATGTGAATGTCAGGGGCCGTTGGGTCCAAGCCCAATTTGATGCGCAGGGGTTGGCCCGTGGCTTCGGCGCGCGCGAGCTTTTTGACCCAAGCGTCTTCGGGAATCAGCTCTTCGCAGCCGCGCTTGGTCACAGCCAAGGCTTCGAGGACGCGATCGGTGACAGGGTGGTTTTGTAAAGATGCTTGATTCATAAGGATTTTTTACCGTGCAAGGTATACTCACCGGTTTGGTGTTTGAGCCTGATTTTAGAGGCCCAAACCTTGAGGCCCTGGGCTCAGTCCCCGCCTTTTACCTACTGCCGGAGAAATACCTTGCAGCAATTCTTTTCTTTGTGGGCCACACGCCTGCAAAACTGCTTTCAAACCCACACCCGTCGCGTCATGGCCGGCGTGGCTGTCGCGCTCTCCGTGGTCGGTGGCGGGGCATTTGCGGTGGCGAGCTTGGATGCGGGCGTCGCCAGCATGCCGCTTCGCCAAGTGGTGGAAAACGTCAACACCGTCACGTTTCCTAATTTATGGGCTGACAAGCCCTTGCAACTGTTCCGCTCAGACCTGACTCGCTCAAGCGACACGGCCGACAGTTTGCTCTCACGCCTCGGCCTGAGTGACCCAGAGGCCGCGGCTTACCTGCGCAACGCACGGACAGCACGCCAACAGCTCATGGGTCGCGCCGGACGCATGGTGAGCGTGGAAGGCGATGCCGAGCACCGCCTCACCCGCTTGACAGCACGTTGGGCCAATGACGACGGGGAAAACTTCACCCGTTGGATCATGGAGCGCAACGCCGAAGGTTTTGTGGCGCGCGAAGAAACCGCTCGCCTGAACGTCGGCACACGCATGGGCAACGGCACGATTCAAAGCTCACTGTTTGCCGCCACAGACGACGCCGACATCCCCGACAGCGTGGCCAGCCAGTTGGCTGACATCTTTGCTGGCGACATCGACTTTCACCGAGCCCTACGCAAAGGCGACCGCTTCGCTGTGGTGTACGAATCGCTGGAAGCCGATGGCGAGGTGCTGCGCACTGGCCGCGTGTTGTCTGCAGAATTTGTGAACAACGGCAAAACACACCAAGCGTTTTGGTTCCAAGAAGCCAATGCCAAAGAAGGCGGCTACTACAACGCCGACGGCATCAGCCTGCGACGCGCCTACTTGGCATCGCCCCTCGCGTTCTCGCGCATGACCAGTGGCTTCAAGATGCGTTTTCATCCCATCTTGCAAACTTGGCGCGCCCACCTCGGCGTCGACTACGCAGCGCCCACAGGTACCGCCGTGCGCAGCGTGGGTCAAGGCATTGTGGACGTGGCCGGTACGCAAGGCGGCTTTGGCAACGTGGTGATGGTCAAGCACGCCAATGGTCACACCACGGTGTACGCCCATTTGAGCCGCATCAACGTCAAACGCGGCCAGTCGGTCATGCAAGGCCAAACACTGGGCTTGGTCGGCGCCACAGGCTGGGCCACAGGCCCGCACCTGCATTTTGAATTCCGCGTGAATGGTCAACACAAAGACCCGATCACCATGGCGCGCCAAAGCGTATCGGTGGAAGTGTCTGCTGCTGCTCGCGAGCAATTCAAACGCCACGCCACCTTGGCCAAGATTGACTTGACCGCAGCGGCCAGCGCCCAAATCAGCCGCGCTGAATAAATGTCTGCGTCTGCAGCATCACCGCAGCTTTTCATTGGCTTGATGTCGGGCACGTCGCTCGACGGCGTGGACGGTGTGTTGGCAGACTTCAGCGGGGCGCAACCGCGGGTGTTGGCACACCACGCCATGCCCTTTGCGCCAGCATTGAAGCAAGAGCTGTTGGCGCTCAACACCCCATCTGACAACGAGCTACACCGCGCGGCATTGGCCGCCAACGGCTTGGTGCGTGTGTATGCCCAAACCGTACAAGCCTTGCTGAGTGACACACAAACACCCGCTCGCGATGTGTGCGCCATCGGTGCCCACGGCCAAACCGTGCGCCACCAACCGGGCGCGTTTGATGGCACGGGCTACACGGTACAGCTCAACAACCCAGCCTTATTGGCTGAGCTCACGGACATGGATGTGGTGGCTGATTTCCGAAGCCGCGATGTGGCAGCCAGCGGTCAAGGTGCCCCGCTCGTGCCCGTGTTTCACCAAGGCATCTTTGGTCAACCCAACCAAACAGTAGGCGTGCTGAACATCGGTGGCATTGCCAACCTCAGCGTGTTGCACGCCAACGGCGATGTGCTGGGCTTTGATTGCGGTCCAGGCAACGCCCTGCTGGACCATTGGTGCCAACAACACACCGGCGACGCCTTTGACAACAACGGCGCATGGGGCGCCAGCGGCAGCGTCATTGAACCCTTGTTGCAAGCCATGTTGGCCGAGCCTTATTTGCAACAGCCCCCCCCAAAAAGCACGGGACGTGATTTGTTTCACCCCACTTGGCTGGCACACCAACTCCGCGACGACGTCAATGCCAACCCCGCCGATGTGCAAGCCACTCTGACTGAGTTCACCGCACTTGCCTGCGTGAACGATGTGCGGCGCCATGCGGCAGATGCGTCCGAGCTCATCGTGTGTGGTGGGGGCGCGTTGAATGGTTTGCTGATGCAACGCTTGCAGGCGGACTTACCCAATGTGCGTGTGTTGTCGTCGGCAGAACGCGGCATGCCGCCTTTGCAAGTGGAAGCCGCCGCCTTTGCGTGGCTGGCTCGTCAAACCGTGTTGGGCCTGCCTGGCAACCTGCCAAAAGTAACGGGCGCACAAGGCGCCCGCATACTGGGTGGAATTTTTAAAGCCTGATCAGGCTGAGAACGACGAACCGCAGCCGCAGGTCGATGTCGCGTTCGGGTTCTTGATGACGAACTGTGCGCCTTGCAAGTCTTCTTTGTAGTCAATCTCAGCGCCCACCAAGTATTGGTAGCTCATCGCGTCAACCAACAAAGACACACCGTTTTTGTTGATCGTGGTGTCGTCTTCGTTCACGATTTCATCAAACGTGAAACCGTATTGAAAGCCTGAGCAGCCGCCGCCTTGCACGAACACGCGCAACTTCAATTCAGGGTTGCCTTCTTCCGCAATCAAGTCCGCCACCTTGGCAGCTGCGCTGTCGGTGAAGACGAAGGGAGATGGCATTTCTGTTTGGATGTTTTCGGCAACTGCGCTCATGTGAGGACTCCTGAATCAATGCGTAAAAGTATATCGCTTTACTCGGGTATAGCACTGCACAAGGCCCGAGAAACGCTATTGCCGATGGGGGCATTACGCAGGCAACAAAAAAGCCGCAAGGGCGAACCCATGCGGCTTTTGGCAAAACAGGAAGCGGATTAACGCTTGCTGAACTGCTTGCGGCGGCGAGCAGAGTGCAAGCCAACCTTTTTACGTTCCACTTCGCGAGCATCGCGAGTCACGTAACCGGCTTGTGACAGGACGGGCTTCAAAGCTGCGTCGTAGTCGATCAAAGCGCGGGTAATACCGTGACGCACTGCACCAGCTTGGCCAGACTCACCACCGCCGTGCACGTTGACTTGAATGTCAAACGCTTCGCCGTTGTTGGTCAGCATCAAGGGTTGCTTCGAAATCATGATCGAGGTTTGACGGCCGAAATATGCGGCGATGTCTTTACCGTTGATCGTGATTTTGCCGGAGCCTTTTTTCAGAAACACGCGAGCGACGCTTGATTTGCGACGGCCGGTGCCGTTGTTCCATTCACCAATCATTTCGGCTCCTTAGATGTCCAGCACTTTAGGCTGTTGTGCGGTGTGAGGGTGCTCTGCACCGCCGTACACCTTGAGCTTTTTGATCATGGCGTAACCGAGTGGGCCTTTGGGCAACATGCCCTTGACAGCCTTCTCAATCGCGCGGCCAGGGTGTTTGGCTTGCAGATCGCGGAAATTTGTTGCAGTGATACCGCCGGGGTAACCCGAGTGACGGTAGTACACCTTGTCCAAAGACTTGGTACCAGTGACCTTGATCTTGGAAGCGTTGATGATGACGATGAAGTCACCTGTATCGACGTGGGGTGTGTAAATGGCTTTGTGTTTGCCGCGCAAACGGAGAGCAACTTCGCTGGCTACTCGTCCGAGCACCTTATCGGTGGCGTCAATCACAAACCACTCATGCACCACGTCAGCGGGTTTTGCGCTGAATGTAGACATAGTTAAATCCTAAAAGGAGAGAGGTTTGTAGGGTCCTTTTCCACGGTCGGCGTTCTTCTATTGAGAACCTCTTAGGTGGGATGTGCCTTTTTCAAAGCCTCTGCCGCGGGACCACTCGAACGCTGCAGAGCCAAAGATTATAAGCAAAATCAAGCGCTTAGCGCAAATTTGGCCCAAACAAGGCGATTTGGCGGGTTACCATCCCAGTTATGTTCAGTTATCGCCACGCTTTTCACGCCGGAAACCACGCCGACGTCCTCAAACACCTCACTTTGATTGCCACTTTGAAGCATTTGATGCACAAAGACGCGGGTATTCAGTTTGTGGACACGCATGCCGGCGCGGGCCTGTACCGCCTGGACGGCGACTACGCGGAAAAAAGTGGCGAAGCCGCCGAAGGCATTTTGAAGGTGCTCAACCTCAAAGGCCCTGCCGCCTTGACCGACTACCTAGAGATGGTGGCCAGTTTCAACGCCAAAGGCAGCCACAAGATTTATCCCGGCTCACCGTTCATCATCCACAAGCTGCTGCGCCACGAAGCGCGCGACCGCTTGAAGCTCTTTGAACTGCACCCCACCGACCACAAATCACTCGCGGGCAATATTCAGCAGCTCGAAGCGGGCCGCACGGTCAGCGTCACACGCGCGGATGGCTTTGAATCGCTCAAGGCCTTGTTGCCACCGCCGGTGTCAAGCAGCGGCTCACGCCGCACCTGCGTGCTGATTGACCCGAGCTACGAAATCAAGAACGACTACTACCGCGTGATTGATTGCATTCAAGACAGCTTGAAGCGTTTTGCCACCGGCACCTACATCGTGTGGTACCCCATCGTGCCACGCCCTGAAGCGCACGACTTGCCACGCAAGCTCAAAGGCCTGTGCAGCCAAGCCAAAAAGCCATGGTTGCATGCCACCTTGGCCATCGGCCGCAAAACGGGTGGCAATGACGCGGGCTTAAGCGCCAGCGGCATGTTCATCGTCAACCCGCCCTTCACATTGAAGCCTTTGTTGAACGAAGCGCTACCCGCGGTGGAAGAAGCCCTGGCACGCGGCCCCGGTCGGGGCTGGGTGGTGGAGTCGGGTGGCTAAGCTGCTTGCACGCGCATAAAAAAGGCCTCGCAATGCGAGGCCTTTTACTTGGGCAATCCCTTAGACACCAAGGCCTAAGTTTTTGCAGATCGCCAACGTTGGGACGCTTTGATTCATGCTGTAGAAATGCAAACCTGGTGCACCACCTGCACGCAACTGGTCACACAAATCAGTCACCACATCCAAGCCAAAGGCTTTGATGGACGCGAGGTCATCCCCAAACCCAAGCAAACGCAAACGAATCCAACGTGGAATCTCAGCGCCACAGGCATCGGAGAAGCGCAGCAACTGCGACGAGCTGGTGATGGGCATGATGCCGGGCACCACGGGGATGTGCACGCCAAGCTTGTCGGCATCTTCCACAAAACGGAAATACGCATCGCTGTTGTAAAAGTACTGTGTGATGGCCGAGTCTGCGCCCGCCTTTACTTTGGTGGCAAAGGCTTGCAAATCAGCCTCGGCTGATTTGGCTTGCGGGTGAATCTCTGGATAAGCGGCCACTTCAATACCGAAATCGTCACCCGTCTCTGCGCGAATAAAAGCCACCAAATCGCTGGCGTAGTGAAACTCTCCGCCTGCGCCGTAGCCGCTGGGCAAGTCGCCGCGCAAGGCCACCAAACGTTTCACGCCCATGGCTTTGAATTCGGCCAATTGCTGACGCACGCTGTCGCGCGTGGCACCAATGCACGAGAAGTGCGAGGCTGCAGGCACGCCTTCGCTCAAAATTTCTTTCAAGGTTGAAATCGTGCCCGCTTGGGTCGAACCACCTGCGCCATAGGTGACCGAACAAAACTGCGGTTGGAGCGGATACAGCGCTTGGCGCACAACGCGCAACTTCTCTGCACCCTCTGGCGTTTTAGGTGGAAAAAACTCAATGCTCAAGCTGTTGTTCGCGTTCATATCCGTCTCACGTGTTGGCGCGTCATGCTCGACGCGCACCAATCCAAAATTCCTTGTTGCCATCGCCACCGGCAATGGCACTGGGCCAATAGCCCAACACCTCTAAATTCAATGCGGCACAAGCCTCGCGCAATCGCGCCTCGACTTGCACATAGCTGGCTTCGTCCTTGACCAAGCCACCTTTGCCAATGTCGCTGGGCTGCAATTCAAATTGCGGTTTGACCAACATCAGCAGCGCGCCGCCCTTTTTCAACAAAGGCAGCAACGCGGGTAATACCAGGGTGAGCGAGATGAAAGACAAATCACCCACCACCAAATCAAATCCTTGTCGCACGTCTGGCACACGCGCATCATTCGCTTCTAGCTCGCGGGCGTTGATGCGCTCCACGCACACCACACGCGCATCGTCACGCAAACGCGGATGCAACTGACCGTGCCCCACATCCAAACCCACCACTTGTGCAGCGCCTTGCTGCAGCAAGCAATCGGTGAAGCCGCCCGTGCTTTGCCCGACATCGAAGCAACGCAAACCTTGGGCGGTCAGGCCACTGCTGAGCAGCGCACCTTCCAGCTTCAAGCCGCCGCGAGACACATAGCGCGCCTCGGCGTTGTCCAGCAAGCGCAGCTCGCTGGGCAATGGCAACTCGTCACCGTTTTTGGTCACGCGTTGCCATGGCTTGGTGCCCAAGCGCCACTCGACGCCCGAGGCAATGAGCCGCTGCGCTTGTGAGCGCGAAGCGGCCAAGCCACGGTCGACGAGAAGCTGGTCTGCACGCATGGACAAAAAACCGAAGGGCTTAGTAGCGGTAGGTGTTGGCTTTGTAAGGGCCGTTCTTCGACACGCCGATGTAGGCGGCTTGCTCGTCGCTCAACTCGGTCAGCATGGCGCCCACTTTCTTGAGATGCAAACGCGCCACTTTTTCGTCGAGGTGCTTAGGCAACACATACACCTTGCCTGCTTCGTATTGGTCTTGCTTGGTGAACAACTCGATCTGAGCGATCGTTTGGTTCGCAAAGCTGGAGCTCATCACAAAGCTGGGGTGGCCGGTAGCGCAACCCAAGTTCACCAAACGGCCTTTGGCCAACAAAGTGATCTTTTTGCCATCAGGGAAGATGACGTGGTCGACTTGGGGCTTGATCTCGTCCCACTGCAGTTTTTCGAGTGAAGCGACATCGATCTCGTTGTCGAAGTGCCCGATGTTGCAAACGATGGCTTCGTCTTTCATGGCGGCCATGTGCTCGTAGCGGATCACGTTCTTGTTGCCGGTGGCAGACACGAAGATGTCGCACTTGTCAGCAGCGTATTCCATGGTGACCACTTTGTAGCCTTCCATCGCAGCTTGCAAAGCGTTGATCGGGTCGATCTCGGTCACCCACACTTGGGCGCTCAAAGCGCGCAAGGCTTGTGCAGAACCTTTGCCCACGTCGCCGTAACCAGCCACGCAAGCCACTTTGCCCGCGATCATCACGTCGGTCGCGCGCTTGATGGAGTCCACCAAAGATTCGCGGCAGCCGTACAAGTTGTCGAACTTGCTCTTGGTCACAGAGTCGTTCACGTTGATGGCGCGGAACATCAGGCTGCCTTTGGCGGCCATCTCGTTCAGGCGCAACACGCCGGTGGTGGTCTCTTCGGTCACGCCAATGATGTGCGCGCCTTTGCGGCTGTACCAAGTGGGGTCCACCGCCAATTTGGCTTTGATGGCGTTGAACAAACACGTTTCTTCTTCGCTGGTGGGGTTGGCGATCAACGAAGCGTCGGTTTCAGCGCGCTTGCCCAAGTGCATCAACAACGTGGCATCGCCGCCGTCGTCCAAGATCATGTTGGGGCCTTCGCCTTGGGTGCCTGCTGCACCGAATTCAAAAATGCGGTGGGTGTAGTCCCAGTACTCGGCCAAGGTTTCGCCTTTGGTGGCGAACACGGGGGTGCCCGCTTCGGCAATTGCAGCAGCCGCGTGGTCTTGGGTGGAGAAGATATTGCAAGAAGCCCAACGCACGTCAGCGCCCAAAGACTTCAAGGTTTCAATCAACACAGCCGTTTGAATGGTCATGTGCAAAGAGCCGGTCACGCGAGCGCCCTTCAAAGGTTGCGCTTTGGCAAATTCTTCGCGGATGGCCATCAAACCGGGCATTTCGGTTTCGGCGATTTTGATTTCTTTGCGGCCCCAAGCGGCCAAAGACATGTCGGCCACGATGTAATCGGCGGCGGCGTTGGTTTTAAGAACAGCGTTCATTTGTGAGACTCCAATAGTTGGCAAAGCCACTAGCAACGCGCGGTTGGCGTCATCTGGGAGTCCGAAAGAATCTTCGAGGAGCTCACCTCACGTTGACTAGTGGGTGAGCGCGGTTGGCAGTCCGAGCCTCACCTGTGAATTTGACCCTTGCGGGCCGACAGGCTGCAGCGCTCCTCGGATAGCCAAGATTTTAAACGAACTTCTAAAACCCCTGCTTGGCCACGGCCCCAGCGCTATGATTCCCGCCTTGATTTGCCATTTTTAGGCACTCCCTTTTATATAGTGACCCCATGAGCTCCTTTCTGAACGAAGTGCGCCGTCGCCGCACCTTTGCCATCATTTCTCACCCCGATGCGGGTAAAACCACGCTGACCGAAAAGCTGTTGCTGTTCTCGGGTGCGATTCAAATTGCCGGTGCTGTGAAAGGCCGCAAAGCCAGCCGCCACGCCACCTCGGACTGGATGGAGATTGAGAAGCAACGCGGCATCTCGGTGGCCTCGTCGGTCATGCAAATGCTGTACCGCGACCACGTCATCAACCTGCTCGACACCCCTGGCCACAAAGACTTCTCGGAAGACACCTACCGCGTGCTGACGGCCGTGGACTCGGCCCTGATGGTGATTGACGCGGCCAACGGTGTGGAAGCCCAAACCCGCCGCTTGATTGAGGTCTGCCGTCAGCGTGACACGCCCATCATCACCTTCGTCAACAAGATGGACCGCGAAGTGCGCGACCCGCTCGACATCCTCGACGAAGTCGAACGCGAACTCGGCATGCCCTGCGTGCCCATGACGTGGCCTGTGGGCCAAGGCAAGTTGTTCGGCGGCATCATCAACTTGCGCACGCAAGCCATGACCGTGTTTGACTCCGGCTCTGAGCGCTTGCCGCAAGACTTTGAAACACACCCACTCACCGAGCAAGCCAAGCTGGCTGAGCGTTTTGGATTGGAATGGGCCGCCGCCATGGAAAGCATGGAGCTGGCCACTGGCGCATCGCCCAAGTTCGACAAAGAAGCCTTCTTGGCCGGCAAGCAAACCCCCGTGTTCTTTGGCTCAGGCGTGAACAACTTCGGTGTGATGGAAGTGCTCGACGCTTTGGTCGACCTCGCGCCTTCGCCCCGCCCTCGTTTGAGCCATCTTGTCGTCAACAAGCAAGCGATTGAAAAAACCATTCAACCGGAAGACGAAGGTTTTGCCGGCGTGGTGTTCAAGGTGCAAGCCAACATGGACGCCAACCACCGCGACCGCATTGCCTTTGTGCGCGTGGCCTCAGGCAAGTTCACCCCCGGCATGAAACTCAAGGTGCAGCGCACCGCCAAAGAACTGCGCCCCACCAGCGTGGTGACCTTCATGTCGCAACGCCGCGAAGCGGTGGAAGAAGCCTATGCGGGTGACATCATCGGTTTCACCACCCACGGCGGCGTGCAGCTGGGCGACACCATCACCGACGGGCAAGCCTTGCAATTCACAGGCTTGCCGTTCTTCGCACCCGAATTGTTCATGACGGTGATTTTGAAAAACCCATTGCGCACCAAACAGCTCCAACAGGGCTTGGACCAGCTGGGTGAAGAAGGCGCCATTCAAGTGTTCAAACCCGAAGCCGGCGGCGCGATGCTGCTGGGCGCCGTGGGTCAGTTGCAGTTTGAAGTGGTGCAACACCGCTTGAAAGCCGAATACGACTGCGATGTGAAGCTTGAGAGCTGCCAGTACACCGGTGCGCGCTGGATCACGGCGGACACGCCTGCGGAGTTGGGCGAGTTCACCTATGCGTATCCACAGCGTATGGCTTTGGATGCGGCCAATACGTTGGCGTATTTGTGTACGTCGCCTTATGACGTGCGCTTGGCGCAAGAGCGTTTCCCGAAGATTCATTTCCATCCGCTGCGCGAGCATGCTGGGTTGGCTTTGTCTACTGCAGGTTGATTTTTTGCTTTTGTAGTGAAGAGAGGCTCAGTGGCATTGCCCTCGGCTCCTCTTCGCTGCGCTCAGAATGTCGCTGACGGGCAATACCACTGAGCCTCTCTTCGCGTTGACACGCATCAGATACGGATACGAAGTCATTCGCACACGAACAAGTGCTGCGGGATAAGCCGCAGCGAAGAGGAGCCTAGGCTTATCCCGCAGCACGCAGCCACGCCAACAGAAAACCCAAGCGACGAAAAGAGTTACGCCCTCGCCAACACTGGCTTCAAAGCAGCCCCCGTGTGCGTCCCCAAAGCCACCACCGCCTCTGGCGTATCGGCAGCCACGATCAAGCCACCACCATCACCCCCCTCAGGCCCGAGGTCAATGATCCAGTCGGCTTCGGCAATCACGTCGAGGTCGTGCTCAATCACCACCACGCTGTGACCGCCATCCACCAAACGGTGCAACACACGAATCAACTTATCCACGTCGGCCATGTGCAGGCCCACTGTGGGTTCGTCCAACACATACAGCGTGTGCGGTGCTTTGTTGCCTCGGCGCGTCACATCGTCTCGCACTTTGCTCAGTTCCGTCACTAGCTTGATGCGCTGCGCTTCACCGCCACTCAGCGTGGGTGAAGGCTGGCCCAAGGTGAGGTAGCCCAAGCCCACATCTTTGAGCAGTTGTAAAGGGTGCGCGATGTTGGGCATGGTGGCGAAGAATTCCACTGCCTCGTCCACTTCCATTTGCAACACATCGCCAATGCTTTTGCCGCGCCAGCTGACCGCCAAAGTTTCGGGGTTGAAGCGTGCGCCGTGACAGGTTTCGCATGGCACTTTCACGTCAGGCAAAAAGCTCATCTCAATGGTGCGCAAGCCTTGGCCTTCGCAGGTGTGGCAACGGCCTTCACCGGTGTTGAAGCTGAAACGCCCTGCGCCGTAGCCACGGGCTTTGGCTTCGAGTGTTTCTGCAAACAGTTTGCGAATCGTGTCCCAAAAACCAATGTAGGTTGCGGGGCAGCTGCGCGGAGTTTTGCCAATCGGCGTTTGGTCGACTTCCAACACGCGGTCGATGGTCTGGTAACCATCCAAGCCCGTGCAGCCCACCCAGGCAGGATGCTTGCCTTCTTCATCGAGTTTGCGGCCTGCTTGTGTGGCGCGCTGCGCCACCGCAGCCGCCACGTTGTGCAACAGCACATCACGCGCGAGCGTGGACTTGCCTGAACCCGATACGCCAGTAACCGCCACCAAACGCTTAAGCGGAATCGACACACTCACGTCGCTCAAATTGTGCAGCGATGCCCCCTCAAGCGACAACCACTGCAACGAACCATCAACAGCCACCTCTTGAGCAACAGGCGCAGCCGCCTTGCGCTTACCCACCTTCGCGGAGGATGGGGCGTTGCCGGGTGACGATTTTGGCTCGCCGCATGAGGAACCCGGCAATGCCTCATCCTTCGCAGCGAGCGAGGCAGCAACAGCAGCAGCGGCGGCAAAAGCAGACAACGCAGCATCAGACACAGGCCGGCGCGCCTGCAACGGATGCCGCATCGCATGCAACAGGTAACGCCCCGTCTGAGATTCGCTCTGCGAGGTGATGTCTTTCACCGATCCCTCACCCATCAAACGCCCGCCGCGCTTGCCCGCGCTAGGCCCAATGTCGATGATGTGATCCGCACGGCGAATGGTGTCTTCGTCATGCTCCACCACCACCAAGGTGTTGCCCTTGTCGCTGAGCAAATGCAGCGCATTCAACAAGATTTGGTTGTCACGCGCATGCAGACCAATCGTGGGCTCGTCCAACACATAGCAAACGCCCTGCAAGTTGCTGCCCAGCTGCGCGGCCAAGCGAATGCGTTGCGCCTCGCCGCCACTGAGCGTGGGCGCGCCACGGTCGAGCGTGAGGTAGTTCAAACCGACTTGCTCTAAAAACTCCAAACGGCTCTTGATTTCAGGCAACAGATCGCGTGCGATGTCGGCATCACGCCCGCTCATGGCTAGCTTCTCAACCCACTTGCGAATCTCGGTCACGCTCAAACGCGCGATGTCTGTGATGCCCACGCCTGCAAACTTCACGGCGCGTGCCGTGGCGTTCAAACGTGTGCCTTCGCAGGTCGGGCAAGCCACATCGACCAAGTCGTCCACATCGGGCTCGGCAAAGGTTTGTTCGCGGCCTTTTTCTTTGTCGTCACGCACCGAATCGTCCAGCACCTTGCGTTGGTCTTTGTTGAGCTTCACGCCTGTGCCCACGCAGTCGGGGCACCAGCCGTGTTTGCTGTTGTACGAGAACAAGCGCGGGTCTAGCTCGGCATACGAGGTATCGCACACGGGGCATGCGCGCTTGGTGGAGTACGCATCCAAGCGGCCAATGCTGTTGGTGTCGGCGCCAGCTTCCATGGCCTCGCGCAAACCGTCGAGTTGACTCAACACGTGCACCACGCCTTTGCCATGTTCGAGCGCGGTCGTCAGCGCTTGACGCAAGGCAGCTTCGTTTTGCGCGGACACCTCAAGGCTGGCCACAGGCAACTCAATGGTGTGTTCTTTGAAACGGTCCAAACGTGGAAAACCGTTGGTCGGCAAAAAATGGCCATCCACACGCAAGTGGGTGTAGCCGCGTGGACGCGCCCAATCAGCCAGTTCGGTGTAGACACCTTTGCGGTTCATCACCAACGGGCTCATCAAACCGATGTGTTGGCCTTTGAACTCGCGCATCAATTGCGCAGCGATGCGCTCTGCGGTTTGCGGCTGCACCGCTGCGCCATCGTGCGTGCAATGCTGTGTGCCGAGCTTGACGTACAGCAAGCGCAAGAAGTGCCACACCTCTGTCGTCGTGCCCACGGTGGACTTGCGACCCCCGCGGCTTAAGCGCTGCTCAATCGCCACCGTGGGTGGAATGCCGTACACCGCATCCACCTCAGGGCGACCTGCGGGCTGCACGATGCTGCGGGCGTAGGCGTTGAGGCTTTCTAAATAACGGCGTTGCCCTTCGTTGAACAAGATGTCAAACGCGAGCGTGGACTTGCCCGAGCCCGACACACCCGTGATGACGTTGAACTTGCCGCGTGGAATGTTCACGCTCAAGCTTTTGAGGTTGTGCTCTTTGGCGTTGATGATTTGAATTGCACCATCAGCCACAGAAACACCACGAGCAGCTTTTGCAAATCGCGCCGTGTCTTCAGCCGCCAGCAAGCCTGCCGACGCTTTGACGTCATCCAACTCATACACCACGCCCATCGAAGCTGCGTAGTCACGCAAGGCTTTGCCCGTGTGCGACGTGGGGTGCAGGCGCACTTCTTCAGGCGTGCCTTCGGCAACCAACAAGCCCCCCGCGTCACCGCCTTCGGGCCCGAGGTCAATCAACCAGTCGCTGGCACGGATGACGTCGAGGTTGTGTTCAATGACGATCAACGAGTTACCGTCTTCCAACAAGCGACGCATGGCGCGCATGAGTTTGGCGATGTCGTCAAAGTGCAGGCCGGTGGTCGGCTCATCAAACAAGAACAGCACACCTTTTTTGGCAAGCGTTTGGCGACTCGATGTTTTGGCTTTGGCGGCTTCGGCCAAGAAGCCCGCTAGCTTCAAACGTTGGGCTTCGCCGCCGCTGAGTGTGGGCACGGGTTGGCCGAGCTTCACGTAGTCCAAGCCGACATCAACGATGGGTTGCAGGGTGCGCACCACTTCACGGTCGTTCGCAAAAATCTCTAACGCCTCGCCGACCGTGAGCTCCAACACATCGGCCACGTTGAGGGTGATTCGTGTCGTGGCTACGGGGGCAACGTCTTGCTCCTCTTCGCTTCGCTCAGAATGTCGCTGCGCCGTCGCCCCCGTAGCCACGCCACGAATTTCGCGCTCGATGCGGACCTCTAGGATTTCTGGGCGGTAACGTTGGCCATTGCAGTCTTGACAACGTAAATACACGTCACTCAAAAACTGCATTTCGACGTGTTCAAAACCTGAGCCACCGCAGGTGGGGCAGCGGCCATCGCCGCTGTTGAAACTGAATTTCGACGCCGTGTAACCGCGCTGTTTAGACAACGGCGCGACGGCAAAGATTTCACGCACAGCGTCCCATGCGCCCACATAACTGGCGGGGTTGGAGCGTGCGGTCTTGCCGATGGGCGATTGGTCCACAAACACCACGTCGCTCAAATAGTCCGCGCCTAACAAACGGTCATGTGCGCCCGGTGTTTCTGTGGCGCGGCCATAGTGGCGCAGCAAAGCTGGCGTCAGCACATCTTGAATCAGGGTGGACTTGCCCGAGCCACTGACGCCGGTGATACACACCAATCGCTGCAGCGGGAACTCGATGCTCAGGTTTTGCAGGTTGTGCTCGCGCGCACCTTCGAGAATCAGGCGTGGCGTGTTGTCGGTCACCAAACGCTTAAGCCCAAGACCAATGGTTTTGCGGGCACCCAAGTACGCGCCCGTCAAGGTATCGGCTGACTTCAAAGCCTCAGTCGTGCCGTCAAACACAATCTGCCCGCCCTTCACGCCTGGGCCTGGGCCCATGTCGATGATGCGGTCGGCGCACATCATCACCGCGGGGTCGTGCTCCACCACCACCAAGGTGTTGCCCGCGTTGCGCAAACGCAGCATGGCTTCGTTGATGCGGCTCATGTCGCGGGGGTGCAAACCGATGCTGGGCTCATCCAGCACAAACAAGGTGTTGACCAACGAGGTGCCGAGTGCCGTGGTGAGGTTGATGCGCTGCACTTCACCGCCGCTGAGTGTGCGGCTTTGTCGGTCGAGGGTGAGGTAGCCAATGCCCACATCGCTGAGGTATTTCAAGCGTGTGCGAATTTCGTCCATCAATAAATGCAAGGCTTGCGCGTCAGCGCCCGCCACATCCACTTGCGTGCTGTTGAAGAACTGGTGCAGCTTGTCGATGGGCAAGAGCATCAAGTCATGCAGACACAAGCCTGGCATGGCTTCGAGTTGCGCACGGGTCCATTGCACGCCTTGCGGCATGAAGCGCTTAGCAGGCGGTAACACGGCATCGGCATGCTCTTTGGTGCCAACGCGCCACAAGAGGCTATCGGTTTTCAAACGCGCGCCTGCGCAAGTGCCGCACGGCGTGTAGCTGCGGTACTTGGACAGCAACACACGGATGTGCATCTTGTAGGCCTTGCTCTCCAAGTATTCAAAGAAGCGTTTGACGCCGTACCACTGGTGGTTCCATTTGCCTTTCCACAAAGGCGAACCGTGGATGACCCAGTCCTTGTGCTCTTGGCTCAGCTTGTACCAAGGCGTGTCACGCGGAATGCCTTCGGCTTCGGCGTGACGCATGAGGTCATGCTGAGTCTCTACCCAGGCTGGCGTTTGAATGGTTTTGATGGCGCCTGCACGCAAAGTGAGCTTGTCGTTCGGAATCACCAGCCCGTAGTCCACGCCAATCACGCGACCAAAGCCACGGCAGGTTTCACAAGCACCCACGGCGGAGTTGAACGAGAACATCGAGGGGATGGGGTCGCTGTAACGCAAGTCACTGTCGGGGCAATGCAGACCGGTGGAGAAGCGCCAGAGTTCAGGCGTGGCTTCGGCGTCCAATGACCAATACACATTCAAGCGGCCACCGCCGCGCTTGATGGCCAGCTCAATGGCTTCCACCACGCGGGCTTGCTCGGTGCTGCCGAGTTTGAATCGGTCTGCCACCACATCCAACAATTTGCGAGGGCCTGTGGGCGTGGCCACTTCGCGTTCGGCGTGGACGCGGGTGAAGCCACTCGCGCTCAGCCACTGCTCGACTTCGGCAGACGTGGTGTTGGCAGGCAACTCCACGGGGAAAGTCATGATGAGGCGTGGGTCTTGCGGCTGCGCCGCGCAGCGGCGTTGCAGCTCGGCATAAATGCTTTGCGGCGTGTCGTGCTGAACGGGCTGTGCGGTTTGGCGGTCAAACAAATGGCCGGCGCGCGCGATGAGCAACTTCAAATGGTCGTTCAGCTCGGTCATCGTGCCCACGGTGGAGCGTGAGCTGCGCACGGGGTTGGTTTGGTCAATCGCAATCGCGGGGGGCACACCTTCCACCTTGTCCACCGCAGGACGGTCCATGCGGTCTAAGAACTGACGGGCGTAGGCGCTGAAGGTTTCCACGTAGCGGCGCTGGCCTTCGGCGTACAAGGTGTCAAACACCAAACTCGACTTGCCCGAGCCACTGGGGCCGGTGACCACGGTGAGCTCGCCCGTGCGAATGTCGAGGTCTAAGTTTTTGAGGTTGTGCTGGCGTGCGCCACGAATGCGGATGGTGCCTGTCATGGCGGGACCTTTTGTAGTGTGGCAAATATTCTAGAGAGTCGCACAGTTCCAGCCCGCCGTCGGGGCATTACCTAACCTTAAGCATTCAATCGACCCACAAAAGCAAAACGCCACGGACTGGCCGTGGCGTTTTGACGTGCGAAGTAACGAAAAATTACTTGGCAGCAGAAGCGTCTGCAGACGCACCCGAGGCAGCGCCAGAAGCAGCTTCCGCAGGGGCGTGGATGGCTTCATCGCCATGTTTTTCGCCGCCCATGTCCAAGCTGTTGCCGCCTTTGAAGATGACAAACATGGCCAGTGCCGCGAAGATGACGAAACCTACAAAAATTTTCAACATATCAAATCTCCGAAATCAGTAAAAAGCCCTCCACCAGGGAGGGCTCGAATGTAGCACCCGGGTCACCCCGGGTGGCTGACATGCTTAGTCGTCAGCGTAGATGTCGACGTCTTTGGTTTCTTTCACAAAGATCATGCCGATGACGAAGGTCATACCCGCGATGATGATGGGGTACCACAAGCCGTTGTACATATTGCCGGTCTGCGCCACGATCGCGAAAGCGGTGGTTGGCAGCAAGCCGCCGAACCAGCCGTTACCGATGTGATAAGGCAGAGACATAGAGGTGTAACGGATACGTGTGGGGAACATTTCCACCAACATCGCAGCGATTGGGCCGTAAACCATGGTCACCAAAATCACCAAGTAAGTGAGGATGATGGTGATCTTGACTTGGTCCACTTTGGCTGGATCAGCCTTGGCTGGGTAGCCGGCGGCTTTCAAAGCCTCAGCAACTGCTTTGCGGAACTCAGCAGACTTGGCCTTGGCTTCGTCAGCTGGCAAACCTTTAGAGCTGTAGCTGGCGATTTCGACTTCACCAATTTTGATGCTGGCTGGCGTACCAGCAGCACCTGCCGTGTTTTCATAGCTCACAGAGCTAGAAGCCAACACTTGCTTAGCGATGTCGCATGAGCTGGTGAACTTCACAGTGCCTGTGGGGTTGAACTGGAACGAGCACTCAGCAGCGTCAGCGGTCACAACCACTTTGTTCTTTTGTTGTGCAGCGTACAAGTCTGGGTTAGCAGCCTTGGTCAGCGCTTCGAACACAGGGAAGTAAGTCAACACAGCCAACAAGCAGCCCAACATGATGATGGGCTTGCGGCCAATCTTGTCAGACAACGAGCCGAAGACGATGAAGAATGGTGTACCGATCAACAAAGACACAGCCACCAAAATGTTGGCCGTCGCGCCGTCCACTTTCAACGCTTGTGTCAAGAAGAACAAAGCGTAGAACTGACCCGAGTACCACACCACAGCTTGACCTGCAGTCAAACCGATCAGGGCCAAGATCACGATCTTCAGGTTTTTCCATTGGCCGAAAGATTCGGTCAGAGGGGCCTTAGAAGTTTTGCCTTCCGCTTTCATTTTCACGAAAGCAGGTGATTCGTTCATGGACAAGCGGATGTAGACCGACACGGCCAACAAAGCGATAGACACAATGAACGGAACGCGCCAGCCCCACTCGGCAAATGCTTCTTCGCCGATAGCAGTACGTGTACCCAAGATCACCATCAGCGACAGGAACAAACCCAAGGTCGCAGTGGTTTGAATCCATGAGGTGTAAGCGCCACGCTTGTCGTGCGGTGCGTGCTCAGCCACATACGTAGCCGCACCACCGTACTCACCACCCAAAGCCAGACCTTGCAGCAAACGCAAGCAGATCAAGATGACGGGAGCGGCCACGCCGATGCTGGCGTAGTTAGGCAAGATACCCACGATAAAGGTGGACAAGCCCATGATCAGGATCGTCACCAAGAAGGTGTACTTGCGACCAATCATGTCGCCCAAGCGGCCAAAGAAGATCGCGCCAAAAGGACGCACGATGAAACCAGCCGCGAAAGCCAGCAGTGCGAAGATGAACGCAGAGCCTTCATCCAAACCGCTGAAGAACTGCTTCGCAATAATTGCAGCGAGTGAACCGTACAGGTAAAAGTCGTACCACTCGAAAACGGTACCCAGAGAAGAGGCAAAAATAACCTTCTTCTCTTCCGCCGACATCGGGCGATCTACATCTAGTGTTGCCATATTTGTTGTCTCCTTAGACTTTTTGATTGCAGCCCCTAGGCAGCGGCTGTGGCGGCAACTATCTGTGTGCTAACTGACCGTTTTCTGACGCCCCGTGACCGGACAAATACTGCTCAAAAAACACAAAACCCGAAAACCAAGTAGAAACCCTCCACTGTTTTTTCTACATGCGGAATTCGGTTCCAAATTTGACCCTGAAAGCCGAAATAATTCGCCCTCAAGCGTAGGGGTTTACACCGACAAAATTTGTTCATTTTTTAAGCATTCCCCTCTGAAAAGAAAGAGTTTGACCCCATGACGCGTAAGGACTTGGTCAGTCCCCCTTTCCACAATGGCTCAGTCAATGAAGGAAGCATCCTTCTTGCGTTTTTCAATAACCCAAATGGGAGATAAACAATGAGTGATCCAGTGGTCGACAAGATCCAGAACCACCCGAAATACAAAGAACTGCGCGCCAAGCGCGGTGGCTTCGGTTGGTTCCTCGCCGTGTTGATGTTGGTCGTGTACTACGGCTACATCGCATTGATTGCATTCAACAAACCTTTCCTCGCACAACCTATCGGTGCTGGCGTGACGACCGTGGGTATTCCATTGGGCATGGGCGTCATCATCTTCACGATCGTGATCACCGGCATTTACGTGAACCGCGCAAACAGCGAATACGACAAGCTGACCAAGGAAATCTTGGAGGACGCTACAAAATGAAAAAAATCTCCACACTCTTAGGCGCATGTCTGGCGCTGGCTGCAGGCACTGCCTTCGCAGCAGGTGCAGACTTGGGTCAAACCACCAAGCAAGCCACCAACTGGACCGCCATCATCATGTTCGGCGCATTCGTCATTGCCACTTTGGGCATCACGAAATGGGCCGCAGCTAAAACCAAATCGGCGGCTGACTTCTACACCGCAGGTGGCGGCATCACAGGCTTCCAAAACGGCTTGGCGATTGCCGGCGACTACATGTCTGCTGCTTCGTTCCTCGGCATTTCCGCTGCTGTGATGGCATCGGGCTATGACGGTTTGATCTACTCCATCGGCTTTTTGGTCGGCTGGCCTGTGATCACCTTCTTGATGGCTGAGCGTCTGCGCAACTTGGGCAAATTCACATTTGCGGACGTTGCAGGCTACCGCTTCCAACAAGCCCCCATCCGCGCCTTTGCTGCCTCTGGCACTTTGGTGGTGGTTGCTTTCTATCTGATCGCTCAGATGGTGGGCGCTGGTTCATTGATCAAACTGTTGTTCGGTCTGGACTACTGGATCGCCGTGGTGTTGGTCGGTGCATTGATGATGGTGTACGTGTTGTTCGGCGGCATGACTGCCACAACATGGGTGCAAATTATCAAAGCCATCATGCTGCTCGCGGGTGTGACTTTCATGGCCTTCATGGTCTTGGCTCAATTCGGCTTCAGCCCTGAAGCTCTGTTCGCCAAAGGCGTTGAAGTGAAAACAGCCTTGGCTGGCGTGGCGAAAGAAGCTGCCATTGCAGCAGCCACCGCCTCTGCAGCTGCCGCAGCGACCCCTGAAGCCGCCGCCGCTGCCTCTGCTGCGCTGGACAAAGTCAATGCAACTGACCCAGCACAAGTCGGTATGTCCATCATGGGCCCAGGCGGCTTCATCAAGGACCCAATCTCGGCCATCTCTTTCGGTATGGCGTTGATGTTCGGTACAGCTGGTTTGCCACACATCTTGATGCGCTTCTTCACGGTGCCTGATGCCAAAGAAGCTCGTAAATCTGTGTTCTGGGCAACCACATGGATTGGCTACTTCTACGTGTTGATCTTCATCATCGGTTTCGGTGCCATCACTTTGGTGGTCACCAACCCTGAATTGAATGCCCAACTCAAAGCCGGTGGCGCCAACATGGCAGCCGTGCTGGTGGCAAAGGCTGTTGGCGGCGACGTGTTCTTCGGCTTCATCTCTGCCGTGGCATTCGCAACCATCTTGGCTGTGGTGGCTGGCTTGACCTTGTCTGGCGCATCTGCTGTGTCACACGACTTGTACGCCACGGTGTTCAAGAAGGGTAAAGCTGACAGCGCTTCTGAATTGCGCGTGTCTCGCATCACCACCTTGGCACTCGGTGTTGTCGCTGTGGTGTTGGGCATTGCGTTCGAGAAGCAAAACATCGCCTTCATGGTGGCCTTAGCTTTCGCGATTGCCGCGTCGGCTAACTTCCCTGTGTTGTTCATGTCTGTGCTGTGGAAAGATTGCACGACCAAAGGCGCCGTCATCGGTGGTTTCTTGGGCTTGATCTCTTCTGTGGCTTTGACCGTGGTGTCGCCTTCTGTGTGGGAAGCCGCACTGGGCAACCCCAAAGGTTCAGCATGGTTCCCTTATGCCTCACCTGCCTTGTTCTCGATGACCATCGGCTTCGTGGGTATCTGGTTGTTCTCCATCTTGGACAACAGCGCACAAGCCAAGAAAGAACGCGCAGCGTTCGCCGCACAACAAGTGCGTTCGGAAACTGGCTACGGCGCTTCTGGCGCATCAGGTCACTAAGACCGTTGGTTCTGAGTCCTTCGGGGCTCATTCCTTACAAAAACCGAGCATGCGTGCTCGGTTTTTTTATGTCGGTTCTCTTTGCTTCTTTGGCTCAGGCGTGTGTGGTGGGGTAGGCGAATACGGCGCCATTCGTCGCGCAGCGATGTAAGCCGTGTTCGCCTACCTCACCTCGCGCGCCAACGAAGGGAAGCCAACAAATCAACCGCCCCGCAGTTGACGCAACTTAATGAACGCCATCGCCGCCATCACAGCATCGTTCAACGCATCATGCGCCTCACGCACAGGCAAATCCAAATCCGACATCAACGTGGCAAAACGCAAATCGATGTTGGGATTGGTCTGCTGCTCATAAGGCAGCATCTGGCGAAACTTGTGGTCGTAGTACATCGCCGAGACTTCGATCTTGGGCTGCGGCAGGCCTTGACCCAAGAGCGGCCAAATCGCGCGATTCAGCATGGCCACATCGAACTCTAAAAAGTAGCCCACCAACGGACGGCTGCCAATGAAGCGCAGGAGTTGCTTCATGGCTTCATCTGCGGGCAAGCCTTGGGCCACGTCTTGACCGCGCAAACGGTGAATACGCACACTGTCCGCAGACACGCCACGCTCGGGACGCACCAGCACTTCAAAGCGCTCGCTGGTCATGATTTTGTTGCCCACGATGCGCACCGCGCCAATCGAAATAATTTCATCCGAGCTGACGTTCAAGCCGGTGGTTTCGCAGTCCAACGACACCCACTCATTGGGCGGTGGGGCGTCAAACATGAAGCGAAATTCAGGCAACCCGAGGTGATAAATCAGCCACTCACGCTTGAGCGAGCGCCACCACTGCAAAGGAGAGAGAAACGAGATCATCACAGCGCATCAAGTTTGAAACGGCTGCGCAACAAAGCTTTGAAATGCTTCACCACCCCCAGCGCGTCTTTCAACAAGTCGCGCTCCAAGGTCGACAGCTTGGCCACATTGACCAAGCCTGACACTTCACGTTGCGTTTCCATTTCGGTCACGCCTGCCTTGAGCTTCAGACCCATCAAAAAATGCAAGCTCTGCGTGAGGTCGGCACCCAGCGCAGGTGTGATGACGTTTTTCAGCACCAAAGCATCAATGCGCGCCGTGGTACTGGTCTCTTGCAAATGCTCGGCCAAGGCCAAGCTGCGCACGCCATGCACCAGCGGGAAGATGCCTTCTTTCTTGAGGTGCAAGCCTTGCTGGTCATCCAAGCCTAACAAACGGTTCCACCAACCTTGGCTGTTGCCAAAAGCGTCAATCGCTGCTGCAAAGCGCGCCAGCATGGCATCGTTCAAACGCGGACAAAGCTTGCGAGAACGACTGGCAAATGGCTTCCAGGTTATCGGGCGGCGTGTAGCCATCGCGCAGGACAAGCCCGTTGTCTTGGTCCGTCTTCAGCAGCTGTTCGCCGCGCCCTTCGCTGCCCATCACAAACAAGCAACTGTTAGCCACCAGGTCTGCGGGGGCGATCAACTGCCAAGCGCGTTCAAACAAACGGGCATTCAAGTCTTGCACCAAGCGCGCAATCAAACTCACGCGCGTACCGCTGCGGTACAGCGTGGTCACCATGCGGGTGATTTGCGCGGCGGCTTGGGCCAAACCTTCAATGTCTGTCGCTGCCTCAACCTGCACCGTGATGAGGTGCGAATGGTTGGACAAGAAGCTGAACAAGTCCAAGGCCTCTAGAACGCCCACCACACGGTTGTCGTCCATCACCACCAAACGGTGCACACGGTGGCGCTGCAACAACGCCAAGGCATCGCCCACTTGGTCAGAGGGTCGCACAGCGATGAGCTGAAAGTTGGCGAGGTCTCCGACCTTTTGTTGCGCCAATGGTGTGCCATTCAGGATCGCGCGTTGCAAGGTCGAGGCGGTAAACACCCCCAAGCGCTCAGGCGTGCTACTGCGATCACGCACCAACACACATTTGGTGCGTTGCGCTTGCAGCACCTTGACCACCGACAGCACATCGGCACCCATGTCTACAAAATGCGCGGGACGCACAAAAGCCTCATCCACACGCGAGAGCGTGAGCGACTGCAGTTCGTGTTGGCTTTGTCGCTGCGACAAAGCCGTGAGTTTGTTGCTCAAGTCCGAGAACAACAACGCGCCAAAAGTGGCATTGCTGGCAATCAAATCGGTCACGGTTTTGCGCGCCAGTTGGTAGGCCACCACCTCTTCTTGCGCCACAAATTTGTTGCTGGTTTTACCTGCCACCAGCCCGCGACCATCAAAGGTGTCGTCGGGCCCATAAGTAGTGATCACCTCGTCGCCGTCATACTGCGTGACAAACCCTTTGATGATGACAAACAGATGTGTGGGAGCGGTGCCCACATCCAGAATGGCTTCACCCTCGGGGTAATAAACCACGTCCACGCTGTCGCGCACCAAGCGCTGTTGGTCGGGCGTTAAGCAGTCAAACGGGGAGGCTGAGAAGTTAAAAGCGTTAGGCATGAGGGCATTTTTATAGCAATGCCCCGATTCAACGCTTCACGCCTTGCTGGATGCTTGCGGCAGCATCCCAGGCCGAGTCAAACCATTGATCTTCATCAAGGTAAGCGCGCATCATCGGCAAGGCATCCAGGCCCCAGAAAACTTTGTCATCGACACAAAACGTGGGTACGCCAAATGCCCCGCGAGCAATGGCCTCTTCGGTGTTGGCTTTGAGCTGCTCTTTCACATCGGGGGCATCCACCGAGCGCTGGGGTGCCAACTGCTGTGTGAGGGTTTGCAAACGCGCCACGTCATCGGCAGCGGCACCGCCCTGCCACACATGTTTGAAGAGGGCTTCGCACACATAGCGGTTAGGCTCCCCGTCGACGCTGCACGCCACGGCCAAGCGCAACAGGGCCAGTGGGTTGAACGGGTGTGATTGCGGCATGTCCAACGGAGTGCCAAGCTGCTTGGCTTGCCACAGCACTTGACGATAAGTCCACTCACGTTTGCCTGCAATTTCAGCAGGGCCCAGCTGGCCGTGGTGCTTGAGCATGCCAGCGAACAACACAGGCTTGTAAACCATGCGGTGACTCACGCCCATCAAATGTTTTGGCAACACCTCAAACGCGAGGTAGGCGTAGGGCGAGATGAAATCAAGGTAACAAGTGATGGTTTTCATGGATGCCTTCTTTGTCAAAAACGCCGCGCTACTTCGGCAAGGCCGATGCAACGGCGTGCGCCGCCAAACGCTCGCCAATCAACTGCCACACCGCACGCTTGTCATCCGTGACGCGCTGGCCCCATCCGCCTATTTCATCCAAGGTGCGCCAGCACCCTTCGCAATACGTGGTGTCGTCCGACATACGACATATCGAGATGCAAGGGGACGGGGGCGCATCGTTGCTTTGCAACACGCGCTTGGTTTGCGCTTGCAAGCGCAAATCAGCAGGCGTCAGGCCCTGGAGTTTGGGGGTGAGTTCGCTTCCACACATGGCTGCATTGTCAGCGAACGCCAACCGCTCAAACGGCGCGTTTGTTCAAGACCGCGCGGGACACCAGGGAATTGGGTTGGCGCCCCAAGGCGTTGCTAATGAACACGCCTGCGTCAATGAGCTTATCGAGATGAATGCCGGTCTCAATGCCCATGCCTTGCAGCATGTAGACCACGTCTTCGGTGGCCACGTTGCCAGTGGCACCTTTGGCATAGGGGCACCCACCCAGACCTGCGACCGACGACTGAAAATTCCACACGCCCACCTGCAAAGCCGCGAGGGTGTTGACCAAGGCCTGGCCGTATGTGTCGTGAAAATGGCCCGACACGTCGTTGAGTGCATAGTGCCTAAGCGTGGCCTCAATGGCCGCCTGCACTTTGCGCGGTGTGCCCACGCCAATGGTGTCGGCCACGTCCACGCGCTGAATGCCAATGCTTTTCATCAAGCCGGCAAGGTAGCCGACACGTTCGGGGGCAATCTCGCCTTCGTAGGGGCAGCCCACCGTGCAACTCATCGCGCCGCGCACGGCAATGCCTGCATCGCGTGCGGCCTTCACCACGGGCGCGAAACGCTCAATGCTTTCCTCAATCGAACAGTTGATGTTCTTTTGACTGAAGGCTTCGCTGGCCGCACCAAACACCACAATCTCGTCCGGCTTGGTTTTCAAGGCGGCTTCAAAGCCTTGCAAATTGGGGGTGAGCACCGAGTAGCGCACATCGGGTTGGCGGTGAATGCCTGCCATCACCTCGGCGTTGTCGGCCATTTGCGGCACCCATTTGGGTGACACAAAACTGGTGACTTCAATTTCGTTCAAACCGGCGTCTTGCAGGCGATGCACCAGCTCCACCTTGACGGCGGCAGGCACAGGTTGTTTTTCGTTTTGCAGGCCATCACGCGGGCCGACATCGATCAACTTCACACGTCGCGGAAGATTCATCACCATGGTCACACCTTCAATTTCAAAAGTTCTTCGCCTTCGGCCACTTGGTCGCCCGGCGCATAGAGCAGTTCCAACACTTCACCATCCGCAGGCGCGGCAATGGTGTGCTCCATTTTCATCGCTTCCATGACCGCCAGTGGCTGACCCGCCTTGACTTTGTCACCTGCAGCAACCGAAAACGACACCACCTTACCAGGCATGGGCGCGGTCAAACGGCCACCTGCCTCTTGCACTTCGCCGGCGTGTGCCAAGGCATCCACCAAGGTGATGCGCGTCGCACCCTGCGGCGCAAACACATGGGCCACATCTTCGTGGCCTTGTGTTTCATGGAACACCTGCACGCGGGCGTGATGGCCAGCAAAGCTGATGTGCAACGCATCGCCGTCTTCGCGATAGGCCAAGGTGCCTGACACATCGCCATCTGCATCGGTCACGCAGAGCTGCAAGCTGCCATCGTGGGCATAGGTCAGCACGGTTTCGTATGACGCGCCATGGAACACAAAACCAAAGTTGCGCGAGGCGACACCAAAAGCGCGCCAGCCATCGCGACTGCTGAAAGGGTCGTTGCCCTTCAAGGCCTGTTCCCGGTGCAGCGTGTTGGCCACCACCGAGGCAGCGGTGAGTGCCAAGCCCAAAGGCTCTTGCGCGAACAAGGCTTTTTCTTCGCGTTGAATCAAGGCGGTGTCGAGCTTGGCCGTGGCAAACGAATCGGTGCGAATGATGTGGCGCAAGAACTGCACGTTGGTCGTCAAGCCCACGATGCGGGTTTGCGACAGGGCTTCGTCCAAACGTGCCAACGCTTGCTCACGCGTGTCACCATGCACGATGAGCTTGGCCACCATCGAGTCGTAAAACGGGCTGATGCTGTCGCCTTCGCGCACGCCGTCGTCGATGCGGACCGCAATGCCTGTGTCGCTCGTGTTCGGAATTTCAAAGCTGCTGCATGTGGGCTTGCGATACACCGCCAAGGTACCGGTGGCAGGCAAGAAGTTGTTGTCGGGGTTCTCCGCGCAAATACGCGCTTCGATGGCGTGACCGTGAATGCGCAAGTCGCTTTGTTGCAAAGGCAGCGGCTCGCCGCTGGCCACGCGCAGTTGCCATTCCACCAAGTCGAGGCCAGTGATGGCTTCGGTCACCGGGTGTTCCACCTGCAAACGCGTGTTCATCTCCATGAAGAAAAACTTCATGGACTCCGGTTTGTCATACGCGGTTTGTTCGACGATGAATTCCACCGTGCCGGCGCCCACGTAGTTCACGGCTTTGGCTGCAGCCACGGCAGCCTCGCCCATCTGCTTGCGCAGCGCTTCGGTCATGCCGGGTGCGGGCGCTTCTTCCAACACTTTTTGATGGCGGCGTTGCACCGAGCAATCTCGCTCAAACAAATACACACAGTTGCCGTGGGTGTCGCCAAACACTTGAATTTCAATGTGGCGTGGACGTTGCACGTATTTCTCGATCAGCACTGCGTCGTCGCCAAAGCTGTTGATGGCTTCGCGTTTGCAGCTGGCCAATGCATCGGCAAACTCGGCGCTGCTGTTGACCACGCGCATGCCTTTGCCACCACCGCCTGCGCTGGCTTTGATGAGCGCGGGGTAGCCAATGCGGTCGGCTTCGCGCTGCAGCAACGCAGGGTCTTGGTCAGCGGCATGGTAGCCGGGCACCAAAGGCACGCCTGCTTTTTCCATCAGCTGTTTGGATTCAGCTTTCAAGCCCATCGCCAAAATCGCTGAGGCGGGTGGCCCAATAAACACGAGTCCTGCTGCTGCGCACGCTTTGGCAAAGTCTTCGTTCTCACTCAAAAAGCCGTAGCCGGGATGCACCGCTTGTGCGCCGGTGTCTTTGGCCGCTTGCAAGATGCGCTCCCAGCGCAAGTAGCTGTCTTTGGGGGCGCTGCCACCGATGTGCACGGCTTCGTCGCAGACCTGTACATGCTTGGCTTGTGCGTCGGCATCCGAATACACGGCCACGGTTTTGATACCCATGCGGCGGGCGGTGGCGGCAACGCGGCAAGCGATTTCGCCGCGGTT
This sequence comes from Limnohabitans curvus, assembly GCF_003063475.1. NCBI lineage: Bacteria > Pseudomonadati > Pseudomonadota > Betaproteobacteria > Burkholderiales > Comamonadaceae > Limnohabitans > Limnohabitans curvus. The sequence goes on from NZ_NESP01000001.1 coordinate 1,090,592, forward strand.
GGCAATCAGAATTTTCTTAAACATCTTTGAATCCTTTTTCCGAGAAGCTCACAGCAACCACGAAGGCTTGCGCTTTTGCAAAAAGGACTGCACGCCCTCTTTGCCTTCAGCACTTGAACGAATATCGGCAATGCCCGCCACGGTGTGCGCCACCAAGGCGTCGTCAATTTCGCGCTCAGCCACGTCTTGCACCAAGCGTTTGCAAGCGCGCACGGCGTTGGGGCTGGCACTGACCAAGGCGCTGGTCAACTCGGCCACTTTGACATCCAACGCATCAGCAGCCACCACCTCGTGAACGAGGCCCATGCGATGCGCCTCAGCCGCACTGAAACGCTCAGCCGTTAAAAAGTAACGATGCGACGCACGTGCCCCCATGGCGCGAATCACATAGGGGCTGATGGTGGCGGGGATGAGCCCCAGCTTCACCTCGCTCAAGCAGTAGGTGGCCGAGTCCACACTCACCGCCATGTCGCACGCAGCGACCAAGCCCACGCCACCGGCAAACACATCGCCTTGCACGCGGGCTATTGTTGGTTTGGGGCATTCGTAAATCGCACGCAACATGGCAGCAAGCTGGCCTGCATCGGCGAGGTTTTCGTCGCGCGTGTAGTCGGCCATGCGACGCATCCAGTTCAGGTCGGCACCGGCGCAAAACGCGGGGCCTTCTGCGGCCAACACGACGCAGCGCACGTCGGCGGCAAGAGCGGCCTCAGTGAATGCGTTTTTCAACTCGGCAATCACTTCGTCGTTGAAGGCGTTGCGCACGTCGGGGCGGCTGAGGGTGATGGTGCGAATGGCACCTTGGGTTGTGATACTCAATGCGGTAGGTGTAGTGGCGCTCATGTCAATCACCCATCACATGCGGAACAAACCAAACTTGGTTTCAGGAATGGGCGCATTCAACGACGCGCTCAATCCCAAAGCCAACACACGGCGTGTGTCTGCGGGGTCGATCACCCCGTCGTCCCACAGGCGCGCCGTGGCGAAATAAGGGTGGCCCTGCTCTTCGTACTGTTGACGAATCGGGTCTTTGAACGCTTGCTCTTCTTCGGCGCTCCATTGGCCACCTTTGCCTTCAATGCCGTCGCGCTTGACCGTGGCCAACACGCTGGCCGCTTGCTCGCCACCCATGACCGAGATGCGCGCATTCGGCCACATCCACAAAAAGCGGGGGCTGTACGCACGGCCACACATGCCGTAGTTGCCCGCACCAAAACTGCCGCCAATGATGATGGTGAATTTGGGCACAGCGGCGGTGGCCACTGCCGTGACCATCTTGGCGCCGTTGCGGGCAATACCTTCGTTTTCGTACTTGCGGCCCACCATGAAGCCGGTGATGTTTTGCAAAAACACCAAGGGAATTTTTCGTTGGCAGCACAGCTCGATGAAGTGCGCGCCTTTCAAGGCCGACTCGCTGAACAAGATGCCGTTGTTGGCAATGATGCCCACTGGCATGCCTTCGATACGCGCAAAGCCGCACACCAGCGTGGTGCCGAAGCGGGCTTTGAATTCGTCGAACTCGCTGCCATCCACGATGCGCGCAATGATTTCCCGCACATCAAAGGGCTTGCGTGTGTCGGTGGGGATGACGCCGTACAACTCTTGCGCGTCGTACTTTGGCGGCACAGGCGCGTGCGTGGCAATGTTGGGCTGCTTTTGTGCGTTGAGGTTTTTCACTGTCTGACGCGCCAGCGCCAATGCATGCACATCGTTTTGCGCGAGGTGGTCGGCCACGCCGGAAAGACGGGTGTGCACATCACCACCGCCCAGGTCTTCTGCCGTCACCACTTCACCGGTGGCGGCCTTCACCAAAGGAGGGCCGCCCAAGAAGATGGTGCCTTGGTTTTTCACAATGATGGTTTCATCGCTCATGGCTGGCACATACGCACCACCTGCCGTGCAGCTGCCCATCACCACCGCGATTTGCGCAATGCCTTGCGCGCTCATGTTGGCTTGGTTGAAAAAGATGCGGCCAAAGTGGTCACGGTCTGGGAACACCTCGTCTTGGTTGGGCAAGTTGGCACCGCCTGAGTCCACCAAGTAAATACAAGGCAAGTTGTTTTGCTGCGCGATTTCTTGCGCACGCAAATGCTTTTTCACCGTGAGTGGGTAGTACGTGCCGCCCTTCACCGTGGCGTCATTGCAGACGATCATGCAGTCCACACCGCTGACGCGGCCAATGCCCGCGATCAAGCCTGCGCACGGCGCGTCGTTGTTGTACATGTTGAGCGCGGCGAGTGGGGCCACCTCAAGGAATGGCGTGCCGGGGTCGAGCAACATTTGCACGCGGTCGCGGGGCAGTAGCTTGCCACGTGCGGTGTGTTTGGCGCGTGCGGCCTCGCCACCACCGACGGCGATTTTTTCGAGATGGGCCTTGAGGTCATCCACCACGGTGCGCATGGCAGCGACGTTGGCCGTGAAATCGGCAGAGCGCGGGTTGAGTTGGGAATGCAAAACAGTCATCGGCTTTTTCCTTGAACGGCGTTGCTGCCAAGCTTAGGCTGTTTAACCCCCTTTGACACGCCAGATGGGTTGCAAATCCTGCCACAATGATGCCTCCTATGGTTAGCCCTAATCCAGCCTCCGCCCAAACCGCCGCACATGGCCGTGCCGAGACGCCCATTGCATTTATTCAGGCGATTTCCGCTGCCTACGCACAGCGTGGCCTGCGTGTGGATGCAGCTTTGGCAAAGGCACAAATTGAGCCAAAACTTCTCAAGAAAAACAACGCCCGCGTCACCGCCATGCAAATGGAGTTGATGTCGGGCATTGCCATGCAAGAGTTGGATGACGAAGGCTTGGGCTGGTTCAGCCGCCGCTTGCCTTGGGGCAGCTATGGCATGTTGGTGCGAGCCTCGCTCACCTCACCGACTTTGGGATTGGCGCTGGAGCGCTGGGGCAGGCACCACGGCTTGCTGACCGCCGACATTCGGGTGCACGTGAGAGAACACAACGGCGTCGCAACATTGCAACTCGACGAGGCCCATGATCTAAGCGTGTTCCGCGAGTTTTGCGTGGTATCGGTGCTGCGCAATGCCTTGGGCGTGGCGTGTTGGCTGACCGATTCACGCATTCCGTTGCTGGCCACCCACCTGCGCTTTGCCCCTCCTACGCATGCCGACAGTTACCGCGTGCTGTTTGACGGCCCGACCACCTTCAACGCGGCAACGAACTGCTTGCAATTTGATGCCGGCTACCTCGCTCTGCCCGTGCGTCGCGACGAAGCCGCCCTGCAGCAGATGTTGCAACGCGCCTTGCTGTTGACGGTTCGCCCGTACCGGCGGGACCGCTTGTTGGTGGAGAAAGTACGCCAAACCCTAGCCCAACACCCCGAGCACAGCCGCAATGCCGATGACCTCGCCGCATGGCTCAACATGTCGCCCCGCACCCTGCACCGACAACTGCAAGAAGAAGGCGCATCGCTGCAACAGCTGAAAGACAGCGTGCGCGAACAACGTGCGCGGCTGCTGCTGCTGCGCACCCGAAAGCCGCTTAAGCAGATTGCCACGGAGGTGGGGTTTTCGAATGAAAAGAGCTTCATTCGCGCGTTCAAAACTTGGACGGGGCAAGCGCCCGACACCTTTCGGCAAAGCGCGTAAGCAGACCTGCTCGCGTTTGCCCCAGGCTTTAAATGCGCAAGTCGTTCATGTGCGCGAACAGGCGCTGTGCGCCGGCTTGTGTCAACGCCTCGGTCAGCGCGAGGGGTGGTGCGTAAGCCCAAACGGTTGACCCGGCAGCCACCCCTGCTGCGATGCCTACGGGTGTGTCTTCCACCACCAAGCATCGCGCGGGATCCATCTGCAAATGCGCGGCAGCCGCCAAGTACACATCGGGGTGAGGTTTGCTGCGCGGCATTTCGTGACCGCTGAAAATGCGACCTTCAAAAAACTGGGCAAGGCCTACACGCTGCAACATCATCTCGACCTTGAATCGGTCAGCCCCCGAAGCCACCGCGATGCGTCCTTCACAGCGCTCGTGCAAGTGACGCACGGCATCATGAATGCCATCGATCGCAGTGATTTCGTTTTCTAAGCGCTCATTGCGACGACGGTAAAACTCGTCCATGAATGCGTCCGTCAGCGGCTTACCCGTGTTCACCTCAATTAGATGAGCGCGGCTGCGCACGGTGTGGCCCACAAAGTGGGCCATGCATTCAGCCAAGCTCAAGCGCCAGCCGTTTTCATCGAGCATGTCGCGCAGTGCGCCGCAGGTGATGGCTTCGCTGTCGACCAACACGCCATCGCAATCAAACAAAACCGCTTCAAATGTCATGCCCGAATTATCCGCGCTGGTCGCCATCCACATAAAACCAGCGACCGTCTTCGCGCACAAAGCGGCTACGCTCGTGCAAACGGACGGCTCGGCCATCCACGCGATAACGCGCCACGAACGCCACCTCGGCCGTGTCAGCACTTGTGACTTTGTGCTCGCGCACCTCAAGCCCGAGCCATTTGGCACCTGTATCAAAGTCAAGCGATGCAGGGCGTGTGCTGCTGTGCCATGTGGCCAGCAAATAGTCGGCGCGCTCCAACGTAAAGGCGCTGTAGCGCGAGCGCATGAGGTGTTCAGCGTCTGGTGCGGGCGTGGTGCTGAAGTGCGCAACAAAACGGCCGCAGCAATCGACATCAGCCACGGCGCGTTTTTGTCTATCCACACGCCCACAGGGGCAGGCATGTGCCGTGTTCATGCCAAAGCGCATCAAGCCAAGGCGCGTTGGATGATGATTTTTTGCACGTCGCTGGTGCCTTCGTAAATTTGGCACACGCGCACATCGCGGTAGATGCGCTCGACGGGAAAGTCACTCACCACGCCATAACCACCCAAGGTTTGAATGGCGACGCTGCACACTTGCTCTGCCGTTTCGCTGGCAAAGAGCTTGGCCATGGCTGCCTCTTTCAAACAAGGCAAACCGGCATCGCGCAATGAGGCCGCGTGGTACATCAACTGGCGTGCGGCTTCGAGCTGCGTGGCGCAGTCGGCCAAACGAAAACCCACGGCTTGGTGGTTGAAGATGGCAGTGCCAAAGCTCACGCGCTCTTTGCTGTATTGCAATGCGGCGTCAAACGCGCTGCGTGCCATGCCAATGCTTTGCGCGGCAATGCCGATGCGGCCACCTTCCAACGCAGACAAGGCAATCTTGTAGCCTTCGCCTTCCGCGCCAATCAAGTTCTCGGCGGGGATGCGGCAGTTGTCGAAGTTGATTTGCGCGGTGTCGCTGCTGTGCTGGCCAAGCTTGTCTTCGAGGCGCGCCACTTGGTAGCCGGGTGCGTTGGTGGGCACGATGAAAGCGCTCATGCCCTTCTTGCCTGCGCCTTTGTCGGTCACGGCAATGACGATGGCCACATGGCCGTTTTTGCCGCTGGTGATGAATTGCTTCACGCCATTGATGACGTACTCATCGCCTTCTTTAGTCGCAGTCGTACGCAGTGCCGATGCATCAGAACCCACATGCGGCTCGGTCAAACAAAACGCGCCGAGCATATTGCCTTGCGCCAGTTCGGTCAGCCATTGTTTCTTTTGCGCGTCGTTGCCGTAGCGCATGAGGATGGCGTTGACGGGGCAGTTGGTCACGCTGATGGCAGTGCTGGTGCCGCCATCGCCGGCGGCGATTTCTTCTAAAACAATCGCGAGCGTGGTGTAGTCCAAGCCTGCGCCGCCCAAGTCTTCGGGCACGCAAATACCGTAAGCGCCGAGTGCGGCCAAGCCTTTGTGTACCTCATGCGGAAAGGTGTGTTCTTTGTCCCACTTGGCAGCGTTGGGCCATAGCTCTTGCTGCGCAAAATCGCGCACAGCATCGCGAATCATGGTTTGGTCTGGGGTGAGCAACATGGCGCGTCCTTAAATGATTTCGAGCGCGACAGCTGTGCCTTCGCCGCCACCGATACACAAAGTGGCCAAGCCTTTTTTCAGGCCGCGTGCTTTGAGCGCGTGAATCAGCGTGACCATGATGCGCGCACCCGAGGCACCGATGGGGTGACCCAAAGCACAGGCGCCGCCGTTGACGTTGACTTTGTCGTGCGACACGTTGAGCTCTTTCATCAAGGCCATGGGCACGACCGCGAAGGCTTCGTTGACTTCCCACAAGTCCACGTCTTCCACTTTCCAACCGGCTTTGGCCAAGGCTTTTTGTGTGGCTCCGACGGGTGCGGTGGCAAACCACTCGGGCTCTTGCGCGTGCGTGGCGTGGCTGACGATACGGGCCAATGGCTTGCAGCCCAATTTCTTCGCTGTGCTTTCGCGCATCAACACCATGGCTGCACCGCCGTCGTTGATGGACGAGCTAGAGGCTGCGGTGATGGTGCCGTCTTTTTTGAACGCGGGCTTGAGCGAGGTGATTTTGTCGAGCTTGATCTTTCCTGGGCCCTCGTCAATCGACACCACGGTTTCGCCTGAGCGCGTCTTCACTGTCACGGGCGTGATTTCTGTGGCGAAGGCACCGCTCTCGGTGGCGGCCTTGGCGCGTTGCACGCTGGCGGTGGCGAATGCGTCTTGCTCGGCGCGAGTGAAGCTGTACTTGGCCGCGCAGTCTTCACCAAAGGTGCCCATGCTGCGGCCTGGCTCGTAAGCGTCTTCCAAACCGTCGAGCATCATGTGATCAAAGATACGGTCGTGGCCAATGCGGTAGCCGCCACGGCCTTTGAGCATCAGGTAAGGCGCGTTGGTCATGCTCTCCATACCGCCAGCGACCAACACATCGTGCGTACCAGCAATCAACATGTCGTGCGCAAACATCGCTGCGCGCATGCCTGAGCCACACATCTTGGACAGCGTGACCGCGCCAGCGCTCTTGGGCAAGCCGCCTTTGAAGGCCGCTTGGCGTGCAGGGGCTTGACCTTGACCGGCCATCAAACAGTTGCCAAACAAGACCTCAGTCACCAACTCGGGGTTGATGCCTGCACGTTCCACCGCGGCCTTGATGGCGGCACCACCGAGGTCGTGCGCGGCAAGCGCAGAGAAGTCGCCTTGGAAGCTGCCCATCGGGGTGCGTGCTGCGCTGACGATGACGATGGGGTCTGCGTGTGAGGTCATGTTGTGTCTCCTGTTGAGGTTTTGAAAAATAAAAGCTGTTACATCCCGCGTGGATATTTCTTGAAAGCACGACGAAAGACATCGACCACTTCGCCCGGACGGCTCATCGTCACATCCAAGTCGTGTGCCAAGCCGTCAGACACGCGGTAAATCCATCCGTGAATCGACACCTTTTGCCCGCGGCTCCACGCGTCTTGCATGACGTTGGACAAGGCCACGTTGCCTACTTGTTCGATCACGTTCATTTCGCACATCACATCTTCCAATTGCGGTTGTGGCAAATGGTTCAAGCGCTGGCGATGGCGCAAACGCACGTCTTGCACATGACGCAGCCAGTTGTCTGCCAATCCAATGCGCGTGCCCCGCGTGGCCGCCAACACACCACCACAACCGTAGTGCCCCACGACCATGATGTGTTCGACTTTCAAGCAATCCACGGCATATTGGATAACAGACAAGGCGTTCAAGTCTGAGTGAACCACCACATTCGCCACGTTGCGATGTACGAATACTTCGCCAGGATCAAGGCCTGTAATTTGGTTGGCTGGGACACGGCTGTCTGAGCAACCGATCCACAAATATTTGGGCAGTTGTTGCTGGGACAGGCGTGAGAAAAATCCAGGTTGCTCGCGCTCCATGCGCGCCGCCCATTCCCGGTTGTTGTCGAACAGATGTTTGAGTGAGTTAGGCATGCTTTATTTCTTCTTCCCTGAGACTTGATGAATGTGATGACGGAGATTCCAGTCCATCAATGCTACGCGGGCACGCGCTTTGGCGTCTTGTCCGGCTTGCCATTCACACACGCTTCCTACGGGTTGGCAAGCCAATGTGTTAGCGCCGCCCATGCTCCAAATGGCATGGTTAGAACGGGCTTGACCAATGAACGTCACAGCCATCGCATCGGCGGCATCTGCGGCACTGGGGCACTTGGCCAAATCACGCCCCGTCATCAGGTAGCCCTGGCCAATGCCAAGCAGTGGGAACAGCGTGGGGAACATGTCCAAATGACTGGCGGCCTGATGCAAGGCGTTGTCACACGACAGCTTGCCAGCCCCCCACACCACAAACGGCACTTGCTGACGCAACACTTGACTTTCAGGCGTGGCGTATTGGCCAAAGGTGCGCACGTTGTGGTCACCTGTGGCGGCCACCACCGTGCGCTTAGCGGCGGGGCTGCTTTCCACTGCAGCCACGAACTTGGCCAGCTCGTCGTTGGCGTAACGGTAGGTTTGCAGATTGGGGATCAGGTGTTCAGAGCCTTTGTCTCCCGGCCACTTGTTGATGTCAAACACAAAGGGCTTGTAATCTGACGGCAGCTCATAAGGCGGATGGTTGGTGGTGGACATGGCGTAGACAAACAAAGGTCTGTCTTTGGGCTGCTTGGCCAAGCGCTCTTCAATGATGCGAAACATGTAAGCGTCCCAAACGCCCCAGATGCCGCCCTCAGCACCAGGGTATCTGGCACGCAAGGTCGCCGCATCAATCACCTCGTCAAAACTTTGGGTCAGCAACACACGGTTGAGTTCGCGCCAGCCCGATTGACCTGACGTGACAAACAAGGTGTCGTACCCCGCTTTCTTCATTGCAAACGGCACACCCCAATCGAGCGTGATGTGGCGGTACTTGCCATTGGTGATGGGCGTGACGGGCGTATTGAACAAGATGGCTTCAAGCGCAGGATGGGTCCCGTGGTGGGCCGCGTCGAAGTTGTCAAACAACCAAGCGTTGTGCAATTTGTTGCTCAAGCCCGCGAGCACATCCATGTCCTGGGATTGGTATTTGAAAGGCTCCGCACTCCACGACTCCATTTGGAAGAACACCAAGTTCTTGCCATTGGGTTTATGAGGGCCCGCAGCCATGAGCGCACGTTGCACACCTTCGGGCGTGGTTGCAGTCAAGCCATAGGCACGCGCGGCATCTTGGTACGACCCAAAACCATAGGTTTTCAAACCCGTGTCTTCTTCGCCAATGTCGGTAGAGGTGCGATAGGCATCCCAGGCGTTGTAGAGCGCTGTCACGCCGTTGGGGATGACGTTGTTCAAAAACGATTTGCTGGTGGCGGTGATGTTGTCCAACTGCAAGGCCATGCCTTTGAGTGTGCCTTTGCCCACCATCAACACGACGACTAACAAAACGGGAATCAACAACACATGCCACGCACTTGCCCAGTGTTGTTGCAGCCGCTGCCATGCCCGCTGCCCCACCCACAGGGCAACCGCGTTGGCAGACCACACAGCCAGCGCCAAAACCACTGCAATTTGCGCCATGGGAAAGTCTTGCCAAATGGTGTGCAGTACGGCGACGGTGTCGTCATCGGCTAAGCCAAAAATCACGCTGTCAATCGGCAGCTTGTAAAAACCGTAGTAATAAAAGTTGATGACAGCGAGCAATGCAAAAGAGCTGGCCCAAACGCGAATGACCACTGCACGCATGCGCCAATGCCAGCCCAACAAGGGGAACAGCAACAGCGCAGCAATAGCCCCCATCTTCAAGTCAAACCGAAAGCCCATGAGCAGGGCCACGGGCAACTCGGCCCACAAGTCATTTCCGGGTGAGGGCCAGTAGGCGGTCAGCATCAACACGCGCGCCACGCTGAACCACAGCGCCAGCGCCAGCCCGACACACAGACCCACCGCAAGACCGTGAAGCACGGCACGCGGGGGGATTAACAAAAGGGCAAGAAGTTTGTTCATTCAATCACGAGTCAAAAAGGGTGCGCCGCAGGTGTGTGGCGCAAGCCTCACATTGTCTCGGCAAACAGCTCGCGGCCAATCAACATGCGGCGAATTTCGCTGGTGCCGGCACCAATTTCGTACAGCTTGGCGTCGCGCCACAAACGGCCCAGTGGGTACTCGTTGATGTAGCCGTTGCCACCAAAAATTTGCACGCCTTCGCCTGCCATCCAGGTGGCTTTTTCAGCCGTCCACAAGATCACCGAAGCGCAGTCTTTGCGCACTTGGCGGACGTGATCGGTGCCCAACAAATCGAGGTTTTTGGCCACGGTGTAGGCAAAGCTGCGACCGGCTTGCAGCACGGTGTACATGTCGGCGACTTTGCCTTGGATGAGCTGGAATTCGCCAATGCTTTGGCCAAACTGCTTGCGGTCGTGGATGTAGGGGATGACGTTGTCCATCACCGATTGCATGATGCCGAGTGGGCCGCCTGACAGCACTGCGCGTTCGTAGTCCAAACCGCTCATCAGCACTTTGGCACCCATGTTCAGGCCGCCCAAAATATTTTCAGCGGGCACTTCGACGTTGTTGAACACCAACTCGCCGGTGTGGCTGCCGCGCATGCCCAGCTTGTCGAGCTTTTGCGCCACGCTGAAGCCCTTCATGCCCTTCTCGATCAAGAAGGCCGTCACGCCACGTGCGCCCAGCTCGGGCTCGGTCTTGGCGTAGACCACCAGGGTGTCAGCATCGGGGCCGTTGGTGATCCACATCTTGCTGCCGTTGAGCACGTAGTAGCCGCCCTTGTCTTCTGCTTTCAGCTTCATGCTGATGACGTCAGATCCAGCGCCAGGTTCGGACATGGCCAAGGCGCCCACATGCTCACCACTGATGAGCTTGGGCAAATACTTTTGGCGCTGTGCGTCGGTGCCGTTGCGCTTGATTTGGTTCACGCACAAGTTGCTGTGCGCGCCGTAGCTCAGGCCCACGCTGGCCGAGGCGCGCGAGATTTCTTCCATCGCGATCATGTGGGCGAGGTAGCCCATGTTGGCGCCGCCGTATTCTTCGCCCACGGTGATGCCCAGCACGCCGAGGTCGCCCATCTTGCGCCACAGATCCATGGGGAATTGGTCGTCGTGGTCGATCTGTGCAGCGCGGGGGGCGATTTCGGCTTGCGCGAAATCACGCACGGCGTCGCGCAGCGCGTCGATGTCTTCACCTAATTGAAAGTTGAGGCCGGGTAAATTGTTCATATTTGTCTCCGATGGGCTTAGTAGGTTTTGTTCACAGTGGCGAGGGTTTGCTGCATCAAAGCGCAGGGTGATTCGCCCCCGTTGTCGTCCAGGTGCACCACTTCAGCGGTGGTGATGATGAGGCGCTTGCCTGCACGCACCACATGGCCGCGCGCACGTAGCTCGCCACCTTGGAATGCGGCAAGAAAGTTGATCTTGTATTCGACTGTTGTCACCTCTTGGCCTTCAGGCGCAAGCGTGAGACCGGCATAGCCCGCGGCAATATCGGCCAAAGCACCCATGGCTCCGCCGTGATAACCGCCTTGTTGTTGGGTGACGCGCTCAGAGTACGGTAAGGCGATTTCCACCTCACCGGGCGCAACGGAAACGATGCGCGCACCGAGGTGCTGCATCATGCCTTGGCGCACAAAACTGGCTTCGATGCGCGCGTGTAAATCGGGGTGCGTCATGCCTTGCTCGCTTTCGCAGATTTGGCCACCTTGGCGGGCTTTTCGCCCTGCTTCGCCAACAAGCTGCGCGCTTCTTTTTCGTGGGCTTTTACCTCGTCGAGGTTGGCTTCAATTTCAGCCATTTGCGCTTCGAGTTCGCGCTTGTGGGCATCGAGCACGAGCAAGAATTTTTGCAGCTGCGGCCCCGTGTCGCGTGGGGTGTCGTACATGTCGATGAGCTCTTTGGCCTCGTTGAGCGACAAGCCCAAACGCTTGGCACGCAAGGTGAGCTTGAGTCGTGTGCGATCGCGGTGGCTGTACACGCGGTTGCGCCCGCCGGGGCCGGAGCGCTCGGGTTGCAACAGGCCCATGTCTTCGTAAAAACGGATGGCTCGCGTGGTGAGGTCAAACTCACGCGCTAAGTCGCTGATGGAGTAGGTGGTCGCCATGATGTCCTTGTTTACGTTTACGTAAACGTCAATTATGACGGGAAATCTCCAAAAACCAAGTCAAGACCACGGGGGTAAGGGTTCATCCTTAAGAACACGCCTGCGTTGGGCATAGTCGGGCATGACGCTTTGCACGGTTTCCCAAAAGCGCGGGCTGTGGTCCATCACGCGCAAATGGCTGAGTTCGTGGGCCACCACGTAGTCGATCACGTCGCGCTTGTGGTGCACCAAACGCCAGTTGAGGCGAATGGACCCATTGGCGCTGGCACTGCCCCAGCGCGTGGCCGCACTGCTGAGCGACACGCGTTGCCACTGCACACCGAGCTGCGGGGCAAAGTGGTCTAGGCGTTCCACAAACAAGGCTTTGGCTTCACGCATGAGCCAGGCTTGCACAGCGTCGCGGATTTGTTGCGGCTCGGCGTTGAGGGGCAGGCCTAAGCGCAAGGTGTGGACGTCCGCGGTCGCAGGCTCAAACTGCGCACTCTTCTTTTTGAGCGTGCTGGACGAATCAAGTACCACTTGCAACTGCTCACCCAGATAAGGCAGCACGACGCCATCGGCCCACACGATGCGGGCAGCGCCGAGCTGCTGTTGACGCTCTTGCATCTCCACCAGCTTGCGCGCAATCCAATCGGCTTTTTCACGCAGGGCAGATTCCACCTCGCCCACCGTCACCCAGCGCGGCGCGCTGACCTCTAGGCCGTCAGGCCCAATCGCCATGCCAATGGTGCGGCGCTTGCCGCGTCGAAAGGCATATGCCACATCGGTGGTGCCCAACTGAATACGACGCGTGGCGCGCGGGTGTGCGTGATGCGCATTGGGCAGCACCTGACCCAGAGGCTCTGACGGCAAATGTGGGCCGTGCAATGGGCGCGAGAAAGGCGCGTGCGCTTCATCGTCATGCACACCGCCAAACAGGGTTTGTGGTTTGGTCTTGCTGCGCGGGCGCAACTGGCGAGCGGGCGGTTTGGCGCGTTTGCCAACGCCCGCGCCTTGCAGCGCTTTGGTGGTCGCCCCATCGAACATGTCGAGCACGAGTTGCAGAAAGCGGCTCATGCGTGCGGACTCAGAGCTTGCCGACGTAGGCCTCGGGATCCAGGCGATGCATTTCGGACTCAATCCAAGCTTCGACCTCGCGGGTCAGCTCGTCCGCATCCCGTCCCTGCGTTGGAATGGGTTTGCCGATAGACACCTCCACCACCCCCGGATATTTGATGAAAGCTTTGCGTGGCCAGCATTTGGCCGAAGTCACGGCCACAGGAATGACCGGTGCGCCTGTGGCAATGGCCAATCGTGCGCCGCCACTTTTGTAGCTGCCGCGCTCGCCTCGAGGAATGCGCGTGCCTTCAGGAAACATGATGACCCACACACCTTTGGCCAACAGCGTTTTACCTTGCTCCACCACTTTGGCGAACGCTTTGGAGCGCTGGCTGCGGTCGATGTGAATCATGTCCAAGCTGCCGATGGCCCAACCAAAAAACGGCACATACAGCAGCTCTTTCTTGAACACATACGCCAAGGGGTGCGGCATGATGGCGGGCATCAAAAAGGTCTCGTAGGTGGACTGATGCTTGACCAACAAAATAGCGGGACTGGTTTCGCCAACGGGCAGGTTTTCTTGTCCTTGAATTTCGTAACGAATACCCATGATGACGCGCGCAGCATCGACGCTCAAGGTCAACCACGTTTGGGCGAACACATAAAGCTTGTCGCCCTTTGTGCCGAACAATCTAGCCAACACGATGAACAAAGAGTACGGAATGACCGTGACGAACATGAATGCCATGTGCAATGTGGAACGGAGCATGGCATTCATGCTTTGACCCCTGCTTTGTTGGTCTTCGCTGCAGGCTCGGGCTGCGCGAGCAACCAGTCCGCAAATGCGCTGAGGTCGCTATGCGCCAGCGTGCCTTGCGGAAAGTCAACGGGCAAGGGTTGGCCTTTGAGCTTGGCACCTTTGCCGGTGTGTACCAAATGCGTGGCGCAACCCACAGCGGCCCCCGCTTGCAAATCGCGCAGCGAATCGCCCACGGTGTGCACGCCCTTGAGATCCATGCCATAGCGCTCGCCAATTTGCTCATACAAACCCGGCAGAGGCTTGCGGCAGTTGCAAGTTTCTTCTGGACTGTGCGGGCAATAAAACACGGCATCAATACGACCGCCCGCAACCGCCAAGAGCTTGTGCATCTTGCTGTGCATGGCGTTGAGTGCAGCCACATCAAACAGGCCACGGCCTAAGCCGGATTGGTTAGAGGCCACCACCACGTGCCAGCCGGCGTGGTTCAAACGCGCAATCGCTTCGAGCGCACCAGGCAGCGCAATCCACTCATCGGCAGACTTGACGTAGTCGTCGCTGTCTTGGTTGATGGTGCCGTCGCGATCGAGAATGACGAGTTTGGTTTGCATGGCTTAGCTTTGGCTTTAAGAAGCGAGGGCTGACAAATCGGCCACGCGGTTCATGGCCAGGTGCAAGCACTTGAGCAGACCTTGGCGGTTCAAGCGCAAGTCCATCTCTTCAGCGTTGACCATGACGTCGTCAAAGAACGCATCGACGGGCGAACGCAAGGTGGCCAAGGTTTGCAAAGAGGCAGCGTAGTCGCCGGCATTGAACTGGGCTTCCGATTCAGGCAGCAACTTTTGCATGATGGCGTACAGCGCTTGCTCGGCGTCCTCTTTGAACAAGGCGACGTTGACGTGCGCGTCGACCTCGCCTGCTTTTTTGAGCACGTTGCCAATGCGTTTGTTGGCAGCGGCCAAAGCGGCGGCTTCGGGCAAAGCAGCGAAAGCGCGAACGGCGGTGAGGCGCTTGGCCACGTCGCTCAAGCGTTGTGGGCGCAAGGCCAACACGGCTTCAACTTCTTGCGCTGAGTAACCTTGCTCTCGCAGGCCGCCAGAGAGGCGGTCGTAAATGAAGGAGGACAAAGCCGCAGCAGGGTCGGTGATTTTGTCGCCGAAGGCGGGGATGGCTTGTGCAATCAGCGTGTCCAACGCCACATCCAAATTGGCTTCGCTCAACATGCGCACCACGCCCAAGGCGTGACGACGCAAAGCAAAGGGGTCTTTGTCACCCGTGGGCAAGTTGCCAATGCCGAACATGCCCACGAGGGTTTCGAGCTTGTCGGCCAAGGCCACCACCACACCCACGGTGTTGCGTGGCAACTCGTCGCCTGCAAAGCGTGGCTTGTAGTGGTCTTCGATGGCTTGTGCCGTGTCTTCACCCAAACCATCGTGACGGGCGTAGTAGCCGCCCATGATGCCTTGCAACTCGGGGAACTCGCCCACCATGTCGGTCAGCAAATCGGTTTTGGCCAATTGAGCGGCGGTGTCGACGGCTTGCATGAATGTTGTGTTCACGGCAGCGTCTTTGGCTTGCGGCAACAAAGCGGCAATGCCTTTGGCAATGGCGCGCACGCGGTCGGTGCGCTCGCCTTGGGTGCCGAGTTTGTTGTGGTATACGACCTTAGCCAAACCTTCCACGCGCGAAGCGAGTGTCTTTTTGCGGTCTTGGTCAAAGAAGAATTTGGCATCGGCCAAACGTGGGCGCACCACACGCTCGTTGCCACCAGTCACAGCCGATGCGTCATCGGGCGTGATGTTGCTGACCACCAAGAATTGGTTGGTCAGCTTGCCTGCTGCGTCGAGCAGCGGGAAGTATTTTTGGTTGGCCTTCATCGTGAGGATGAGGCACTCTTGCGGGACGTCGAGGAATTGTTTTTCGAACTCGCACACCAACACGTTGGGGCGCTCGACCAAGGCAGTCACTTCATCGAGCAACGCTGCGTCATCAATCGCGCTCACACCGCCACCAACTTTGGCTGCAGCGGCTTCGAGTTGACGTGCAATTTCAGCACGACGCTCGGTGAAGCTGGCGATGACGGCACCATCTTTGGCGAGTGTATCGGCGTAGACGTCGGCGTTGGCCAACACGACGGGCGACACCCTGGCTTCAAAACGGTGGCCTTGTGTGCTGTTGCCAGCGGTCAAGCCCAACGCTTTGACGGGCACAACGCTGCTGCCGTGCAAGGCGACCAAGCTGTGCGCGGGACGCACAAAGTTGACGCTGCTCCAGCCTGGTAATTCGCAATCGGTTTCGAGCTGGTAGCTCATCACTTTAGGGATGGGCAATTTGGCAATGGCTTCGTTCAAGGCCTTTTGCAAACCATCGGCCAAACTCGCGCCTTTGACGATGCTGTCGTAAAACAAGGCTTCGGCTTTGCCATCGGGTGCGCGTTTGAGTTGCGCCACGGCATCGGGGCCAGCGCCCAAGGCTTGCAGTTTTTTCAATAACGCGGGTGTGGCGCTACCACTGGCATCTAAGCCAACGGTAACGGGCATGAGTTTTTGCTGCACGGCTTTATCAGCCGCCAAGGCAGACACGGCGGTGATGTGCGCAGCCAAACGGCGTGGCGATGCGTAGGCCGTCACAGCAGAATTGGCAGCTGTCAAACCTTGGGCTTTGAGTTGGTCAAACAGCACGCTAGAAAAAGCGTCGCCGAGTTTTTGCAAAGCCTTAGGAGGCAACTCTTCCACGAAGAGTTCGATGAGTAGGTTGTGTGTGGTCATGTTCTTGTGTCCTACGCTCAAGCGGTCTTCTTTGGCATTTGTTCGACCCATTCGCGCGGGGCCATGGGGAAGCCCAAGCGCTCGCGGCTCTCGTAATAGCTTTGCGCCACAGCGCGTGCCAAGTTACGGATGCGGCCAATGTAGGCAGCACGCTCGGTCACACTGATGGCACCACGGGCATCCAGCAAGTTGAAGGTGTGTGCGGCTTTGAGCACTTGCTCATACGCAGGCAACGCCAACTGCGCACCCATGAGGTGCTGCGCTTGTTTCTCGTGCGCACCAAAAGCGGTGAACAAGAATTCGGCATCGCTGTGCTCGAAGTTGTAAGTGGATTGCTCCACTTCGTTTTGTTTGTAGACGTCACCGTACGTCAAGCCATCGGTCCATTGCAGGTTGTAGACGTTGTCCACGCCTTGCAGGTACATGGCCAAGCGTTCGAGACCGTAGGTGATTTCGCCGGTGATGGGTTTGCAGTCAATGCCGCCGACTTGTTGGAAGTAGGTGAACTGCGTGACTTCCATGCCGTTGAGCCAAACTTCCCAGCCCAAGCCCCATGCGCCCAAGGTTGGGTTTTCCCAATCGTCTTCCACGAAGCGGATGTCGTTTTTCTTGAGGTCAAAGCCGAGGGCTTCGAGTGAGCCCAAGTACAGCTCCAAGATGTTGCTGGGCGCGGGCTTCAACACCACTTGGTATTGGTAGTAATGCTGCAAACGGTTGGGGTTCTCGCCGTAGCGGCCGTCTTTGGGGCGGCGGCTGGGTTGCACATAGGCGGCCTTCCAAGGCTCTGGGCCCAAGGCGCGCAAGAAGGTGGCAGTGTGCGAGGTGCCCGCACCGACCTCCATGTCGATGGGTTGCAACAAGGCGCAGCCTTGCTCGGCCCAGTAGGACTGGAGTGTGAGAATGATTTCTTGAAAAGTCAGCATGCAAAGTGGCCAGTAGACGCTGGCAATTTAGGCTGCAGGTCAATACGCCTGCAAACCTCTGATTTTACGGGCCGAAACGCCTCTGGCCGTGCCTAGATGCATGCGCCATGGCGGCAACGATGCAGAGGGTCAGCAACGCCAAGCCAGCCAGTGGCCAAAGCCCCCAAACGGACACCCAGCGGGCATAGGGCGTGATGGATCCATGCACGCCATAAACATCGGCGGTAAGAGCGCCCTTCACGGCGCTGGGCAGTCGGTGCGTGACCTGGCCTTGGGCGTTGATGATGGCCGTGGCCCCTGTGTTGGTGGCGCGCAGCATGGGGCGGCCTAGCTCTATAGCGCGCATGCGGGAAATGTGCAAATGCTGGTCAATGGCCACAGTGTCACCAAACCAGGCAATGTTGCTGAGGTTGACCAACATGGTGGGCGCACTTTCAGCGTCAGCAAAGCTCCGCGCCAACTCTTCTCCAAACAAATCTTCATAACAAATGTTCGGCGCAATGCGTTCACCCTTGAATTGCAGACTAGGTTGGGCCACATCGCCACGTGTGAAGTCACCTAAAGGGATGTTCATCATCCGGACAAACCACTGAAACAACGGCGGCACGAACTCACCAAAAGGCACCAAATGGTGCTTGTCGTATTGGTAAGTGGCCGTGGATGCCGGTGTGGTTTGGGGCATCAAGCCCAATGCCGAATTGCTGTACTGCAACTGCCCCTGTTCGCTGCGTTTGACCAGCGGTAAGCCGATCAGTGCGGCCTGCGAACCTTTGGCAAAATGTGATTGCAATTGCGCCCAATAATGCTCAGGCATTTGCTCTGGTATTAACGGAATTGCGGTTTCAGGCGTGACGATCAAATCGCTTCGCCCTGTGAGCAGGGCATCACGGTAGCCATGCAGGGCAAGGCTGACGCCCTCGCCAAACTTCAAGTCTTGTGCGATGTTGCCTTGCAGCAGCGTCACACGTAAGGGAGAGACAGAGACATCCGCAAGTGTCGCGCTTCTGCTGGGCGAGGTGATCCAAGTGAAGCCAAGGACAATCACGAACAAGCACGGACCGACCAGCGCCTTTGGCGATGCGACACCATTTCCTCGACGTTGTGCAGCAACGGCCATGGCGAAAAACGCAGACAACGCACACAGCCCGTAAACGCCAACCCAAGGAGCCCAGTGCTGCAACACGCTGTCTACGTGTGCATAGCCTACAGCCCCCCAAGGAAACCCGGTCCAAAGCGTGCCGCGCAACATCTCAGCCAAAACCCAAACCGCAGCAAAGGCACAGGCGCGAGGCAGCACGTTGACGCGCGCCTTGCACACGGCAAAGAAAACGGCACAGGCAGCGCCATAAAACAATGCCAAGCCTGCCGCAAGTAGAGCGACGGCAAGTGCAGCAACTGGGGCAGACAGTCCGCCGTAACTGTTCATTGAAATGAACAACCACCACGTCGAGCCCAGTAGCCATGCAAATGAAAACATCCAGCCTTTGGCAAAAGCCTCTTTAGGCGTTTGACTCCGATCCAAATATCCGGCAAGGACTAGCAAACTCACATACTGCAGCCAGCCTTGTGGCACGCCTTTAAAGTTGCCATCAAAAGGCCAAGCAAGCGAGATGGCCTGCGTCAAACCAGCCACGACCAAAAGCAGGGTCACGTGCACTGTCAGAGGCCACTTCTGTGATTGCAGTGTGTGGTCGCGCATTCTTTAGATCGGCGCTTTATCGACGGGGGCGGGGTACACCTTGAACCACTTCACAGCACCGCCGCGCGTGTGCAGCACTTCGAACCGTAATTTGTTGATTTCAAAGTGTTCGCCGCGCCGTGGTACGTGCCCCATGGCATGAGCGATGAAGCCGCCAATGGTGTCAAAGTTTGTATCTTCGCTTTCCTCAGCCGCCGTGACTTCAAGGTGTGTGCCAAATGCTTCGGCAACGCGTTCAAGTGAAGCATTGCCACTCACGCGGTAAGTGTCGTCGGCCAATGCGAAGATGTCGCCGACATCTTCTTGACTGTCAAATTCGTCTTCAATGTCGCCCACAATTTGTTCCAACACATCTTCAATTGTGATGAGTCCTGCGATGCGGCCAAACTCATCGACAACCAAAGCCATGTGGTTGCGTGTGTTGCGAAACTCGCGCAACAAGTCGTTCAAGCCTTTGCTTTCTGGCACAAAAACGGGAGGCCGCAGCAATGTGCGAATGTTCAGGGCCGGCGCACGCTGGAGTTTGAGCAAGTCTTTGGCTAACAAGATACCGACCAAGTTATCTCTCTCTCCTTCGTACACGGGAAATCTCGAGTGCCCCGTGTCGATGACTTGATGCAAACTCTCTTCAATGGGAGCATCAAGGTTGATGAGATCCATGCGCGGCGCAGCGACCATGACCTCGCCGGCGGTGAGATCAGCCATGCGCAACACGCCTTCAAGCATGAGACGGCTTTCCGCACCAATGACTTGGTTGTCTTCTGCGTCTGAGAGTGCATCAAGCAGCTCTTCACGCGAGTCTGGGCCAGGATGTATGAACTCAAGCAAGCGTTGCCAATAGCTGCGCTTGTCTTGCTTGTCTAATTCTCGGGTATGCGGGGGTATCACAGTGTTGCAGCCATTGCTGCGGGAGTCTCACAAGCCTCAAGCATAGCCCATGCGGATGGGCTATTCATTTACTCAGCAGCCTGATGCCGGGCGTCGCGTACACCATCACGAATTTCTTTAACCTTGGCCAAGAAACTCCAAAAACGCTTGGCATCTTCCTTGATGCTGTAGTTTGTTTTGGCATACTGATCGGCGACAAACTCGGTGACTCGGCTGTCGAGGTCACGCTTTGGTAAGCTCAGGAAAGCTTCTGTTTCTGAACCGTCACGCTCTATTTTTGCGCCGCCCTTGCGCGCAATTCGAATCATGGGTGCGTTTTCACTCAGGGCATGGATGTACATCTGGTACACCTTTTCGTTGCGGGCATGAATCACTGCACGTTCAAACAAACGCGCGCCGTAACCACGGCCACGTGCGTAGGCAGATACGGACACACCAAATTCGGAGCTAAATTCACGTCCGGGATCTTTGATCAGCGCCAAATGCGCCATCGCAATGATCTCGAGATTGCTATTGAATATCCCGTAAATTTCATCACGGTCAAAATTCAGCCCCGCAACGTAGCGCTGTATGTGATCGTCTGTGGCTGTATAGCCGAAGCGCAAATAACGGTCGTGCTCCGACAGCGCCAACAAATGCGCCAAAATTTGAGCCACATGCTCGATTCCCAAAGGCGCGATTGGAATCAATACGCCGTCGGTTTTATGAAATTGCTCTTGCGATGCGCCAGTGAAGCGAAGCATTTGTCGCCCGCCCTCCAAGGTGGTTTTTGCAAGAGTGTGTACGAGTGTCATGCTAGGATTCTACGGGTTTTCCCTTATTCTTTCAGTTATCTGACGTCAATTAGGCGCACGGCTCTAAACAGAGAAGTTGTGCATTTGTAACGTACGTCACAGCCAACGTGTTGCAGCGAGACGGTAACTGTCAAAATGTTATCGAGAACGCTAATTTCTATTATTTGAGGACACGCACTTTCATGCTCGCATTACCTTCCGGCGTTGCTTTTTTCGAAAGAGGCTGGCTTTCGTCCAACAATGTATTGATTCAGGATGAGGATCAAGCCATCCTCGTTGACTCAGGTTACTGGACGCATGCTGAGCAGACTGCGGCGCTTGTGACAGCGGCCCTGAAACAGCGACCACTTACTACTCTTATCAATACACATTTGCACAGCGACCATTGCGGCGGAAATGCACATCTGCAAGCATTATTTCCTAAGCTTGAAACCTTGATACCACCTGGTCATGCAAGCTATGTTGACTCATGGGACTCGAATGCGCTAACTTACACGCCAACAGGTCAACACTGCCCCCAATTTAAAAAGTCGGGAGTTCTTCGCGATGGTGACCATTTTTGTGTCGCAGGCAATACATGGCGGATTCATGCGGCACCGGGTCATGACCCGCATTCAATCGTCCTCTTCAATGAAGAAGATCGTATGTTGGTCTCTGCCGATGCACTTTGGGAGAATGGCTTTGGCGTTGTTTTTCCAGAAATTGAAGGACTATCAGCGTTCAATGAGATCGAATCAACACTTCAAATCATTGAGCGACTTGCCCCAAAACTCGTACTCCCTGGTCACGGCGCGGCTTTCACCGACGTGACGGGCGCACTTGTGCGTGCAAGAAGTCGCTTGGCGCAATTTCAAAATGCACCTGATAAGCACGCAAGCTACGCGGCCAAGGTTTTACTGAAGTTCAAGCTGCTTGAGTTACAAAGAGTCAAACTGAGTGACTATTGCATTTGGGCGCATTCTGCTCAATATCTGCACTTGCTGCATGCCATGTATTCAACAGGCATCAGTTTTGAGACTTGGATTTTTGACTTGTGCCAGAGCCTAGAGACAAGCGGCGCATGCACGATCAATGATGAGTACATCATCAATCATTAATTTAGAAATCTTAAATTTGAAAGCCTAAAAACAAAAACCCCCACTCAATCGAGCGGGGGTTTCTGAGGCTGTAATAGCCTGACGATGTCCTACTTTCACACGGGAACCCGCACTATCATCGGCGCTAAGTCGTTTCACTGTCCTGTTCGGGATGGGAAGGAGTGGTACCAACTTGCTATGGTCATCAGGCATAACTTGTTGTCACCTTGATCAAATCAAGGCAACGAATTCATAGAGCAATATCAGATTTATTTTGAATGCGTCACTTGGCATAACTTCCTTGATCACATTGGATCAAAGTTATAGGGTCAAGTCGCACGAGCAATTAGTATCAGTTAGCTTAACGTATTACTACGCTTCCACACCTGACCTATCAACGTCCTGGTCTTGAACGACTCTTTAGGGGGCTCAAGGCCCCGGCAGATCTCATCTTGAAACGAGTTTCCCGCTTAGATGCTTTCAGCGGTTATCTCTTCCACACATAGCTACTCGGCAATGCCACTGGCGTGACAACCGATACACCAGAGGTGTGTCCACTCCGGTCCTCTCGTACTAGGAGCAGGCTTCCTCAAATCTGCAGCGCCCACGGAAGATAGGGACCAAACTGTCTCACGACGTTTTAAACCCAGCTCACGTACCTCTTTAAATGGCGAACAGCCATACCCTTGGGACCGGCTACAGCCCCAGGATGAGATGAGCCGACATCGAGGTGCCAAACACCGCCGTCGATATGAACTCTTGGGCGGTATCAGCCTGTTATCCCCAGAGTACCTTTTATCCGTTGAGCGATGGCCCTTCCATACAGAACCACCGGATCACTATGTCCTACTTTCGTATCTGCTCGACTTGTCAGTCTCGCAGTTAAGCACGCTTATGCCATTGCACTATCATCACGATGTCCGACCGTAACTAGCGTACCTTCGAACTCCTCCGTTACGCTTTGGGAGGAGACCGCCCCAGTCAAACTGCCTACCATGCACTGTCCCCGATCCAGATAATGGACCTAGGTTAGAACCTCAAACACACCAGGGTGGTATTTCAACGTTGGCTCCACCGAAACTAGCGTTCCGGCTTCAAAGCCTCCCACCTATCCTACACAGGTCTGTTCAAAATCCAATACAAAGCTACAGTAAAGGTTCATGGGGTCTTTCCGTCTTTCCGCGGGGAGATTGCATCATCACAAACATTTCAACTTCGCTGAGTCTCAGGAGGAGACAGTGTGGCCATCGTTACGCCATTCGTGCAGGTCGGAACTTACCCGACAAGGAATTTCGCTACCTTAGGACCGTTATAGTTACGGCCGCCGTTTACTGGGACTTCAATCAAGAGCTTGCACCCCATCATTTAATCTTCCAGCACCGGGCAGGCGTCACACCCTATACGTCCACTTTCGTGTTTGCAGAGTGCTGTGTTTTTATTAAACAGTCGCAGCCACCGATTCTCTGAGGCCTCATTCTGCTCCCCTTGTACAGGTTCACATACTAAAGGCACACCTTCTTCCGAAGTTACGGTGTCAATTTGCCGAGTTCCTTCTCCTGAGTTCTCTCAAGCGCCTTAGAATACTCATCTCGCGCACCAGTGTCGGTTTGCGGTACGGTCGTGTGTAGCTGAAGCTTAGTGGCTTTTCCTGGAAGCAGGGTATCACTCACTTCGGATGCAAGCATCCTCGTTATCACCCCTCATCTAAGCCCGGCGGATTTACCTACCAGGCACGACTACAGGCTTGAACAGACATATCCAACAGTCTGCTGAGCTAACCTTCTCCGTCCCCACATCGCACTACACATCGGTACAGGAATATTTACCTGTTTCCCATCAACTACGCATCTCTGCCTCGCCTTAGGGGCCGACTCACTCTACGCCGATGAACGTTGCGTAGAAAACCTTGCGCTTACGGCGAGGGGGCTTTTCACCCCCTTTAACGCTACTCATGTCAGCATTCGCACTTCTGATACCTCCAGCACGCTTTACAACGCACCTTCACAGGCTTACAGAACGCTCTCCTACCACTTGCAATAAATTGCAAATCCGCAGCTTCGGTAACTGGCTTAGCCCCGTTACATCTTCCGCGCAGGACGACTCGATCAGTGAGCTATTACGCTTTCTTTAAATGATGGCTGCTTCTAAGCCAACATCCTGACTGTTTTAGCCTTCCCACTTCGTTTCCCACTTAGCCAATTTTAGGGACCTTAGCTGGCGGTCTGGGTTGTTTCCCTCTTGAGTCCGGACGTTAGCACCCGGTGCTCTGTCTCCCAAGCTGTACTCTGCGGTATTCGGAGTTTGCATTGGTTTGGTAAGTCGCCATGACCCCCTAGCCAAAACAGTGCTCTACCCCCGCAGGTAATACTTGAGGCACTACCTAAATAGTTTTCGGAGAGAACCAGCTATTTCCAAGTTTGTTTAGCCTTTCACCCCTATCCACAGGTCATCCGCTAATTTTGCAACATTAGTCGGTTCGGACCTCCAGTACCTGTTACGGCACCTTCATCCTGCCCATGGATAGATCACTTGGTTTCGGGTCTACACCCAGCGACTAATTCGCCCTATTCGGACTCGATTTCTCTACGGCTTCCCTATTCGGTTAACCTTGCCACTGAATGTAAGTCGCTGACCCATTATACAAAAGGTACGCAGTCACCCCTTACGAGGCTCCTACTTTTTGTAAGCATACGGTTTCAGGATCTATTTCACTCCCCTCCCGGGGTTCTTTTCGCCTTTCCCTCACGGTACTAGTTCACTATCGGTCAATGATGAGTATTTAGCCTTGGAGGATGGTCCCCCCATATTCAGACAGGATTACACGTGTCCCGCCCTACTTGTCGCTAGCTTAGTACCACACAGGTCTTTTCACGTACGGGACTATCACCCTCTATAGTTAACCTTTCCAGGTTATTCCGTTAAGTCTTGTGCTATCACTAGCAGGCTTCTCCGATTTCGCTCGCCACTACTTTCGGAATCTCGGTTGATGTCTTTTCCTCGAGCTACTGAGATGTTTCAGTTCACCCGGTTCGCCTCCAGCAGCTATGTATTCACTGCAGGATTACCTTTCGGTAAGGTTTCCCCATTCAGAAATCTCCGGATCAAAGCTAATTTGCCAGCTCCCCGAAGCTTATCGCAGGCTATCACGTCTTTCGTCGCCTATCATTGCCAAGGCATCCACCATATGCTCTTAGTCACTTGACCCTATAACTTTGACGCCTCTTTCGAGATCAAAAATTGTTTTCAAGGACTGATTTGACAGGTCTCTCACCTGTCGCGTTATGCCGTAAATATGAATAATCCTTCAATATCGCTATTAAAGAACATTCGTCATTACTTGAAATCCAAACCAAAGTTTGAATATTCGTTTTGACGCAATCAAAAATGTTACTAGCGGCACGGTCTGCACTAAACCTTTACGAATGTGCAGTTTCCGCTAGTAACTCTGATATCTACTCTATGAATTTTTAATGAACAGCCTAGTTAATCAATCAATATCGATCAACAACAAAGAAGCCTCAACAGAAGCTGCTTTGTTGTTGAATGAATGGTGGAGGATGACGGGATCGAACCGACGACCCCCTGCTTGCAAAGCAGGTGCTCTCCCAGCTGAGCTAATCCCCCAATGAATCACTTAGACGTTTGGTGGGTCTGGTTGGAATCGAACCAACGACCCCTGCGTTATCAACACAGTGCTCTAACCAACTGAGCTACAGACCCAAGCCGGTCGCGACATCCTCAGCGAACTGAGTTAATCGACGACAACCTTCAAAACAACCGATAAGTGTGGACGTTCAATTTAGATTGCAGTTTTCCAGAAAGGAGGTGATCCAGCCGCACCTTCCGATACGGCTACCTTGTTACGACTTCACCCCAGTCACGAACCCTGCCGTGGTAATCGCCCTCCTTACGGTTAGGCTAACTACTTCTGGCAGAACCCGCTCCCATGGTGTGACGGGCGGTGTGTACAAGACCCGGGAACGTATTCACCGTGACATTCTGATCCACGATTACTAGCGATTCCGACTTCACGCAGTCGAGTTGCAGACTGCGATCCGGACTACGACTGGTTTTATGGGATTAGCTCCCCCTCGCGGGTTGGCAACCCTTTGTACCAGCCATTGTATGACGTGTGTAGCCCCACCTATAAGGGCCATGAGGACTTGACGTCATCCCCACCTTCCTCCGGTTTGTCACCGGCAGTCTCATTAGAGTGCCCAACTAAATGTAGCAACTAATGACAAGGGTTGCGCTCGTTGCGGGACTTAACCCAACATCTCACGACACGAGCTGACGACAGCCATGCAGCACCTGTGTTACGGCTCTCTTTCGAGCACGCCTCTATCTCTAAAGGCTTCCGTACATGTCAAAGGTGGGTAAGGTTTTTCGCGTTGCATCGAATTAAACCACATCATCCACCGCTTGTGCGGGTCCCCGTCAATTCCTTTGAGTTTCAACCTTGCGGCCGTACTCCCCAGGCGGTCAACTTCACGCGTTAGCTTCGTTACTGAGTCAGTGAAGACCCAACAACCAGTTGACATCGTTTAGGGCGTGGACTACCAGGGTATCTAATCCTGTTTGCTCCCCACGCTTTCGTGCATGAGCGTCAGTGCAGGCCCAGGGGATTGCCTTCGCCATCGGTGTTCCTCCGCATATCTACGCATTTCACTGCTACACGCGGAATTCCATCCCCCTCTGCCGCACTCCAGCTATACAGTCACAAATGCAGTTCCCAGGTTGAGCCCGGGGATTTCACATCTGTCTTATATAACCGCCTGCGCACGCTTTACGCCCAGTAATTCCGATTAACGCTTGCACCCTACGTATTACCGCGGCTGCTGGCACGTAGTTAGCCGGTGCTTATTCTTACAGTACCGTCATGAGCCCCTAGTATTAATAGAAACCTTTTCGTTCTGTACAAAAGCAGTTTACAACCCGAAGGCCTTCGTCCTGCACGCGGAATGGCTGGATCAGACTTGCGTCCATTGTCCAAAATTCCCCACTGCTGCCTCCCGTAGGAGTCTGGACCGTGTCTCAGTTCCAGTGTGGCTGGTCGTCCTCTCAGACCAGCTACAGATCGTTGGCTTGGTGAGCCTTTACCTCACCAACTACCTAATCTGATATCGGCCGCTCCAATCGCGCGAGGTCTTGCGATCCCCCGCTTTCATCCTTAGATCGTATGCGGTATTAGCGTAATTTTCACTACGTTATCCCCCACGACTGGGCACGTTCCGATATATTACTCACCCGTTCGCCACTCGCCACCAGACCGAAGTCCGTGCTGCCGTTCGACTTGCATGTGTAAAGCATTCCGCCAGCGTTCAATCTGAGCCAGGATCAAACTCTATAGTTCGATCTTGATATTTTTTTGATCTTTCGATCAACTCATAAATTGGAATCGACGTGATTTTCTTTGACGAATTTCACATCTTTTTTACTTCATGAGCGTTTGTTAGCTAATTAAAGCTAAGTTCCTAAAGAACTTGGCAATCACCATCAAACGCCCACGCTTATCGGCTGTATGTTTTTAATGAACCACTCAACTACTTGAGCAACCACGCTGCGATCAGCGAAGCCTTGCAGTATAGCACAACTAAGTGCTATTTAGCAAATGTTTGGAGATTTTTCGTTAAGAAGAATCTCCAAACATCTCTATCCTTAGATAGAGAGCCTGGGAACAAAAACCCCCACTCAATCGAGCGGGGGTTTCTGAGGCTGTAATAGCCTGACGATGTCCTACTTTCACACGGGAACCCGCACTATCATCGGCGCTAAGTCGTTTCACTGTCCTGTTCGGGATGGGAAGGAGTGGTACCAACTTGCTATGGTCATCAGGCATAACTTGTTGTCACCTTGATCAAATCAAGGCAACGAATTCATAGAGCAATATCAGATTTATTTTGAATGCGTCACTTGGCATAACTTCCTTGATCACATTGGATCAAAGTTATAGGGTCAAGTCGCACGAGCAATTAGTATCAGTTAGCTTAACGTATTACTACGCTTCCACACCTGACCTATCAACGTCCTGGTCTTGAACGACTCTTTAGGGGGCTCAAGGCCCCGGCAGATCTCATCTTGAAACGAGTTTCCCGCTTAGATGCTTTCAGCGGTTATCTCTTCCACACATAGCTACTCGGCAATGCCACTGGCGTGACAACCGATACACCAGAGGTGTGTCCACTCCGGTCCTCTCGTACTAGGAGCAGGCTTCCTCAAATCTGCAGCGCCCACGGAAGATAGGGACCAAACTGTCTCACGACGTTTTAAACCCAGCTCACGTACCTCTTTAAATGGCGAACAGCCATACCCTTGGGACCGGCTACAGCCCCAGGATGAGATGAGCCGACATCGAGGTGCCAAACACCGCCGTCGATATGAACTCTTGGGCGGTATCAGCCTGTTATCCCCAGAGTACCTTTTATCCGTTGAGCGATGGCCCTTCCATACAGAACCACCGGATCACTATGTCCTACTTTCGTATCTGCTCGACTTGTCAGTCTCGCAGTTAAGCACGCTTATGCCATTGCACTATCATCACGATGTCCGACCGTAACTAGCGTACCTTCGAACTCCTCCGTTACGCTTTGGGAGGAGACCGCCCCAGTCAAACTGCCTACCATGCACTGTCCCCGATCCAGATAATGGACCTAGGTTAGAACCTCAAACACACCAGGGTGGTATTTCAACGTTGGCTCCACCGAAACTAGCGTTCCGGCTTCAAAGCCTCCCACCTATCCTACACAGGTCTGTTCAAAATCCAATACAAAGCTACAGTAAAGGTTCATGGGGTCTTTCCGTCTTTCCGCGGGGAGATTGCATCATCACAAACATTTCAACTTCGCTGAGTCTCAGGAGGAGACAGTGTGGCCATCGTTACGCCATTCGTGCAGGTCGGAACTTACCCGACAAGGAATTTCGCTACCTTAGGACCGTTATAGTTACGGCCGCCGTTTACTGGGACTTCAATCAAGAGCTTGCACCCCATCATTTAATCTTCCAGCACCGGGCAGGCGTCACACCCTATACGTCCACTTTCGTGTTTGCAGAGTGCTGTGTTTTTATTAAACAGTCGCAGCCACCGATTCTCTGAGGCCTCATTCTGCTCCCCTTGTACAGGTTCACATACTAAAGGCACACCTTCTTCCGAAGTTACGGTGTCAATTTGCCGAGTTCCTTCTCCTGAGTTCTCTCAAGCGCCTTAGAATACTCATCTCGCGCACCAGTGTCGGTTTGCGGTACGGTCGTGTGTAGCTGAAGCTTAGTGGCTTTTCCTGGAAGCAGGGTATCACTCACTTCGGATGCAAGCATCCTCGTTATCACCCCTCATCTAAGCCCGGCGGATTTACCTACCAGGCACGACTACAGGCTTGAACAGACATATCCAACAGTCTGCTGAGCTAACCTTCTCCGTCCCCACATCGCACTACACATCGGTACAGGAATATTTACCTGTTTCCCATCAACTACGCATCTCTGCCTCGCCTTAGGGGCCGACTCACTCTACGCCGATGAACGTTGCGTAGAAAACCTTGCGCTTACGGCGAGGGGGCTTTTCACCCCCTTTAACGCTACTCATGTCAGCATTCGCACTTCTGATACCTCCAGCACGCTTTACAACGCACCTTCACAGGCTTACAGAACGCTCTCCTACCACTTGCAATAAATTGCAAATCCGCAGCTTCGGTAACTGGCTTAGCCCCGTTACATCTTCCGCGCAGGACGACTCGATCAGTGAGCTATTACGCTTTCTTTAAATGATGGCTGCTTCTAAGCCAACATCCTGACTGTTTTAGCCTTCCCACTTCGTTTCCCACTTAGCCAATTTTAGGGACCTTAGCTGGCGGTCTGGGTTGTTTCCCTCTTGAGTCCGGACGTTAGCACCCGGTGCTCTGTCTCCCAAGCTGTACTCTGCGGTATTCGGAGTTTGCATTGGTTTGGTAAGTCGCCATGACCCCCTAGCCAAAACAGTGCTCTACCCCCGCAGGTAATACTTGAGGCACTACCTAAATAGTTTTCGGAGAGAACCAGCTATTTCCAAGTTTGTTTAGCCTTTCACCCCTATCCACAGGTCATCCGCTAATTTTGCAACATTAGTCGGTTCGGACCTCCAGTACCTGTTACGGCACCTTCATCCTGCCCATGGATAGATCACTTGGTTTCGGGTCTACACCCAGCGACTAATTCGCCCTATTCGGACTCGATTTCTCTACGGCTTCCCTATTCGGTTAACCTTGCCACTGAATGTAAGTCGCTGACCCATTATACAAAAGGTACGCAGTCACCCCTTACGAGGCTCCTACTTTTTGTAAGCATACGGTTTCAGGATCTATTTCACTCCCCTCCCGGGGTTCTTTTCGCCTTTCCCTCACGGTACTAGTTCACTATCGGTCAATGATGAGTATTTAGCCTTGGAGGATGGTCCCCCCATATTCAGACAGGATTACACGTGTCCCGCCCTACTTGTCGCTAGCTTAGTACCACACAGGTCTTTTCACGTACGGGACTATCACCCTCTATAGTTAACCTTTCCAGGTTATTCCGTTAAGTCTTGTGCTATCACTAGCAGGCTTCTCCGATTTCGCTCGCCACTACTTTCGGAATCTCGGTTGATGTCTTTTCCTCGAGCTACTGAGATGTTTCAGTTCACCCGGTTCGCCTCCAGCAGCTATGTATTCACTGCAGGATTACCTTTCGGTAAGGTTTCCCCATTCAGAAATCTCCGGATCAAAGCTAATTTGCCAGCTCCCCGAAGCTTATCGCAGGCTATCACGTCTTTCGTCGCCTATCATTGCCAAGGCATCCACCATATGCTCTTAGTCACTTGACCCTATAACTTTGACGCCTCTTTCGAGATCAAAAATTGTTTTCAAGGACTGATTTGACAGGTCTCTCACCTGTCGCGTTATGCCGTAAATATGAATAATCCTTCAATATCGCTATTAAAGAACATTCGTCATTACTTGAAATCCAAACCAAAGTTTGAATATTCGTTTTGACGCAATCAAAAATGTTACTAGCGGCACGGTCTGCACTAAACCTTTACGAATGTGCAGTTTCCGCTAGTAACTCTGATATCTACTCTATGAATTTTTAATGAACAGCCTAGTTAATCAATCAATATCGATCAACAACAAAGAAGCCTCAACAGAAGCTGCTTTGTTGTTGAATGAATGGTGGAGGATGACGGGATCGAACCGACGACCCCCTGCTTGCAAAGCAGGTGCTCTCCCAGCTGAGCTAATCCCCCAATGAATCACTTAGACGTTTGGTGGGTCTGGTTGGAATCGAACCAACGACCCCTGCGTTATCAACACAGTGCTCTAACCAACTGAGCTACAGACCCAAGCCGGTCGCGACATCCTCAGCGAACTGAGTTAATCGACGACAACCTTCAAAACAACCGATAAGTGTGGACGTTCAATTTAGATTGCAGTTTTCCAGAAAGGAGGTGATCCAGCCGCACCTTCCGATACGGCTACCTTGTTACGACTTCACCCCAGTCACGAACCCTGCCGTGGTAATCGCCCTCCTTACGGTTAGGCTAACTACTTCTGGCAGAACCCGCTCCCATGGTGTGACGGGCGGTGTGTACAAGACCCGGGAACGTATTCACCGTGACATTCTGATCCACGATTACTAGCGATTCCGACTTCACGCAGTCGAGTTGCAGACTGCGATCCGGACTACGACTGGTTTTATGGGATTAGCTCCCCCTCGCGGGTTGGCAACCCTTTGTACCAGCCATTGTATGACGTGTGTAGCCCCACCTATAAGGGCCATGAGGACTTGACGTCATCCCCACCTTCCTCCGGTTTGTCACCGGCAGTCTCATTAGAGTGCCCAACTAAATGTAGCAACTAATGACAAGGGTTGCGCTCGTTGCGGGACTTAACCCAACATCTCACGACACGAG
Organism: Limnohabitans curvus; assembly: GCF_003063475.1. Classification (NCBI taxonomy): domain Bacteria; kingdom Pseudomonadati; phylum Pseudomonadota; class Betaproteobacteria; order Burkholderiales; family Comamonadaceae; genus Limnohabitans; species Limnohabitans curvus. The sequence continues at coordinate 1,122,279 of NZ_NESP01000001.1, forward strand.
CTGACGACAGCCATGCAGCACCTGTGTTACGGCTCTCTTTCGAGCACGCCTCTATCTCTAAAGGCTTCCGTACATGTCAAAGGTGGGTAAGGTTTTTCGCGTTGCATCGAATTAAACCACATCATCCACCGCTTGTGCGGGTCCCCGTCAATTCCTTTGAGTTTCAACCTTGCGGCCGTACTCCCCAGGCGGTCAACTTCACGCGTTAGCTTCGTTACTGAGTCAGTGAAGACCCAACAACCAGTTGACATCGTTTAGGGCGTGGACTACCAGGGTATCTAATCCTGTTTGCTCCCCACGCTTTCGTGCATGAGCGTCAGTGCAGGCCCAGGGGATTGCCTTCGCCATCGGTGTTCCTCCGCATATCTACGCATTTCACTGCTACACGCGGAATTCCATCCCCCTCTGCCGCACTCCAGCTATACAGTCACAAATGCAGTTCCCAGGTTGAGCCCGGGGATTTCACATCTGTCTTATATAACCGCCTGCGCACGCTTTACGCCCAGTAATTCCGATTAACGCTTGCACCCTACGTATTACCGCGGCTGCTGGCACGTAGTTAGCCGGTGCTTATTCTTACAGTACCGTCATGAGCCCCTAGTATTAATAGAAACCTTTTCGTTCTGTACAAAAGCAGTTTACAACCCGAAGGCCTTCGTCCTGCACGCGGAATGGCTGGATCAGACTTGCGTCCATTGTCCAAAATTCCCCACTGCTGCCTCCCGTAGGAGTCTGGACCGTGTCTCAGTTCCAGTGTGGCTGGTCGTCCTCTCAGACCAGCTACAGATCGTTGGCTTGGTGAGCCTTTACCTCACCAACTACCTAATCTGATATCGGCCGCTCCAATCGCGCGAGGTCTTGCGATCCCCCGCTTTCATCCTTAGATCGTATGCGGTATTAGCGTAATTTTCACTACGTTATCCCCCACGACTGGGCACGTTCCGATATATTACTCACCCGTTCGCCACTCGCCACCAGACCGAAGTCCGTGCTGCCGTTCGACTTGCATGTGTAAAGCATTCCGCCAGCGTTCAATCTGAGCCAGGATCAAACTCTATAGTTCGATCTTGATATTTTTTTGATCTTTCGATCAACTCATAAATTGGAATCGACGTGATTTTCTTTGACGAATTTCACATCTTTTTTACTTCATGAGCGTTTGTTAGCTAATTAAAGCTAAGTTCCTAAAGAACTTGGCAATCACCATCAAACGCCCACGCTTATCGGCTGTATGTTTTTAATGAACCACTCAACTACTTGAGCAACCACGCTGCGATCAGCGAAGCCTTGCAGTATACATCGGATTTTCAAGCATTTCGAAGAAATTTTAAAAATCTTTTTCTACCACCTCCGCCAACATTGTTTCGGGTAAACCCTTAACAATTCTCATCAGCGGAGCCCGTCAGTATAGCACTACTTTTTGGCTTCGCGCAACTATTTTGAAAAAAGTTCGCAATCAGCTCTTCGTGCCTCGTTTCTACAAAGCCTGCGCTTTGTTTAAATAGAAGCCGCCCAAGGGCGCCCTTGATAATGGGGCATGTCTTTAATTACTCTACAGAACGCCCAACTCGCTTTTGGGCACGTCGCTCTCCTTGATCACGCAGAGTTCTCACTTGAAACCGCTGAGCGCGTAGGCCTGATCGGCCGCAATGGTGCTGGCAAATCCTCATTACTGCGCATCTTGGGCGGACTAGAAAAGCCTGACGACGGTGACTTACGTGTCCAGCAGGGCTTGCGCGTGACTTATGTGGCCCAAGAGCCTCAACTAGATAGCAACGCCTCTGTCTTTGAATCCGTGAGTGCGGGCTTGGCGCGCGTCATCCACCTGATTGATCAGTACTCGGCTGGTGAGGGTGATCTCACAGCCATGCAAAACGAGATTGAACTCTTTGACGGCTGGAACTGGGAACAACGCGTGCAAGAAACATTGCACCGCTTGCACCTTGACCCCGATGCCCGCATCAGCGCACTCTCTGGTGGCACGCTCAAACGCGTGGCACTCGCACAAGCCTTGGTGACATCCCCGGACGTGCTCCTACTCGACGAGCCTACCAACCACTTAGACCTCGACAGCATCGAGTGGCTGGAGCAGCTTTTGATTGATTTCAAGGGAAGCATCATCACCATCACGCATGACCGATCGTTCTTAGATAAGGTCGCCACACGCATAGTGGAACTGGACCGCGGTCATTTGTTGACTTACCCCGGGAACTTCTCGCAGTACCAATTGCAAAAAGAAGAACAAGCCGCCCAAGAAGCGGTGATCAACGCCAAAGCCGACAAACTGCTGGCTGGTGAAGAAGTGTGGATTCGCAAAGGCGTAGAAGCGCGCCGCACACGCAGCCAAAGCCGCATTGGACGCCTAGAAGCTTTGCGCAGCCAGCGCGAAGCACGCCGCGAAGCCGTCGGCCGTGTGAAGCTAGACGTCGCCAGCGGCGCCCCCACAGGCAAGATCGTGGCCGAACTCACCGAGGTAGACAAAGCCTTCGGCGGCAAGGTGATTACCAAAAACTTCTCGGCGACCTTCTTGCGCGGTGACAAGATTGGTTTGATCGGCCCGAACGGCGCTGGCAAATCAACGCTGTTGAAAATGATCTTGGGCGAGCTTGAAGCCGACAGCGGCAAGATCCGCCAAGGCGCGAATCTGCAAGTGGCGTACTTTGACCAAATGCGCAACGCGCTAGACATGGACGCCTCACTCGAAGACTTCATCAGCCCCGGCAGCGAGTGGATTGAAATTGGCACCCAGCGCAAACACGTCAAAAGCTACTTGGACGACTTCTTGTTCTCGCCCGCTCGCGCTACGTCTCCTGTGCGCTCGCTGTCTGGCGGTGAGCGCAACCGCTTGCTGCTCGCTCGTTTGTTTGCACGCCCAGCCAACGTACTGGTGCTAGACGAACCCACCAACGACTTAGACATCGACACGCTGGAACTGCTAGAAGAGTTGCTGCAAAAGTATGACGGCACCGTGTTCATCGTCAGCCATGATCGCACCTTCCTCGATAACGTGGCCACTAGCACTTTGGTGTTTGAAGCCACAGAGGACAACCCCGGCTTCTGGCGCGAATACGAAGGCGGCGTGCAAGATTGGCTCATCCAGTCAGAGCGCGCCCGCAGCCTCGCCCCTCAAACCAAAGTTGCCGCACCCGTAGTGGTCAAAGCGGCGGTCACAGAAGCGCCCAAGCCCGCAGCCCCCGCCACAAAGACGCGCAAGCTCAGCTACAAAGAGCAACGCGAACTGGAAGCACTACCGGCACTGATTGCATCGCTCGAAGCTGAGCAAAAAGAAACCCAAGCAGCCCTCAGCGACAGCAGCCTGTACGCCAGCGACCCCGCCAAAGTCGCGCAAATTCACAAACGCGACACTGAAATTGAAGACGCACTGATGACAGCCCTTGAACGCTGGGAGCAACTATCCTCACCGGCATGAGCAGCGCTGAACTCTTTGCCTTGATTGCCCTCGCTACCGTGGGCACCTTCACTCCCGGCCCCAACACCGCCCTGTCCGCCACGCTTGCGGCGAACCATGGCTTGCGACGTGCGCTGCCTTTTGTGTGCGCCGTGCCTGCAGGCTGGGGGGTTTTACTCGTGCTCAACGCAGCCGGCTTGGGAGCGCTGGTGCTGGGCTTTCCACCGCTGCGTTGGGGTCTGCTGGCCGCCGGCGTGTTGTATTTGCTGTGGCTCGCTTGGAAACTCGCCAGCACGCAGCGCTTGAGCGATGCCGCACAAGGCCCCATCGTGGGTTTCAAGCAAGGCGTGATGCTTCAGTTCATCAACATCAAAGCCTGGTTCTTGGCCATGTCAGTGGTAAGCGGCTGGGTCATCGATCACGACGACACCCCTGCACGTCTGCTGGAAACATTGCCCATCTTCATGTTCTTTGGCCTCGCCAGCAACTTCACCTATGCATGGATAGGCGCCAGCTTGCGCCACTGGCTGCGCGGCCCAAACGACACCGCACAGCGCCTGCAATGGTTCAACCGACTGATGGCCTTGGCGCTCTTAGGCACGGTCGCGTGGATGGTGCGGTCGGCGCTGCAAACACTCTAAACATGGGCGGCGCGCGCTGCCGCACAGGTGACTGCGGGTCTCAGTCGTGACTGTTTGTCTTGCCATTCGTCTTCAGAATGAACGCAAACAACCCACATCACACCATGGGACAACTCTATTTAGTGCGACACGGGCAAGCCTCGTTGGGCGCCGCCGATTACGACCAACTCAGTCCTTTGGGCCTGCAGCAAAGCCATCGCCTCGGCGAGCATTGGCAAGCGCAAGGCCTCACGTTTGATGCCGTCATCATCGGGGGACTCAAGCGCCATGCACAAACCTTGGCAGGTATTCAACAAGGCATGGGAACACGACATGAAGCACGGGTTTGGCCGGGCCTGAACGAATACGACAGCGAAGCCCTCATCCGCGCCATTCAACCGGGCGAGCTGGTGAAGCCCACCACGCCAGAGGGCTACAAACAGCATTTCCGCTTGCTACGCGATGGCCTCACACAATGGATGGCCGGCGTGGTCAGCCCACAGGGCATGCCCAGCTACACCGAGTTTGCAAAAGGCGTCACGTCAGCCCTCGATCACATTCGCCAACAGCACGAGGGAAATGTTTTGCTTGTGTCCAGCGGTGGCCCCATTGCCACGGCCGTGGCGCATGTGCTGCGCGTCAGCCCTGAAACCAGCATCGAGCTGAACATGCGGCTTCGCAACAGCGCGGTAAGCGAATTTAGCTTCAACGCCAAACGTCACAGCCTGATCGCATTCAACAGCGTGCCGCACTTGGAAACGCCCAGCCACAAAGACTGGGTGACGTTCGCCTGAAGGCTGAAATATTTAAACGCGCACCGTGCTGAGCGGCAGCGCCACCAGCTCTTGCAGCAGCAGCGCCAGCTGCTCGCCCGCGCTGTGCACCAGCGCTTCACCTTTCGCCGCAGTGGCCGCCGCCGCATTGCCCGCGGCACCTTGGGGGTTGTAGTCCTGCATGTGCCAGCCAAGCTTGGCGCTTTTGCCATTGCCCAAGACCGGATAATGTTTGGCCCGGTCTTGCGACGTGGAGGCAAAGTTTTGGGCCTCCGCCATGTTCACGCAATCGGGCGCCAGCGCCCGCATCATGGATGTTTCAATGTCACCCGCGTGGATGCCAAAGCGGTGTTCGTCCGCCGAGAACTGCCCCATCACGGCCGCATCCAAGGGCAAGTTGTACCAACTGCTGCTGTAAACAATCAGGCCATGCTGGGCACGCAGCTCGCGCGCCACCACATCCATCAGCCCCACATTGCCGCCGTGGGCGTTGAACATCAGCAGCTTCTTCACACCCGCGCGTGCCACCGAGGCACCGATGTCGCACCAGAGTTGGATCAAGGTTTGTGGCGACAGATGCAGCGTGCCAGCAAAGGCCGTGTGCTCGGTACTCAGGCCGAGCGTCTGCGTGGGCAACACCAGCACGGGGTCTGTGGCAGCCAAGTGCGTCAATGCAGCGTTCACCACACCATCGACCAACACCGTATCAACCGATAGCGGCAAATGCGGCCCATGTTGCTCGGTTGCCCCCAGAGGCAACAAGGCCACGGTGCGCGCGGGGTCGAGGGCCGCAAAGTCACGGGTGTTGAGCTCGGCCCAACGGTGTGATGCCAAAGCGAGGAAGGGGGTGCTGGTGTGCGCAGTCATGAGCGCCATCTTACTTTCCTGTCATGGGTTGGGCTTTACACGCAGGCGGCTGTAGCTCGGTAACATCTGGCGCATGCTTCATTTTGTTTCGCGCCTGCTGGGCGCAGCTCATCCCCGTGTCGTGACCGTCTGCGCCAAACCCATGTTGGCAAAAGCATTTGGCGTTTTACTCTGGGGGGCTTGTGCATTTACCCTGCCAAGCAATGCCCAGACCTTGGCCAGTGCCGTGGTCAGCACGCCGCAGTTGCGCGCCGAGTTGGTGGTGCATGCCCCGCAAGGGGTGCAAGCGGGTCAGCCGATGTGGGTGGGCCTGCAACTCACACACCAGCCCGAGTGGCACACCTACTGGCGCAACCCCGGCGACTCAGGTCTGCCCACGCAGCTAGAGCTGAATTTGCCTGCGGGCATCACCGCGGGCGAGGTGCAATGGCCGCTGCCGCAAAAACTCAAAGCAGGCAGCTTGACCAACTACGGCTTCGACAAAACCGTGTTGTTGGCCGTGCCACTGACGGTGTCGACACAGTTCAAACCCAACGCCACACAAACGCTGGACATTCAACTGCACGCCAACTGGTTGGTCTGCCGACTGGAGTGCATTCCACAAGAAGGCGACTTCGCCTTGCGCATTCCCGTCAACAGCAGCTTTGCGCCCCATGCCACCGCGTTTTCAGCGCTGCTGGCGGAGCAAGCCAAAGCTTTGCCAGGCGTCAAAGCCACCACCCGCTTTGAAGCACAACGCTTGACACTGCAAATCAGCGGATTGCCTACCTCGCTGCACGGCAAAACGCTCCGCGTGTTTCCAGACACCGCCGAGCTGGTGGCGTCTGCCACTGAACAACACCCGCGCGCCAGCCAATCGTGGCAAGGCGATGTGTGGACAGCCCAACTCCCTCTGAGCAATTTGCGCATGACGGAACCTAAGCAAATGGGGTTTTTGCTCATCGCTGACGAGGGCGCCAAACGCCAAGGCTTCGTGGTCTCCGCCCCTGTCACGCACGCTTGGCCTGCCGTATCTGATCTGCCCGCCGACTCAGCAACCGTGACCAACACCACAAGCCATGCAAGCGCCATCGGCAACGAAACCATGCTCGGCAGTGATGGCTTTCTGGGCTTTGCCTTGGCGCTGCTAGGCGCGTTCGTGGGCGGGCTCATCCTCAACCTCATGCCTTGCGTGTTGCCGGTGCTGGCCATCAAGCTGTTGGGGTTTGCGCAACACAGCCATGCACACCGGGCACACCGCGTGGCAGGCCTGGCCTACACCGCCGGTGTGGTGCTCAGCTTCTTGGCGCTGGGCGCTGGCGTGCTGGCCTTGCGCGCAGCGGGTGAACAACTGGGCTGGGGCTTTCAGCTGCAATCTCCCGTGGTGGTAAGTGTGCTGGCGGCCCTCTTCACGCTCATCGCGCTCAATTTGTTAGGCCTGTTTGAGTTTGGGCAAATCTTGCCCTCGCGCGTGGCCAGCTTTCAATACAAGCACCCCGTCATGGATGCGGCACTCTCTGGCGTGCTAGCCGTGGCCGTGGCGTCGCCCTGCACCGCCCCCTTCATGGGCGCGTCGTTGGGACTCGCAATGACTTTGCCAACATGGCAAGCGCTGACTATTTTTATGGCCATGGGCTTGGGCTTGGCCGCGCCTTATTTGTTAGCCAGCTTTGTGCCCGCCGTCGCGCGTTTGCTGCCACACCCCGGCCCGTGGATGGTCACGCTGCGCCAGCTGTTGGCCTTCCCCTTACTCGCCACTGTGGTGTGGCTGCTGTGGGTGTTGGGCCAACAAACCAGCTTAGATGCCGCCATGTTTGCGCTGGGGGGTTTGCTGCTGCTGACCGCTTTGATGTGGGCACTCAAACAACACGGCCCTGCATCTCGCGTTTTGAGCGGGCTTTTGGCCGCCGCACTGGTTTGGGGCGCACTCACCTTCGCAGAAGATTTAAAAGCACCGACGAGCAGCCCCTCTACACCGACGTTGCCAAGCACCGCGCAAACGCAAGGCGCCGTTTGGCAGCCTTGGTCTGACGCCGCCGTGGCACAAAGCTTGGCCCAAAGCCGACCTGTGTTTGTCGACTTCACTGCCGCGTGGTGCGTGACCTGCCAAATCAACAAAAAATCCACCCTGTCCAACAGCGATGTACTGGCCGACGTGGCGGCGCACCAAGTCACGCTCATGCGTGCTGATTGGACGCGCCGCGACCCAGCCATCACCGCCGCACTCACCGCATTGGGCCGCAGCGGCGTGCCGGTGTATGTGCTGCACGCGCCTGGCAAAGCACCGCTGGTGCTGTCTGAGTTGTTGAGCGTGCGCCAAATGCGCGAAGCGCTGGCCACCTTGCCTGCGGCTGAAAGCCCTGCCCCCACAACTGACTTTGCGCAGCAGCCCCCAACCAACGGCGCATCCACGCTCACCCGCAAATAAGCCATGACTCAAAGCGCCATTCGTCAAAGCCTTGCCAATTGCCACACCATCGCCGTGGTGGGTCTCTCGCCCAAACCCCACCGCGACAGCTACCGGGTGGCCAAATACATGCAAGACCACGGATGCCGCATCGTGCCCATCAACCCCAATGCCACCGAAGTATTGGGTGAAAAAGCCTACGCCTCGCTCACCGAAGCGGCCATGCACGAACGCATCGACATGGTGAACTGCTTTCGCAATTCCGAAGACATCCCGCCCATCGCCGCAGAGGCGATTGCCATTGGCGCCAAATCGCTGTGGCTGCAAATCGGCGTCGTGCATGACGTGGCTGCACAACAAGCCCAAGCTGCAGGCCTCACCGTCGTGCAAGACAAATGCTTGATGGTTGAGCACCGTCAGCTTCGCTGAGCACCACCTCGGCGACAATGTCGCCATGTTTGCACCACTCCAAAACGACACCTTTTTGCGCGCTTGCCTGCGCCAAGCCACCGACCACACCCCCGTTTGGCTCATGCGCCAAGCTGGACGCTATTTGCCAGAGTACTGCGCCACACGCGCTAAAGCAGGCAGCTTCATGGGCTTGGCCACCAACACCGACTTCGCCACCGAAGTCACCCTGCAGCCGCTGGAGCGCTACCCGCTCGACGCCGCCATTTTGTTCAGCGACATCTTGACCGTGCCCGATGCCATGGGCTTGGGCCTGTCTTTCGCCCAAGGCGAAGGCCCCAAGTTCGCCAAGAACGTGCGCAACGAAGCCGCCGTCAACGAGCTGGCCGTGCCCGACATGGCCAAGTTGCGCTATGTGTTTGACGCCGTCACCTCCATTCGCAAAGCGCTCAACGGCCGCGTGCCTTTGATTGGCTTCTCGGGCAGCCCTTGGACCTTGGCTTGCTACATGGTCGAAGGTGCAGGCTCGGACGACTACCGCCAAGTCAAGAGCTTGATGTACAGCCGCCCCGACCTGATGCACCGCATTTTGGAAATCAATGCCGATGCGGTGGCCCTGTACCTCAACACCCAAATCGAAGCCGGCGCGCAAGCAGTGATGATTTTTGACAGCTGGGGCGGCGTGCTGGCCGACGGCATGTTCCAACAGTTCAGCATGGCATACACCAAGCGCGTGTTGGCACAGCTCAAGCGCTCGCACGATGGCGCCGTCATTCCCCGCTTGGTGTTCACCAAAGGCGGCGGTTTGTGGTTGCCCGAAATGGCCGACCTCGACTGCGACGTGTTGGGTGTGGACTGGACGGTCAACCTCGCCAAAGCGCGCGCCCAAGTGGGCGGCGCGGTGGGGGGCCCCGGCAAAGCCTTGCAAGGTAACCTCGACCCCAACGCCTTGTTTGCCCCTGCCGACGCCATTGCGACCGAGGCACGCCGTGTGCTGGACGCGTTTGGTAAACCGCACACCGACAAGACCACGACGGGCCCGACCCAAATCTTCAACTTGGGCCACGGCATCAGCCAATTCACCCCGCCTGAGAGCGTGGGCGTGTTGGTGGAAGCGGTGCACAGCCACTCCCGCGCACTGAGAAAACCTTAAAACTGACTCAAGAAATAGTGTGTCAAGTCATCAAAAGTTTTACTTCGACTTCACACTTATGCACAAAAAAGTTGATCCGGTGCACCAAGTTGGTTTTTTCGGCTGCCCCATTTTGAAAAACTTTAATTTCTCATAAGTCATTGATTTATATAGGATTCTTGGTCTGCATTTTTTTGAGGCAGTTTGTTCAAAGCCTTGATTCATGCGCCTTCGGAGCCACTCACCTGTAGATATCAACAAAGTTATCCACAGAAACTCTGGGTTTACCCTGAAGCCTTTGTAAATCAACGACTTAAAGCCTTTTCTGCTAAAACACCTGAGCTAACCACCCCAACTTAACGCTTGACATGTCGCACCAAATTTCAGTGATGGTCCACACCCCCGCGCACAGCGGCATCGGTGGCGCACTCACGTACGAAAGCGGCACAGCGCACACAGCAGGCACTTTGGTGCGGGTGCCACTGGGCAGCCGAGAGCTGTTGGGCGTGGTGTGGGGCGGGGCTGCGCCACACGCCGACAGCGGCGAAACAGCCCCTATGCAGCTGCGCGCCATCGCCAGCGTGTTGGAAGGCCTCACGCCGCTGAACGCCCATTGGCGCCAGCTGGTGCAATTTGCCGCCAGTTATTACCAACGGAGTGCAGGCGAGGTGGCCTTGGCCGCGCTGCCCAGCCAACTGCGTGACCTGAGCGCCGAACAATGGGCGCGCCGCTTAAAACGCAAGCCCAAAGTTGTCGCGGCCTACGAAGGCGCCACACAAACCATCCCCACCCCCACAGAAGAACAAGCCCAAGTACTGGCTGACATTGCCACGCACAAAGGCCCGTTCTTGTTGTTTGGCAACACCGGCAGCGGCAAGACCGAGGTGTATTTGCGTGCCGCACAAGCCGTGCTGGAACACAACCCGCAAGCGCAAATTTTGGTGATGGTGCCGGAGATCAACCTCACGCCACAGTTGGAAGAACGCTTTCGCGCCCGCTTTTGCCCGCAATGGGGTGCCGACTGTTTGGTGTCCATGCACAGCAGCCTCACGCCCGCGCAGCGCCTGAAAAACTGGCTGGCCGCGCACAGCGGCGAAGCGCGCATTGTGTTGGGCACGCGCATGGCCGTGTTTGCGTCCATGCCGCATTTGCAGCTCATCGTGGTCGATGAAGAACACGACCCCAGTTACAAACAACAAGAAGGCGCGCGTTACTCGGCACGCGACCTGGCCATCTACCGCGGACAACTCGAAGGTGCGAAAGTCATCTTGGGATCAGCCACACCCTCGCTAGAAAGCTGGCACCACAGCCGCCCCGCCACCACCTCAGAACCCGCAGGCCGCTACATGCGTTTGGCCATGCCTTCACGCGTGGGCCAAGGTGCCTTGCCTTTGGTGCGCCGCGTGGACATGAACCGCCAGCCCTACAAAACCGTGTTCTCCAACCACCTGCTCGACGCCATGCGCGAGCGCGTGACACGTGGCGAACAAATCTTGGTGTTACTCAACCGCCGTGGCTATGCGCCCGTGCTCAACTGCAACGACTGCGGTTGGAAAAGCGAATGCCCGCATTGCAGCGCGTTTCGCGTGTTCCACAAACTCGACCGCACCTTACGTTGCCACCATTGCGGCTTCACACAACCGGTGCCACGCGCCTGCCCGAGCTGCGGCAATTTAGACATCAGCCCCTTGGGCCGAGGCACCGAACAACTCGAAGAACACTTGGCAGAATTGCTGGCCGATGTGCGCCGGCCAGACGGCGAGCCCATTCGCATCGCCCGCATTGACGCTGACAGCACCCGCCTCAAAGGCGAGCTAGAGCGCCAGCTGGCCGAAGTCCACGCAGGCGCGGTGGATGTGTTGGTGGGCACGCAAATGATTGCCAAGGGCCACGACTTCCGACGCGTCACCTTGGTGGCGGCACTCAACACGGATGGCGCTTTGTTTTCGAGCGATTTCCGAGCGCCTGAGCGTTTGTTCAGCTTGCTCATGCAAGCCGCCGGACGGGCAGGACGCGATGCCACGATGAACTTGGTCAGCCCTTGCGAAATGTGGGTGCAAAGTCACCACCCGCAGCACCCCTTGTTTGAAGCACTCAAGCAACACGACTACCCCGCCTTCGCCGAGCAACAGCTCAAAGAACGCGCACAAGCCACCTTGCCGCCCTTCAGCTTTCAAGCCCTGGTGCGCGCCGAGGCACGCAGCCAAGAAGCCGCTCAAGGCTTTTTAAATGCCGCACGCGAAGCCGGTGCCGCACTGGCGGACGAACTGATGGTGGACTTGTATCCCGCTGTGCCCATGACGATTCAGCGCGTGGCCAACATCGAGCGCGCACAAATGTTGATCGAATGCACCTCACGCAAAGCACTGCAACATTTCTTGGCGCATTGGCAAGCTGATCTGCACGCCCTGCGCAACGCCCATCGGCAAGTGATTCGTTGGGCGGTCGACGTGGACCCGCTGGCGATTTAAGTTGGGGTCAACCGTGGAGCAGCGCCACTGCCCCTGAGAAAGTAAAAAACGCCGCGGCCGTGGTGACCAAAATAATCATGGCAATGCGCCCCGTGTCTGCGCCAAAACGCTCCGACAACAAAGCCACATTGCTGGCGCTGGGCAAAGCCGCCACCAACACCACCACGACCATGGTGAAGTGTTCAATGTGAAAGCCCATTTGCACCGCAGCGGCCAACACCAGTAGCACCAGCAACGGGTGCAACACCAATTTGAAAAGTGCCACAGGCAACACATCGCGCCACAGAATGGGCGGATGTCCACTTTCTTTCACGCGAATTTGTGAACGTGCCAGCACCGCGCCAATGGTGAACAAGGCCACAGGCGAAGCCGCATCAGCCAACAAGCCCACGGTTTTCGCCACGGGTCCCACCAACTGCCAATCCAGGGCCGAGGACAAACCACCCAAGCTGATGGCCCACGGCATGGGGTTGGTCAACACGCCTTTGAGGGCACTCTTGGCCGCGCGGCTGGCACCGTGCTCGTCCGCGCCGTCTAAGCGCGACAAGGCAATGCACAAGGACGTGGTGATGACCATGTCCACCACGATGGTCACGATGGCAGGCCCTGCCGCCGAGGCACCCAGCAAGGCCACCAACAACGGCACGCCCATGAAACCCGTGTTGGGGAACGCGCCCACCAACGCACCAAACGACGCGTCGTTCCAGCCGATGCGTTTGTTCATGCTCACCGCCACCACAAAGCCCACCATCAACAAGGCGCAAAGCAAATAGGCACAAAACAAGGTGGCATCCAACAGCTGCACGATGGGCGTGCTCGCACCAAACCGATACAACATGCACGGCAGCGCAAAGAACAGCACAAAGCCATTCAAACCAGGAATCGCGTCCAGCGGCAACATGCGGCGATGCGCCGCCACAAAGCCAGCCAAAACCAGCGCAAAGAAGGGAAAGGTAATGAGAAGAATGTTCAGCACCCGCCTATTTTGCCCGTTGGGCGGGTCGGTATCATTGCCCGCTTCACATCAACTGTCTCCTGAATGTCTGCTGGCCTGAATCTCGCGCAACAAGAAGCCGTCAATTTCTTGCACGGTCCCTGTCTTGTGCTGGCGGGGGCGGGCTCGGGTAAGACGCGCGTCATCACGCACAAGATTGGCCGCCTCATCCAAACCGGGCTAGAGCCCAAGCGCATCGCCGCGATCACCTTTACCAACAAGGCCGCCACCGAAATGCGTGAGCGTGCCAAAGGGCTCATTGGCAAGGCGGCCAACGACGTGGTGATTTGCACCTTCCACGCCTTGGGCGTGCGCATGTTGCGCCAAGACGGCGGCGTGATGGGCCTCAAACCCCAGTTCAGCATCATGGACAGCGCCGACGTGACCGGCATTTTGAAAGACGCAGGCGGCACCACCGACGCGGCCACCGCACGCCAATGGCAATGGACCATCAGCCTGTGGAAAAACATGGGCCTCAACTCGGAACAAGCTTTGGCACTGGCCAAAGACGACAACGAACGCATCATCGCCAAGATCATGGCGCGCTACGAAGAACGCCTCACCGCCTACCAAAGCGTGGACTTTGACGACCTGATTGGCCTGCCTTTGAAGTTGCTGCAAGAGCACGACGAGGTGCGCCTCAAATGGCAATCCCAACTCGGCCATGTGCTGGTCGACGAATACCAAGACACCAACGCCACGCAATATGAAGTGCTCAAGTGTTTGGTGGGCGACAACGCCCGCTTCACCGCTGTGGGCGACGACGACCAATCGATTTACGGCTGGCGCGGTGCCACGCTGGACAACCTGCGCAAACTGCCGCAAGACTTTCCGAACCTGAAAGTCATCAAGCTGGAGCAAAACTACCGCTCCACCAGCGCCATCTTGCGCGCGGCCAACAACGTCATCCAGCCCAACCCCAAGCTGTTTCCCAAAACCTTGTTCTCTGAACTCGGCGAGGGCGAGCCCGTGCGTGTGGTCGATGCCGATAACGAAGAACACGAAGCCGAACGCGTGGTGGCGCGCATCCAGTCTTTGCACGGTGGCACCGATGCAGGCAGCTGCGGCTTCAAAGAACTCAAAGACTTTGCGGTGCTGTACCGCGCCAACCACCAAGCGCGCATCTTCGAAAAAGCGCTGCGCAAGGCACAAATTCCCTACAAGGTGTCGGGCGGCCAAAGCTTTTTTGACCGCGCCGAAATTCGTGACCTGTGCGCGTGGCTGCGCCTGTGGGTCAACAACGATGACGACCCGGCTTTCTTGCGCACCGTCACCACACCCAAGCGCGGCATTGGCCACCAAACCTTGGCCAGCTTGGGCCAGTTCGCCAGCCAATACAAGCTCAGCATGTTTGAAGCGCTGTTCAGCAATAGCTTGCCCTCGGTGCTCAATGCGCGCGCCCTGGGTAGCCTGCACGAATTTGGCCGCTATGTGAACGACCTTGAATTCCGCGCTCGCCTCACCACCGGCGCCGAAGATGCCCGTGCGTTTTTGACCGACTGGCTCAAAGACATTGGCTACGAAAAGCACCTCTACGACGCGGAAGAAAGCGAAAAAGCCGCTGCCTCCAAGTGGAACAACGTGATGGAGTTTTGCGACTGGATGGCCCAGCGCTGCGGCGGCCAAATTGACGACACCGCTGGCGTGACCTCTGGCAACGAAGTGAAGAACCTGCTGGAAGTGGCCCAAACCATCGCGCTGCTCTCCACCTTGACTGAGCGCGAAAAAGACCAAAACGTGGTCACGCTCTCGACCCTGCACGCCTCCAAAGGTTTGGAGTGGCCGCATGTCATGTTGGTGGGCGTGACCGAAGGCATGTTGCCCTTCAAACTCGACGACGAACCGGGCACCGAACACACCAACGACAACATCGCGGTGCGCTTGCAAGAAGAACGCCGCCTGATGTACGTGGGCATCACCCGTGCCCAACGCTCTTTGTCCGTCAGCTGGACACGCAAACGCAAAAAAGGCCGCGACATGATTGCCGCCATCCCCAGCCGCTTCATCGCGGAGATGGGTTTGGACAAAGACACCGTCAAAGAAGACCCGCGCGAAAAACTCAAAGCCTTGCGTGCTGAGTTTGCCCAACGCGCCAGCGCGGCATCGGCTGAAAGCGCCGCCCACAAATAGCGCAGCGGGACAAATACGATGTCATCCTCACAGACGCCTCTTTTCACCGCACTTGCTGACTCCATCGAGCGGCAGATTCGTGATGAGGCGTACAAGGTCGGCGAAAAACTCCCCTCCTTGCGCGAAATCGCGGCCTTGCGTAACTACGGGAAAAACACCGTCGTCGCCGCGTTTGAATTGTTGGTCGCCAGAGGCTTGGTCGAGCCGCGTCACGGCTCAGGTTTTTACGTCAAAGAAAGAACCGTCAAAGCCGAGCCCCACGACACGCAATCGCTGAACGGCGCCATGAACATCGTTTGGCTCATGAACATGCAGCTCAGGAACGAGCCGGGACAACTGACCGTCGGCGACGCTTTTCCGCCCTCCCAATGGCTGGCCGGCGCGAGGCTAGACCGCCCACACCACAAAGTCGCACGCAGTGGTTTGGGCACCTTGTTCCGCTATGGCGACCGGCTCGGCTATGCACCTTTGCGTCAGCGTTTGGTGCGCCGCTTGGCAGACCAAGGCATTGACGCGCACCCGTCTCAAATTGTGTTGACCCACGGTGCCAATGAAGCCTTGGATTTGATCGTGCGCTACTTTGTGCCTGCGGGTGGAACGGTGCTGATTGACGATCCCGGCTATTACCCACTGATCGGCAAACTGCGCTTGGCAGGTGCCAACACGATTGGTGTGCCACGCTTGGCGGATGGTCCTGATTTGAAAGAGCTCGAGCGTCTTTTGATCACATGGCGCCCGCGCCTGTTTTTCACACAATCACTGGCCCACAATCCCACAGGCTCGGACCTGTCAAAGCAAAAAGCGCGGGCCATTTTGAAACTGGCCGAACAACACAATTTGTTGTTGGTTGAAAACGATGCGCTCAGCGACTTTCGAAGTGCCAGCCAAACACGCCTCTCGGCCTTGGACCAACTGGAGCGCACGCTGTACATCAGCAGTTTTTCAAAGTCGCTGTCAGCGGCTCTGCGCGTGGGGTTTTTGGCCTGCAGCGCTGACATCGCCAACGACATTGCCAACATCAAAATTCTGACCAGTGTCAGCAGCTCTGAATATGCCGAACGCACGGTCGACACATTGCTGGCCGAGCGGCACCATTTGAAGTACCTCGAAGAGCTGCGCAGCAAACTGGAAGAAGCCACAGGCCGTGCTTACGATCTGCTGGACGATGTTGGCGCCACCATCTTTGTCAGGCCTGAGCGCTCGCTCTTTATCTGGGCCCAACTGCCCGGCGTCTCCGACACACAAAAGCTAGCGCACGCCATGCTGAACGAAAACATCGTGATGGCCCCCGGCAACATCTTCAGCGTGAACCCCAACAACATCTCACCTTGGACACGCTGCAACCCCCATGCGGTGCTAGACCCCAGGTTCCGCCGCGCGCTCGATAAGCTGCTGGGCTAACGTGCGTTCGTGCGCTTCTTCCATGCGCGCAGATCGTGCATGCCCGTCAGGCCACGCGGGTCGATTCCTGGCGCAAAGATGCTGTGCTTTTGAATTTTCTGTGTGCCTGTCGTCGGAATGTGGTCGGCAAACCAAACCCAACCCGGGGCTTTGAAATAGGCCAAGCCCGCACTGCAGTGGTCAAAAATCGAACGCAGCAACGCCTCCTGCGAAGCCGCTGACAACGCCTGCGCCGCATGCGGCTTCAGCACAATGCAAGCCAGCACTTCTTCTTCGCGCACCTCATCGGGCACAGCAATCACAGCGGTCTGCTCGACATCGGGGTGCGACAGCAACCAAGCCTCCACTTCGGCCGCGGCGATGTTCTCACCGGAGCGTCGGATGATGTTCTTGCGACGCTCCACAAAATGCAGCATGCCCGTGTCATCACGCGTCACGACATCGCCCGTGTGAAACCACCCACCTCGCCAAGCAGCCTCCGTGGCCGCTTCATCATCGAGATAACCTGAGAAAAAATCTTTGCGCGGCGTGCGCTCGGAATGGCGAATCACCATCTCGCCAGGCTGACCGTCTGGCACATCGCCATCCGCATCGTCCACCACGCGCACCTCAATGCCTGGCAAGGCATGCCCAAAAGCTCGGGTACCCACTTGGCGCGGCGGCATGTTGTCCACCAAAATGCGCACGTTTTCCGTCATGCCCCACAGCTCTAGCAATGGAAAGCCAAACCGCGCCTCGACTGCCGCATGCAAATGCGGCTCTACGCCAGCCCCCATACCAAAGCGCACGCAGTGGTCGCGCTCTTGGTCGTGAGGTGCTTGCGCATGCAACATTTGAATGATGACCCCCAAGTAATGCACGATGGTGGCCTGAGATTGGCGCACCTCGGTCCACCACCGTGAGGGCTGAAAACGATCGGACTGAATCTGGCAACTGCCCGTCAGCAGCACGGCATAGAACGACAAAATCGAGGCGTTCACATGAAACAGCGGCAAGGGGTTGTAAAGCCGTTCACCCGTTGCACGGAATGTGGCCAGCCCGCCGCGCGTGGCATACGCCTCGCCTGCTGCAAGTTCGTAACGATGCGACAACACACAGCCTTTGGGACGGCCTGTCGTGCCCGAGGTGTACAGAATGCTCGCGGGGGTTTGCGCCTCTGGCACGTAGGTCTTGGCAGGGACCAAAGCAGGCGGCAAACCCGCGGCCCATTGTTCAAACACCACGTGTGGGGGTTGCCACGTGGCCTCATGGCGCGCGGCCTCCCAGTCAGCCACGCGGGCCGACAAGACCACCGCCAAATCAACGTGTGCATGTTCGATCAAATACGCCAGCTCACGCGGGCGGTAGTCTGGATTCACGGGCACGCAACAAACACCGAGCGCGTTCAACGCCAACTTGTGCAGCATGTGCTCCAGTCGGTTCTCCAGGAACAGGGCCACGCGATGGCCAACGCCATAACCGGCTTCACGGTACTGCGCCATCAATCCATGCACCGCATGCGCAGCCTCGGCGTAGCTCAGCGAACGGCCCTGCGGGTCATAGGCACGCGCCGAATTCGATGGCGCAACCAACAAAGGGCGATCGGCATAGCAATGCGCGGCGTCAAAAAAAAATTCTCCGATGGTTGCGGTTTCACTCGGAACAATCATGCAAGCTTCCTATCCATGTGCTTCGTCATTCATCGACGTTTCATCTACTTTATCCAAACTGTACCCATCTCAAAAGGTACAGTTTGATAGAACAGTGATGCGTTCGCATCCGATGCGGCAGCTGACGCGAAAGATAGCGCTATTTTCAGTTAAGGTGACGCGAACAACACGATCACCCCTCAAGGAAAAACCGTTGATTACTCTGTTTCACTGCATGAGCGCGCGCTCGTTCCGCCCCCTGTGGATGCTTGAAGAACTCGGCATACCGTATGCGTTAGAGATGCTGCCGTTTCCGCCAAGGGCGCTGCAACGCAGCTACTTAGACGTCAATCCGCTGGGCACCATTCCCTTGCTGGTGGATGGCAACACACGCATGACCGAGTCGGTGGCCATCTGCGAATACTTGTGCGCACGGCATGCGCCCACACCACTGCAAGTCTCGCCCGACGAGGCTGACTTTGGGGCGTACTTGAACTACCTTCACTTTGGCGAAGCGACGCTGACCTTCCCTCAAACCTTGGTGCTGCGCTATGCCCATTTCGAACCGCCCGAGCGCAGACAACCGAGCGTCGCCGAGGATTACGCCAAATGGTTTTTGGCGCGCCTCAAAACGCTAGAACCCGTGCTCGCCAACCAGTCCTACCTGTGCGCCAACCGCTTCACGGCGGCCGATATCTCGGTGGGGTACGCCTTGATGTTGGCCACGCATCTTGGGCTCGCACCGCGTTTCACGCCCG
Source organism: Limnohabitans curvus (assembly GCF_003063475.1). Classification (NCBI taxonomy): domain Bacteria; kingdom Pseudomonadati; phylum Pseudomonadota; class Betaproteobacteria; order Burkholderiales; family Comamonadaceae; genus Limnohabitans; species Limnohabitans curvus. The sequence continues at coordinate 1,141,256 of NZ_NESP01000001.1, forward strand.
CTGTTGCTGCGTATTGGGCACGCCTGCAGGAGCGTACGGGCTACATCAAGGCGCTCGCGGCGCAGCAGCACGCCGCCCAAGCGCAAGGGGTGTCGGAGGTGCCCGCCCCCGACATTCGGCCCGCTTGATTGAGCTGCGACGTTCAGGCCCTGGCTGCGCCTTGACGAATTTCCTGCAAGAGCGCAAGCGCGCGGTCGGTTCGAACATCGCGCTCTTGCGCCATGCGGCGGGCAATGATGTCGACCTCTTCGCCAACAGCCCCGGCGATCACCGCCAAGTTTCGGCCATGCAACGCCATGTGCCCACGTTGGATGCCTTCCGTTGACAGCGCGCGCAAGGCCGCCATGTTCTGCGCCAAGCCCACGGTGACCGCCACTTCGGCCAACTCTTGCGCCGATTGCACATTCAAAATTTTCAGCGCCACACGTGCCAGCGGATGCGTGCGTGTGGCGCCCCCCACCAAGCCCACAGCCATCGGCATTTCCAAGGTGCCCACCAAGGCGCCCGAACTGTCTTTTTCCCAATGCGTGAGTGAGGTGTAACTGCCCTTGCGGCAAGCCCACGCGTGGGCGCCTGCTTCAATCGCACGCCAATCGTTGCCGGTGGCCACAATCACCGGATCAATGCCGTTCATGATGCCCTTGTTGTGGGTGGCGGCGCGGTAAGGGTCCACCACGGCCAGCGTGTAGGCATCCAGAATGCCTTCGATGACTTCTTCACCTTTGTACTCGCTGGTACTCAACACCTCCGGTGTGACACGCACACGCGCACGGGCCAAACGCAAATCAGCCAAGTTCGACAAGATGCGCAAGCAGACACGGCCACCCGTGATTTGCTCAACCAGGGGCGACACGGCTTCCGCCATGGTGTTGACGGTGTTGGCACCCATCGCATCGCGCACATCCACAATCAAATGCATCACCAACATGGGGCCGCGTGGGGTGTCGTCAAACACGTGGACGTCGATGTCTTTGCAACCACCGCCCAAACTCACGAGCAATTTGTCGCGGACATTGGCGGTGTCCAAGATTTGTTGACGCGCACGCAGCAACGCATGACGTGCGCCGTGCGGATCTGTCGCGCCCAACACTTGCACTTGTGCGCGCATCACAGGGCCGCTGGTCGAGGTTTGAAACCCGCCACATTCGCGCGCCAGTCGCGCCATGTACGAGGCCGCTGCCACCACCGAAGGTTCCTCAACGGCCATGGGAATCAACACATCACGATCGTTGATTCGGAAATTTGCAGCCACGCCCAGCGGCAGCTCAAACGTGCCAATGACGTTTTCGACCATGCCATCTGCGGTGGCCAGCGGCAACGCCCCTGGCGTGCTCAAGAGCGCGAGGTCTTCCGCCGTCAAGCCCACGGAGGTCTGCAGTTGGCTCAAGCGCTGTGCAGGGGTCAAAGAACGAAAGCCAGGAAGACGTGAATCGAGTGTCATGAAAAATCCATTTCAAGGGTGAGTGGGCAAAGTAGCGGGGTCCTCGGCGGCAGGTGCCGCGTGGCCAAGGATCAAATCAGCAGCCTTCTCGGCAATCATCATGGTGGGCACCTGCGTGTTGCCCGAGGGCATGGTGGGCATGATCGAAGCGTCTGCAATGCGCAAGCCTTCTAGCCCGATCACACGCAGCTCGGGGTCAACCACCGAGTCGGGTTGGTGGGCGGGACCCATGCGACATGTGCCGATCAAATGCCAAGCCGTTCCCCCACGCTGACGCGCAAACTCCAACAGTTGGGCATCGCTGGTCGCATCGGCAGGCGGAAACATGTCAACGTCGCGAAAACGGCTCAAGGCTTGACCGTGCAAGATGCGACGCGTCAAACGCAAAGCAGCCACCGTGGCCTCGCGGTCCGATGCTTCAGACAAATAGTTGGGCTGCACGATGGGCAGATCAAATGGGTTTGACGAAGCCAAGCGCACATGGCCGCGGCTTTGTGGACGCATCAAATAAAAGCCCAAAGTCATGCCCGGAAAATCGTCCAACAATCCAGCCACGCCCTCCTTGTAGCTGCCGGGGCTGAAATGAAATTGCACATCCGCACGCGCCAGTGAGGCATCGGTTTTCCAAAAGGCGTAGGCCACCGAAGGGCTGATGCTGAGGATGCTCGGGCGGCGCATCAACCAGCGCACCACTTGACCCACGAGGCGCCAACCGCGCGCCATTTCATTGAGGGTGACCACACCGTGCACACGTGCGGACGATCGCACCATGTGATGGTCCTGCAAGTTGTCGCCAACACCTGGCAACGCATGTTGCACCGCAATGCCATGCGGCGAAAGTCGATCAGGCCGACCGATGCCAGACAGCATGAGCAACTTGGGCGTGTTGGCAGCCCCCGCACTCAGCACCACCTCGCGCCTGGCGTGCACTTTGTGCATCGGCGCATGCGCGCCCGCACTGTAGGCCACGCCAATGGCGCGTTTGCCATCCAGCAAGATGCGGGTGGCCTGCGCATGTGTCACCACCGTGAGGTTGGGGCGTTTGCGTGCAGGCCTTAAAAAAGCACGTGCGGTGCTGTAGCGGCGACCACGGTAAATCCATCGCTGGTAGTAGCCGGCCCCCTCTTGGCAAGCGCCGTTGTAGTCGGGGTTATCAGGAACACCCACCTCGCGCGCACTTTCAATGAAGGCATCGCACAAGGGATGTCGCCAGTCGCAATCGGTGATGGGCAACGGGCCATCGGTGCCCCGATAGCGCGGATCGGCCACACCAATGCGACGTTCCGAGCGTTTGAAATACGGCAACAGTTGCGCGTAACTCCAGCCTGTATTGCCTAACGCAGCCCAACCATCGTAGTCCTCGCGTTGGCCTCGGGTGTAGTTGAAACCGTTGATGGCACTTGAACCACCCAAGGTGCGCCCTTGCGTGGTGGGGATGCCGCGCCCAGCCGTCCACTCGGTCGGCTCGGTCTTGATTTGCCACGTGTTGCGCGGGTCGTACGCCAGCTTGATGAACCCCGCAGGAATGTGAATGAATGGGTTGTAATCTGGTGGCCCGGCCTCTAGCAGGCACACGGTGTAGCGCCCGTCCGCCGAGAGCCGATTGGCAAGCACACAGCCCGCAGCACCGCCGCCGACAATGACGTAATCAAAAACGCGAGCATCGCTCGTCGTTGATGCAGAGGCATTCATGCGCAGTTCTTTCTGGGTTATTCAGCCATCGTTCGCGCAGCAGGCAATGCAGCCCGGCCCAGAATCATGTCTGCCGCTTTCTCCGCGATCATCATGGTGGCAGCGCATGTGTTGGCCGACACGATGCTCGGCATGACCGAGGCATCCACCACGCGCAGTCCCTGTAAACCATGGACGCGCAACTCAGGGTCCACCACGGCAGTGGGATCGCTGGCCAATCCCATGCGTGCTGTGCCGTTGAGATGGTAGGAAGACACGCCATAGCGTTTGGCAAAGTCCATGAGTTCATCGTCGCTTTGCACGTGCGCGCCCGGTAAGGTTTCTTTTGTCACGTACCCAGACAACGCGGACGTCGCCAACAATTCACGTGCCAAACGCATGCCGCCGAGCAACACCGCACGGTCTCGTTCATCCGCGAGGTAGTTGGGCTGAATCACCGGCGGCGCCAACGGATCGCGCGAACGCAATGTGACGGTGCCTCGGCTTTCTGGGCGGTGTTGCCACACGCCACACGTCATGCCCGGGTAGCGATCCAACATGCCCACATATCCCTCGCGGTAACTCGCCGGCGCAAACACGCCCTGCAAATCTGGGCGGTTCAACCCAGGTTGAGACTGCCAAAACCAATGCACCAGCGACGGGCTCACGGCCAAAATATTGGGCCGTCCTGCCAACCAGGCTGCAATCTGGCCCCACAAGCGCGGGGCGCGTGAAAGTTCGTTGATCGTGGTGATGCCTTTGACACCGGCCACAAAGCGAACAGAAAAATGATCGCTGAGGTTCGCACCCACACCTGGCAAGGCATGCACCACCGGGATACCGAGACTTTGCAGTTGGTCCACCGGTCCCACGCCCGAGAGCTGCAACAGCTTGGGCGTATTGGTGGCGCCACACGAGAGCACAACTTCACGACGTGCATGCACTTGCCGCACGTTGTGCTGATCATGGCCCTGCACATAGCGCACACCTGTGGCACGGGTTCCGTCAAACACCACCGAAGTGGCTTGCGCACGTGTGATGATCTTCAGGTTAGATCGGCCTCGCACAGCGCGCAAATAAGTGCGCGCCGTGCTCATGCGCCAACGCCCCTCAATGCTGCGCTGGAAATAGCCCACACCGGCTTGTGTTTCCCCGTTGTAATCGGGATTGCGCGGCATGCCCAAGCCTTGTGCGCCAGCAATGAATTGTTCGCACAAGGGGTGAATCCACGACAAATCACTGACCGGCAATCGCCCTTCGCGACCACGAAAACGGTCGTCGCCACCCGCATAGCGTTCATTGCGCTGAAAGTACGGCAGCACCTCGTCGTAGCCCCAACCAAGGTTGCCCTGCGCCGCCCAGCCATCGAAATCTTCACGTTGGCCACGGTTGTAGACCAAGCCATTCATCGAGGTCGAACCGCCCAACGTTCGCCCCTGCGGAAGGGGCACACGCCGCCCGTGGGTCCACTCGGTAGGCTCAGACGAATAGGTCCATGTGAATGCGGGGTCGAACAACACTTTGATGAACCCAGCGGGAATGTGCAAAAACGGATGCCAGTCAGCCGGCCCCGCTTCCAGCAAACAGACCGTGTGGCGACCGTCCTCACTCAGACGGTCCGCCAAGATGGCGCCTGCTGCGCCACCCCCAACGACGACGAAGTCAAAACTATCTTCAGTCATAGCGTTCAATGCTCACCTAAATAAGCCGCACGAATGCGGGGGTCTCGACGCAGCTCAGCGCCCGTGCCTTCGATGGTGATGTGCCCGGTCTCCAACACGTACGCACGATCAGCAACGGCGAGCGCTTGGTTGGCCATTTGCTCGACCAGCAAGATGGTCACGCCGCGTGACTTGAGCGCACGGATGACCGCAAAAATTTCTTTCACGATCAACGGCGCCAATCCGAGCGACGGCTCGTCCAACAGCAGCAGCTTAGGCTGCGCCATCAGCGCCCGTGCAATGGCCAACATTTGTTGCTCACCGCCGGACATGGTGCCCGCGGGTTGCTCTTGACGCTCACGCAAGCGAGGGAAGGTTTCAAATTGCGCTTGCAAGTCGGCTTCCAACTCAGCAGCACTGGCCTTGCGGTGGTACGCCCCCAGCAACAAGTTGTCGCGCACGGTTTGATCAGGGAACACCTGTCGCCCCTCGGGTGACTGAGCCACGCCAAGCGCCACCCGCTGATAACCCGGCATGCGCGTGATGTCGTGGCCTTCAAACATCACACGGCCAGCAGCCGCTGGCTCCAAACCCGAAATGGTTTTCATCAAGGTGCTTTTGCCTGCGCCATTGCCGCCAATGATGGTGACCACCTCGCCCGCATTCACGTGGATGGAGACACCCTTGAGGGCTTCCACCGCCCCATAGCGGACCTCAAGATTTTCAATTTTTAACAAGGGGGTATCAACCATGGGTCGCTCCTGTCACCACATCGTTTGCATCATCCGTCTCATCCTCGGTCCCAAGGTAGGCGGCGATCACACGGGGGTTACTTTGAATCTCAGCGGGCTTGCCCTCTGCAATCTTTTGGCCATAGTCCAGCACGATGACATGGTCTGAAATGCGCATGACCAAGTCCATGTGGTGTTCAATCAACAAGACCGTGATGCCTAGGTCGCGAATGCGGGCAATCACGTCCACCAAGTCACGGGTTTCATGTGGGTTCAATCCGGCCGCTGGCTCATCCAGCAACAGCAACCGTGGGTGGGTCGCCAAGGCGCGTGCAATTTCCACGCGACGCTGCACGCCATAGGGCAAGCTGCCTGCACGCTCATACGCTTTGTCGGCCAAACCAAGGAACCCCAAAATTTGCAGCGCTTCTTCTGTTGCCTGAATTTCGCTACGCGCAGAAAGCCGCGAGCCAAACAAGCAAGACCAAAACCCCGCCTCCATGTGGCGATGCAAGCCAACCTTGACGTTGTCCAAAACGGTCATGTCAACAAACAAACGCAGGTTTTGAAACGTGCGCGCCAAGCCTAAGCGCGCCACACCGTTGATAGACATGCCCACCACATCTGTGCCATTGAAACGAATCGTGCCGCGATCAGGTTCGACCACGCCCGACAGGATGTTGAGCAAGGTGGTCTTGCCAGCGCCATTCGGACCGATCAAGGAATGCACATGGCCTGTGCGCAGCGTCAGGTCCACGTCGTTGGTGGGAACGACACCACCGTAGGCTTTGTAAAGGCCCTTGGCCTCTAACAAAGGGCGGTTGGCTTCTAAGGCTTCGTTCGCATGCAAACGCCAAGGACTCAGCGCCGAGGGCAAAGCAGGGTGACGCGCCAACCCCGGAAAAATTCGAACGGCAATCGAACGCAGCCAAGCGGACAGGCCGTCTGGCATGGCGTACAACGCAAACAACAACAACGCACCATAGGTGAAATGTTGCACATGGGGCCAACGCGCCAAGAAGTTGTCGAGCAAGGTCAACACCACCGCGCCCAGCAAAGGCCCATACACCGAACTGCCGCCAAACAAGACGATCAACAAGAAGAAGATCGACATGTTGAAGGTGATGAAGTCCGAAGAAATAAATTGGTTCTGCTGCGCAATCAAAGCGCCAGCAAAGCCACAAGTGACGGCGCTGATGACAAACGCAATGACCTTGATTCGGTAAACGCTCACCCCCACGCTTTCAGCCGCCACTTCAGCTGTGTTGACGGCCATGAAGGCGCGTCCATATTTGCCGTTCAACAAACTGCGCAGCATCAGATGTGTGACGATGCACAACGCGGACACCAGCCACACCCAGTCGCGGTCATCCAGAGACTGGCTGCCCCAGGTCGGCGGCACCACACCATAGATACCGGCCTGACCGCCAAACACGTCTTGCCACTCGGCGACAACCTTTTCAGCCACGATGCCAAAACCAATGGTCACCATCGCCAAGGCGGGGCCCTTGACACGCAAGGCTGGCAAAGCGATGAGCGCACCAAACAATGCGGCGACGACACCCGCCGCCAAAAATGCAACCCAAGGATTCCAACCGTGGCGTGCCGTCAGCACCGCCACTGTGTATGCGCCAACGGCAAACAAGCCGGCATGGCCCAGTGACTTCTGTCCTGTGTGTCCCACCAACACATTCAGGCCAGCAGCGGCCAGGTAGTTCACGCCAATCATGAACATGATCTTCAGGTAGAAGCCGTTATTTGTGAGTTGTGGGCCAATGACGATGGCAGCCACCACCAACATCAAACCCATCCAGTGTGTGTTGTAAGCCTTCATCACACTTTCTCCACAACACGTGTGCCCAGCAAGCCTTCAGGCTTGACGACCAGCACAATGATGATGAGCAAGAAGATGCTGATCTCTCGCATCTCTGCTTGCCACAGACCCACCATGGCTTCCATGATGCCCAACATAAAACCACCCAACATGCAGCCACGGGCGTTCGAGAGTCCGCCCACGATGGCAGCTGAAAACGCCTTCAACGCAATCAGCAAGCCCATGAAAACCGAAGCAGTGGTGATCGGTGCAATCAGCAAGCCAGCAACACCTGCCAAGCCCGAACTGATCACGAAGGCGAGCACGACGACGGCGCCCACGTTGATGCCCATCAAGGTCGCGGCGTTCTTGCTGTGCGCGACGGCGCGAACCGCTTTGCCGATCTTGGTTTTGCGCATCACCAAGTCCAACCCCAACATGATGCAAATGCTAAAAACCAGCACCAAAATTTCTTGTGGCAGCACACCCGCGCCACCGATGCGAATGACATCGCTCCCCAATATAGAAGGCACCACCATGGCGGCAGGCCCCCAAACGGCCAAGGCCGCGTTTTGAATGATGATGCCAAAGCCCAGGGTACTCATGACCCAAGCCAAACCGCCACCACCGACAAAAGGTCGCACGGCGGTGTAGTACAGCAACACACCCAGCGCACCGAGAACGGCCATACAAATCACGAGCGCAGCGATCATTCGCCACACCGTCACGTCTTCAGGCGTCAACGCGCCATGGATGTCTTTGCCAGACAACAACAGCATGGCAGACACCGCAACCACCGTACCCACCGACAAGAACTCGCCTTGTCCAAAGTTGAAGGTTTTCGTGGTGTTGTGGGTGATGTTGAAACCGACGGCGACGAGCGCGTAAATACCGCCCAACGCGAGTCCGCTCAGCAAGGCTTGCAAGATAGCAACCATGGGGAAACTTTCTAAGAGCGCCGAGCGCTCCCCCAGTCACACAAGGACCCGAGGGAAACGCAAGGCGTCAGGGGAACAGCAAAATTACTTCTTCAAATCCGCTGCAGTGAGCGACTTTGTCACAGCATCTTCGTAGCGCACCACCGTCGTGCCGTTTTTCCACTTGGCCAAGTAGAAGTCAGCGACGCCCAAGCCTTCATGGTCGGTCTTGGAGAACGGCTTGTTGTAGGTCTTGATCACGCCTTCAACGTTGTTCACGTTTTCCAGCGCGGCAGCCACTTTCTCGCCGTCGGTGGTACCTGCTGCCTTCATGGCCGCAGCCAACAACATCACCGAGTCATAAGCCTGAGCCGAACAAGGGAACGTGGTCAACGTGGGGAAGTTCTTGCGCACGCGCTCACCCAAAGACTTGGTCTTGGCATTGGAATCTTCGGTCGTCGAAGCAGCCAAGATGAGGTGGTCGGCCATCTTTGGACCGGCCAAGCGAGGCAACAACGAGCTCAGGTTGCCCCAAGTGCCGAGCGTCGTAGGCAGGTAGTTGATTTTTTCCATGCTGCGCAACACGTTGGCCGCGCCGTCTGCAATGCCATAGATGATCACAGTGTCTGCGCCAGCATCGCGAATTTTGGTCAACTGCGAGGTGATGTCTGTGTCCTTGGGGCCGTATTTTTCAACAGCCACAGGCTTGACGCCATGCAATGCCAACACTTCGGTGGCGTCTTTGATACCACCTTGGCCATAACCCGTGGAGTCAGCCAAGATCGCGATCTTGTGACCCTTTGAGGCTTTCGCGGCATAAGCGGCCAACAAAGCCACTTGCTCGCGATCCACCATGGAGACGCGGAAGAGGTAGTTCTGTGCTTCTTTGGCGTAGCGCGTCGTGATCTCTGTCGAGGTCGCAATTGGCACCACCACAGGAATCTTCTTTTGTTGCGGCAGATGCAACCAAGCCAACGCGTTGCCCGAGTTGGCGGGGCCGACGATGGCTTGCACTTTCTCGTTGTCAATCAGTTCGGTGACGTTTTGAATGGCCTTGGGGGGCGTGCCGAGGTCATCACGCACCACACCCACCACCTTACGGCCAAGAATGCCGCCAGCCTTGTTCAAATCTTCAATCGCGGCTTCAAAACCCCAGCGTCCGGCAATGCCCAGCTCGGCAACGCCGCTGGCAGATTGGTCTGCTGTGTAGCCAATCTTGATCACATCTTGCGCATGTGCACTGATGGCACATACCGCCGTCAGGGCAATGGCCGCGGCCTTGGCTATCTTATGAATCATTCTCATGTCTTGTCTCCTGGTTGACGTCACTGCTACTTGAACCGCACGCGCTCGCCACATAAGCGGCGTGAACACGTGTGCGTCACACTTTATACAAACTGTACCCACCCAGAAAGGTACAGTTTGATAGAACAGTTAGGACGTGTCCCCAATGCGATGTCACGCACTTTGGGACTCCAAGAGGTCGGTGCCGTGCGCTTGACACGGTCAACGAACGATCCAGAAAATAAAAAAGCCTCAGTGCGAACACTGAGGCTTTCTCGTTTTGGTGGTGGAGTATAGCAGACTGGCAAACACTCATCCCGCAGGAGTGAGGCGTACCGTCCTGAAATTGCCCCTCAATGAGGAATACGGGGTGCATCCAAGGATCTGCTCTAACCACCTCACTGGTTCGGGAAATTCCGGCCCAGTGCGTGTGTCGACTGCTTGCTCCAACCTAGTGGCGCTTACGTAGATCTGATTCTATCCCCATCTAGCGTTTCTTGCCGCCGCCAATGGCCCCGCCCGAAAAGGTGGCTGTGTGGTGCTGGTCGCGGACATCTCGAACTCGCTCGGTCGCCGAAACCATGTTGACCGAACGCGTGACCCGCCTCAGATCCACTGTTGAAGGATCCGAACTTAATTTCTGCTCCAAGGCCTTTTTGAAGTCTGCTGCGCTAACGTCAGGATGGGCCTTCTTTGCATGCGCCATCAGTCAATTCAGCCGGGTCTGGGCGTTGCACAAGGGGCAACGAACGTCGACTTCATATTCACGCATATGACTCCTCACCAAAGTCAGGATCAACCTCCCCGACCTCGACGTCATACTCACCGCCTGCCAGTTCAATTGATGGGTCTAATTCATCAACTGCGACATGCTCAAGATCGCCGCGCAAAGTGATGAACACATCCACTTCCATCTCATGATTGCGTGTGACTTCTAGAGAGCCAAAATTAAGCTCATCATGGTCGATCGTGTCATATACAAAGAATTCAACATTTACGTCCACAGAAACCTGAACTGTAGCCCTGACCTCGATGATGCAAATGCTCGGGTCATGCTCCACCAACCATGTACCGATTCCAGTCAGGTCCACCGAGTGAGCGAGGTAGTGCGCTTGATCCACCTCTGCCTCAACACGGTGACAAAACCCGGTCCAGACATCATCTGCATTCCAATATGCACCGGCGACATGATTTTCAACTGCGGCTTGCACCAACGTAGAAAGACTGCTGGCGGTGTTTCTTAGCTCCGCGCTCACTTTCGTAGTCACGGCCGCCGCCACCGGATTGGTGGACTTGAACAGCGCAGCGAATTCATCCAAGGATTTCACACAGTAGAGCCAATCACTGTGCTTGGCGAAATCTGCCCAACCGCCGTCCCTTGAGATCAAGATGCCTTGCTTTTGGGTTGCCTTGGCATGGTTTTCCAGTGTCAAGAGCGCGGCAGCATCGGGGAATTCGGACTTCTTTCTGGCTTCAAATGGTGCTGCTTCCTGGAAGTAGCGGTCAAATATCTGCCGCGCCAAATCTGGTCCAGCTATTGGTAGGACGCCCCCACCTAGGCTTGCCACAAAGGCCCTGAATTCTCTGGAAAAATTGCGCGCGGCAACAGATTCGGAATCAAGCGCTTTGATTTGCTCGCTGACTGGGTTGAAATTCACCCCTGATAGGCGTTGCAGTTTCGCAATTGCCGTATTCAAGTCTTTAGCGACCTTGGACACCGGCTCCATCCGATGACTATGAACTTCCCGCTCAACGATCTCGGTTTGCTGAATGCTCAGCCAAGCTGGCCTCTGCAATGGCAACGCGCGTAAAGCACCGGCAGAAAATTTGTACCCATGGTTATGAAGTACGTCCGTATCGATCGAAAAGAAACCAACGCTCTTATCTTCGAGTAATGCTTGCGCACTTGGCAATCCAATAGGCATACAACTCCCTTCGGTCAACTATGAACAAATGAAGTCAACCGACTTCATTGATTGAATGTGGAAACTGCAGGGAAAATCGTGTTCTACCTTGATTAGATGTGACCGTGGCTGTACCTCCATGGATTTCAGCGATAGCTTTCGTAATTGATAAGCCCAATCCGGCACCATCAGATTCTGGGTGAGACCGTGCCGGATCAGCCCGAAAGAAGCGATCAAACAAACGAGGAAGTACTTGTGGATCAATCTCTGAACCGGTGTTTTCAACCCGGACCTCTGTAACAGACCCCTTATCAACGACTGCCACATCCACCTTCCCGTCTTCTGGAGTGTGTCGCAATGCATTCGAAAGTAAATTGCTAACAGCGCGGCGGAACATTAATCGGTCCCCAAGAATTTCACCATCTCCATACGTCGTCAGCGAAATTCTCTTTTCCTCAGCTACTGCTTCGTAGAACTCACACAAGGACAGAATTTCGTGAGCTGCAGAAAATTTTTCTTTGTTTGGCAACTCAACACTGCGCTCTGTTTTCGCCAAAAAGAGCATGTCAGATACCATCCGACCCAAGCGCTGTAACTCTTCGGCGTTTGACGCCAAAATTTCACGGTAAGTCGCTACATCGCGTTTAGTTGAAAGTGTTACCTGCGTTTGCGTGAGCAGGTTACTGATTGGAGTACGCAACTCATGAGCCAAATCTGAAGAAAATTCGGACAAGCGCTGAAAATCACTCTGCAACCTATCTAACATTTGATTGAGCTCACGGGCCAAATCAGCCATCTCAATCGGGACTGCATCTACAGGCATGCGCTCTTGCAGTTGTTGACCTGAGACGCCTGCGGCCCTGGTCTTCATGGCTCGCAGAGGTGCCAATCCTTGATGAGCTGCCACCCAGCCTAGAAAACCGCTTACAAGCGTTGCCATGACAGCGTAAATTGCTAAGCTTCGCTCCAATTCTTTCAAAAATTCCTGATGGTGCTCAGCATCAATCGCCAAGGAGACGTCGAAGTCCACATCCTGGATGTACTTGGCTTTCGCTTGAAATTCAATCGCATGAAATTCAGTTGCATTGTCCTTCCAAGTTTTTAACTCTCTCCCATCCTTCCCATTCATAGATTGCCGAGAGCTTTCAGGAGGATTAAATCCCTCAGATTGAAATAATGTTTCACCGCTTGAGCTTCTAATTAAAGCCCAAAGTCCATGGTGGTGACTCAATGATTCACCAAGCCGCAAACGGGCATCATCCGATGAATTGGCATCTGAAAGAATGCCTTCAATTAGCTGCCTTTTGTCAGCCAACGCAACACGATCAAGGTCCAGAAAGTGGCGATCTGCTGCAGTCATTAATATCCAACCGAGACCCAAAACAACAGTAGCAGCAACCAATGTAAAAAAAATGGTTAGACGGCTCGTCAGTGAAAAGCTTTTAAACATCTAATGCGTCTCCGGCGCTTCAAGTACATAGCCCATTCCGCGTACTGTTTGAATCAGCTTGACTTCTTGCCCCTCATCGATCTTCACTCGCAAACGACGCATGGCTACTTCAATAACATTGGTGTCGCTGTCAAAGTTCATATCCCACACTTGTGATGCAATCAACGATCTCGGCAACACTTCCCCCTGTCTGCGCATCAGGAGTTCAAGCAGGCCGAACTCTTTTGCGGTTAAGTCAATTCGCTTTCCGGCACGAGAAACTCTCCGCCGTAGCAAATCTAATTCCAAATCAGCCACCCTCAAGGTCGTATTTTCAGTTCCACTTTTACCTCTGCGCAGAATGGTTCGGACTCGAGCCAACAACTCCGCAAAAGAGAAGGGTTTGACTAGATAGTCATCCGCCCCTAGCTCCAGCCCCTTGACTCTGTCCTCGACCTGATCTTTTGCGGTCAGGAACATGGCAGGCATGTTCAAGCCACGCTTACGAAGAGCCTCCAAGACCTGCCAGCCGTTGAGCCCTGGCAGCATCACATCCAGTATTACGAGCTCGAAGTCACCCTGCTCCGCCAAATGAAGACCATCGATTCCCGTTTGCGCCAGTTCCACTAAAAATCCGGCTTCGCGTAAGCCCTGCCTCAGATATTCGCCTGTTTTGGGTTCGTCCTCGACGATCAGAATTTTCACAACGGTCCTCCTTCAGTGCGCCAGTCTGTAGTGTGACAAGTTTTATGAAGCCTGACACGAAGATAACAAATATGTAATCAGACAGACGCATTGTTGTCAGGCGCTGCTCTTCAGAATCGCATCCTATCAATCAATGGATGACCAAGAGACACTCATGCCACATCGAACATCACTGTTCAGCGTAATGCTTTCTGGTGCCCTGGCATTTCTGTCAGTTGCTGCAAGTGCCCAAGCAGTAGCGCCAACTCCGCCCTCGACATCAGAAAGCAGGTTGCCTACAAAGTTGCAGTACAAATCGGCAATTGGCGGCTATCAAGCCTATGCTGATCAAGAGGTTTTATCCTGGCGCGAGGCTAATGATCGAGTAGGACGCATAGGAGGTTGGCGTGCATACGCAAAAGAGATTTCCGCAGGTCAACCAGCCTCAGAAGCGCAAACTTCCCCAGACTCGCACGCAACTCATCATGGAGGCGAAAAATGATGAAGCGTGTCACATACCTTTCACATATCAGGCTGCCACTGTCAATCATCGCAGTGGCAATATTGGCTGGTTGTGCGAGCGTCAGCTTCGAACAAAACGTTGGACGAGTCAATGAAGAAGTAGCGGGATTTGCCGAAGGTAAGCTGACACTGGCACGTACAAATGAGGAGCGCACTCAGCGTGCTCAGGCTGCCGCGACGCTACTGAAAGCGCCCGTGGGACAAAAGGAAGCCGTCCAGTTGGCTTTGGTAAACAGCCCTGCATTGCAAGGCCTACTGGCTCAAGGATGGGCCGAGTCGGCGGATGCTGCACAAAATGGGCGCATCTCCAACCCGGTATTCAGTTTTGAACGGCTCGTCGCTGGTGATGAACTGGAGCTGGGTAGAGCTCTTTCATTTGGTCTGCTCGACATATTGACCTTACCTGCACGTAAAGGAATTGCAGAGCGTCGAATTGAGCAAGCGCAACTGCGTCTAACAAGTGAGGTTGTTGATCACGTCACACGAGTTCGACAGGCATGGGTTCGTGCCGTTGCTGCAAAACAGACTCTGAATTACGCGCATCAGGTATTTGAAAGTGCCGAGGCCAGCGCAGAGCTGGCTCGCCGCATGCAATCTGTCGGCAACTTTAATCGTCTCAGTCGTGCTCGAGAGCAAGCTTTCTATGCAGATTCTGCGAGTCGCTTGGCAACTGCTCAGCACGTAACCAACGCAACACGTGAAGAATTGATCAGGTTACTCGGCCTCGACGAGGCTCAAGCCGGACTGCTCCAGTTGCCAGAGCGATTACCCGACCTGCCAAAGCAAGCGCTTGATCCGGGCGAGATCGGAGCCACAGCTACCAAGACGCGCTTGGATATTCGATTGGCACAGGCGGCGCTTGATGGCGCTAGTCGAGCACAAGGATTGGGAAAGATTACGAGCGTCACAGACATCGAATTGACGGCTCGACGCAATACAAAAATCGACAATTCAACTGGCACCCGGTCAGATCCGAGAGGCTATGAAATTGGTGTTCGCTTACCCATCTTTGATTGGGGTGGGATGCAACGAGATGCTTGGAATGCTCGAACATTGGCGGCAGCTAATCAACTAGAAGCAACGATACGGACAGCGGGCTCTAACCTGCGTGAAAGCTACTCTGCCTACCGGACAGCACACGAAATTGCGCGGCATCATCGAGAGGAAGTGATTCCAGTGCGCAAGGTGATATCAGAAGAAAACCAACTGCGCTACAACGGAATGATCATCGGAATTTTCGAACTGATTGCCGACGCCCGAGATCAAGTCAATACCGTGATCGCCGCGATCAACGCTGAACAGCAGTTCTGGCTGGCCGATGCTGCACTTCAAGCAGCATTGATTGGCCGCCCCACCAATACTTCACTGTCCGTCACAACCAGCACACCAAACGCTGGTGGCGCTGGCCATTGATTCAAAGGACCACGCGATGACATCTAGAAGAGAATTTTTCAAATATGCAGGTATTGCCGGTGGCGCGGTAGCAGCCACTGCTGTGAGTCGTGTAGCCATGGCAGCATTGCCGGAACCTGTTATTCAGTCATCTCCGCAAACCATGGCCCCCCTAGTGCCGAACAATGGTCAGCCCTACAACCCCGTCGTCACACTCAATGGCTGGACTTTGCCTTGGCGCATGAACCAAGGTGTCAAAGAGTTTCATCTGGTGGCGGAACCGGTAGTACGTGAAATGGCTCCCGGTTTTAAGGCGCACTTGTGGGGCTACAACGGGCAGAGCCCCGGTCCCACCATCGAGGTTGTGGAAGGTGACAGGGTTCGGATCTTTGTAACGAACAAGCTACCAGAACATACCAGCATCCACTGGCATGGCCAACGCTTGCCTAGCGGCATGGATGGGGTGGCTGGTCTGACACAGCCTGCCATTCAACCAGGCAAGACTTTTGTGTATGAGTTTGTGGCTCGACGGCCCGGTACTTTCATGTACCACCCACATGCAGATGAAATGACGCAAATGGCCATGGGGATGATGGGTTTCTGGGTAACGCATCCGAAATCTAAGCATCCAATGATTGACGAGGTTCAGCGCGACTTTTGCTTTCTTTTGAATGCCTTTGATATAGACCCAGGAAGCTATACGCCAAAAACAATGACGATGCTGGACTTCAACCTTTGGGCCTGGAATAGCCGCATCTTTCCGGGCATCGATACGCTCAACGTCAGATTGAACGACAAAGTTCGAATCCGCGTGGGCAACTTGACGATGACGAATCATCCGATTCATGTACACGGCCATGAATTTACTGTAACTGGCACTGATGGTGGTCCAACGCCCAAAACC
Source organism: Limnohabitans curvus (assembly GCF_003063475.1). Taxonomy (NCBI): domain Bacteria; kingdom Pseudomonadati; phylum Pseudomonadota; class Betaproteobacteria; order Burkholderiales; family Comamonadaceae; genus Limnohabitans; species Limnohabitans curvus. Next base: position 1,157,609 of record NZ_NESP01000001.1, read on the forward strand.
ACCCGCTGGCCAGAGGTTACAACTGACATTGCGGTTGGCCAAATGCGACAGATTGAGTTTGTTGCAGATGAGGAAGGGGATTGGGCATTTCACTGTCACAAGAGCCACCACACTATGAATGCCATGGGGCACGCAATGCCCAATCTGATCGGGGTTGATCATCGTGGAGTTGCGAAAAAAATCAACAAGCTAATCCCAGACTACATGGTCATGGGAGAGCGTGGTATGGCTGACATGACTGAAATGGAAATGCCTATTCCAGACAACACCGCTCCAATGATGACGGGTGAAGGGCCATTTGGCTCGGTTGAAATGGGCGGCATGTTCAGTGTGTTGAAAGTACGCAAAGATCAAAAGCCAGGGAATTACAAAGATCCCGGGTGGTTTAAACACCCAAAAGGTACGGTAGCACACGAATACACAGGTCCGCTGGCTGAGCCCGCTCGTTTTAAATCTGAAGGAGGTCAATCTATGCCGCGAGTGCAGAAATCTTCACCCGTCACAGAAGTTCAGATACGAAAACCCACGTCACACAACGGACATTGATCCATTTCCTTCAACTGGAGAAATTCATGAACAACAAGTTATTTCCGACATTTTTAGCCCTTTCCGCCCTTTCTTTGTCGGCCACTGTATTTGCTGGAGGCAATCACGCTGGCGGCCATAGTCATGACCACGAAGACTCGGCCATCGGGAAACCAGGCGTCGCAGCAAAAGCAAGTCGCAGCATCAACGTCGAGATGACAGACAACATGCGGTTCACTCCTTCAGACATAAAGGTCAAGCAAGGTGAAACAGTCCGCTTCGTTGTCAAGAACAACGGCCAGGTCAAGCACGAACTTAGTTTGGGAACTCAGAAAGAGTTGTTAGAGCACCTAGAGGTCATGAAAAAATTCCCAGATATGGAGCACGACGAACCGAGCAAAGTCACGCTGGAGCCTGGAAAACAGGGTGAGATCATCTGGCAGTTCACAAAGGCAGGGTCTGTAAATTTCGCTTGCCTGATGCCCGGCCACTATGAGTCTGGAATGAAGGGCGTGATCAAGGTTGGTAAGAAATAAATTCGACCTTAGCAAAGGAGCTCAAGACATGCAACACCAAGTTTCTGAATTGAATGCTGTGAGACGCACATTCGTTCTGAGTGCTATCGCATTGGGAGGTGCATTTTTGACCAATGCTGCTAGTGCTCGAACGACCACCATACAGGTCTGGAAAGACCCTAATTGCGGCTGCTGCAAGGATTGGATTTCCCATCTTGGAAAAAATGGATTTCAGGTAGCCGCTCTAGATCAAGGTAACAATGCCGCGCGCTCGCGTCTAGGAATGCCTCAGAAGTTCGCATCGTGTCACACAGCTCTGATTGATGGCTATGTCATTGAAGGACATGTTCCAGCAGAAGACATCAAACGGATGCTAGAAGAAAAGCCGCAGGCTCTTGGGCTAGCTGTTCCCGGTATGCCAATCGGATCGCCAGGAATGGATGGTCCAGCCTACGGAAAGAGGCGAGACGCCTATCAAGTTTTGCTGATTCAAAAAGACGGATCATCAAAAGTATTCAACTCCTACTTATGAGGACAACATGAAAACTATCCATAGAAAATTCGCAATTGCCGTCTTGACTATTGGCATGGCCCTGCCGTTGAGCAGTTTTGCCCAAGCCGCCATGGATCACAGCAAGATGAACATGTCACAAATGAATCCCGTCATGACAGATGGGGAAGTCAAGAAAGTTGACCTTGAAACGGGAAAGGTCACGATCAAGCACGGTGAGATAAAGCACTTAGACATGCCTAGCATGACCATGGTGTTCACGGCCAAAGACAAGACTTTATTGACCAACGTCAAGCCTGGCGAAAAAATTAAGTTTATGGTGAGCAACGAAGGCGGCAAGATGGTCTTGACAGACATACAGCCAGCCCGATAGGAATACACCGAAGCGGTGTGCGGTTGCTGCCTACGCGATCATCAGATTTGCGCAAGTGGTTTTTTTCAAACTTGGTAAGGAGTAAGTCATGACCAATATTCGCAACTCTCTGATTGGATTTTGTGTAGCAGCGGCCTCAATAGGCACTCTTGCTCAAACCTCCGATGAGCACAAAGATCATCACCCAGCGGGCACAACCCAACCTGCTGCTGCATCCAAGAAATCAACGGCTAAAACCATGAATGCCGACAGGATGGCAGCGATGGATAAACAGATGAAAAACATGCAAGCCATGCATGAAAAGATGATGTCTGCAAAAACGCCTGAGGAACGTCAAGCACTTATGGCAGAGCACATGAAGATGATGCAGGACGGAATGGGAATGATGAAGCAAATGGGCGCTATGTCCGGCATGGGCGGCATGGAAGGCGGCAAAGGAATGAATGGCAACATGGCTGATCGTCAGCAGATGATGGAAAAGCGTATGGAAATGATGGAGTCCATGATGCAAATGATGATGGACCGCATGCCCGCTGCAACGGTTAAATAATATTTTTTCCTACTAGGAGATCCTTTATGGAACATCCACATGAAGGTCATGAGGCGCCACCGAGCTTTTGGACCACGCGCTATGCGATTGGACTGCTGGTAATTGGAGGGGTAGCGGCCTACTTCCTACTCACGGAGCATCTGGCCCACGTAGTGGGTGCTTTGCCATTTTTGCTGTTGCTAGCCTGCCCCTTGATGCACGTATTCATGCATGGCGGTCATGGAAGCCATGGACATCACCACCATGATTCCAGCAGTTCAGAACCACGCAAACCAGGAGAACCATCATGAACCACTCAGAATCGGCTTATGGCTTGTGGTCTTTGGTAATTCTCAATTCAGCGATCTTCATCATGTTCGCCTTCAGTTTCTTCAAGCCAGCTACTGGACGTGACTGGAGGACCTTTGGCGCCTTCGCGGCGTTTGTCGTTGCTTTGTTTGTTGAAATGTATGGTTTTCCGCTGACCATCTATCTAATGTCGGGCTGGCTGCAAACTCGGTTCCCAGGACTTGATTTGCTTTCCCATAACTCGGGACACCTGTGGTCGACACTACTAGGCGAGAAAGGAGATCCACATTTTGGAGTTTTGCACATCGCCAGCTACATATTCCTTGGCTATGGCTTCTATTTGCTTTCTACAGCTTGGCATGTCCTGTACCACGCTCAACGGCGTAACTCTCTGGCCACCAGCGGTCCTTATGCACGCATTCGGCATCCGCAATATGTAGCCTTTGTGATGATTTTGCTTGGCTTTCTCCTGCAATGGCCCACGTTACTGACCTTGGTCATGTTTCCAATTCTTCTTCTCATGTACGGTCGACTGGCTGTTACTGAAGAAGAGGAGATGCGATCTCAATTTGGTGACGTGTACGACCTATACGCAAAAAGAACTCCTCGCTTTTTTCCGAATCTTTCCCCGTCATCTGGCACACCCAAAGACTAATCAGCATTGAATCATTGATGTGTATTTAAATCAATGAACCACATGAAAGGACACATCAATGAAAACGATTGAATTGACAGTAGAGGGCATGACATGCGGATCATGCGTAAAGCATGTCAAACAAGCATTGCAAGCTGTTCCTGGCGTGGTACATGTCGAGGTGGATCTATTAAGTGGCCGAGCCAGAGTACAGGGCGACTTGCAAGCAGGAAGTACCTCGCTTATCGCTGCTCTGGCCGAAGAAGACTACGTCGCGAACATCGCAACCGAGTCTTCTCCTGCGACTGCAACTACCAAGCCCGGGTGTACATCGCAGCCTAGAAACTCAGGTCGCTGCTGTTGCGGCTAACCTGAAAATTCACAATCACTTTGGAGTAATCAGCATGTGCAAATTATTTATTCTCCTGATATCAGTCTTTGTCCTTACTCTGAGTGGTTGTGGGTACAACACTTTCCAAAATACTGACGAACAAATCAAGGCCAGTTGGGCAGAAGTTCTGAACCAATACCAACGACGCGCAGATTTGATCCCCAATCTGGTGAGCACAGTCAAAGGGGAAACTAAATTCGAGCAAGACACCCTGATCAAAGTGGTGGAAGCACGAGCCAAAGCCACCTCGATCCAAGTGAATTCGGAGCTAATCAACGATCCGGCTGCTTTCGCAAAATTTCAACAGGCACAAAGTCAGTTGTCAGGCGCGCTCTCTCGCCTGCTGGTGGTATCTGAGAATTATCCCAATCTGAAAGCCAACCAAGCATTCAGAGATTTGCAGGCACAGCTGGAAGGCACCGAAAACCGCATCACGGTGGCACGAAATCGGTATATCAAAGCAGTTCAAGAATACAACGTGACAGTCAGGTCCTTCCCATCAAATCTGACCGCAATGGTCTTTGGTTACAAAGAGAAGGCCAATTTCACTGTGGAGAATGAGAAAGAAATCACCAAGCCCCCCTCTGTAAATTTTGATAGCGCTCCGGCTGCGAATCAAAGCTCCACACCCGGGATCACCAAATGATTGGTAAAGGAGTGATATACCGCTTTCTGATAGCCTGCTGGCTATCGTTGGCACTTTTCGCTCCTTACGTTGCCAAGGCGCAGGTTGCGGTGCCGCCCCTAGTGGGGCATGTTACTGATCAAACCGGCACACTCACACAAGATCAGAAGACCGCACTGGAGCAAACCCTGTCAGCATTTGAAGCCCGCAAGGGATCTCAGCTGGCGGTATTGATCATTCCAACCACCGCTCCTGAGGGCATCGAACAATATGCACTGCGCGTAGCCGAGCAGTGGAAGCTGGGTCGGCAGAAGGTGGATGATGGCGTTATTTTGGTGGTGGCCAAAGATGATCGGACTGTACGTATCGAAGTCGGCTACGGTCTAGAAGGTGCCTTATCTGATATCACCAGTAAGCGAATCATCAGTGAAGTTATCGTTCCCCATTTCAAGCGAGGCGATTTTTTCCAAGGACTTCAATCGGGCGTTGGACAAATCATCTCTGTAATCGATGGTGAACCACTACCAGAACATCAACGCCACTCCAAAAATTCCGATCAAGGACTTCGTCAACTTGTCCCCTTCTTGTTGATTGTGTCTTTAGGTGTCGGCAGTGTATTGCGCAGTGCATTCGGAAGAGTTGGCGGTTCACTCGTCACGGGTATGGTCGTGACTGGCCTTGCCTGGTTGGTTGTCGGATCACTGCTTCTCGCCATCTTCGCTGGCATTGCCGCTATGTTCGTCACGCTGATCGGGGCGTCTACGGTGCTTCACGGATTAGGCGGTATGTCAGGGGGTGGGCGTCATGGATGGGGCGGCGGCGGATTTCGAGGTGGTGGTGGCGGATTCGGCGGCGGCGGCGCATCGGGAAGGTGGTGACTATGCCAATCAAACGTATCTTTCAACATTTGCTGTTCTCAGATTGGCAGGTCCACCGTGCTTTTAAACGTGAAAGCCTTGATGCCATCACAAAAGCGATTCATAACAGTGAACATTTGCATGGCGGTGAGATTCGCTTGGCGATAGAAGGTGGCTTAGACGGCATTCGTCTTCTCAAGGGCCAATCATCTCGCGACCGCGCCATCGAGGTGTTTTCTCAGCTAAGAGTTTGGGACACTGAACACAACAATGGTGTCTTAGTTTATGTACTGCTTGCTGATCGTGCGGTGGAGATCGTTGCCGACAGGGGAATTCATATCAAGGCTGGCGATGAATGTTGGCGGTCGATATGTCAAACCATGCAAGACCATTTCTCCAGATCAGAGTTCGAGACAGGTGCATTAAAAGGAATAGCGGCAATTGCGAATGTGATCGGCCTCCATTTTTCCGCTCATGAAAAGCATGAAAACGAACTTCCTGACGCACCCGTCATGTTGAATTTTAAAAACTAAAAAATACTATGAATGAAAACCAACACGACCCTCACGCCCACGAACACGAACACGGGCACGTTCACCACAACCCAATAGAACATCCCGACGCGTCTTCTTCTGAGAAATCTAGTAAGAGCAACACCACGGACCTAAAAGATCCTGTTTGTGGAATGACAGTAACCAGGCAGGCTGCGTATCAATCTGTACACATGGGAAGCACATTTTTCTTTTGCGGGACCAAATGCAAAACGAAGTTTGATGTCAACCCCATGTTGTACATGAGCGGAAACGCTGAAAAGTCGCAAATGACATCTGCTGCCGCAGGAACAATCTATACCTGCCCTATGCATCCTGAAATCCGGCAGGATCATGCAGGAAATTGTCCCAAGTGCGGCATGACACTCGAACCGCTTTTGCCTGAGTTGGAAGAAGACGAAAACCCCGAGTTGCGTGACTTCCAAAGACGCTTTTGGTGGACGCTTCCACTCACCATCATCGTGACATTTTTGGCGATGGCTGGCCACCGGTTGAAGTGGTTTGACATGTCTGTGCAAAGCTGGATCGAATTTGCGCTTTCACTGCCAATCGTTATATGGGCTGGCTGGCCATTTTTCTCTCGAGGCTGGCAATCTGTTGTAAACCGCAGTCCCAATATGTGGACACTGATTGGCCTGGGCACCGGTGCAGCCTTTGTTTACAGCGTGGTTGCCACTGTGGCACCGCAGGTATTTCCAGACTCCTTTATTTCGATGGGCCGAGTCGCTGTGTATTTCGAAGCAACGGCTGTCATCATTTCACTAACCTTGTTGGGACAAGTTCTTGAGCTCAAGGCTCGCTCTCAGACTTCTGCTGCAATCAAATCACTTCTCGGGCTGGCCCCTAAGACGGCACGTCGCCTGCGTCCCGATGGCTCTGAGGAAGACGTTCCATTAACGCATGTGCATGTAGGAGATTTGCTACGCATTCGCCCCGGCGAAAAAGTTCCAGTTGATGGAGTAGTGACCGAGGGCAGTAGCGCCATCGATGAATCCATGCTGACCGGTGAACCCGTGCCAGTGTCTAAGCGAGTTGGCGACAAGGTGATTGGAGCAACTCTCAACACCAATGGCTCTCTCGTGATGCGGTCTGAAAAAGTCGGCGCGGCCACCATGCTCTCTCAAATCGTTCAAATGGTGGCCCAAGCGCAACGCTCCAAAGCACCGATGCAACGAATGGCTGACACCGTAGCGGGGTGGTTCGTGATGGCAGTTGTCAGCGTTGCCTTGCTCACTTTTTTTGCTTGGGGCCTGTTCGGTCCCGAGCCAAGCTGGGTTTATGCCCTGATTAACGCAGTTGCAGTTCTGATCATCGCCTGCCCCTGTGCGCTGGGCCTGGCCACACCGATGTCCATCATGGTCGCCACCGGGCGTGGTGCCACCCATGGCGTTCTTTTCCGCGATGCCGCTGCAATTGAGAATCTGAGAAAAATTGATACCCTGATCATCGATAAAACCGGCACGCTGACGGAGGGTAAACCGGCGTTTGATCGCGCGGTGGCTGCCCCGGGTTTTAACGAAATAGAGGTGCTGCGCCTTGCGGCCAGCCTGGACCAAGGCAGCGAGCACCCACTGGCCGATGCCATCGTGCGCGCGGCCCGCGAACGTCATCTGTCTTTGGACAAACCTGAGAACTTCGAGTCGGGTTCAGGAATTGGCGTGCGAGGTCAGGTTGGAGGACGACAACTGGCTCTGGGCAACACGGCATTGATGGAGCAGCTTGGTGTGGCTGTCCAGGCACTGGTGTCACAGGCGGAGTTATTGCGGTCAGAGGGAGCAAGCGTAATGCATCTGGCCGTTGATGGGCAACTAGCAGGCTTGTTAGCCGTGTCTGATCCGATCAAGGCTAGCACGCCCGAGGCTCTGGCCACTCTCAAGGCTGCCGGTCTGCGTATCGTCATGGCGACAGGTGACGGCTTGACCACTGCCCGCTCAGTTGGCGAACGACTTGGAATCGACGAGGTGCATGGTGAAGTCAAGCCCGCAGACAAACTGGCTCTCGTGGACCAGTTGCAAAAACAAGGCCGTATCGTAGCGATGGCTGGCGACGGTATCAACGACGCACCTGCACTGGCCAAGGCCGATGTCGGCATCGCCATGGGAACAGGCACTGATGTGGCCATGAACAGTGCCCAGGTGACTCTCGTAAAAGGTGATTTGCGCGGGATTGCGGTAGCCCGCACGCTCTCACAGGACACTGTGCGCAACATGAAACAGAACCTGATGTTTGCTTTTCTGTACAACGCGTTGGGGATTCCTGTTGCGGCGGGTGTGTTGTATCCATTGACTGGCTGGCTGCTGTCCCCATTGATCGCTGCGCTGGCCATGAGCTTCAGTTCGGCCTCGGTGATCGGCAATGCCCTTCGCTTGCGTCGTGGTGAATAAGACTAAAACCAGGTTATGAAATAGTCAGTGTAGGTCATCAGGTTACATGAATGTAATCTGGCCATCATCTTCACAACAGGTACATATTTAGAAAATGAAATCGTTAGTCTGACCAAGCGCAGGCCAGCGACATTTGAAGCCAATTGGAATCTGTGCAATGAATCAAAGCTACCACCGCTTTACTGAACTCTTTTTGCAGTTGGGTCTGCCATCCGATGTTGATGGCATAAAACATTTTCTAGAGAACCATAGCCCACTTGACCCATCTATTCGTTTGGAAAACGCGCCCTTTTGGACGCAGGCGCAATCTACCCTGCTACGTGATGAAATACTCCAGGACGCAGACTGGGCCGAAGTTATTGATCAGCTGAATGCGGCCCTACGGCGAGGAAAGCAATGATTAACTTCAAATCGGCCATCGCTGCAGCGTGCTTCACTCTCTTTCTTGCCCCAACGAGCTACGGCCAAGATCTACAAATTGGTAGCAATTTGCAAGGATTACTAAAGCTAGCCAAGGAAAGAAATCCTGACTTAGCCAGCATGAGCTTTGATGCGAATGCTGCATCTGAAAGAGTTATACCTGCCGGGTCACTCCCAGATCCTAAATTTCGCACTGAGTGGCGTGACATCACACGTATGGGAGAACAGGGACCCACCCTTTCACCCAGTCGTGTTGGAAGCACGCGCTACTTGCTAATGCAAGACCTCCCTTGGTTTGGCAAGCGTGAACTAAAGCGTGAAACAGCTGAAGCCCTTTCTGAAGCAGCGAAAGTACGTGTAACAAGTACTTGGCTTGAGTTGGCCTCGAAGATAAAAACAACCTACGCACAACTCTACTATTTAGATCAAAGCGAACGCTTGACCCAGGAAATTTTGGATCTAATGGTTCGTTTAGAAAAAGTGGCTCAGGTTCGGTATGCAAGTGGGCTGGCTGCTCAGCAAGACGTTATCCGGTCTCAAGTGGAACAAACCGCTATACGCAGTGAGTTGATTTTCATTGAGTCGGAGCGTCGTCAATTGCAAGCGAGGTTGAATGCTCTGACAGGCAGGCAAGCCGATGAACCACTAGCAAGACCAACACAAATTCGGTCTCTACCTACGCCGGAAGTTTTGAATTTTTCAGCCTTAGAACAACGTGTTCGTTCGAACAATCCACTCTTGCAAGTTGAAGGTGCACAGATCAAAGCGGCGGAAAAGACACGTGAACTTGCTTATAAAAATCGATTTCCTGACTTCACTGTGGGCGCGTCACCCATTCAATACGGCAACTCAGTTCGCGAATGGGAGTTGATGGTTGAAATCAATATCCCACTGCAGCAAGGCGCTCGTCGAGCACAGGAAAGAGAGTCTGACGCCATGCTTTCCGCCTCACGCTCCAGACGAGAAGCGATAAACAACCAAGTCCTGGCTGATCTTTATGAAAACGTTACAGGATTTGAGTCAGAGCGACGCTCGCTCACTTTGACAACAGAAAGTCTTCTACCCCAGTCAGAGTTGAACTTCCGGTCGGCTCTTGCTGGATATGAATCAGGAAAAGTTGACTTTGCGACACTTCTGGATGCTCAAAAGCAAATCCGCCAAGCCAAGTTGAATCAAGTCAAGGCAGGCATCAATGCACAAATGCGTCTCGCGGATATCGAGCGCATCGTAGGAGAAGAATTATGACAACTGCCTTGAAGTTGGGCATGGCGGCGGTATTCGTTGCAACCTTGACAGCAAGTGGAGGATATTGGTATGGGAAACAGCAAGCCATTGTTCATAAGGATGGTAGTGCTGAAACAAATACGCTAGCCAAGAGTGCTTCTGAAGCACGAAAAATACTCTTCTACCGGAATCCGATGGGGCTGCCCGACACCTCGCCCACGCCCAAGAAAGATCCTATGGGCATGGACTACATACCGGTCTATGAGGGAGAGCAGGAATCGACACTCGGTAGTGCAAATTTGATTCGTATCAGCACGGATAAAGTTCAAAAGCTGGGCGTGCGCGTCGAGGCAGCAAGCACGCAAGCTCTGAACAAGACCGTGCGTGCAGCAGGACGAATAGAGCCTGACGAGCGCCAGACCTTCACCATTGCTCCCAAGTTTGAGGGCTATGTAGAACGTCTGTATGTCAATGCAACGGGTCAACCGGTTGGCAAAGGCCAGCCACTATTCGATGTGTACAGTCCCGAATTGGTCTCCGCTCAGCGTGAATACGCCATTGCATCGCAAGGTGTTGATTCCTTGAAAAGTGCCAGTGAAGAAGCCCAGCGAGGCATGCGTGAACTGGCGGACTCCAGCTTGTCAAGACTACGCAACTGGGATATCTCGGATGAACAAATCACGGCTTTGACCCAATCTACAGCGACGCGTCGCACATTAACGCTGCGTTCACCAGTTTCGGGCATCGTTACCGAGAAGAAGGCCGTTCAAGGCATGCGTTTTATGCCGGGAGAAATGCTTTACCAAGTTACCAATCTGGCCTCTGTATGGGTGATTGCCGATGTCTTTGAGCAAGACATCGGTCAGATTCGAACCGGTGCCAAGGCCACTGTGCGGATCAACGCCTATCCAGAGAAGCAGTTTTCGGGGGCAATTACCTATGTTTACCCGACCCTCAAATCGGAGACGCGAACCGTTCCGGTTCGCGTGGAGTTGTCGAATCCACATGGACTTCTCAAGCCCGGCATGTTTGCGCAGGTCGAACTGCCCGTAGACAGCAAGCGTTCTGTGCTAACCGTTCCTACGTCCGCCGTGATTGATAGCGGGACTCGTCAAATCATTCTTGTTCAAGTGCAGGAAGGACGCTTCGATCCAAGGGAGGTCAAGCTTGGCGCGCGTAGCGATGATCGCATCGAGGTTCTGGAGGGCGTGCGAGATGGCGAGATGGTAGTTGTTGCTGCGAACTTCTTAATTGACGCCGAAAGTAACCTCAAGGCTGCGATCGGGGGGCTGGGACATTCGGGACACGGGGCGGCAGCTTCTAAAGGAGGATCGGCAGAATCCAAGACCACGGCATCCGTAGGTCATCGTGCAGAAGGAAAAATCGAGGACATCGATACCAAAAGTGGTTCGCTGACGATCGCACACGGTCCGGTATCCACCCTTAAATGGCCTGCCATGACCATGGAATTCAAGGTTGCAAATAGCAGCCTGCTATCTGGTCTGAAGCCTGGAATGTCTTTGAGCTTTGAGTTCGTTGAGCGTGGCCAGGGCGAATGGATCATCACCGCCATCAAGCCTGTCACGGCAAGTGCGGCCAATCCACACACTGGTCACAACTGATCTTTGGGGGACACCATGCTTGCAAAGATCATTGATTGGTCAGGACGAAACCGTTTTTTGGTCCTGCTTGCTACTTTGTTCGTCGTTGTTGGCGGTGTATTCGCCGTCATCAGGACACCACTGGACGCGCTTCCCGATCTGTCTGATGTTCAGGTAATCGTTTACACAGAGTACCCAGGACAAGCTCCGCAGGTGGTTGAAGACCAGGTCACTTATCCACTGACCACAGCCATGTTGTCGGTTCCGAAATCGAAAGTCGTTCGGGGCTTTTCATTTTTCGGCGCGTCCTTTGTCTACATCATTTTTGAAGATGGCACCGATATTTACTGGGCGCGTTCACGGGTACTGGAGTATTTGAACTTCGCGTCCAGTCGCATGCCCAAGGGGGTGACGCCACAAATCGGTCCTGATGCAACCGGGGTGGGCTGGGTTTACCAGTATGCCGTGCTGGCCAAGGACAAAACCCTGGCTGAACTGCGCACCTTGCAAGACTGGTACCTGCGGTATCAACTCACAAAAGCACATGGGGTCGCCGAAGTGGCTTCCATCGGTGGGTTTGTCCAGACTTACCAGATCACTGTCGACCCTGTAAAACTCCGCGCCTACGGCGTTCCTCTGGCCAAAGTGTCTCAGGTGGTGCGCGAATCCAACCGAGATGTTGGTGGCCGTGTGGTCGAAATGGCCGAAACTGAATACATGGTTCGGGGACGTGGCTACCTGCGCGGCGTTTCGGATATCGAGAATCTTGTCGTCAAGTCCGACAAGGGAACGCCAGTGTTGGTGCGAGATATTGCACGAGTTGAATTGGTTCCTGATGAGCGGCGCGGCATCACTGAACTCAACGGTGAGGGTGAGGTCGTCTCCGGCATCGCCATGTCTCGTTACGGTCAAAATGCCCTAGAGGTAATCCACAACCTCAAGGAAAAGATCACGGAAGTCTCAGCAGGATTACCGGAGGGGGTCAGCATCCAAGCGGTGTATGACCGCTCTGATTTGATTCACCGCGCGATCGACACTCTCAAGCGCACGCTGCTGGAGGAAAGTCTGATCGTTGCCTTGGTCTGCGTTGTGTTTCTGATGCACGTTCGCTCGGCTCTGGTGGCAATTTTGATGCTACCTGTGGGGGTGTTGATCGCTTTTATTGCCATGCGTCTGCTGGACATGAACTCGAATTTGATGAGCTTGGGAGGTATTGCCATCGCGATTGGTGCCATGGTGGATGCAGCCATCGTGATGATTGAGAACGCTCACAAGCATCTGGAACGCTTACCCGAAGACCACGATAACGCGCAACGGGTTGAGGCCATGATCACTGCGTGCAAGGAGGTGGGACCAGCATTGTTCTTCTCGCTTTTGATCATCACCGTGTCCTTTTTGCCCGTGTTCACGCTTGAGTCGCAGGAAGGACGTCTGTTCTCACCGCTTGCCTACACTAAGACCTTCGCCATGGCGGGGGCGGCAATGCTTTCGGTGACACTGGTGCCTGTACTGATGATGCTGTTCATCCGGGGAAAAATCATGCCGGAAGCTAAAAATCCGGTGAATCGCTTCTTGATCTGGGTGTATCGCCCGATCATCGCTGGCGTGATGCACAAGAAAAAGCTAACCGTTGGCGTAGCGCTCTTCGTGCTGGGAATTTCGCTATATCCAGCCAGCAAGCTCGGATCCGAATTCATGCCGACACTCAATGAAGGCACGTTGCTTTACATGCCAGCGTCGTTACCAGGCATGTCGATCACCAAGGCTGCCGAGTTGTTGCAGACGCAGAACAAGATCATCAAGAGTTTCCCTGAGGTGGCTTCGGTGTATGGCAAAGCTGGCCGGGCGAACACGGCCACGGACCCGGCACCGACAGAAATGTTTGAAACGGTCATCAACCTCAAGCCAACCTCTGAGTGGCGCAAAGGTATGACGACCGACAAACTGATTTCCGAGATGGACAAGGCGTTGCAGTTCCCGGGCGTATCAAACGCTTGGACCATGCCGATCAAGGCGCGCATCGACATGCTGTCCACCGGCATTCGTACACCGATTGGCATCAAGGTCTTCGGCAAGGATCTCAACGAGATGGAACGTTTGGCCCGCGAGATTGAAACGGTGGTCAATCAGGTTCCAGGCACCACATCTGCATTTGCCGAACGTATCACTGGCGGCTTCTACCTGAACATCGAACCAGATCGCGCACAACTGGCGCGCTACGGACTGGCTGTAGGTGACTTGCAAGAGGTGATCGGTACCGCGCTTGGCGGAGACATGGTGACCACCACCGTTGAAGGACGTGAACGCTTTGGAGTGACAGTCCGTTACCCTCGCGAACTTCGTTCAGACCCGCAGCAAATTGCACGGGAAGTTCTTGTGCCCACCATGGACGGTGCAATGGTGCCTCTGGGACAGGTCGCTCGGGTTGAGGTGGCCAAAGGTGCACCAGGCATTCGTACTGAAAACGCGCTGCTATCCGCCTACATCTTTGTCGACATTCGTGAGCGTGACATCGGCAGTTACGTTGCGGATGCCCGTAAGGCGGTAAACGAACAGGTCAAATTTCCTACTGGTTACTACGCGACTTGGAGCGGGCAGTTCGAGTCGATGGAGCGTGCTGTACAAAAGATGAAGCTAGTTGTTCCTGTAACGCTGCTGATCATCTTCTTGCTCCTGTATCTGAATTTCAAGCGATTAACCGAGACACTGATCGTCATGCTGTCAGTTCCCTTCGCGCTGGTGGGCGGAGTCTGGCTGATGTGGTTGCTCGGATACAACTTATCTGTGGCAGTTGCGGTCGGCTTTATTGCACTGGCTGGCGTAGCTGCTGAGACTGGAGTGGTGATGCTGATTTATTTGGATCATGCATGGGAGGAAATAAAGGAAAGACGCATCTCTGAAGGAAAAATTCCTGATACCAATGATCTATATCAAGCAGTCATGGAAGGTGCTGTAGAGAGGGTTCGCCCCAAGATGATGACTGTAGTTGCCATCATGGCGGGCCTATTACCCATCATGTGGGGTACTGGTACGGGCTCTGAAGTTATGAGCCGCATTGCGGCCCCGATGGTGGGCGGAATGATTTCCTCAACTGTGCTGACGCTGGCAGTTATTCCCGCGCTTTATGCTTTGGTTAAAGTTCGGGAGCTCAACTCAAAATGAGTTTTTATTCTCCTAGAGAATTTGACTTGCTTGTGTATTGACCAAGCGGAAACTGCAATCCTGAGCAGTCGCATGTCCGTGAAGAAAGCGATAGGTCACTTCTGATGTTCCTCAAGAAATGAAACTGCTATTAGCGCAACAACTCCTCCCGTGATCGCCACGTCGGCGATGTTGAACGCAGGCCAGTGCATACCACGCAAGTGAAAGTCCAGATAGTCGACGACCTGCCCGCGTGCGACACGGTCAAAGCCATTGCCGACGGCACCGCCCAAGATCAGGCTGTACGCCAAGGCCTCAAGACGGCGCACCGGTTTGCTCAGCATCCAGGCCAACCATATTGAAGCCCCCAGTGCGATCGCAAGGAAGAACCAGCGCTGCCAACCTCCGGCGCCAGCCAGAAAGCTAAAAGCCGCGCCCGGGTTCAGAACATGGACCAGATTGAAAAACGGTGTCACTTCAAGTGACCAGCCCAGCGGCGTGGTCAGATCAATGAGACTCTTAGTGGCTTGGTCGATTGCAAGCACGATGAACGCCACGGAATACCAATAGGATTTGCGATTCGGATACGTCATTACTACTTTTCAATTTCGAGGACATCGATGCTTGGCACCGCATGTGACGGCGGCCAGTGCAACTTGAAGGGGCATACGGCTGCGTGAATATCCGGTAGTCAAAAGTGCATCAGCAGCCAGCGGCCTGAACCTGCGCAGCGATTCGAATTGGTGGCATCAGCACATCTCGAAGAGGTTAAAGCAGACGCTCCTTAACTTGATCATCAAATTCATCAAATCATGCATGACAGGAACTTTCACAGGCCAAGTCAGTGCAAGCGACACCGAAAAGTTGTCGCCTACAAAGATGGTTCCGTCAAGTCGCTGCCTTTCCGCAATGAGCACAGAACTTCGCCCACGCTTGCAGGGTCGTTCCGCATTGCGTGCACGCAGAAGGAACCAACGTAGTTCCGCACTGCTGGCAGAAACGAGCCCCTAGCGCGTTCAGCGCCTTGCAGTTCGGGCATGCAACGCCGGCGTTGCCTCCTCCGCTGGCTGGAGGTCCGCCGCTTCCGTACCCACCGCCATAGCCGTGGCGATCACCGTGATGCGCCCCACCATGGTGGCCGCCACCCTGATGACCACCGAAAAGTCTGTCAAAAATACTCATATATCTTTCCTCTTTCAAGAACGCCTTACAAGGCCGCTAAGGCCAACCAACGGATCTCATCACAATTGTTCGAAACATTCGCACTCGCTAGGGCAATGCAAAGAAGTGCCAAGAAGGTCGTTCTCCGCCCTTACGTCACTTCAGAACAAATCGTGCCGTCGCTGCCTTGCTTGCAAGATTCACCTGCGCGACAACCTTCGTACCGGGCGCGACTTTAAAACTGCCTTTTGCTTCAAGCTTGTCACCCGATGGTTTCAAATCAATCTCTTGCTTGTCGCTACCTGAGAGCAAAGTGATTTTTGCTGTTGCCCTGCTGACATCAACTGGTTTCCCGTGATCGCGCACGTACAACTGCAGCACATCGGGCTTGGCCACGAGCTCGTAGTCCATATCCTTGATTTCCGTGACCAAACCTCCATGGAGAGGCTTGTCTTCATGACCATGGTCATGTTTGTCCGCAGCAAATACGACGCCTGATGCCATCAACATCAAAGCGAAGGTGGTCGAAATCAGTTTCATGAGTTTTCCTTTCAAAAGTACAGGTTAAGAATCAGATCTAAAGACTGGCTTATGAATTCTGCGAAGCAGCCGCAGCCTGCGGATGCACCGGTTCGGCAGTGACGTCCTCCAATTCCTCGTCTGGACGATGAGCCAGCCGATACAAAATTGGAAGCACGAGCAGAGTCAGCAATGTGGAAGACAAGATGCCACCAATCACCACGGTGGCCAAAGGACGCTGTACCTCTGCGCCAGTTCCTGTAGCGATTGCCATTGGAATGAAGCCCAATGACGCCACCAAGGCTGTCATCAATACAGGGCGCAAACGAGTCAACGCACCCTCGCGGATGGCCGCGTCCAATTGGGCCCCCTCTTCTCGCAAGCTGCGGATGTAGGAAATCATCACGAGGCCATTGAGCACGGCCACACCTGACAGGGCGATGAAGCCTACTGCTGCGGAAATCGACATCGGGATGTCGCGTAACCACAAGGCCAAAATGCCTCCGGTCAAGGCAAACGGAATGCCAGTAAAAACCAGCAAGCCATCCTTGGCATTTCCGAACATCGCAAAAAGCAACACGAAAACTAGGAGCAGAGATACCGGGACGACAATTTGCAAACGCTGAGTAGCGGACTGCAAATTTTCAAAAGTGCCGCCCCAGCTCGTCCAGTAACCCACAGGAATTTTGACCTTCGTCAACGCAGCTTCAGCGTCGGCCACAAAGGAGCCAACGTCACGGCCACGCACGTTTGCACTCACCACAATGCGACGCTTGCCGTTCTCGCGGCTAACCTGATTGGGGCCAGGTGCCAGATCGAAGGTTGCCACTTCGCTCAGTTGAATGAAGTTGGTTCGTCCCTCTGCACTGCCAGTGGCGCGTGGCAAGGGAATCGGCAAGCGTTTCATGCTCTCAAGGTCGTTGCGCAGAGATTCTGGTAAACGAACCAGGATGTCGAAACGGCGATCACCCTCGAACAGCGTACCGGCCTCTCGCCCACCGATAGCCGTGGCCACAACTTCTTGGATATCGGCCACGTTTAACCCGAAGCGAGCGGACTTTTGGCGATCGATATTGACTGTAAGCATAGGCAGTCCTGTGGTTTGTTCCACCTTGACTTCTGAGGCACCAGGGATTTTTTGCAACATCGACGAGACTTCTTCGGCTGTCTTGTTTAAGACGTCCATGTCATCCCCGAAGATCTTTACCGCCACATCGCTTCGCACCCCCGAGATGAGTTCGTTGAATCGAAGTTGGATCGGTTGGGAGAACTCGTAGTTGTTACCCGGTATCTTGCCCACAACCTCCTGCACGGCGGCCAACAACTCGTCGCGTGACTTGCGCGGCTCAGGCCACTCAGACATTGGCTTGAGCATGATGTAGCCATCAGAAATATTCGGTGGCATAGGATCAGAGGCGATTTCCGCCGTTCCCGTGCGCGCAAAGACACGCTCGATCTCGGGAAACTTGGATTTCAGCGTTGCTTCAAGTTGCTGCTGCATCGTTACCGATTGCGACAAACTGGTGCCAGGAATGCGCAAGGCCTGAATGGCGAAGTCTCCTTCGTTCAAGCTGGGCACGAACTCACTACCCATGCGGGTTGCGATCAAACCGCACAACACCACTGCCACGGCTGCAGTAGCCAACACAACAGCCTTGGCCTCCATAACACGATCCAGCAAAGGGCCGTACCAGTGCTTGGCTTGTACCATCAAGAAGTTTTCCTTCTCGCTGACACGATTGCCAATAAACAGCGCGACCGCAGCCGGAATGAAGGTTACCGATAAAATCATGGCACCCACCAGCGCTGCGACCACCGTGAACGCCATCGGATGAAACATCTTTCCTTCGACGCCTGTGAGAGCAAAGATAGGCAGGTAAACCACCATGATGATCAGCTGACCGAACAAGAGCGGGCGACGTGATTCCTTGGATGCTAGGAACACCTCGTGAAAGCGTTCTGAGCGGGTCAGCGGCCTGCCGTAGTGAGCTTGCGCATGGGCGAGACGTCGGACGCAATTCTCGACGATCACTACCGCGCCATCGATGATGATGCCAAAGTCCAGTGCCCCGAGGCTCATCAAATTGGCGCTGACTTTGTAATGCACCATGCCTGTGAAGGTAAAGAGCATGGACAGTGGTATTACCGTGGCAGTGATAATGGCCGCACGGATGTTACCTAGGAACAGGAACAGGATCACGATCACGAGAATCGCGCCTTCCAGCAGGTTCTTCTTCACTGTGCTGATGGCTTTGTCTACCAATACGGTACGGTCGTAGACCGTTACTGCGTGGACGCCTTCGGGCAGGCTACGGTTGATCTCCACCATTTTTTTGTCAACAGCCTGCGACACTGTGCGACTGTTCTGGCCGATGAGCATGAAGACCGTGCCAAGTACTACCTCACGCCCGTTGTCCGTTGCAGCGCCAGTGCGCAGTTCGCGCCCCAGACCTACGTCTGCCACGTCACGCACCCGGATCGGCACGCCACCCGCGCTGCTGAGAATGACGTTTCCAATGTCCTCCAGCGTCTTAACCTGTCCAGGTGCCCGGATCAGGTACTGCTCGCCATGCCTTTCGATGTAGCCTGCGCCCACGTTACCGTTGTTGCGATCCAGCGCCGTCACAATGTCCTGTAAGGTGACGCCAAATGACGCCAGTCGCTCGGGTATCGGCGCGATCTGGTATTCCTTGGCGTATCCTCCAATCGAGTTGATTTCCGTCACGCCGGGCACATTGCGCAATTGCGGCTTGATGATCCAGTCCTGAATCTCGCGTAGATCGGTGGCCGTGTAGGGCGTTCCATCGAGCTTCTTTGCACCCTCCTTGGCCTCGACCGTCCACAGGTAAATCTCGCCTAAGCCGGTGGAGATCGGCCCCAGCGCAGGCGTGATGCCGGCTGGCATTTTGTCACGTGCTCCCATGATGCGCTCATTAACCAGTTGACGCGCGAAGTAAATATCCGTGCCGTCCTTGAAGATCACGGTCACTTGCGACAGCCCATAGCGAGACAGGGAGCGGGTCTGCTCCAAGTTAGGAAGACCCGCCATCACAGTTTCAATGGGGTAAGTCACCCGTTGCTCGGTCTCAAGCGGGGAATATCCAGGTGCTTGGGTATTGATCTGAACCTGCACGTTGGTAATGTCCGGTACGGCATCAATGGGGAGCTTTTGGTAATTGAACACGCCGATGGCAGCCATACCAACGACTGCCAGTAATACCAACCATCTGTGTTCGATGGCTGCGCGAATGAGTTTTTCAAACATGTGCGTTGCTCCGGTATCAATGGGTGTGTTCGGCAGAGGATTTGCCAAGCTCTGACTTCACAACAAAACTGCCTGTCGACGCATACTGTGCCCCGGCTCTGATCCCTTGCAACACCTCGACGCGCTTGCCATCACTGCGACCCAACTGCACGGGCTGAGCGATGAACCCGCCATTCACCTGTAGGAACACAACTGGCTTGTCACCCACAGTCTGAATGGCATCATTAGCCACTGTCACGGGCACGTCAGCCTCTGAGGAGGTCACTTCCACATTGACGAACAGCCCAGGACGCCAAGCACCTTTGGGGTTAGCCAGGACCACTCGGGCTTTGGCCATACGGGTTTGTTCGCCAATCAGCGACCCAACAAAGGTGATGACACCAGTAGCGCTAGCATCGAATGCAGTGGCCTTGATGCTCACTTTTTCGCCGACTCGGACCAGCGGCAAGTCCTTGGCTGGCACGTTGATTTCAGCCCAAACCTGCCCCAGATCGGAGACGGTAAACACGGCAGCATCCTCCTTGACGGCTTCGCCGAGGCTGAGATGCTTTTCAATCACTAAGCCATCGAAGGGCGCACGCAATTCAAAGCGGTTAAGACCCCCCTTAGAAACGGTGGCTAGGCCCAAAGCGGAGAGCTTCTGTTGAGCGTTGGCCACAGCTACTTCAGCCTCGTGCAGCGCTTGCCCTGCTTGCAGGTAGTCCTGCTCTGCGGAAATCTTTTGCTCCCAGAGCCGCTTTTCACGCTCAAACGTGGTTTTGGCCAAGGTCAGGCGCTTTTGCGCTGTTTGCAACTCGCTGCGCTGCTCAGACGCAGCCGGGCTGGCAATTACGGCCAAGACCTGCCCCTTCTTTACGGCTTGTCCCAAGCTAGCCTGCACGCTCTCGACCACACCCGCAATGCGCGGAACAACGTGCGATGTCCGGTCTTCGTTCAAGCGAATTTCCCCCGGCAATAGCAGGGCTGTCTTGATTCGTGCAGCCCCTGCTGTGTCGATGCCAATAGATGCCGCTTTAATTTGCGCATCACTGAGTTCGACTTTCCCCTCTTCTTGTTTGAGAACGAACATGAAGGGTTCGTTGGCTGTCTGGGCAACGATGCTGATCTCGAACGCGTGCGGCTCCGGCACGACCTCCCGGCTCAACAGGCTGTCTTTTTCAGTCGCGAAATTGAGTGTCTGTTTCTCTCCGGTCAAACGCGTGATGGTCGCGCTGACCTTTGCAGCGCTGGTGGGAAATGGCTTGCCTTTGTCATACAACCAGACTCGCAAACGAGGCTCACCGCCTTCCTCAGCGAGTAACGCTTCCAGCCCGAAATCCCCCTCCTTGAACAGCTTGCCTCCATGCGGCCCCTTGGTCGGGGCCTCGTGGTGTTCGCCGTCCGCATGACCCTTGTCGTGGTCGTGTTTGTCTCCACTCTCCTTGCCGTGATGCTCACCATCACTGTGTGCCTTGGCTTCAACGTGGCTGCCGTGACCGTGGCCGTCATCTTCGGCTGTCTTGGTTGCTTTGCCGCCGAGAATGGCGCTGCCCAGTACAACGCCCGTCGCAACGATCACGGCGATGGCGATCAGATGCTTCTTGCTGACATTCAGTTTGTTGGTATCGATTTTCATGTTTATTCCTTATTCGCTGGCTGTGTAGCATTTGCACCAAATTCGCCGAGCACGCGGTCAATGTCCGCTGCTGCGCGATGCGCCTCAGCCAATGCTTTGAGGTATTGAGACTTGGCGGCAAAGTAAGTGCGCTGTGCATCCAGCACTTCCAAGAAGTTGAACTTGCCGTTTTCAAATCCGATGGTGGCCGCGTCGTAGGCGCTCTTGGCTCCAGGCAAAACATCCCGTTGCAGGACATCGACCTCATCACGAATGGATTCCAGCCGCTCACGGGCTTGGAATAAATCCGTGCTGACGCGAACGTCCAGCGCTTGAAGTTCGTCCTGCGCCTTACCTTCGCGTTTTAGAGCTTCCAACAAGTTCCCCTGATTGCGATCAAACATTGGCAAGGGGACGGAAACACCGAACAGCAGTTGATCGCGTTGCAGCTCGTTGGGGCGTTTCACCCCCAGACTGAAAGTGACGTCCGGTATCCGTTTACTGCGCTCAACATCAACCAACGACCTGCGGCGCTCAACCTCCAGCTGCGCACGGCGCAGTGTTGGCGAAGCAGCAAGGCGCTGCTGAACGTTATCGAACGAAGGGACCGTCGGAAATTCGTCCACACTGCCCGCCACGAGGGTAAATCGAGGTGGGTTGGACCCAAGCAAACTGGCCAAACGTGAACGAGTACTGCGTTGTTCGCTCTGTGCCTGTGCCAGTTCGACCCGCACACCTGCTTCGGCCACCCGTGCCTTGGTTTCTTCGACTGGAGAAACCCTGCCTGCTGCCACACGTTTGGCAGCTGCATCAGTAGCGCGTTTTGCCAGATCGACACTATCCTCGGCCAATGCTACGCGTTCCTGTGCTGCCAAAGTCTCGAAGAAGGCAGCGACCACAGCGGCACGAATTTCGACGCGGCGCACGTTCAGGTCCTCGGCCGCAATGTCACGTCCTCGCTCTGCCGCAGTGACACGGGCAGCGCGCTTGCCTCCCATTTCGATGGGCAAATTGATCTGCACGCTTGTTGTGCGACTCTGTACCTGCCTATCTTCGAGTGAGTAAGCAAGTTCAGGATTACGGCGAACTTGCGCCTGGACCACCTGGCCTTGTGTTGCCTCTATTTCCCGCCTTGCGACAGCCAGATCAAGGTTGCTGTCAAGGGCTAAATTGATGGCCTTTTGCAGCGTCAGTATCGTTATCGCTTCGCTCTGTAAGCCTCTTCTGACGGCTGGATGATTCTCTTGTGCTGCTGGAAGCGCCTGAGCGAAAGCTGCCCCTGCGGTCAGCGCTAAGAGCAAACTCGTAGCTACCGCAACTCTTGATGTGCGGGGGACGGAGACTGACTTCCGTCGTTTGTGATTGTGATGACTCTTCAACATCCGATTCTCCGGTGATATTCAAAAACACGAGGGAATCGGTGGAGAGCGATCCAAATGATCGCCTACGACGCCATCACATTAACCGCACGAAGTCGGCTTGACACGGTCACGCTCTAGGCGTATCCGAACATTGGGATGACGAAGGGAAAGGAACGCGCTCCCCACCGATCAGGCGAGGACGTGCCACTGAGGGCGTTCGAGGCGTTCAAAAGGGGGCGACGTGAGACGAGCCCCGTACTCTGCTGTATCCAGAGACGAGTCGGCCAGCGATGCAATCGCTACTGCCCCAAGCAAGGCCGACAAACATCCTGCGTGACAGGATGCGCAATCGGGGTCGCCACCGATGGTCTTGACTGAATCGGAAGATGCGTCTTTGCCATCCGCAGTCTTGTGCTGATGGTCATGGTGACCAAAGTGCTTGGCTGAGGTACCGGTTTCGTGTTGGCAATAGCTGGCTGCAGCCGCCCAGCTAAGCTGTAGCGGCACAAATACCAACAAAAGGATTGCCAACCATTTACGCATATGATCAAGAGTATAGCAGCTATAGACTTTCCCGTACATCTTTTTCTACTTGCTCGATTGCTTTCCAAGCAACCTTAGCCCATTGAGGACCACCAGCAAGCTTGCCCCCATGTCCGCAAACACCGCCATCCACATGGAGGCGTTGTCGAAGATGGCCAGCACTAAGAACACCAACTTGATGCCCAGCGCGAGACATATGTTCTGCCACAGAACAGCGTGGGTGCGCTTCGAGAGCCGTATCGTTTCCGGCAGACGACGCAGGTCATCGTTCATGACCACAACATCTGCGGCTTCCATCGCCGTATGGGTTCCAGCAGCACCCATGGCGAAGCCGATGTCGGCCTTAGCAAGTGCTGGTGCATCGTTGATGCCATCGCCAGTCATTGCCGTGATGCCCAGTCGCTGTTGAAGTTCGCCGATAGCCTGTAGTTTGTCTTCTGGCAGCAGGTTGCCCCGCACTTCGGCTATGCCCGCCAGAGAGCCAACGGTGCGCGCGGTCGCGATGTTATCCCCTGTCAGCATGACCGGTGTCACGCCGAGCGACTTCAGGTCGGCCACCGCTTGGGCGGAGGATGGTTTGATGGTGTCCGCCACCGCGCAGATCGCCATCACACGTTCGCTGTTAGCGAGGAGTGTGACCGTGCGACCTGCCTCCTCATGAACTGCGAGGCGGGTTTCGAGTTCAGCCGAACATTGCCCACGCTCCTCGATCCAGCGGTGGTTGGCCAGCGCGTAGGAATGATTGCCGATAACACCTTGCACTCCACGCCCTGCAACGGCTTGAAACTCTCCCACCTCTTGATCGGCGGTTGACAGCCCCTCTGCGATGGCTTTGGAAACCGGGTGATCCGACCGGCCCGCGAGACTCTTTGCAAGCCCCTCCAGCACCCGTTGATCAAGACCTGTGTCCACGGGCTCGAAGGCCACCAGTTTGGGCTTGCCTTCCGTGATCGTACCGGTCTTGTCCAGGGCCACAGCTTTGATCTTTCGCGCATCCTCCAAGTAAACGCCACCTTTGATCAAAATCCCCCGCCTTGCCCCGGCTGCCAAACCGCTGACGACCGTGACAGGTGTGGAAATAACCAAGGCACAAGGGCAAGCGATGACCAACAACACCAAGGCCTTGTAGACAGCCTGCATCCAGGTCAAGTCCGTGATCCACGGCGCTAGCAACGCGACGGCGACAGCCAGGATGAAAACGGCAGGGGTGTAGATCGCGGCAAACCGATCTACAAAGCGCTGTGTCGGCGCACGGGACGACTGTGCTTGCTCGACTGCGTGGATGATGCGCGCCAGGGTGCTGTCCGAAGCGGGCGCGGTGACACGGAATTCCAAGGCTGCAGACTGGTTGATGGTGCCTGCGTACACTTCGTCGCCAGGAGCCTTGTCTATAGGCAGGCTTTCCCCAGTCACAGGGGACTGGTCGATGGCACTCTGTCCGAGCGTGACGACACCATCGAGTGGAACGCGCTCTCCTGGACGGATGCGCACTGTTGCGTCGACAACGACAGCTTTGACGCCGACGCGCGTCCAACTGCCGTCACCTTGACGCACCTCGGCTTGCTCCGGTGCCAGCGCCAGCAAGCTCTTGATGGCGTTACGCGCCCGGTCCACCGCTCGAGCCTCGATGGCCTCGGCTATGGCATACAAGGCCATCACCATGGCAGCTTCTGGCCACTGGCCTATCAAGAAGGCACCTGTCACGGCCACAGTCATCAAGGCGTTGATGTTCAAGCGTCCTTGCCGCAGTGCGGAAAGCCCTTTACCGTAGACGGAGAAACCCGCCAGGGCGATGGCCACCGCGGCCAGCGCCATTCCAAGGGCTTTTGCTGGCCAACTATCTGGAAAAGCGAATGCCAAGCCTTCAGCCGCCACGGCCAGCCCCAATGCAGCAATCAATTTGCCCCATGAGGCCCAAAAACCAGTTGGCGCAGCGGCAGTAGCTCCATCCGATTTGTCTTCTACTCCGAGTGGTTCCGGTTTGAAGCCCGCTTTGCGAATCGCATCCAGTGCCAACCGCAGAGCATGATCCTCGGCAGCGATGGTCAACTCGCGGTCGCCCAAGTTGAACTGCAAGCCACGAATGCCTGCCACGCCGTCCAGCGCTCGACGGATTTCTGACTCTTCGGACGCGCAGTCCATGTTCGCGATCCGGAATCTATGTGGCTCAACAGCCGTTGCTTTAGACGCCATTGGCCCGCCCACGGCAGGGGATGCAGCGCAGCCACTTCCACAACCGCAGGCAGTGTCAACTTGTTGGCGTTGGTGAGTAGGGTTCATGATCTTCTCCTTGTTGGATGGATTAAAAACCCTGTAGCCACTACAATGTCAAGTACCTACAAATAAAATGGCGCAACTTTCTTGCCACCGCTCAAGGTGAAGATATGAAAATCGGTGAACTGGCCAAGGCGGCTCACACTCAGGTTGAGACGATCCGGTATTACGAACGCGAAGGATTGTTGCCAGAAACGCCTCGCACAGAAGGTAACTACCGGGTGTACGGCAGCGAACACGTTGACCGACTGTCCTTCATACGGAACTGCCGTGGGTTGGACATGACGCTGGACGAAATCCGAATATTGCTGCGCTTCAAGGACTCGCCTCTAGAGAACTGCGCAGATGTCAATGACTTACTCGACGAGCACATCGGCCATGTGGCCGCCCGCATCAAAGAGCTGAAAGCGCTAGAGCGACAGCTCAAGACCTTGCGGGAGAACTGCCGTAAATCTCAACAGGCCAGTCAATGCGGCATCTTGAGAGAGTTGTCCACCGCATCGCATCCCGATCAGGAGTTAACCACCAGCAAGGGGCATGTTCATGGGGCACACAGTCTCAAGGCAAAGCTTTGAACGAAAGGCATCATCTGCTTACATCGGGTCATGACATCAATTTTCGTGATGACGATGGGCGCACTGCTTTGTATGTGGCAGTTTATGAAACTTACTATGGGCTAGCCATACACGCTACTTGAGCGTGGCGCAGATCCAAACATTCCAGACAACGAGTGCGACTTACCTCTGGATATCGCCAAGTACTCGCACCTTTACAGACGAAGTAACAATACAGAAATGGTGGATGCATTGGTGAAGGCTGGAGGAAAGTGCAAGGAAGGCCCGTCAGCTAGGGAGCTCCTTGATGACAAGATCTATGATGGATTTGCACAGGCCAGCGCAATGAAAAACCTTCTTTCTCTGATCGATAAAGCTAAGAAGGATTAGATTCCCATGGATCCAGAAGGATTCCCGACCGCACAAACGACAAAAAGCCCGACCTGTCCTAAGACAAGCCGGGCTTCTGTTTAAGGTTCAATTGCTGATTGTTTTTGGTACCACCGCTGTACCTCAAGCAGCATCAGGGTGGTTTGTGCAGCATCCTTGCTCAACTGCGCGCAACTCACCGCTCCCGCATCTCCAGCGGTAAGAGATACAGCGTCGGCGGGGTGGCTTGCAGCTCCTGCGGGAGCTTCGGAAACTGTGGGCACACTCCCGGCACAGATTGGGGTGCTACTGCACACCCCGACAGGGCGAAGACTAGGCAAACGACTGGCCAGTGCCTTTGAGTTTTTGGCATATTCATTTGAGATTTCCCGATTGATTTGACTTTGAGATTGCTGCACATCAGCGGCGCGTTGCTCTTGCTTGGCCACGACCAACGCCACGCGTAACTTCTCGGCATTCCACTCCCGTTGAATCCGGGACTCTCCGATCTGAACTCCGCAGATGAATACCATCATCAGCACGAGACCGCCCATCAGGTAATTCCAGTTGGCGTAGATGAATCTGGAAACCCAGCTCATGGCGTACCTCCGTCCAGAGCTTGCAGCTTGTGTTGGTTCATCAGATTGATCACTTTGTCGGCATAGCCTGGATCAGTGGCATACCCGGCTTTGGCCAGTGCCTGTGCAAATGCCTCTGCCTTGAGGCATTGGAAGCACGGCTGATAGCGTGGGTTTTGCTTGAGAAAGGCTGCGTGGTCATCGATGCTCTCTTGCCAGCTGGCGTACTTGCGCCACTTGGCAGGCACCACAACCCACTGGCCACGGATGAATTCCTTGGTCTGCAAGATCAAGGTCTCCCCCCGCCAACGGCTATCGGCCTTGATACCAAAGAGGTTCTTCCCCACCTTAGCAAGACCCGACTCACCCCAACCTGACTCCAAGGCCGCCTGAGCGATCGTGATGCTGGCGAACACACCCGTGCGTTTGGCAGTAGCCTGCGCGGAAGATCCGATCATTGCGATGAACTCAATCGGCTTCATAGCAGCTCCTTCACGTCCTTGGCCACGGCATCAAGCGAGTCATCCCGACGCTTGTCGATGAAAGCAAAGGTCCAGCGCACCATCGCCCATCCCGGCAGACCACAGGCAAAGATCAATCCACCCATGGCACACAGTCCCATGGTTGAAAACGCCCAGTGATGTAGATCGAAGTGCTCGACGGTGAATGCACCGCCGCCGATGCTGGACACCACCGTGCTGATCAAGCCGACGGCCCACTCCCGCTTATTCCGAGGTGGGGTCATCAGCATGACCACCACGGCTGCCAAAGTGGCCCCGCTCGCGACAGCGGCTGCTGTTCCTCCCAGCGCCTTGTAGGCCACTGCTGCTCCGGCGACCCCACTACTTGTCGGTTCTGGCATTCATTTCTCCAAAAAGAAACCCGCCGGGATTGCTCCTCGGCGGGCGGTTACAAAAATCAGGTTCAGATCAGGATTGATCGGCGGTATGCACCAACGCGTTCTCGGCCACGCAAGTCAGCTCGACCTGCTCAGCCCTAGGCTTGACGCTCATGACGCGTGCCAACTGGGACCAGGACTGGCCCACACCAAAAGCAAAGTGCGTTCGCTCTCGGTCAGTACCGACCAGTGGCTCAAAGCCGGGTTGGGTTTTCAGGACGGCATGGGTGGCTGTTGCGCCCGGCGTGACCTCGATGGCATCAGAGACCGAGCCATCGGGCCTTCGCAGAACGAGGTAGTGAACGGCTCCTGACTGCCAACTCAGCGGCTCGGAACACCGCACGGTTCTCGTCTGGCCGTCCCAGCTTAAGACCTCGCCACTAACACCCCAACGGGGAATGTCATGGCTTAGGGCAATCAGATCCCCATAGGTCGGGATCAAACCTTCCAGCTCAGTGCGAAAGGTGACGATTCGTCGGCGATACCGATTGGCCGCTGCGATGTATTTCCCCTCACGAATGCCCTGCGCCTTATCGGTGCAGCCAAACAACCTCACACGAGCAGGCTTGGCAGCTTGGGATCCAGGCAAGGACACCGTGAACTCATCTGGCTTCCAACTCTTGGGATTGACGTATTCGATCGTGACTGCATCCGCCGTGGCATCGCCTGGCATCAGGTACTGGATCTTCAAGCTGTTGCGCACGATGTTTCTTGCAGAAAAGAGCGCCACCGGGATGGTCTTGGGTTCATCGCGAACGATGCGAACAATCCCACCCTGCAAGAACGGCACAGCACGCCCCGTCCGGGCAATCTGTCCCAAGGCGTCCCACACCGTCTGGTTCTGATCGAACACGGCATTGAAGGTATCCCCGCGCGCCGACCACACCGCATCCAACTGTGCCAAGGCTGCCAGGTCTAATTGCCGATCCGGCAACCCTGCTCCATAGCTGGCCTTGACCGCATCCGCGAAGGCCCACGCAATCGAACGAGTGGGTTGCAGCGCAGACCATCCAGTGCTCGGATTCCAGATAGGGAGCTTGCGCGTCACCAGACAGTTGACCAGTCGGGATGAGCGCTGCGATAAGTTGTCGGTTGCGCGCATCCTGAGTGCCAAGTAGGTCAGATCAGTGGGCAAACTCGATCCCGCCAAATAGCCCTTAGCCTGGCCCCAACGCAGCTCGTGACCAGCTCGGTTGCTGGTGTCCCGCGCATCCAGGCGCTGCAGGCGAACCTCATAACGCCCAGGCGACACCGAATACTTGAACGACAGGCGTTGCGCAGTGTTGGTGGCCGCCGAGTAAGTTTCATCTGCCACATGGAGCCAGCCTGAGGTGGCGTCGCCATCGTCGTTGATGCTTCGTACCTCAACCCGCCATTGCACCGAGCGGCTTTCCAATGCACCACTGTCGTTGGCGTAATACAGACCGCGCAGCATCACCACATCGACACCAACCTGATTAATCTGTGTGCCCACCGGATTCAGGGCGAAGGGACCAACGATGGCCCCGGTGTCGTTGACAGCAATCAACTCCTGCCCTGACACCTCTGGGGCCGTGACCACATCCGGGTTGAACAGGGTGTTCTGTCCGCCAGGCTCAATCACCTGCGCCTGCACCTCGGCAAACGAGCTGATCGGGCTGTCATCGATGGACAGTTCCTCAAACTGAAACTGACCCACACCGATGACGTGCAATTGATGGAGATACTCCTCGTTGTTCTCGTACTCGGTATAGGGCATGGTGGCCAGATCTGGGTACACCAGATGGCGGCCATAGATCACGGGCACGGGTTGCGCGAGGCGTCCATAGTTCCCACGCGCCTGCAATGAGTACGTCGGGCTGGGGGATGTGGTGTTGGCCGATGCCGAGGGCAAGGACTGATTTGGCAATGGCACCAGCGCATTGACGAGCACCGAGCCAGTGACCGCGATTGCAGTGGACGCCACAGCCGTGGCCAGCGTGCCTGAATACCCCATTGAGGCAGCCAGTGCGCCGCCATATGCATTGGCAACGACTAGGACGGCGATCATTAGCACAGTTCTCAGCGGGTTTTTGCCCCCACCTCCACCACCTTGCGGCAGAGTGACCAAAGCAACAACGTCACCTGCATCGATCGGAGTCACAGCCCTGTGTGCCAACAGCACCGGCTGGCCGTTTTTGAGGATCAAGGTGGGCTGGTCGAGCTCGATGCCATCACGATTCATCCATTGAGCGATCGTGGGCGAACCAAACACATGACTCACCTGCCGATCACTGGGCTCGAACGGATTTCGCATCCAGATGACCAGTCCAGGACTGGGCAGGTCTGACATGCAAACGCTTGTCATGGCAATTCCTTCCATCGGTAATACCCCTCCACCTGCCAGCCGTGACTAGCAAGGGAACTCAGTTGTTGAAACACCACCCCAATTTGCTGGGAGCAGTGCAAGACACCACCGCCGTCCGCATCGACCCACACACCCACATGCACGGGGTGTCGAGACTGACGCATCAACACTGCATCGCCCTGCTTGGGAACATCGACTGCCGCCCAGCGTTGTCTCTCCGGGTGGTTTTTGAACGTATGAAGGACCGTGCGCAGATTCAGCGCGTCCACCGGGATCACCGGCAAGTCACGACCGAAGTGGGTCTTCTGGACCCAAAGAAAAAGGCCCCAGCAGTCAAATGACTCGGGGCCTCTCTCGCCTGCAATCCACGGACGACCGATGTACTGGATCGCCCAACTCGGTGAATCTTCATCTTTCATCGGGCCAACCCTGGAAACTCAGTTGCGGTGTACAGGCGAGACGGGAAGGTCTTGTTGCCAATGTCCGCCATGCGTGCCTTGGCCGTGACCCGCTGCACGTCGGCCTCGACTTCGGTGATCACGAGCGTGATCGGTGGATCCATCTGCGGACCACTCAGATCGTTGGACAGGTAAGGACGGTAGGTCACTTCAATGGATGACTCCGAGGCCGATGCCTCGTCCAAGTGCTTCACGATCTCCCGGGTGACGTTGTCCAGGGTGATCGCGATTTCAGGAACCGGCGCGATATCCACCGGCGGCAGATCAAGCTCAAAGCCCATGGCCACGAACTGGACCTGCTGGCCCGCATTGATTGGCGCTGACTCCTCAAGCCTTGCCAGCAAGTCTTGCTGATCACGCACCACACGGATTGCCGTCGTATTACCCGCATCATCTTTGAAATCCGGGTGCCGGATCTCCAGCGTATGCAGAATGACGACATTGCTCGGAGCGCTTGCATAGGCCTCCCGCAGTGCCTCAGAGAGTGCGACATCAGGCATTTGAGACCTTGATCGGGATGAACTTGCGGCGTGGTGATCTTTGGTCTTGCGACTTCAGCCCAAAAACGTCGGCTCGACCCTCTGGCAAGTCGCCTTCGATGCGATAAACGGCACACCCTGTCAGGTGCTCAATGGCAGCCACAAAGAACGGCACATGGTCCGAGTACGCATTGTCACAAGCAGCTGTCCACAACGGCCCTTCCAAGAACATGCAAGCGCCCTTGCAAGCCTGCAGCACAGGACAATTCAGACACTCTTCACGGTGAGACCAGTGCGTCGAACTGCGGAGGGCTACTTTTTCGAGATTGGAGAGGTGGCCAATGTGATGGGACTGCCCGTTGGGTGCAACAGCAACCGCGCTCACGTTTTGACAAGTGAGCACGTTGCCCATGAGGTCAACGGCGACTTGGTTCGCGGTATCCATCCCGCACTTTTGTCCTAATACGCTGGCAGGACGACGTTCCAAGATGCTGCGCGCCCATTCCTGCATGCGAGATCGAGCCACATCCAAATGCACGATGCGACCACGCCGGATCTCTTCAAGCGATTGGCGACGGAATTCAAAGGCCTCCTGCTCAGACTGGATCGAGTTGGCCAAGCCACCGACATCGTAGGGATCGACAAATGAACCCTCGCCGATTGACAGCGACGGGTCACCAGTCAGTTGCAGGAAGAACTTGGCGATTTCTTCCCGGCTGGTGTTGGTTCGATGGACCATCGCATTGAACGAAATGCGCCCCTGCGGTGCAAGACGTCGATACAAGTCCATGATCCCTTCGCGACTCGCTTCATCATCTAGCGGATCTGGACCGCGAGCGGGTTGGCCTGGTCCGTCATGACTAACGCCTACCCCAAATCCCATCACATCAAGCCAGGTGTTGACCTCGGGGTTGAGTAAAGAGCCGTTGGTAACGATGCTGAATGAAGCATCCGGGTATCGCTGTCGCAGGGCTTCGGCCAATGGACGCAAGGTCTTGATGTAGACCAGCGGCTCTCCACCCCAGAACTCAATGCGCTCTGGAGCCCTCTCAAGACTTGATTCGAGCAGATGCAAGAACTGCGGCACATCTGCCTGCGTTGTTTCTTCAGCATGAGGGACGAACCGCTGGCTGCAGTAGTCACACGAATAGTTGCATGAGAGACCTAGCTGAATTTTCAGAACTTTCGGACTCTCTTTGCGCCCTGGCATCGTCTGACTTATCGCCTCGATGTGACCAACCGACCAGGTTTTTTCCACATACGGCAGAGGCCAAGGCATCAGATCCCCATCGAGCAGTTCACTGGTCTGGTTGTCGTAGATCAGCGTAACAGGTGAATTGGCACGATCGCGTGCCAGCAATGTGAACTTAGCCATCACATGCCTCCGCTCTGAACCGACGGCTCTTGTGCGAAAGCCTCGGGGCAAGCCTGACGACAAACCTCTTCAGCGTCTTGGTGCGCGAACTTGGCCAAGTGGTATTCACGACGGGAGCGGATGCGCTCGCCTTCGACTACCGTCACAGTGAACAAAACATGCTCGTCATCAACGAGGTCTATGGTTTTCTCAATCATCGTCATCTCCGAATCGGCTCATAGCCGGGTGTACAGCTCGGTGTAGTTATGGGACGCCACACGCAGGGTCACGACCAACAAGGTGCGTTGACCGCTTGGGGCATTGAAGGGGTTGGTCTCATGCCATACCCGCGATGGGTGCAATACGACCAGGCCGGGAGATGTTTCGATGTAGCGAACCTTCTCCCAAAATGGAAACCCCGCCATGGGGCGGGGGTCCTGTAAGAGCAATTCACCATCTCCGACCGTCCAATCGCGGTCCTCTGGAGGTATTCGGTCGTTGCCGCAATCCAAATACAGACACAGCACATGATCGCCCGTGTGGTGGTAATGTGGCTGCGCGCGCATGCCTTTTTGGTAGCAGACAGGTATGCACCGAGCGAGCACTTCAAGCTCGTTCACATTCCTAACTCCATGGGCTTCTTTCAGATAGGCGCGGTAGGTGCGATCCACCCAGCGTTTGAATTCAAACCAGACCGCTGGGGCATGCATCTCATGATCAGGCAAGAACAGATTCAGCTGCGTTCGCAACTTCACGGGCACATCAGGCAATGCATGACGAGGCGGATGGGCTTTGTGATTGCGAAATCGCTCAGTTGTGAATTGCTTCAACTCCTCGAGCTGGTCCATGGTGAATGGCGATTCCTCATGGAGAACTGGGGTGCTCCATAGATGCTCAAGCATTGATCACCTCACATCCGAATGAAACTGCTATTCGCAGTTCGCTGCAGTAGCGAGAAATCGGACGAGCCGCATGCGTTTTCGTCCCGTTAAACACCACCAGCCGATTTGGTTTAATCAATGTGCAGGCATCGACCTCTCCGTCATCCGAGAGAGTGATGAAATCACCACCCCAATCCCTCTCCCAGTTCATCACTGGATACCAAACGGCTGTGCGGGCAGTCCGTGCGTACTGCACAGGGAAGTCCCTGTGAAATGCTGACTCGTCACCAAAGGACTGAAAGTTAGCCCAGATCCGAGTGAAGGCCTCTCCGTCAAAGTGCTGCTGGCGAATGATCTCGGCAACCTCTGCCAAGGGACTTTTCGAGGAACAAAAGGCCTCGTAACTCAGCTCAGAATTCCAAGCATCATCGTCATAGTGGTGCTGATGTATTCCTGGCAACACGAAATTTCGATGCCAGAACGCGCCTGGTGCATTCGCGTGTGCTCGCCATCCGAAGATGGGGCTTTGCGACAAAAGCCAGGCTCGCGTTGCTTCACAGAGTTCGGGGGAAACTGGGTTGTCGTAAACGTTGATGGGCATGGTTGTCGACCACGTTGAGTTCAAAGTGCAACTCAACCGCTGGCTCCTGTGCGTTGTAGGGGTGAGTGTGGTGAGCCAGGTAGCTCGGAAAAATCATCAGCATTCCTGCTGCCGGATAAATCAGTTCCGATCTCAGCCCCTCCCATGGCAGGCGCTTGAATCCAAACGCTCCACTCGGATTGACCAAAACGAATGCGCCGGAGTAATCACTGCGCTCAGGATTCGCTCTGGCTTCAGTACTCAGCACGAATACCGCTGACAGATCGGTGTCCTCACAGTGCAGCGGCAGGCATTGCCCGTTCTGTATGACCACTTCTCGTCCAGTCAGTTGGCTCACACTGCATCCGTACTCAGTCTCGACCACATGCTCGATCAATTCCGTAACCTGCTGAAATGGTTCGGCGATATGCAAACTCTCCCGTGTGCATCGAGACCATGGCATGCCATGAGGATTAATGCTCTGGTGTATGGCCAGCGCCCGTTTGCGCATCTCCAGCATCACGTCATCTGAAAATGGATGGAGACCGACATATACCCTTGCTCCAAACAGCTCCTTAGTCATGGATCTGGATGGAGACATCAGAAGCACCACTGAAGTATTTGAAACCGGCTTTGACCCGTGCTGAATCTCCTGCCACAAGGCCCAAGGCCATGAAAGGGACACTTGCCTGGCCGTTGACTGTTTTGATGCGGGTCTTTGGAAGGTAGCCATTGACCGCCTCAAGAAAGATTTCAGCATCGTGCTCAATAGGCATGTCATTCGCATCGAGCACTTGCACCTGGACGTTGACCTGGCCGTCAGGTGTACAGCTCGTTGGCGCTGATATCTGGACACCAGGCAACAAGATCAACTCCCGTACCTGGGCACTCGCCGAATAGTCGGTACGTTCGATTTCCGAAGCGTTCACGCCCATCACCACACAATCGCCTTTGTTCACATCGGGGTTGATGTTCACGGTCACAGCACAGTCCTCAAAGGCCGAGTCCGAGAACGGAACCACAAAGCCCACTGACAGATTGTTTTGGTAGGTCGTTCGAGACAACTCTGGGGCCGACATCTTGGTGGCCATGGAATAGGTGTAGAGCGGAATCGGATCAGTGAACGATCGGGCATCCCAACGGAATGTCAGATGCCAGGCTTGACGATCCGCCCACCCCGTACTTCTTTTGAGCAGCTCATAGTCAAACTCGCTGGCAGCGATGACCTTGTAGAACTTGTCACCGCTTTGCACAACGCTCCCATCGTCTGGCACTGGCTCGCTGGGATTGGGTGAAAAAACAATGCACATCTCAACGCCAACGCGTTGCTTTGGCGCATCGACCAAGACACGAACCACGTGATCTGGCGAGCTCGCATAGGCTGGGGGACGGGTGATATAGACTTTCATAGCGTCTCCTCAGCAGCAGCCGCAACATGCACAGTTGC
Organism: Limnohabitans curvus; assembly: GCF_003063475.1. Classification (NCBI taxonomy): domain Bacteria; kingdom Pseudomonadati; phylum Pseudomonadota; class Betaproteobacteria; order Burkholderiales; family Comamonadaceae; genus Limnohabitans; species Limnohabitans curvus. The sequence continues at coordinate 1,192,840 of NZ_NESP01000001.1, forward strand.
AATTGCAATTGGTTCGGCAGTTGAACGCCCCACAGTTGCAATTTCGATACCAACGGTGGTACTCAGAACCACCGATCTCGTTGGCGGCTTCGTAATACCCGTCGTAGTTAAATCCGACCGACACCGCGTTGAAGACCTGAGTGGTGCCGCCTGCGCCGTCATAGCTGCCCCAGTTGGCGCAATTTCCAGTCGGCACTCCACTGACGCCCCAGGTCCACCAGTTGCCATTGGGGGGGTTCCAGTACCCGTTACTGGCGCAGTTGCCATTAGGCAGATATCCATTGCAGTTGGTGGCCCGGTCGTCGTAGTACTGACTTGAGCGATTCATCTCTCCGATGTCCTGCCCGTCGGCCATCTTGTAGCCCGTATTTCGAGCGTCATCACTTGTGACGCTGCTCTTGAACAAGGCTCCATTAGTCATCGTGATGGAGCCCGTCATGGTTCCACCGGCCTTGTCCAACTTGCCATTGATTTCGTTCTGCAAGGCATCATCCAGCCCCGCTTTGGGGATGCGCGTAATCGCCATGATTTCTCCTAGTTAGATGTAACGCACCACAATCCGCGCGCTGGCGGCTGGTGCTGATGTGAATCGCAAAGTCGCCCCGGAATTGACCAGGACGTAGGCATCGAGTGAGTCCTGCACCACGTAATTGACCGTCACGATCAATTTGTGGACGCTGGACGCTGCAGTGCTCAGACTGAAGTCAGTAGCCGAACCATTGCCGGTAAAGACCTGTGGAGCGACGCTGGAGCCGCCCGCTGCAGCGGCATACCCCTGCGCCTGACTCATGTAGCTCTGAGCTTGGGTGGCAGATGTTGCTGATGCTGTCGCAGAGTTCGCCGATGCGGTCGCACTGCCAGCCGACGCCGCAGCCGAATTCGCGGCACTGGTTGCTTGCTGACTGGCCGTCGCCGCACTTGCAGCGATGGACTGTGCGTAGTATTTGGCCGAATACTCGGTCGATCCTGAAACAGGTCCCGACGTCTTGTTCGCCCATTCCTCGGCTGCGGCTGCGCCAGACTGCGCTTCCTTGTCCAGGTAGCGCACGCTGATCACGACGCCATTGGCAGGAGCCGAACTGAATCTGAGTGTTGTCGTGGCTGGTGTGGTGTAGGCATCCAAGGGTGCTTGAGGCACCCCGGCAACCGTCACCATCAGTGCTCCGGGATATCCAACGGGCCGACTGATTGTGAAATCCGTCTTCACGCCATCGCCGGTGAACACATCGGCGGGAATGACCGTATTGGCCGTCACCGCTGCTGCCGATCCTGCCGCTTGCCCCGCCCAGTATTTGGCTGAGTAACCACTGCCGTCGACCGTACCGGTGGTCTTTTGCGCCCAATCAGAAGCCAGTGTTGCTTGCGCCTGCGATGCCGTCAACGACCCTGCTGCGCTTGTGGCACTGCCTGCCGCCGCAGTCGCCGAATTAGCAGCGGAAGTTGCACTCGCCGTTGCATCTCCAGCTTTAGTCGTTGCCGTTGTGGCTGCCCCAGCTGCCGACGTGGCCGAAGTTGCTGCATTGGTGGCACTCGTGCTGGCGTTGCTGGCCGAGGTTGCTGCCGCTGTGGCACTGTTGGCTGCGTCCGTCGCTTTGCCACTTGCGGTGGTGGCCGAACCTGCCGCTGCAGTAGCGGAGCTCGCCGCATTCGTAGCTGAGGTTGCCGCTGCAGCCGCCTGCGTACTGGCGGTACTGGCAGAAGTCGCTGAATTGGTCGCCGACGTTGCGGCATCCGAGGCTTTGGTCGAGGCGGTACTTGCTGAACCAGCCGCAGCCGTCGCACTGGCCGCCGCATCCGTTGCCTTTTGCGTGGCGGTTGATGCTGAAGCAGAGATCGACTGGGCGTAATACTTGGCCGAATAGTCGCTGCCGCTGACGGGGGCTGTCGTTTTGGTCGCCCAATCCTGCGCCAGAATGGCACTGCCAGATGCACTGCTGGCCGAACTTGCTGCAGCTGTTGCGCTGCTGTTTGCATCGGTGGCCTTAGCCGTTGCTATTGTTGCAGAGGCAGATGCACCACTGGCACTGTTGGCAGCATTGGTCGCCGATGTCGCAGCGTCGCTGGCCTTGGTGCTGGCTGTGGTGGCTGAAGTTGCCGCATTGGTGGCCGATGTCCCTGCATCGGCAGCCTTGGTCGTGGCCGTGGTTGCGGAGCCTGCTGCCGATGTCGCACTTCCAGATGCCGCCGTCGCAGACGACGATGCCGAAGTGGCACTCGCAGCAGCTGCCTGGGCGTGGTACTTGGCCGAATATTCCGTCGAGCCGGAGACCACACCGCCGGTTTTGGTGGCCCACTCCTGTGCAGACGCTGCGCCAGATTGAGCCTCCTTGTCGAGATACCGAACACTGATGCCCACACCTGTTGCCGGTGCGGACACAAAGCGCAGGGTCGTACTTGCGGGGACCGAGTACGAATCTATCGGTGCTTGAGGAACTCCAGCCACCGTCACCAACACAGCACCCGGATAGGCCACGGGATGGCTGAGGGTGAAATCCGTCTTGACGCCATCCCCTGCAAACACATCAGCCGGAATCACCGTATTGGTGGTCACCACTGCTGCCGAGTTGGCTGCCTGACCGGCCCAATACTTCGCCGAATACCCAGTGCCGTCAACGGTTGCAGCGGTTTTTTGCGCCCAGTCAGACGCCAACGAAGCCTGCGACTGAGCCGACGCCAAAGCGGTCTGTGCATCTGTTGCCTTACTGCTGGCCGTGGAGGCGGAGCTCGCCGCCGAACTGGCACTGGTGGCCGCATCGCTGGCCTTTTGCGTCGCGGTGGTGGCCGAGGCTGCCGCCGCTGTTGCCGAGCTCGCTGCATTGGTGGCACTGGTGGCCGCATTGGTTGCAGAGGTGGCCGCTGCCGTTTTGCTGCTGCTGGCATCACTGGCTTTGGTACTGGCCGTGGTTGCCGAAGACGCCGCAGCCGTCGCAGAACTTGCCGCACTGGTTGCAGAATCACTGGCCGCACTTGCCTTGGTACTGGCTGTTGTGGCCGATGTCGATGCATTGCTAGCCGATTGAGCAGCATTACTCGCTTGTTGGGTGGCCGTAGCCACCTGATTGGTCAGATCTTGGCGGGACGCATCAAGTTGGGTTTGAACCCCATGTATGACGTTGGCCACGCTCTTGACCTGGCCACCTTGCGTGGTCACGGTCGTCTGATCATCCCCGTGGACGATCTCATGGAGCAGTTGGGCATCCCCCTCGATCGTTCCCACAGCTTCATCCAGCCGGGTCTTGAGGGTCATGATTGGGTTCCTTAAATTGATCTACCAGTAATCAGCCGCCGCCATGGATTGGTTGAGCCAGGTGTGCAGGCGCTCGCCCAGCGCAATGGCATCCGGCCCCAGCACCGCAGCGACTTGGGTTTCATCGGCTGTGAGCCGTGGAAATTCCTGCACTTCCAATTGCGCTTTGACTTGCCATCGGTTGCCGGTCAACAGCTCGGTGTCCCACGGCGCAATGAAGCGGGACTGCACCGCCTGAACACCCAAGCCAGCCGCCAAGGGCATCGCAAACCAGAGAACGCCTTGGTTGAGGACATGCATCCACCAGGCATCAAAAACGGCAAACGCCTCCTGCGAGAAACGCCACTCAACGCGCACCCGATAAAGCGTGCTCGTGGAGCGCAAGCGCATCCGAGCCGCCCCGGCATCGATGTCCGTTCGCACTGCATTCGATTGCGGGGCCAGCCCATAGCCCTCGATACGTGGCAACGGCAAGGTGTCCGGCCAAACAGGGATGCCAACAGGCAAGGTCACATCACTCATCGCAAAGCTCCTACCGCTGGGTTAAGCCCATAGCGACGCTCAAGCGTGGGGGCAATGCCCACGCCCTGGTTGATGGAACGATTCATGCGCGCCTCGATCTGCTCGACGATCACATCCAGCCGGGTACTGCCGTCGGGTTGCTGGGTGGTTTGAACTCTCGCGTCCACGCCCGAGGCATGGTTGGTCACATTCACCAGCACCTTGACCGGCGACGGATTGTTTTTTACCAATGCACCACCTAAGACGCGCAACTGGCCCGGCGTGAATACCGCCTCACCCGGCTGCGCAATGATGGGCACCTCACCTGCCACCAAGCCACCGGTATGAAACCGCTGAGCGCCATCGAAGTGCTGCAGCCCGACAGAGCGTGTGGCCAGCACATCGCTGCCAATCAGGGCACCGGTGTGCGCCACCATCGTGCCGCCCGACATCAGGTCCGTAGCTCCAGCAGGGAATGCACCGCCCAACCCGTTGCCGCCTGAACCACCAAACAGGTTCAGTCCGCTCATCCACCCGGCCAAAGGCAAGGTGATCATTTTTTGAATCTGGATACGCACCAGGTCCGCAATGATCGAGTTGGCCAGACTGTTGAAGTCCACCTTGCCGGTCGTCACAAATTGAACCATCGCGTCCTCCATGGACTTGAACGCACCGGTTACGGCACGTTCAGCCTGCTTGGCCGCATTGGTCGCGTCCTCGATGTAGGTGCGCAGAGAACTGCGAAGGCCATAGTCAAAGCTGCGTTGATATTCCACATTGGCCCGTGCAAGCTCTTCAACGATCGGCAACTGCCGAGCCAAAGCATCGTTGATCGCAGCGATAGCCTCGGCTTTGAGGCCAGGGTCGTTGATTTGCTCGGCCTGGCGCAATGCCATGACAGCGGCTTTTTCCATGTCAAAGCGCGTCTGCAAAGCGGCCCGCTCAACCTCTCCAACATCCAGAAGCTGGCGCTTCAATTGCAACTCTTCCTGCTTGAGTCGGTTGTTGCCGATGTAGTTCTCGGTGATCTGATGGACCTTTTGCAGCTCCTTCTCGTACTCGTCGAATTTCTTGTCGGCTTCCTTCTGTTTTTCGATCCGCTCTATGGCATCGATGTATTTCTCTGCTTCCTTGACGATGCCTGCATAGCCTTTGCGTTCCAGTTCCAGTGCCTTGGCGCGCAATTCAGCGCCTTCGCCTTGCGTCACACGCAGCGCACGCTGCTCCAACTGCTTCAAGAACTGCAAGCCCTCGTTGTTCTTCTCAAAGCCCGACAGATCCAGGCCACTGGGTCGCTTGCGGGGCATCTTGGGCAGGAACTCGTCATAGATCTTCTGAACTTGCGCAGCCTGCTCTGCCGTTTCCAGGACAAATTTCTGCCCCATGACGCGCACCGTGCGGCGTTGCTCATCGAAGAACTTTTCGATCTTGTTGACGTACCCTGGGTTGTCCGTCAGGTGCGTCAAGCGGTCGTTTGCAGCCTCGACGAACCGATCACGCGCCGCTTGCAACTTGGCGATTTCGGCATTGATCTGCGTCTCGTCATAGCCCATGGACTTCATGGAACGCAGCATGTCGGTCTTGATCCAGGTCTCCACGTCCTTGGCGACCACCTGCAGACTGTCAAATGGCTGGCTAATCACGCGCTTGGCAAGCACCGCCGACTCGGCGATGAATCCCAGCCCGGTTGCGACCTCCTCGAGGAATGACAGGACCTGTTGTCGGTTGTGCGTGATGGCCTGCAACTCGCTTGTGAATCCACCGGCCTCGGTTTTGGCCAGGAACATCTGCTCCGTCAGGTCAGCCAGGATCGGCAGCAACGCGGACCCGATTTGGCGCTGCACGCCTTCGTTGACCGCGTGCAAGCGCTTCATGTTGTCGTTGAACTCCTCTGCAGCGCGTGCTGCATCGGCAGACATGACCAGCCCGAGGCGCTTGGCCTCTTCCATCATTTCGGTCAGCCCATCACGCCCCTGGTTGAGCATGGGGATCATGTCCAGACCGTTCTTACCGAACAGCTTGACGGCAAGCGCCGCCTTTTCTGCACTGTCAGGCATGGCTGCAAATTTCTCCGCCAGATCCAGCAGCACCTGCTCAGTTGGGCGAATCTGCCCTTGCGCATCCAGCGCCGACACACCGAACGCCTTGAGCGCAGCACTGCCTTCGCCACCCTTGACCTTGGCATCGAACATGGCAGTCGAGAGAAATTTAAGCGCCTTGGTCAGGCTCTCCGCACTCACGTCCGACAGCTCAGAGGCGTACAGCAGCGCCGACAAGGCCTCGACCGAAACAGCGGTTTTTTGGGAGAGCTTGTTGAGCTCTTCGCCCACTTCAGCGACCGGAACGACCAGCTGATGCATGCCGTAACCGACTGCAGCAACAGATGCTCCAACGATCAACCCGGCTGGGCCAAGGCGACCGAGAACACTTCCCAGCATCCCCAGGCGAGAAGTGGCGTCTTCCATGCGCACGAAAGCATCGTTGGCCGCCTTGGACAGCAGGTTCAGACCAGCAGAGGCAGGCTGCGATGCCGACTCGATCTTTTTGAGCGATCGCTCTCCGGCCTCGCCCACGTCTGCCAGTTCGGCTTTGACTTTGCCGCCGTCAATGACAGCCAGTCGAATCGATAGGTTACGTTCAGCCATGTGGGTTGTCCGAAGATGGTTTGTTCAATGCTTGAGTTAGGCCCGCCTCGACGGCTGGGAATAAGTGGGTCATGGCAGCGGGGTCTGCATCCAGGGCCTGGCTGGCAGACATCCACGCGTTGAAGTCCATGCCCAGCACTGCACCTTGAACAGCGCGCACTTGGGACGAACAGACATCAAGCACCGCGAGGGCCTGCCAGCCTTCTTCGGTCCGGGGTGAATTCACCTGGAACGGACACTCAGGACAGGTCGCCTCGCATGCCCCGCAGTACGCGGCCCCACCACCGAAGTGCCATTCGGTGCGGGCCTTCAGCCGTTTTTTTCGGCATCCAAGAGATAGAGTGCGGCCAGGTATTCACGCTCAAAGGCATCGGCCACAGGCCACAGTTCCATGAGCGCAGCAATACCATCTGGCGTGACGGCTGCGGCTTTGCCTTTGTCGTCACCCACGCCCTCCCAGGCCAAGATGGCAGCCTTGGCCAACTCGGTGATGAGGGTGGCTGTGCGCTCGCCAGCTGCCGCGTGGTCTTTGCCATCGATCAGGGCCGCTGCATGGCGAGCTGCCATGACCAGTGCAGTGGTCGCAGGTTTGACCTTGATGCGTACACCTTGGACCAAATCGAGCCAATACGGCTCACGTTTCAGATTGAGTTTGAGCATGTTTGCCTCTTAGGTTCAGTACGCAACCACGTCATTGACGAGTTGCACGGTCAGCATGTGACCGGCTGCGGTGTTCTTGGCAGCCTGCCAGTCGAAGGTGGCTTGAATACCCCCCGGGCCAGAGATCGAAAGCTTGGGCTTGGGCAGGTACACCTCATGCGCGATGAAGGTCAGGCTCTTGGTAGCGTCAATGACATAGCTGAAGGTCAGCTCCAGTGGAGTGTTGTTGGTTGCGGCGTCGATCAATTCCGTATCCGCAAAGCGCACCTCCAAGTTACCCGTCAAGCTGGCCACTGTGGGGTCGGCTCCTTCGATCTTTCCGTCGGAGCGAATCGTTTCGATGCGCGCCAGATTGTTCGAATAGGTCAACTGTGCGGCGACCACGTTGCCCAGGGCCTGGCCATTCTTTTTGATCGAACCCTGAAACTGATTGAAGCGGGTGATCGGCAAGGTCGTGGGCGTCGCGTCTGCGCTGGAGGTTCGCTTGACCTCCCCTTGGGCAATGAGGCCCAAGGTGGCGTCGGCTGCGCCCGAGCGCGCGAACTTCACCTGCAATGAGTTGGCCATCACACCCGAGGCCAAGAAGTACGCTGGGATGTCCGGCAGTCCCGTCTCCAGTGACAAGCTAGGCAGACCTGAGTTGCCAGAAACGAAGGTGTGGGTGTGCGCGGTGTCTCCAAGGCTCACTGGACTGCCCAGCAGCGCTTTAAGCCACATGCCGATGTTGCGAAGGTCGATGGGAATGACGATGTCGCCCTCGACTTTGATCACGTCACGGATGGGCGCACTCGGGTCTCGTCCCAGGCCAATCAGATCGTTTGCAATCAAGCCCTGCTCTGAGCCTAAGGTGGTTGAGACAAATGGAATCTTTCCAAAGTCTCCGGTCGGTGTGTTGCCATAGGTGGGTTCAAACGCAGCCAATAGGCTGGCGTTCGCGCCATATGCACGAGCCATGGTGAATCTCCAGGTTGTTAAAGTTTGTGAGGCGATCAGGCCAATGGATGGCTGCTCGCGTAATGCATCACCACGTCCAGCGTGCAGGCCTTGATGCCCACAGACCCTTCGGGTGTGACGTCTTCAAATTTGGGCGGCATCACTTCGGTGTGATCGATCTGTCCAGATAAGGTCGGATCGGCCAAGACCAGGGTGCCCAGCGCCTGAAGCAATTCATCCATCCGCGCGTCTCTGGCAGATGCCTCGGGGTGCGCAACATAGATTTCGATGCTTGCCGCGTGCTCCCACAAATAGGTCACAGGCGACAAGGTGATATCGACCTGAGTCATGTCCCCATCTCGCAGGAACACCATGGCGTGCTCGCTGAGCCGCTCCGGCAAGGATGAATTTCTGCGTATGGCATTGGGCTGCAGGGGAAGGCCGTCCAACAGCGTGAACAAAGCCCCCAGCGCCGCTTCTCGTTGGCTGGTTTTGATCGTCATTTCATGTGTCCGAACTTTCTTCTGGCCACGACTGCGTGACCAACACCATCAGCCTGTCTTGCCACCGCTGGGCGGCACTGGCGATGTCGAATTTCTTCCTGAGTTGGGCTTGCGGTACCAGCAAAAAAATGGGGACTGTGGTCAGCCCTCGTCCTGATTTCTGAGCGGAGGCAGATGCTGCCGCGAAGCCTCCGCGCTTGCCTGTTTTGGCCCGAAAGTTGTCCGCTACCAGTAGCGACGGTTTGCCCGAGCGATACACAAAGCGCAGTCGTTGACCGCGCATGCGCTCCCACAGACCAGGCGTCATGCGTTTGCCGCGTGGCCCAGTGCCTGCTGCGGGGAGCGGGATGGCGAGCCAGAATCCATTTTTCGAACGGATCAACGCACCTTGGTCGTGCGCCGCAACGACAACAGGCGCTCGGCTGTACACAAGCCCCGCCGACCCCAAGCTGGGGCGGCCCTTCGGGTACACCTCCCCACGCCAGGTATTGGCCAGACGCGAGCCCAGACCAGAGCCTTCGATTTGCGAGCGCAATTCACTCTTGAGCCCTTGCGTCGCTTCTCGCACGCCTGTGGTCACCGCCACCCGAACCGAGTTCAGCTCCTGCGCCATCATCTTGGAGAGATCGCCTTGCAGGGCAGCCAGTAGTCGCACGCTCATGCTCACCTCGCCGTCGCTGGATAGTCGGGCAAGGGGTAGGCGCTCACCGTCCAGATCAAACGATCACGGTCAACCAGCGCATCGCCTTGAATGACGTAGATGACACCCCGCCACGTCAGGCGATCGCCCTCTTGAGGCCGGGCGACGTCTGCCGCTTGCAAGTCAAATCGATACGAGGTCACCGCCAGATGTGACTGGCCGAATTCCTGTACCGAATCCGGTGCCTTGCTGATGACCTTGAGTTCGATGGTCTCCCCGGCCACAGTGCTGTACTGTGCCGGGGATCCCAAACTTGCGAACAGCCGTTTGACACCCAGTGCAAACGGATCGCGCGGCATCAGCTGGCCAGAAGTTTGACCAAGAGCCCCGGGCGATGGCACATCGGCAGCGGATTGCTCTGCGTGTGCAGATCCGTGCCACGACCAAATTCACGAGGCTCTTGCTTGGCGTACAGGGGCTGGCCCAGCGTATTGACCGTCTCATTAAAGTCAGCTGGTGCGAAGTACGTGGCAAAGGTGTCCACCGTGCCTTCGGGGAAGGCATGGCCTTCGCCAGAGGCGATGAACTTGCGCACATTGCCATCCACGTCGGATGCTTGGCCCAGATACTCCTCGAAGGTGACGCCCGCAAAGGTGAAACCAGTGCGTTGGTCTGCACGCAACGCCAGACTCTCCTGGTACCACTGATATGCCTTGACCACATTGGGGTGAGCCGTCAGCAGATCGAAGAATTCCGGCGAGACCAGCACGCGAACGCCGGTCATGTACTCGCCCTTGAGGTTGAGCTCAAGGTAGCGCTTGAGATCCAGGCACTTCTTCTTGACGTCCGTTTTTTCGTTGTTGAGCGCGAAGTTGAATTCCTTGGGCTCGATACCGAACTCATCGAAGAGGTTGTAGAGGACCGAACCGTCCGCATCCAGGATCACGCCCTTGAGTGCACCCATGCGCAAATGCTCGAGCGTAATGGCGTGCTTGTTGCGCATCGATTGCAGATGCTCGGCCATCACATTCGCGATGGTTTCTGTGTCAGTTTCAGAACCAAAGGCACGCAGGCCTTGCACTTCTTCGGGCAGCACCACGTCGTCGTGCGGAATGTGCGGGATGATGAACGAGCGCAGCGTGCGGCGACCGCGTTTGCCCACCGTACCAGGGGCACCGACGGGCAGCGTAGGTAGCAGGTTCAGAACACCGTTGCGCTCTTCCACCGCAATTTGGCGAAAGCGCACAGGGCGAGCAGGCATCAGGTTGATCTGATCGAGCTTGCCGAACTGGTTTGGCAGGATGTTGATGGCAGCGGTGAGCGCCGTCATCGAAAACGCGGGGGACTGGAAAGGATTGTTCATTGCTTAGACTCCTTGACGAACGAGGACGCCGATTGCTTCGAGCTGAGCGATGGCTGCGGTTTTTTCTTCCGTGGTGATGGCAGAAGGCCAGATGAGCGCGTGATCGGCCACGATGGCCTGGCGCGAAACAATCAGGCCGTTGGTTTTCTCTGCGGCACTGGCATCGATGCTTTGCAGCACCACGCCAGCCGCGACCTCGGAACCGTCGGTTGCAGAAGGGTCGAGTGCTTTGACCTTTTGGGTCGCACTGACTCGGCCAATCACGGCACCGAGCTTGAGGTTTTGTCCAGAAAGCACCGTGACCTGGTCACGGGAATACAGGTTTTCCTCTTCGTACTTGAGCAGGTCGCCCAAGGTGAGGTCATTGGTAATGGCAGTCATCAGGTTCTCCTATTAACGGTGGGTGACGAGCGCTGCGTCACGCTGCTTTTGAGCGCGCTGCTGCGCCGCACGAACGACGGGGCTGTCTTCGGGCTTGGCTTGGGTTTGGGTTCCTGCCTCGGGCAAGATGCGGCTGGAGATTTCGGGAGAGCCGGAGGCCTTGGCCGCCAACAGCTCCTTGCGTGCTTGGTCAACTGAGACACCACGCTCGATCAGGGCCGCCGTCATCTCGGACTTGCCCGCCAGAAGACACATCTCGGCAATGGCCAGCACCTGTGCACTGGCCGCCTTGATGTCGTGGCCTTGAGCTGCGGCACTGGCTTGCACCTGAGCGCCGGGTTGATCACCCGTGCTTTGCGCGGCATCGCCATCTTTTGCAGGCCCAGTACCTGTCTGGTCGGCTGGTTGGTGTTGCTCTTCTTGGTTGGTCTGCCCATCGGCAGTTTGGGTTGCATCGTTTTGCATGCAAACGCTCCTTTTCATGGACGGCCCGGGCGTGGAGATCCCCATCTCGCGGCCCGAACCTTGAATTCGCGCGATGGATGTCGTTTTCATTTGGAGCTCTTCACTCAGAGCGATCAGTGCGTCGTCAAGCGTCCCGACCACATCGGCCAGACCGGCATCAATCGCGTCTTGTGCGAAATACAGCCCGGCTTCGGTGTCTTGAACGTCTTGCGCTGAGAGGTTTCGGTTGACTGCGACCGTCGACACGAACAGGCCATACAGCCGGTCCACTTCGGCCTGCAGGGCTTGCGCCGCATCGGTGGACAAAGGCGCATGGGGCGACATGTCGTTCTTGCGATCCCCGGCATACACCGCCGTGTAGCGAAGCCCGCTCATAGCGTCCCGCTGAGACTGATCCACATGCAGTGCGATCACGCCAACAGAGCCCACACCACCGGTTCGGGTGACATAGACCCGGGTGGCTGCGCTGGCAATGGCATACGCTGCCGAGAACGCATCGTCGTTGGCAACAGCCCAGATGGGCTTGATCTGACGGGCCGCCACGATCTGGTCTGCCAGATCAAACGCACCACCAGCCTCACCGCCTGGTGAATCGATGTCCAACAAGATCGCATTGACCGCAGGGTCACGCACGGCCTGCGCAAGCTGCGCGCTGATGGCTGCGTAACTGGTCAGGCCTGAGGCTGCATCGACTGCTGCCGCTCGCCGCACCAATGTCCCGGACACGCTGATGACTGCGATGTTCGATGTCAACGAGGTTGGACTGGCAGGCGGGGCCTGCGCAGCCAAGTGCTTGATGAGTTGTTGCGAATCGTCTGACATGGCCACTCCCAAACGGGGGCCAAGCACCGAGAGAATCACATCCAGTTTTCTGGGGTGAATCAGCAGGGGCGTGCCAAAGATTCGCGATGCCAGATGTGGCATCGACGAGATGTGGTTCATAAATCCTCTGGTTTCAGGTTTGCTGATCCACCAAGGGCGCGCTTGGTGAGTCAGGAGGGAGCGAGGGAGCAGCCGAGTTGGTTGCACCGTTGCGAGCCACTTGCCTGGGGTCCGTATCAAGAACGAGCCCCAACGAATCGGCCCTGGCGTTGTCCGCCGCGATCTCTTTGTCGATCGTTTCCGCGTCGTAGCCAAAGGACGAAATAGCCTCAGAGCGGCTCATCAATCCGGATCGAATGGCCAGCTGCAGGGCTTTGAACTCCTTCTCAGGGTCCACCCACTGCCAGCCTTGCGGTATCCATTTCGCCGCCTGCCATGCTCTGGCGGACTGACGGCTCTTGGCATACCCCAGCGCAGTCAGTGCGCCACTGAGCACTGCCGCATCCATCCATGCACGCCAGATCGGGCGACACATCTGATGCACGATCACGCCATGCTGGATGGCTTCACATCGGCGTCGGAACTCCAGGAGACCGGCACGGATCGACGAGTAGTTCACGCCCGACAGATCGCCCGTCAACTGTTCGTAGGTGATGCCCATGGCCACCGCGACTGCACGAAACTGCACCCGCAGGAACTCCGCATAGGAACCACCAACATCTGCTGGATCGGAGAACTTCACGTCCTCACCAGGCTCCAGAACTTGCAAGGTACCCGGCTCCAATCCCGTCATGGCTACGCCCATTTCATCCGCTTCGCCTTCGCCCAGCAGTTGGTCTTCAGGCGACTGGCGTGTGATGAAGCCTGCGAACATGGCAGCCGTCTTCTTTCGCACCAACTCTGCGTCGTCGTACTGATCGAGCTCGTTGAGCTTGACCAAGGCCCGCGACAGCCAGGGCTCGCCGCGAATCTGTCCAGGTCGCAGGGGGCGAAAAAGGTGGACGATCTCCTCAGCTGGGACCGGCACCAGATCGTTGCCGTTGACCGTCAAGTTCGGGTCACCCGGATGCTCGCGGTACAGGTGGTAGGCAACCCGACGCCCAAGGGCATCAAACTCGATGCCGCTGCGGATCGGGTTGCCCGATGCACTGATCGTGTTCAGGCTCAAAGGCAGGTGCTCGGGCTCCAGAATCTGCAGCTGGATCGGCACACTCAGGCCATCCTCTTGCCGTCGATTGCGGATGCGGATCAGGCATTCACCGCCCTCGACCATCGCCCTGCAAGCAAGTGACTGCAGGCCGTAGAAATCGGTGAGGTTGTTGCTGTCTGCTTCCTCCACCCACTGCCACCACAGCGCATGAACCTTCTCCCGGAACTTGGGGTCATCCACCAAGGATTGCGGCTTGATCCCCGTGCCGATGGCATTGGAGACAAAGCTGTCGACCGCGTTGGCCGCCCAGGCGTTTCTGCGCACCAGATCCCGAGACTTGACCCGCAGCTGGTTGCCCGTGGCCAGCATCGCCGAGACAGCTCCCGGATCACCAGGATTCCAGACACGAGACCTGCGACCTGAGCCAGCAGCCTCGTGAACGGAATTCCAGCCCACATAGGCCGTGAGTTTTTTCCAAAAGGCCATCTCAGAACCCTTTGGATGTGGTGACCCGAATCTGGCGAGTCTTGGTTTTGCCGCTGTCGTATGCCAGCGCTGCCTCAACTTCGGCCAAGGCCAACTTGAGATCGGAGACCGTGCGGTACTCAATGGTCTTGCCGTCGTAAGTCACCCGATGCTCGCCACTGGCAATGGCTTCTCGCAGCGCTTGGGCATGTTCAGGGGTATAGGTCGTCATCAGTTCATCCACCGGCTGCGAATCAAGCGCCTGCCGCGTTGTGGTCCTTTAGAAACAACGAAGCCACCGCTGGGGGTGGCTTCTTGCTTGGTTAATTGGGCGTCTTCAGGTGGTCCTGCCATGCCCAGCGGTTTTTCCAATTCGCGCCAATGACGCTCCTCATATCGGTCCAGGCCAGCGAGGCTCGCGGCGGCCCGTGCGTAGACGTAGCAATCAAGTGCTTCGTTGCGTTCGCGGATTTTTTGCCACTCACGCACCGGATAACCATTACGGTCCCTGCGCGTGACCAACTGCTCTGAGCACAACTGCTGCACAAACTCGGCATCGACCTTGGGCAAATGGATGTACCCAGCGGGATACAGGATCTCACCGTCCTCGGTCACCTCCATGGTCTTGCGCAGGTGGTTGTAGAACTCCAGCTTGGCAATGCCACCCACCACTGAATAGACCCGAACACCCCGGCGCAGCTTCTTGCCACCCACGGTCATGTCCACCGCTGTCGGCAATCCAACCAGTGCAGCGCCTCGGGCTACGCCCTTCATGGGCAGCAGCCTGGAATCACGCCACTTGCGCACAAAGGCATAGGCTTCTTGCGTGGCAAAGCCCGTGTCCAGACCGATTCGGGTGAGGCGCAACTGCACCCCAGACGCATGCGTCCACGACTCATCAAGCATTTCACGCAGTCGCTGCCAGACCGTATCGCGGGAGGTGTCGCCTGCCAGCACACGGTGTTCCACCAGCCAGGCTTCTTTGCCCCGACCGAATGCCCAGACAGAAACCTCGATGCGGTCCTTCTGAACGTCCACCCCGGCGCACAGCAAAACCGCCCCAAGTGGGACGGTGCCGATCCGGTAGTCCTCACGGCGCTCAAGCAAACGCTCCCACTCGGGGGTTTCGCCTTGCTCGACCCAGGTCTCGCCCAGCTCTGTGTTTTTGAATGCTTTCAAGGCAGTTGCAGATCCTTGCGCCGCTTCCCAGGCTGCGGCGATGTCGGCCCAACTGCGCCAACCCACTGGGCTGTACAGACTGGACAGGTGAAACCCCACCGTTTTGCCAACGTAGTCAGGGATCGAAGATTGCCATCGACCCCGTTCCAACATCTCGGTTTTTTGGTATTCGTAGATGGGCTGCTCGCACGACTCGCACTTGTAGTGCGCCGTCTCGGGCAGTCCTTTTTCCCAAATCAGTTGTTCGAAGGTCAGGACTTGTTCGTACTCGCAGTGCGGACACGGGACCATGAACTGTCGCTGGTCTGTTTGTTCGTACTCGCGCTCGATGCGTGACGATCCAGAAATTGTTGGCGTCGAGACGATGAAAATTTTTCTGCGTGCAAAGGTTCGGGTTCGAGCCTCAGCCAGTGCAATCGCATCACCTTCTCCTTCAACGTCACCCGGGTAGCCATCAACTTCGTCCAGAAACAAATAGCGCACTGGCATTGAGCGCAGACCCACGGCGCTGTTTGCGCCCGTCATCACCAGAACGCCACCACGGAACTCTTTGCCCAGGATGGTGTTGCCTGAATCGCGCGCCCTTGCGGGGGCGATCAAGCTAGAGAGCGTCGGGCTCTCTTCAATGAGAGGATCAATCCGCTGCTTGGAGTTGCGCTTGGCCATCTCGACCGTCGGCGCAACAGCCATCATGGGGCCAGGGGCCAGATGGATCACATAGCCAATCCAGTTGTTGCCGCACTCCGTGCCGCCGACCTGCGCGCCTTTCATGAACACCACCCGCTCGACGGGTGACGTCGGCGAGAGACAGTCCATGATCTCTTTGAGATAGGGCGTGCGATTGGTTCGCCACTTGCCCGGCTCCGAGGCCGACTTTCCTGAAAGCACTCGGTACTGATCAGCCCATTCAGACACGGTCAGCAGTGGGTCGGGGGTTAGCCCCTCGCGCCACGCCTCAGCAATGGCATCAAATCCGTCATAGTGTTCCAACACATTCCTGCATTCCGTAAAGCCTCAAGCCCCAATCAGGGCTCAGTCCAATCGAACGGCCAAATCGCCCAGTTCGATCAAGTGATTGCGCACGGCTTTTTCCAGCAGCACATGCAAGGTATGCCCATCGGCGTTGAGGTCAGCGGCCATCTGCGCAGCCACCCGCGCAGGCCAGTTCAACCAGGCATCGCGCTCGGCGCGCGCCATCTTGAAAACGTGTGCGACGGCCTGGTCACGATTGACCAACTCGCCTTTGAGTCGGGCCAGTCGCACCCGATTGGTCTGCGCCTTGAGCACCTCATTGGCGGTCTTGGCCTGCAGCAAGGTGGTGCCACCGCCTTTGGGTTCAAACGCGCCCGCTGATTCACCCAGCGTTTCCCGTATTCCCGCAATCGCCTCATTGGAGACGGGCTTGTGTTTGCCCCGTTGCTGCGCAGCGTCTGTGTTTTTGCTCCATTGAGCGTCGGCTTGCGCCGCATTGATCGTGCCGTCTGCGTTGGGGGTAATTCGCCCGGCCTCGATGGCCTTGCGCACCGCCGTATCGGACACCCCTCGGTGGCGCGCATAGGCCCGAATTGAGAGTCGATCGGTCATACCCAAGTGAAAGAGTCTGGCTAAGAAATTGACTTGATGTTGTTCGGAAATGAAGCGTTCATACGGTCATCAATCAACGTTTTTTGGAGCGCCGCATGAACCACAAGAAAACCACCAACGCCATCAACGCGCCTTCTTGCCTTTTGGAGCAGATCGCACGCGAGCACCTTTTTGTCCAGACGCTGCAGACGCAGAGCTCGGACCGGCTGGACTTTCACGACGTGTCGGTTTGGGGGATTGAGGCAGCTCTGCAAGCGGCTTATCAAGCTGGCCTGCAGGCACAGACGAAGAAGCAACAGGGGAAGAAAAAAGATTCAGAAATCGCTTGATAAGCGAGCGGAATGAAGCGTTCATCACATCACCATTTTTTAAAGGAAAAACCATGAAACTCTCCGAGACCCAAACCAATCTGCTCACCGCAGCGGCCCAGCATCCAGAGCACTTGCTGACCGAATTCCCGGCCAATCTCAAAGGGGGTGCGCGGCTTAAGGTTTTGACATCCCTGGCCAACGCCAATCTCATTGCCGCCCACAGCCAAGCCGAGGACGGCACCACGCGATTTGCAATCACAGACGCAGGGCGCAGCGCCCTTGGCATTGCGATCGAAGCCAAGGCAACACCCTCCAAACGAGAGGGCACCAAGCAGGCCACGCTGATCGAATTGCTCCAGCGTCCGGAGGGGGCAACGCTCGAGCAGATGGTCCAGGCCACCGGATGGCAACAGCACACGGTCAGGGGCTGCATGGCCGGAGCCCTGAAAAAGAAGCTCGGTTTGAGCATCGTTTCCGAGAAAACCGATGGCCAACAACGCACCTATCGGATTGCCTGAGGTTCACATGAAAAACATCACCCTCAACATCGAATGCAAACCCGTGACCGTGGATTTCGACGGCCAGGAGATTGAGGTTCAAGAGCTGAGCATCCGCTTACCCTTCGGACGCAAACCCAGCGACATCAACGACATCGCAGGCAGCGGCGATTACATCGTCTACGTCACCGAGGTCCGCGAGATGGAACCCGAAGAGTTCGACGGATTCGCGATGAATCTCTTTAAGTCGCGCGACTGGCTCAAGGGCAAGGGCGGCTACTTGGGACAAGGGCGCTTATGCGTCCAAGTTCAAGCGCCCGGTCGCCCCTATCTGTTCATCGATCCGTCTGGCGGGGATTACCCACGCTACGTTGCTCGATTGGGTTGAGCCATGCGATCTTCACAAGCAAATGACTTCGTCAAAATCCCCACCTCTGAAAACGAGTCGTGGGGCTTTTGGGGAACTATGGGCGGACACGCCAGCATCGCCTGGCCCATTGCCATGGCGCAAATATCCAAGGCCACCGGTGAGCCGCCTGAATCTATCCGCGTGTTTCTGGATAGCAGCCATGGCCGCCACTTCGCCGATTCGGTGCAAGACGCCTTATTGAATAGCCATGACATGCACGAGGCCGTCGCTGAGGCCATTGAGAAATGGATGAGTTGGAAAATTGGACGCTTGACTCAGCGCAGCTACGGTATCCCCAAAGGGCTGCCATACCTCACCGGGTTTGTGATCCAAAGCGGAATTGATCAAGACTGCACCTGATCCACCGCCTCTCGCTCATTGGCCTGTGGTGCCTGATCCAGTTCTGAGCCACCGTTTTCTCGAACAGCTTTCTTGCCGGTGTAGTCCTCCCAGCGTTTGACGATCACGTCCACAAATTTCGGATCCAGTTCAATCAAGCGAGCTTGACGCCCCGTCTTCTCACACGCGATCAAGGTGGTTCCGGAGCCACCGAATAGATCCAGAACGACATCGCGGCTCTTAGACGAATTGCGAATGGCCCGCTCAACCAGCTCGACCGGTTTCATGGTCGGGTGCAGATCGTTGACGCGCGGCTTGTTGTAGAACCAGACATCAGCCTGGTCTCGGTCGCCACACCAAAAGTGATCGGTGCCGTGCTTCCAGCCGTACAAGATCGGCTCGTACTGGCGTTGGTAATCAGATCTTCCCAACGTGAAAGTGTTCTTGGCCCAGATAACGAAGGTCGACCACTTGCCGCCTGCATCGAGCCATGCCTTTTGCAATGTGTGTAGCTCCGATGAACTCATGCACACGTAGCACGCACCCTTGGTGACCACCAGCAAGTTGACGCAGGCGTCATAGAGAAATTGGTAGAAGCCGTCGCCCAAGGCGTCGTTGAGGATGCGTCGGTCTTTGCCGCGCATCTTGTCCTTGGCGCTGTTGCCGTAGTCCACGTTGTAGGGTGGATCGGTGAATGCCATGTCTGCCAGTTGGCCATCCATCAGGCGCTCCACATCTGCCAAGACCGTGGAGTCGCCGCAAAGTAAGCGATGGTTGCCGAGGATCCACAGGTCGCCCGGCTTTGAGGTCGGTTCTACTGGGGTTTCCGGTACTGCGTCTTCGTTGGTCAGACCATCGCTTTGTTCATCGCCATTGAGCAGATTGTCGATTTCTTCATCACTGAAACCCATCAGGTCCAGGTCGTACTCGGCGGCCTGCAACTCAGCAAGCTCCAACTTCAAGAGTTCTTCATCCCAGCCTGCGTTCTCAGCAATCCGGTTGTCGGCCAGGATGTAGGCTTTTTTCTGGGTGGGCGTCAGGTGCGCCAATTCGATGACGGGCACCTCCGTGAGTCCCAACTTGCGGGCAGCCATCAAACGGCCATGCCCAGCAATCACTCCGCGCTCACCATCCGACAGGATCGGGTTGGTGAAACCAAACTCGGCAATGGATGCTGCAATCTGAGCCACCTGGCCGTCGCTGTGTGTACGGGCGTTGCGCGCATAAGGGATGAGCGCATCCACCGCGATCATTCTGATCTCGGGAGTCATAAAGTCCTTGGGGGGTGAGGGGGAGGTGCAAACCCGGTGCGAACTGCAAACCCGGTTTTTGAATCTGTCGCTATCGAAATCTCGGGCCTTTGCCCCCCGCATAGGAACTTGGCGAGGAAGGACCCAGAAATTTGTGTGGTGGGAGTGGCCTGCACTCTTTTCCACACCATAGCTGAAAATGTACGCTCAATTGGGCTGAAATGCTGCACTGGGTAAATTCGCTCATTGCCTCAGATGCACCCACATTGCCCACCGATTTATTCAAATCACGCCAATTTACGCGCATGAGTTGACCGCATCGTTGAGCTTGTCGGTGACCAGTTGCATGGCCTTCTTCCAACGTCTGGCTGCCGTGTTTCGATCGCACGCAAAGCGACGACCGATCTGATGCCAGTCGTATCGCTTGGCCCGCATCCAGACCAGATGCCGTTGCTCCTCCTCCAACCACTGAACCCAACGCATCGTCTCGAGCATTCGCTCTACTGCCTCAGGGCTGGGCGGCATGGGGCGGTAGACACGCTCAGGGTCTGGGTAACGATCAGGGATCTGCATTGCAAGGCCCATCCAGGGGTTGGAGTACCCCTGAACACGCACGGCAGGTAATCGGTAGGAGGTGTGTGCTGCATCACTAAACCTTGCAGCCACATCGTCTGTTGTCCACTCTGTCTTAGCCATGCTGACCTCCTGAGCCATAGAGGCGCTCACCAATGCGTCTGATGAACTCACGCTCGAGGAAGTCCAGTCGCTCGTCCTGATCGGAGATGACCAGGATGTGTTGCTCACGCCAGCCTGAACGCTTGACGGCATCCAGGTCAGTCACGACAGGCTGCACCTTTCCAAGAGCGCAGCGATAGGGTTGTGCTGGGACTTTCATCTCACACCTCCTCTGGCGTCTGGCGAGCGTGGGTCAGGTAGACCAATGCAATCGCGTCCGCTTCGTTGTCGTCTGCAGGGTTGTGGCCACGTGCTTGTGCGCTCGCGATCATGTCCTCCTTGCCAGCGTTTCCTTTGCCGGTTGCGTGCTTCTTGATCGTTCCGACTGGCACGCCTTCGTAGGGGATTTGATGGTGCTCACACCATGCGGTCAGTTGCCCCATGAAGCCACCGTAGGCATGTGCGGCATCAACTCCAGCATGTCTACGAACTTCCTCAAAAACGACCAGGTCAACGCCTGTAGTGCATTGCTTCACGTCCGTGAGCCAGCGTTTGAATTTGAGGAATCGCATGCCACCACCTTCGAAGCGTTGGGGCTTAAAGGATTGACTTCCACTTGTGATCTGACCGTCTGCACCCATCAAGGCCCATCCAGTCGTTGTGCCCAAGTCCAAGGCAAGAATCGTCATGTTCATTTCGTCTCCAGAATTTGATCGGGTGACGGGTTGGACAGGTTTCACGGTTACTCCTCTATCGTGTGTGTGCGCGCACGCGTGAGGGGTTAATCAGTAAGACTGTCAAATCCGTCACCATGGTTTGGTTCAATCGTCTCGGTATGGGTAGCCACTGCCGCTATGAGGCTTAGGTCGTAGACTGATTCCCGCGATTGCGCGCGCACCGCCATGCAGTCGGCATTTCTCGAACTTGCGGGTCGACATCAGCTCCGAGAACCGCTTTATCGAGCCCACGTACTCGCCAGCACGCTCGGCCCACTCACGCCAATCAGTGAAAAGGTTCGATACGCCTTCGCGATGGGTCTTGCTCAAAATGCAGCGCTCTTCGATCCATTGGCCTAAGGCATCTTCTGCTTCGAAATACTCTTCGGTTGCCGATACCACGCACTCGGGTGGACGCAGCCCATCGCGCTGCCATGCGAGGCACCCTTCGACCGCCCAGGCCAAAATACCGTCACGCTCTGCGTACAGTTTCTCGGTCAGCTTGCCGTCACGCCTCTCGGGCGGGATCGTCACCGTGAAGGGGATCAAGTGCAGTCGCCGCTTCATCGCCTCATCCACGTTGCGAATCGATGGCTTGTGGTTACCTGCGATCAACAGCTTGAACTGCGGGATGTACTCGAAGAAGTCCTGTCGCATGAAGCGAGCAGACACCTTGTCACCACCCGTGATGGCCTTGACCTTGGATTCATTCCAGCGCCTGCCTTGCTCGGTTTCCACTGACGCTACAAAGCGTGCGCCGCGCAATCCGGCCAAATCAGTGGGGTGTCGATCACCTCGGGCATCCATGAAGGTGTCCATGGGTGCGCTCGTGGCGTAGTCGCCCAAGATGCTGGCCAAGGTATTCACGAACACCGACTTGCCGTTCGCGCCGGTCCCGTACAGGAAGAACAATGCATGGGCACTGGTTGCACCGGTCAGGCAGTAGCCCGCCATGCGCTGCAAGTACTCCTGCAAAAGCAGGTCGCCGCCGGTCACGTCGTTCAAGAACGCCTTCCACTGGGGACAGTCACCCTTTGGGGTGGCCGTCGCAATTTTGGTCATGCGGTCCGCACGGTCATGCGGACGCGTGACGCCCACCTTGAGGTTCACTACGCCACCAGGAGTGTTGAGCAAGAACAGGTCTGCGTCCCACTCCTCAGTGGTGGATGCATGACGGCGATCCGACCTCGCCATGCGATCGACACCCCCCACGGTGCTGCTGGCGAGTAACTTGGCTGCCAGGCGATGCGAGTCCACCTTGAGTGCGGCCTCACGGCAGATGGCGCGAATGAGGTGATGGGACATCAAGGTCTCATCGGGTTGCCAGCGGCAACCGGTCCACACCAGCCACTTGCCCCAGGCCGCGCAATAGCGCCACTCGTCGGCATAGCGAGATGTGAACGCCAACGTCAATGCATCGTCGGTTGCCCACACCGTGGCGTCCTGAGACGTCATGGCCTTGGTGGTCTTCACGCACATACGCGGCCCAGAGGCAATGAACGTGGTCACATCAAAGCCCTCGACCAATGCATCGGCAGCGTCCCAGCCATCAGCCTTGTCATCGGGCGGCAAGAGCACATCGCAGGAATGCGCGCCCGCATCCAGGACAGCTTGCGCCGCCGCCATGGCGTACTCCCAGCCTGGCTTGTCTCGGTCGGGCCAGATCAAAACGGCCTTGCCTGTGAGTGGTGACCAGTCGGTTTTGTCCACAGGGGCATTGGCGCCGTGCATGGCAGTCGTGGATGTGATTCCAGCAGCGATCAATGCCTGGGCACACTTCTCACCCTCAACCAAGATCACCCGCTCGGCACTGACCATCCCCGGTTGGTTGAACAGGGGGCGAGGATCGGGTGGAGCCATCTTGCGACGCTTGGCGTCCCATGGTCGGAACTCCTTCTTGCCCCCAGGCGGGTCATAGCGATAGACCACGGCGATCAGATGACCGGCGGGGTCAAAGTAATCCCACTTGGCCGTGGCTGGTCCCAACTCGTCGACCGGAGCTTCTTTCTTGGCTTTACGGGATTGGGTAGGTGCGGCTTGGCCAACCAGATCTGCCGCGTAGTCCAACACCCGGGGGAAGTCGGATTGAACGTCTGCACCAAGGTAAGCAGCAATCAAACCAAAGACATCTCCGCCGTCGCCCGTGGCGCGATCGGTCCACAGCCCAGCCTTCTCCCCATCAAGGACGACCTCCAGACTGTCGCCGGGACTGCCCAAGACGTCGCCCATCAGGAACTTGCCACGGCGCCTTTTGCCAGCGGGAAACAGAGTGCTCAGCACCGATTCCAGGCGATCGATCAGCGACGCACGCAACTGCTCTCGAGTAGCGTCTGTGTCTTTGTGTGCAGTTGAGTCGTTGTCATTGAAATCAAGCATCCGACGACTCTCCTTTCGCCTCTGCTTCTGCTTTCGCTTGCATCCAAGCCATCAACTCACTGACCTTGAAGCGGACCATCTTGCCGACGCGGTAATGCGGCAGGCCAAGACGCTGGCGCTCTTTAGGATGGGTGAGCAGGTAGATGGGGACTTTCAGGCAGTACGCTGCCTCGCGTGCATCGACCAGTCTTTCGGTGAGGATTTGATTAGCGTCCGTCATTACTTTGTCTCCAGCACCGGTCCTGCCATGCGCACATCCGGCATTCAAAATGAGTGGGGTCTTGATAGGCGCGAACGAGAAGTTCGCCCTCCTCGGTTGCGGAGATCACCTTGAGCGCACGGTCAGACATGCGCTGCGCAAGCGCCGCATCAAAAGGCACCAGCTCGGTGTAGATCTCCATGGTGTCGGCGTTCACCGCCGTGAAAACCGCTGGGTTTTCATGCAGCTCGAGATAGGCTTGGTAAAGCACCACCTGAGCGTGATAGATCGGCTTGGAGATGGCCAGCTTGTTTTTTTCGAGGTCACGCCACGACTTGGAACCGAGGCACTTGTTCTCCCACAAAGCGGGGTACTTGAAGCCATCGGGACCGCCGACGATCACGCCATCAATGTGTCCGGCTAAGCGGCCATCGAGCGCAGCAAAGCCAAACTGCTCACCATTGGCTTTGGTCGTGCGCAGGTCAAACCCTGCATCACGCAGCCACTGGATCATGCTGTCCTCAGAGCGATGGCCACGCTCAAAGATGCGCAGCAAGCGACCAGGATGCTCACGCCCAGGATCCACGGGAGCCTTGGCGAACTCGTACTGCAAGGCACGCTCACACGAGACTCCCAAGCGTGAGGCGCCGAGGTAACTTCTCGGGCGTTGCTTGGCATGCTCACGCTGCATCCCGGCATCAATCAGCGCGCTGACCTGTCCAGCGATGCTGGAGGAGGAGTTGAAATCCATCATTTCTTGTCTCCCTCCACCACCCAGGGCAAGTCATCCTCCAGATCCGCGAACGGATGGGCCAGAGGATCAGGCGTTGGTGGCAGTCCACGCACTGGCGGGAATTTCGTCTGCTCGTGATGCGCCAGCATGGCGTCGGTCCAGCATGTCACGATGGCATCAATGACGCGCAGGGCTTCCGCTTCTGAATACTCGCCCAGAGGTTTGTTGAATCCAATCTCGCCAGCCGACTCTCCGAATGCTTTGAGGCATTTCTTCATTGAAGCCAGTTCAATGTCAGAGGGATCGATCATGGGTACCTCCTTGAGATCGACCCGCCCATCGAGCGCGCGCTGCCAGTTCCCGTACATCGCATGGAACGTGTCCTGACATTTTTTCGAGCAGAAAACCCAGTCGATTGGGTAGCGCCGGGGATTGCCCACACCGTGACGGTTGTCGGTGTGGCCGAAACCCCGGGCCTGTCTGTTGCAGACCCAGCATTTCATTACGCCCCCTTACTGAGCCCAGCTCGGTTTGCCCGAGACAGGTGCACGTTGCGCCTGAGCGGGAGCGCTGCTGGCAGGAGGTGCTTGGTAGCTTGCGGCAGGACGTGGCGCAGCCGATGTCGCCCCACGGGGGTAATCCGTCTGATCCGGCTCCACCGCCATCTTCACGACGTTGCGCATCTCACCGCGACCATCCTTTTCCACATCGATGCGCGCCACGAACTCAATGCCATCGAGCTCATTGAAGCCTTGGATGCGACGCGCGGCAGCGGCCTGCGGGGAGTTGTCCTGCGGTTGGATGTTGCGCGAGGAGTTGAGCACCGCACGGATGAAGGTGCGACCCATGTTTCCCCAAGCGGGACCCTTTGAGCTGTGCAGACCTACGTTCGACCACATCTTGCGACGGGCATATTCACCATCCAGGATCACGAACTCACAGGCCAAGAAGATGCTGCCCGTCTCAAAGCTCTGAGTTGCATAGCCACCCGTCCAGCCTTGTGCTGCATCGTCATGACCACCGGGCTTGATCGTCATGCGCACCGGTGCCACCGTGCCCTTGGGGATCAGGTCAAAAGATTGTTGTTGTTCAGCGTCGTTGAAATCGTTCCAGGCGGACATGGTTTACTCCTTGATGTTTTGGGGTTGGGTTGCGGCTGCGCACTTTTCGATGAGTGCAAGCAGGTTTGGGGGTTCGAGCATTTCGAGCTGGCCCGAACGGTCTTTGGCTGGGAAGCCATAGGGGTTGAGCGTGTGGGTCACGAAGGCGCGATACGGCTCACCGTCATCGCTCTTGATCTCTGCGAGCGTCACGACCTCATCGACGATGCCGGGCAGTTCGGCTGCCGTCTTGGAGCCTTCGATCTGCGGGACGAACACCTTGCGGTTGAAGTCATCCAGGCGCTCGTCCAAGATGGCCACGAACACGACGTGCTTGCCGCGTGCGTGTTGCAGGTGCATGAGCGCACCCAACATTTCCGAGCCCAGCAAGCCATAAGCACCACGGGTGTCAGGTTTGCCTGTGCGGTCGGAAACAGCCTGGGGTTGTGTCTTTGCCCAGATCAATGCCAGTCGCGCCAGCACAGTTATGCTGTCCACGAAGTAGCAGTCGTACTTGGCCAACTGAGCGGGGTCTCCATACTGCTCACAGACATGCGCGTAGTGCGCCTGCGAATACGGAGCCTCAGGTGGCAGCGCAGGGTTGGGACCAGCCAAGAACACAACCAGGTCACGGAATTCAGGCCAGGTGGTTGGGCGCACGCAGTCACCGCGCCAGTCTTTGACAGCCAGGTCCCCGGCCTCGAGGTCGACGAACAAGGTCTTGTCTTCAGGCAGGGTCTTGAGTTGGGTGGTTTTGCCGATGCCGCTCTTGCCGAGCAGAACCAACTTCACCCCTTTTTTCTCGCGCAGGCGCTGATCAGCGGTAATGATTGGAAGTCCCATCACGCCACCTCACGCAGTTCTTGAGCGACGCTCGGATTCCAGAGGATCTGGTAACCGCTGTGACCATTGCGCGAGTACGGCAGAGCTTCCGCCCATGCCTCACCCGGTTCGGTCAGCTCCCACTCATCACGCTCGTTGCGCACCTGCAGACCCAGGTTGGCCAGGCGCAGGTTGGTGGTCTTGGCCGAGAGGCCGACCAGCTTGCCCAGTTGCGTGGCATTGAGAGAGCAGATCGGCTCGTTGGCTGCGGGCAGCGCGCGACGCAAGGTCTCGATGGCCAGGCCGGTGTTTTCATGAATGCAGGTCAGCGTCGCCGCCATGGCGATGCCCACCTTGACGCCCGGCACCTTTGCCACGGCTTCCCCAATCAGGAGCAGCGAAGTGACACGGTCCTGGGTAGGTGCAGGCAATGCGGCCATGGCGGACACGGCATAGGAGCCGGTCTTGCGGATGGCAGGCAAAACCTCGTGGGTAACCCAACGCTTGAAGCGTTTGGCTTCGGCCTTACGGCTTCCTAGCACCAAGGCATACAGCCCGGGCTCGTTCACCGTGGTCATTTCTTGAGTTCCACCAGGGGTGTGAATTGAATTCACACCCTTTTCGTCGTCGTCTAGACGCTCAAGTGCCTTGCGATCAAGGCTGATAGTCGACAGCACGTCGGCTGCCACGAACCATGGTTCGCCCTGTGCGTCGGTGACCACACGGACCTGGCTGCCCTCGAAATCAAATGCGACAAGTTGCTGTTTCATGATCAGACCTCCGATTCAGGGGATATGTGGAACGAGGGCTTGCCTGCCTCGACCGTGCGGGCATCGGCGAATTGCTGCTGCAATGAGGGGGGCCAGTTCGTGTACCGGGATTCAGGTACCGACAACTTGACGTCGAGGTAGCTCTCAACGGCTTCGCCAGAGGCGACGATGCGCTCGGCGATGGTCTTGAGTTTCTTCTGATCCCAGGAGACTTTCTTGGGCAGATCGAACTTCACGTGCAAGCCATCAGTTTTGACGTGCGCGGTTCCGAAATCACGCCCAGAGGCGTTGAGGCTCTCGCGACCTTGCGCACCGAAGCGTTGGTCCAGAGCACCATCCAGTTTTGTGCGAGCCGCTTTGAGCCAGGCAATGGCCTGATCCAAATTGGTATCGACCTCCACCAGTTGCTGCGCAGGCAGGGTGGCCAGCTGGGAAACAGACATCTCAGCAATGTCGGCAGGGAAAATGGACAAGTCGTTCATCTCTGTACTCCCTTCAGGCCGTCGCGCGCTCGGAAGTCGAAACGTGCAGAGCGTTCTTCTCGAAATCCAAAATCATCTCGAGCGCATAACTCACGCGCTTGGACAATTTCAGATACTTGGGGCCACGACCTTCGCAGCGCCAGCGCTGAAGTGTTTTGGGGCTGATGCCCCAGCGCTGGGCCAGTTCGTTCTCGTTGAGCACCCGGCGATCTCCGGGTGACAGGTTGTTGATCGCCTCTAGGGTCGATCGGGTAAGTGAGGTTGCCGTTGCTGGCATGAAGTACTCCTTTGACGTTGTTGAGGAACAGGTGTCATTGGAGATTTCGGGTGGCGAACATACGAGGGACCGATTGGCGAACCACACGGAAACTTCTGGTTCGCCAATGCCCCGGCACAAATGAAAACGGCGAGCACTTGGCTCGCCGCTGGTTAAGTTGCCTGATGTTCAGGCACAAAGTTGATGTTGTCTTGATGTCCTTTGTCGGACGCTGTTACGTGAATGTCTCAGTCCGACCCAAAGCCGTCACTGGTCTTTGGGTTTGGAATGTCTGCTTTCATGCTGCAGGTCTTCGAGCAGTTCATTTTTTTCGGTGAACAGAGGAAATCAATTGAGCAATCGCCTCGAATTCCACCATGTGGGCAGATGTTGAGCGCGTGACTAACGCTATCGTTCGTTCAGGCGCCGGAGGCGCCAAGGGTCTGGATTTCAATGGCAAGTTACCCAGGACACCACTCTTGATGGCCATTTCGGGTAACAACGCAACACCCATTCCCGAAGCGACCATTTGTACCAGTGTTAGGAGACTGGTGGCTTCGATCCCGTCCACACTGGCCACTTCGGTTGCCTGGCAAGCTTGAAGAGCATGGTCGCGCAGGCAATGCCCCTCTTCGAGCAGTAGCAGACGTTCCGTCCACTCGCTACCCAATTGGATGGCACGTCCTTGGATCGCCGGGTCCTTCTCCCGCCCCACCAGCCAAAACCTGTCCTTATAGAGCGGCAAGACCCGCAGGTCTGGCGTGTCGTAGGGCAGCGCAATCAGCGCAAAGTCCAACTGTCGGTTTCGCAGCCGCTCCAGCAAATGTGCAGTCAGGTCCTCGCGTAGGCCAAGCTCCAGAAGCGGGAATTTTTCGCGCAGCAGAGGCATAACGGCGGGCAGCACGAATGGTGCAATTGTCGGAATCACTCCAAGACGCAATCGGCCCTGCATGGGGCGCGAAGCGTCAGAAGCGAAATCGCTCAGGTCTTCGGCTGCTGCCAGCACCTGCCTCGCACGAGCCACCACTTCTTCGCCCACGGCCGTCAGCGCCACGCTCTGCTTGTCACGCTCGACCAGCTGCACGCCCAGCGTACCTTCGAGCTCCTTGAGACCTGTGCTCAAAGTGGACTGACTGACAAAGCTGGCTTCAGCAGCGCGTGTGAAGTTCAGGTGCTCGGCCAAGGCCAGCAGATAGCGCAGCTGTCGCAGCGAGGGCAAGGCGGCCATAGGGGGTGTTCTTTCAGTAACTACAAGTCAGTTATCGATATTTTAGATTGATTCAATGAAAATTATCCGTTGGACTGATTGATTGAGAAATTTTACAATTCATCCATCGCAACAAAACCACCCCCTGAAAGGAACTTCAAATGGCACGTCCAGAAATCAAAACCTATCAAAACCTCGAAGCTGCATTTGCCGGTGAATCGATGGCCCACATCAAGTACCGCTACTTCGCCAAACTGGCCCGCGCTGCTGGTGACGAAGATACGGCCCGCATCTTCGAGCAAACCGCAGACCAGGAAGTGATGCACGCCTTCGGCCACCTCGATCTGCTTTACCCAGCGACCGACATGACTCCGGCTAAGGCCCTGCAGATCGCCATCGAAGGCGAAACCTACGAGTACAGCGAGATGTACCCAGGTTTTCGCAAGACCGCTGTGGAGGAAGGCAACGCCGCTGCCGTGGCCGAGATCGACGAGCAGATCAGCGAGTCCAAAGAACACGCTGATCAGTTCAAGGCCGTGCTCGAAAAGGCCGCCAAGCGCTTTGCTGCCTTGGCCAAAGTTGAAGAGCGCCACGCCAACCACTACCAAAAGGCCCTCGACGCCATTCAGGCCTGAGCCATCCACACCGATTCAACGTTTCAATTTTTGGAGAACATCATGAAAGTTTGGCAATGCATTGTTTGCGGTTTCATCTACGACGAAGCCCAAGGTATCCCTGAAGACGGCATCGCCGCCGGCACCCGTTTCGAAGACATCCCTGAAAACTGGGAATGTCCTGATTGCGGCGTCGCCAAGGCCGACTTTGAAATGGTCGAGATCGGCTGAGAGAACAGGAGCACTTGATGATTGCGCCTGCACAAAGCCTGGTGATCGTAGGCTCGGGTCTCGCGGCCTGGACGTTGGTCCGGGAGTTCCGCAAGCTCGATGCCCAGACACCCATCACCCTGATCACCCGCGACAACGGGGACTTTTACAGCAAGCCCATGTTGTCCAACGCCCTGAGCAGCGGCAAAACCGCAGCTCAGCTGGTCAGCGCCACCAGCGCGGCCATGGCGCAGCAGTTGGGGGTCACTGTGATGGCTAAGACCGATGTGACGGCCATCGATCCGGTCGCCTACAGTGTCACCACTGCCCTGGGGCCAGTGACTTACAGCCGTCTGGTGCTGGCGTTAGGCGCTGACCCGGTGCGTCTGCCCCTGCAGGGCGATGCAGCGGACCGGGTGATCTCGGTCAATGACCTCCAAGATTACGCGACGTTTCGTGCACAGCTCGAAGGTGCAAAGCGAGTGACCGTCATCGGCGCAGGCTTGATCGGCTGCGAATTTGCGAATGACCTTGTGCAGGCCGGTTATGAGGTTGATGTGATCGATCCTGGCACTCACCCCTTGGGTCGACTCCTACCGCTAGAGGCGGGGCAGCAGATGCAGCAGGCGCTTGCGCACGCTGGTGTGCGTTTTCACTTTGGCAACTCGGTACAGGCAGTGCTCGCTGCGCCGCAAGGTCTGCAGGTCGAACTGGCCAACGGCCAGCGCTTGGCCAGCGACCTCGTTTTATCGGCTGTTGGCTTGCGCCCTCGGATCGCGCTGGCAAAGGCTGCAGGACTACAGACCGCGCGCGGCATCGTCGTCAACCGCCAACTGCAGACCAGCCAAACCGACATTTACGCGCTGGGCGACGTTGCAGAAGTTGAAGGTCTGCTCTTGCCCTATGTCATGCCTATGATGCAGTCTGCACGCACTCTAGCAGCGCATCTGGCTGGCCAGCCGGCCACTTTGCGCTACCCGGCCATGCCTGTGGTCGTCAAGACACCCGCCATGCCAGTGGTGGTCTCGCCGCCACTCGCGAACGCCCAAGGAAGTTGGCAGGTCAACGCCTTCTCTGACGGAGTGGACGCCCGATTTGTTGGTTTGGATGGCACCTTGCTGGGCTTTGCACTTGCTGGCAAGGCTACAGGCCAGAAAACCGTTTTACAAAAATCTTTGCCAGCCGTGCTGGCTTAAATCAATCCCTTAACCCTTGAATGGAGAAATGAAATGACCACTAAACTCGACAAAGTCCTCTACACCGCCAAAGCCCATACCACTGGAGGCCGTGACGGCCGCTCAGTCTCCAGTGATGGTCTGCTGGATGTCAAGCTGGCACCACCGAAAGAACTCGGCGGCATGGGCGGTGCGACCAACCCCGAACAACTGTTTGCAGCGGGCTATTCGGCTTGCTTCATGGGCGCACTCAAGCATGTAGCCAGTTTGAAGAAAGTCGCGGTGCCTGTTGATGCGGCCATCGACGCCAGCGTGGACATTGGTCCAATTCCCGCAGGCTTCGGAATCGCCGCCCGTCTGGACATCAGCCTGCCCGGCATGGACCGTGCCGTGGCCCAGGACCTGATCGACACAGCCCACCAGGTCTGCCCTTACTCAAATGCCACTCGCGGCAACATCGTCGTAGAGTTGACGCTGGTCTGATCTGAAAGGAAAGCGCCGCCATGATGACTTTGTCCTTTTGGGCGCTCACCATGACGGTGCTCATCACATCCGATAGGGGAAGTTTCCAATCCCATACCTGTTTCATCGAGTGAACCATCAACACCGCAGGAAGTCAGAATCTACGAGATGGCCCAAAAAGAGAAAGCATCCTCTTGGACAGTTTTCCTTGACTGCGCGGTACTTCAAGGCCTAAAGCAGTCCACTAGATTTTCTGGCATGACCGACTGCTTATGGCCGTTTTCAGTCAAATCAAGCTGAGCCAAATCACACAAAGGCAAGCATCTTTTTTTGCTCTTCCCAGTCGCGTGGCAGGGGCTCATGACGCCCACGGATCGTCTGCAGATTCAGATGCCGTGGCTGGGAACCCTCCAGGATGGCTTCAATGATCTCGGGAGCCAAATTCGCCATGCGCAGGACCTCCGCGACCCAGCCCGGCTCCAGCTTGAAAGCACGAGCAAGATCTGTCGCAGTGGCGTACTTGCCCTCATCAAGCAAGCGCTGCCAATAAAACGCCTTGCCCAGCGTTTTGATCATCGGAATGTCCATGCCGCCTGACATGACGTTCGCACTGGAGCCCGACGGTGGGGTCAAGAGCTTGCGGTTTTGTTTGCGACGGATCGTCAGCGGGACTATCGTCACACGTTGCGTGCCGTCCATGATTTGCCGCGCAGCCCCACCCACTTCAATTCGCACATTGCGCAACCTTGGGTTGCCCTGATACGCCTCGTTAGTCATGCCATCACCTCCTCTACATACTCTTTGGCCTCTTCCACATAGGGGTGCGCCACGATGCTTGGGTCAAGTCCGATCCAACCATCCTCGCGCCAATGGATGTCGAGACTGCCATCCTTGAAGTCCACGCGCTCAATGAGCAACTGTGCAATGCGCTGTTGCTCCGCAGGGAACAACTGCTTCCATACATCAGCAATTCGTCTCATCGACACCACCACCTGGTCCTCTTGAAGATCGGCTCCGGCACTGTGCTGCAGGCATGAGCGCCACACACCAATCAATGGCTCCGGCTCCATCAGCGCCAGCTCGATTTCATTCAAAACCGCAGCCTCGATTTCAGCTGCCGGGAGCGCACCGATGCTTTGCCCGCGTCCATCTTGGGTTGCGCCTGCGCTGCGTCGCTTTTCCAAGTACGGCACGTAGTAGCGATACATGCGGCCATTCTTTTTCTTGGTGTAGTGATGGATCATGCGCTGGCCATCGGGTGCGAATAACAAACCGCCCAACAGCGCCGGGTATTCGTCTTTTCGCACCCTTGGGCCTTGCTTGCGCCGGTTGACGAACGCTTGCACACCATCCCACAACTCCTGCGAAATGATGCCGGTGTGTTGCGCTGGAAAGAACTCCCCCTTGTGGCTGATCTCACCTAGGTAGAGCCGGTTTCGCAGCAAGCAAAACAGGTACTGCTGATCAATGGGACGACCCGCACGATGCTGGCCGGATTGTGTGACCCAGGACTTGGTGCTGTGACCTTCGATTTCCAACTCACGTACCAGGCGTGCTGCGGAACCGTGCTCTGCGTACCTACGGAAGATGTCCTGCACCAGACTGGCCTCTCGCTCGTTGACCAGCAGTTTGCGATCAACCACGTCATAGCCCAGCGGGGGCGTACCACCCATCCACATGCCCTTGGCCTTGCTGGCTGCGATCTTGTCTCGGATGCGTTCGCCCGTGACCTCACGTTCAAACTGTGCGAAGGACAGCAGGATGTTGAGCGTCAGCCGCCCCATTGATGTGGTCGTGTTGAATTGTTGGGTGACCGAGACAAACGAGACGTTGTTGCGATCGAACACCTCCACGAGCTTGGCAAAGTCGGGCAAGCTGCGCGTGAGACGGTCAATCTTGTAGACCACCACCACATCAATTTTTCTGGCCTCAATGTCTGCCATCAGGCGTTTGAGTCCAGGACGATCAATATTGCCGCCGGAAAATCCGCCGTCGTCGTAGGTGTCATCCAGCGCCAGCCAACCTTCATGGCGTTGGCTGCTCACGAATGAGAGACCGGCATCGCGTTGTGCTTCCAGGCTGTTGTACTCCTGGTCCAATCCTTCATCGGTCGACTTGCGCGTGTAGATGGCGCATCGCTTTTTGGGAATGAACGAGGGCGTGCTTGCCACTGAGGTGCGGGAGGTTCTCATGCGACCCCCTTCTTGGTGGACTTCAACCCAAAAAAGGCAGGTCCCGACCATGGGCAACCAGCGATCAACCGCGCGATCGCCGACAAACTCTTGAACCGCTGGCCACGGTACTCAAAGTCGCGCACGCCGCGCACGACCACCTTGTGCTCTTGATCATCAAAGAAACGGCTGAGCATGGTGCCGGGCAGCAGGCGATCCGCATCACCTTGCAAGCGTTTGGGAAGAACCCCTGTTTCGCCGATTTCCTCAAGCTTCCTACGCGTCGTCGGCTTGAGTGAACCGAAGGCCTTTTCCTGAATCTTGTAGGCCAGTCGGGACTCCAGCCAGGTGCGATGGTGGTGCTGTGGTCGTTCATCAAAATGCGCGTCCCACATGGCCCATATGTTCTGCATGGGCAGGTGCGGAAGCTGCGCGACTTGCGCCGCGATGGATACCGTTTTTGATTGTTGTGCGTGTGTCGTCATGTGCAAACTCCTTCTTAGTGATCGGTGTTTGCATTCACGCTCTTCTGGCCAGCGAAGCCAAGTGAAACCTTCCTACTGTCGCGAATAGGTGAAGGTTTCTGCGCAGATGATTCAGCTTCGCGCAATCGCAGCAGGGCCACTGCGATTAGATCGACGACTTCTTGTTGCGGGTGTCGGGGGGCTGCGCCAGCCCTGAAATTAGAGATTTGTTCGTTGTTGTGCATGGTCAGCGTTCCAGTAGAAAACGCTTCTTATGCTATTAGTCAAGGTCACTTCGCGTAACGTGTTTGGACCAACATGCTCGTAGATGAGCAAAGTACGCCTATTGCACTCGGTCACTGTCACGGCCACCAGGTCACGCCCTGTTCAGAACTCAATTCGCCAACACAAGTAACTCTGAACTCAACAGCAATTCGTCGGCGAACCTGCGCAGCATTCGAAAATGATTGTCTTCCATCGGTATGGTTGTGGTCTTGCCATCCGCGTTAGTTTGCGTCTTCGTCCAGAAGGCTGTTTGAAGGGCTTGCAGCTTTTCGTCAGGCTCATCCACATGAGCGCCACCGTCTTTGTTGGCAGCTGACAGAACGACATCTTTCCGGGTGTACATGACTTTGTCGCGAATAAAGACGGGCTGTGCCCACCATTCGATGCAACTGAGCGTTGGCATCCCGTCTGGCACGGGAGAGTACTCAATGGAACTGCCGATCACCATGCCCGCCAGGCACTCTCCAAAATCAAGTTCAGCAAGCAGATCCTCTGGAATTTCTTTGGCCGTGGTGATCAGCTTTAAAGATTCTTTCCGACCCATTTGATTCAGCAAAGAACTGCTGAATTTCGTGTCGTGGAGCAAGACACGGATAGCTACGCCGATGCGCAATGCTTCCTCGGAGTGACCTGCATCGTATGCAGAGGCAGAGTTTCGGATGAAGTCCAGTTGACGCCTCAGTTGCTTGACCAATTCGGGGGTAGGTTTCTGCATCACTGAAACGCGTAATCAATAAAAGTTAGGGTGGTGGTGTCACACCGTTGCGAAGTATGTAGCCACGGCACAGTCGGCCTTTACCCTATATAGCCATTCGACCCATCGCTGGGCTAGTCACTGGCGCAGAGGTATTTGGGGCCGCTGCATGAGACACCACCGAAATCATGATATGCCTATTTTCTAATCGGCATCTGACCGCTGGATGTGAACTGATCGAAGCTGTCGAAGCTCTCCTGATCCTGCCAGGAGTTATCCCACCTGCGCGGTTCAGCATCTTCAAGGATCAACAACGTCAGCACGCGATCTCGCCCGCCGTAGCTGTGTTTGAATTCCTGCAGCTTCATGTAGGGCTGTTCACCGACGCACCAAACTGCGGCGGACATATCGATCCCGTTCCACTCCTGCGTGATGGACTCGTCTGCTGCAACGGTATCGCGCAGAGGCTCTGCAGGATCACTCAACCTTCGAATGCGGGTGTTGCTCAGCACAGCACTGCGGCTACGCCATTCGTACTTGAGAAAGCCGTTGTCCCAGTGCAGCAAGATCGCACGCTTCTCCGTGAACTTGATGAAGCGGATGCATAAGGCCTCGAACGACACGCCGAATGTTTTGGCCAAGCCACTGAGCAAGTAAAGGTCAACGTCTTGACTTGTGATGCGATCACGCAGGACATCGCCAGGCATCAATAGATTGCTGGCAAATTCATCTGCCTCACGCTCGATGACACCTGCGCTTTCCAAGCTGAGATGCACAGCGGCCTTGTCGCAGTTGAATGTGCGTCGCTTGGCTCGGTGCAGCACGAAGTGTCCGAGCTCATGCGCGATCGTGAATCGCCGACGCTCCGGGCTTGAATCTTCATTGACGAAGATGCCCCACTCAGTTGGATCGTCCGGGTTGCAAACTAGCATCCCCTCAGAGCTTTTGATTGGGGATGCCATAGGCGGCTTGATGATCTTCACACCTTCGCCGTAAGGCGTCCCAGGCAACCCCTCGCGAACCATGTCGAGATCGGTGAAGGCAGCCGTTTCTCCGCTGGCCACACGAATCCATCGCAGGATTGTGTTGGCCGCTTTGCTCGGGGTCAGTTGAGCGCTGTCACTCAACTCTTGGTTTCCTCTTGCCCCGCTGTTGGGAACATCAGTTTGAGGGCTTGCTGGTAACGCTGCTTTTCTTCTTCCGTCATGCCAGCGTAATGGCGGAAAAACGCCACGTCTTCAACGGAGGCCTGAGGTACTTGCTCGTTTGATTCGTTCATGAGGTCCTCCATCGTGACCCCCAGAACCTTGGCCAGCAGGTGAATCCGCTCGGCAGAAGGGCGTTGGCCCTCCTTCATTTCCAGTTCCCAGATGTATGCCTTGGTGCAGCCAACCGCATCGGCTACTTGCTGCAATGTCAGCTTCTTGGCCTCTCGTAAACGCCGTAAACGCGCTCCTAAGGTCGATGCCATGGCAAAGCTCCTATCTGAATCAAGTCAGCCTAAAAGTATAGCACCAAGATACACCATCCGCCCAGATGTTCTACGTGGTTTGACAAGCGGAAATAAGCGGGACACAATTACGCTGTATCTCGCCACTTTACTTTGATGGGATATTTGTTTACCACCCGTCGGCCAGCGCCAGCATCCCCTGCACGCAGAACACCGACATTTCACAAGGACCAAGAAAATGAAAAAAACCTTTGTCGATGTGCTGCTTGAGCTGCCCGTAGACACCACTTTGCAGACCTTTTTGGCGGCCAATGGTTTGCCTTTACCCGATGACCTCTCCTGGTCTGATGGCCAAGAGGTCACCCAGACCGTGATCGAGGCTATCCGGTCTTGGCCCGACGAAATTGGCCGTGACGCACTCATTGCCAAACTCATGGCAAGCGTTGGACTCGGGGATGCGGCGGGCAAACAAGCAATGTTTCAGGTGGCCAGGCAAAACGGTGCAGCCTTGATGGGGCTCGTTGCCAACCAAAGTGACATTCATCGCTCGTTCTGGCTGTACGTGAACCACCCCGAGCTCTTTGATCTGGCCGGGGATGTGGACTTCTTTGAGCGCCATGGCACCCAGGCACAACAGAACGATCTGGGCGTCAAACGTAAGCCCAACACCTCCGAAGCCGCAATGCTCGGCATGCGCCAGTCCATCTCAGCGTTCTATCAGCGGGAATTGCAATGCGGCGACGGCAGCGTGGCATACGTGCTGGAGCGCTCCCCCGACGTCTATTTGCTGACGGTCCACGTCAAGGATCTGGCGATGCTGCGTCTGGAGTTCGAAGGTTCGAACCTGACCCGTCGCGTCGGCAATCCCAACATCCACATGGTGCTGGAGTATTCGGCCAAGACCGGTGTGGCGCGCACCCTGGTCAAGGGAGGGGTCAAGTACCACAACATGCTGCTGGAAGCATTCGCAGAACATCTGCTGGGCACGAAAGTCGATGCACACCGCATCAAGCCGCCCACACTTGACCTGTCTGCGTTGCGGCTGGGTTTTGATGTGCCCCAGGCGCTGACCACCGATGGGTTCATGGCGGTGCAGGTTAAGACCCTTTCACTGCTCAGCCCCCACGGCGACCTGAAGGTTGAATGCACGGCAACCGCATCGAGCGACCAGCAATGTGTGACCGAACTGATCGCAGAGTCCTTCCCCAACGAGAACCCGCTCAAGCGCAACTGGCAGATCAACTCGGCGCACATCAACCTCTACTACCCACCTGAACCAGGCAAGATGCGATCAAAGGTCATCACCATCGAGATCACCCGTAAAGGCCGACTGAACCTTCACAAGTTCGACGCCAAGATGCAAGCCCAGCTCGAAGGCTACCTGGTTGCCCTCGGCATTCTGGGTGCCGACCAAACGCTGAACGCCACTGAGCAGCAGTCCGGTGAAGACGCCTTCCTGTCCGAACCTGCGTACCAGGAGTGAGCGTGAACTCACATCATGCTTGGTCATTGGTCTGCCGCTTGTTCGCTGAGGGGACGCACGTCCATCGCTGGGCGTTGTCCCCTCACGAGCTGGCTGCATGCTCCTTGCTCGGCTCCGCCATAAAGGCTGCGCCCGTCAATCAGCAATACGTACTTTGCCCACATTGCAACCTGCACCGTGGGCAAGTCGTCGGTGATGGCAAGGGCGGCAGGCTTTGCCAATGCCCCGAATGCGGCCCCGTCCAAATCGAACCACAGGATCTGGCAGCAGTCATGCTCAACGAGGATTGGCTGCGCCAGAAGTTGCGCTTGGCACTGGAGATCAACAGCCGCGACGGCATTGATCAGGTTGGCCCTGGCATTTGGCGGTTGGGGGACGCCAGGCAAGGGCCGGTCATTCTGGCTCGCAGCTTGGCCACCCTAGTTCGTGCGCCTGCGATCCTCGATAGTTTCCGGGTCAAGGGTGCGAGCCTGCGGGTCATCACACCCAAGCCGATGGACCAGACTGCGCACCCATTCGCTGCCGACATCGAGTGGCTGCCACTTCAGGAGCGGTTCGCCTTTTACGGCGACGGCATCGCCTTTATCGCCCCACAGGGCCACCACCCGGCAGAAACGCCACGTGAGCCCGCCAAACCGGTTTACGGCCCCTTCGCGGACGACTTCCGCACGGTGCTGCTGCCAGAGCATGGCCACATCAACCTCACCGAGGCGCAGGCTTCGGTGTTCCAGTCGCTTTGGTCGTTCAAGGGTGAGCCCATGCGAGCCGAGCGAATCATGGAGCGTGCAGGCTTGGACAGCGACAAGCCCATTGATGTGTTCAAGGTGAAGTCCCGTGACAAAGGAAAACCGGGAGTTGATCGTCCGTTGATGGCGTACCGAGAGTTGGTGGTCACGGTGCAACGACCGGGGCTTTACTCGATGCCGTGCTCCGCTGGGTGACTACTTTCTAGGGTGTTTTCTCAAAGCGTTGTGTGCGACAACACACAAACCTCATGGTTTGCCTCAGCAAGTCGATAGCAAAACCTTCGTATCCGACACACGCGTAAGTTGTTGCCGTGAAAGGCGTTCTGCGTGTGCCACAGCGTGAGGGTTTGCAGAAGTTTCGTGAGAAGAGAAGGCAGAGTATGAGATTTGGGGGGCAATACCGCCCCAAGTACCGGAGGGGGTTGGCACACGTAGAATTGCGCCACACCCCGCGTGCTCTGGGGATGCCCCAAATGAAAACGCCCAACTGAGAACAGTTGGGCGTCTTGGATTGGTGGCCTGGGGCAGAATCGAACTGCCGACACGCGGATTTTCAATCCGCTGCTCTACCAACTGAGCTACCGGGCCGAGAGAAATATTGTAACACCCTCTGGCGCGGCTATTAAGATAGTGGCCCGTGAAAAATAGCATTTTCGATCCGTCCTCCCCTTACAAAGATCCAACCATTCTCATCTTGGTCATCTTGACGGGCTGCTTGTATTGCGCCACACACCTGGCCAACAACTGGTTATTCAGCGGGCTTGAGGTCACAGGACACATCAGTTTTATCTATTTACCCAGCTTTTTGCGCTTGGCCAATGTATTGGTACTCGGGCTGCTGTGGGGCACTTTGGGTTCGGCTTTTGGTGGTGCTTTGCTGTTCTTTTGGATGAACGACAGTTTATGGCTGAGCATTGCCAACACGACCATCTCTGCGGGCAGTGCCGCGCTGGCTGTCATGTTGATGCGTTTTATGCAAAAACGCGCACTCTCTCTCACACGGTTAGATGACGTGCTCCAACTGGCTTTGTTTTACGCACTACTGAACGCACTCACACACCACTTGCTGTGGTCGATGCTGGACACATCTCAATTGGTGGATCCGAATCAGCTCATGTACATGGTGATCGGCGATATCAACGGCGCCGTCATTGGCGCACTGGGCCTGCGTTGGCTGGCGCGCCGTACGCAACTGATTCAGTACTTGCGCGAAAAAGCCAGAGAACCCGTGCCGCCAACGACGGAAACCTGACGCCAGTTCAAGCCACGCGCTTGGCTTTGGACAAATCCACACCGAGCTGCTTGAGCTTGCGATACAAATGCGTGCGCTCTAAACCTGTTTTGTCTGCCACACGGGTCATCGAGCCGCTCTCTTGCGTGAGGTGGTATTCAAAGTAAGCACGTTCAAACGTATCGCGTGCTTCACGCAAAGGCTGCTCTAAATCAAAGCTCTGATGCGTTGGCGGTAGCACCACCGGTTGCGGCGTCACAAATACGCCTGACGCGTCTTTGTTTGAGTTCAACCCAACTTTCGCAGGCGCCGAAGCCAAAGGTTTGCGCGCCAATCCCTGCTCAACAGCTTTGAGCAGCTTTTGCATGGTGATGGGTTTTTCAAGGAACGCTTGCGCGCCGATGCGGGTCGCTTCGACGGCGGTATCGATGGTGGCGTGGCCACTCATCATGATGACAGGCATGTTCAACAAGCCCGCGCCCGCCCATTCTTTGAGCAGCGTCACACCGTCGGTGTCAGGCATCCAAATGTCAAGCAAGACCAAATCTGGGCGCGAGGCTTGTCGAGCCATGCGTGCTTGTGCGGCGTTTTCTGCAACTTCAACCGCATGACCTTCGTCATTGAGGATCTCAAACAAGAGGTCCCGAATGCCTAACTCGTCATCCACCACCAGAATGTTTGCCATGTCTAAATTTGTCTCGCTGAATTAAATGAGTTGGGTTTGTTGCGATTCTGCAACTTGGAATGATAACGACACTTGCGCACCAATCACCCGCCCCTGTAATCCGCGATTTTTGAGGTCAATTCGCGCCGAATGCTCATCAGCAATTTTCTTCACCACCGCCAAGCCGAGACCCGTGCCACGAGACTTGGTGGTGACATAGGGCTCAAACGCACGGTTCAAGATTTTGGGTGGAAAGCCCGGCCCGTTGTCTCGCACCACCAAACGCACACGCCCCGAACTAGGTACCCATTGCGTGGCAATAGACACCATCGGGTTCGTCTGCCCCTCAGTGGCGTCTTGTGCGTTCTGCAACAGGTTGTGCACCACTTGGCGTAACTGCTGAGCATCCCCTTGAATGATGGGACAAGTGGGGTCCAGCTGGGCGTGTACGGGAACAGAAGCATTTTCTGTCCCGTAGAGCTGCATCACGTCTTGCACCAGGGCGTTGAGGTCGAGTGGTTTGAGTTCAGCCACTGGCAAGCGGGCGTAGTCACGGAACTCGTTCACCAAACGCTTCATGGCGTCCACTTGGTCCACGATGGTCTTCACCGACTTGTTCAAAATGAGTTGCTCGGGCTCTTGCAACTTGCCCGTGAGTTTCATTTCCAAGCGTTCTGCCGACAACTGAATGGGGGTGAGTGGATTTTTAATTTCATGCGCCAATCGACGCGCCACTTCGCCCCACGCTTGCGCGCGCTGGGCCGACACAATTTCAGAAATATCGTCAAACACCAGCAAGCGTCCGTTGTTGGGCAGCACGGCACCACGCGCGAGCAGAGTGATGTGCTGGTGCATATCGTCCGTTAATTGCACGGCAGGGCTGATGGCTGTGGCATGCAGCTCAAAAGACTGCTGCCAATGGTCTAGACCGTGTTGGCTGCGTTCGCCCAAGAAGCCATCAAACTCCGATTGCACATGCTGCGCAAACTCGGCAAGTCCTTCAATGTCGCTCAACGAGCGACCTTCCCAAGCGGCCAACGGCACGCGCAGGATACGCGTGGCGCCAGGGTTGGAAGATTTGATGAGTCCCTTGTCCGTCATCACAATGACGCCCGCCGTGAGGTTGTCAAGAATGGTTTGCAAGTTGGCGCGCGAGGTGTGCACCTGCAACATGCTTCGGTCCACTGCCGAGCGGGCATCGGCCAATTGCTGCGTCATCTGGGCGAATGAACGTGTCAAGCCGCCCAATTCATCGCGACCTTGAAGTGCAGGCTTTGGGCTCAAATCACCCGCCGCCACATCGCGCACACCTTCGGCCAACATCAACAAAGGCCGCGCCAGTTGGTTACCCAGCAGCACGGCCAACAACACCGCACCAAACACCGCCAAGAACAAGCTCAAGGTCAAAGTGCCGATGTACATGCTGCGCAAGCCTTCACGCCCGAGCGCACGCTCTTGGTATTCGCGATACGCCACTTCCACCGCCAAGGCGTTGCTGACCAAGGTGGGTGGCAAAGCTTTGGTGACTTGCAAAACACGGGGCTCAATCAGCAAACCCAAACCAGAAGGGGCCACCAACACCAACGCACGAATACGCGCCTTGGCCGTGCCCAGAGAATCGGCCTCGTCCAAACCGTCAACGGCCGTGACCACACTTTGTGTTTTAACCAAGCGAAGTTGTGCAGGACTGGGCCGCTCAGGGTTGATTTTGTAACGTGAATCGCCGGCACTGGCCAAGGCTTGGCCCGAGGTGTTCCACAGAATCACGTCATCGGCGCCCAGCTGGTCTTTCATGCGATCCAACGCCACGCCCACAGAGGCGTCTGGCAAATCGTTGATTTGCACGCTTGCCGAACGTGTTTTTTGGCCCAAGTCATTCGCCAAGGTGTCGAGTGTGGTGCGGCCCAAGCTCAGGCCTGCGTCTAGCGCACCCTCGACCTTCACATCAAACCAACTCTCAATGGAGCGCGAAACGAATTGGTATGACACGCTGTAAATCAGCAAGCCAGGAACAAAACCAACCAAGGCAAAAGTTGCCGCAATTTTGAGCAACAAGCGGCTGCCAAATTTGCCTTGACGCAGGCGCAGCAACAAGCGAATGGACAGCCAAGCAATCACGCCCATCAACAAAGTTGCGACCACCACATTCAAGCCAAAGAGTTGGCGGTAGTTGCGTTCGTACAGCTCTCGGTTGTCCGTGGCTTGCGTCAGCAAGAACAACAACACCAAGCCCAGACCCAACACCACCGTGGCGCTGATGACCAGCAACCATCTCAACTGAAAGCGTGAAAGGCGCACCCGCTTTTCAGCCAACTCAATCATGGCGCCAACTCCAGGCGTTGTGTTTTGCTAAAGCCAATGTTCCAGTCACTCTGGCCTGCTGCGCCAATTTGCAGAGGTCGGGGCAGTTGCTTGAGGTCGAGTTTGAAATTGATGCTGATAGTTTGCTTGGCATCCGAAGCAACATCGGCGGCATTCGCAATGCGCCATTGAATGATGCGCCGCACGGCGCTCATGGCCTCTTCCGCGGTGTCATAACTCTGCCCCAGGCTCACGCCTAAGCCACTCTGGCTGAACGCTTGCGGAGAAATATTGACGCGCCAACGGCGTGTGAGTGGTTGGTAGAACAAGCGCACATGACGCTCCGCACGTGCCACACGTTGGTTGTAAAAGTACCAACGCTCTTGGTTGATCTCGACTTCGGTCACAAAGTAAAGCGTGATGCCTTTGAGCAAAGCATCTTCTAAGGCTGGCGGCAAATCAAAACGCCATTGACCAGACATATAAAGCCCCGCTTCTTGGCGCTCTAGCTGAAGCCCCTGCAAATCGACAGGTGTATCCGCGTGTGCCGCACCAGCGAAGGCCAAGCAACACACGACCAACCCAGCGGCGCACAGCGACCGCACGCGCTTGACGCCACCTGAGAAAGGCAGATCAAGGCGTAGGAAGTTTTTCCAGCAGTGCGTAATAAAAGCCGTCATGGTCACCTGGTAGATTGTCGGTGAGCAAGGCCGTCGTTGCATGGGTTTGAGGCCTTAAATGGCCCAGAGACGGCAGTAAACGGGCATTGGTGTTGTGTTCAACAAACGTTTTGGCCTGGTTCTCGCCCTCGGCTCTAAAAACCGAGCACGTGCAATACAGCAAACGACCGCCGGGCTTCACCAAGGGCCAAAGCTGCTTGAGTAAGTTTTTCTGAATCGCCGCGAGTTTGTCGATGTCCGCCTCTCGACGCAACCAACGCACATCGGGGTGACGCCGCACAATGCCAGAGGCTGTGCAGGGTGCATCCAAAAGAATCGCATCAAACAGCTGACCATCCCACCAAGTTTTGGTCAACGCGGCATCTGCCGCAATGACTTTGGCGCTGCGCCCAATGCGTTGCATGTTTTGCGCAATGCGCTCACAACGCTGTGGATCGATGTCCAAGGCGATGACCTCGGACTGGTCGTTCAACATCTCCAGCAAATGTGCTGTTTTGCCGCCCGGTGCCGCACACGCATCCAAGATGCGCAGCGGTTGATGCGCAGGAGCCAAACCATTCAACAAAATTTGCGCGGCACATTGGGCCGCTGCATCTTGCACCGAACACAAGCCTTCGGCAAAACCAGGGATGTCACGCACGTTGTGCGCTTGCTCAAGCACCAAACCTTGTTCACCCACAGGATGGGACGGCAAACCATGGTTGGCCCAATCCGTTTGCAAAGCTTCGCGACTGGTGCGTGCGGTGTTGACACGCCATGTCATGGGTGCCGCTTGGTT
Organism: Limnohabitans curvus; assembly: GCF_003063475.1. NCBI lineage: Bacteria > Pseudomonadati > Pseudomonadota > Betaproteobacteria > Burkholderiales > Comamonadaceae > Limnohabitans > Limnohabitans curvus. The sequence continues at coordinate 1,236,928 of NZ_NESP01000001.1, forward strand.
GTTGGCGCGCAAGATGTCTTGCCAATGATCTGGGTGGTCTTTTTGCAGACGCTTGACCCACCACTCGGGGTGGTTCCATTGCGCATGCACATCGTTGTCGGTGGCACGCACAAGCGCATCGCGCTCACGCAAAAAACGGCGCAAGCACGCATTCAAAAAGTTAGCTTGCATTTGCAAGCTGCGGGTTTGCTTGGCAGCCTCAACAGCTTGGTTCACCAAGGTGTGCGGCTCATAGGGCGCGTTCTCTGGGTCCCACGCCAAGGCCAGTGCCGTGCACAACAGCGCATCGGGCAGCGGGGCGGGCGCACGCGAGGCCAACTGCGCACGTAGGGCTTGCGCACGGCCGAGTTGTCGCAGCGCTTGAAACAGCAAGGCTTGCACACCGGGACGCAGCGCTGATGGGACCGCGTCTAGCGCGGCCGTGCCAGAGACACCACGACGCACTTGCGCCAAGGCTTGCGCAACAGCTTGCAGCTGTTGCCACAAAGGGATGGAGGTAGACGTGTGTTCGCTCATCCCAAAATGCGTCCGGGTTTGAACTTGAACAAACGTGCCATCCAAGTGGCTGGGAACATATCAATCGCGTCGTTGTAATGGGCCACCGCTTGGTTGAAACGCTGCAAATCAGGTTGGATCGAGATACCCAACTCCGTCCAGCGCTGCGTCAGCTCTGCGGGCACCGACACGTAATACACATCGGGGTGCGTGAGGGCTTCCCACGCGTCTTGTAAATCACGACTGGTCGCGACCAGCGCAATGGATGACGAAGGATCCAACGGATGCTCTTGCATGCGCGCCAAAGCCATGGCCGACAAATTGGCGGCCACCTGCAAGCGTGTCCAGTGACTGGCACCCAACTCGGGTGACACCGCGGTTTGCCAGCCCGAAGGCGAAGTCACCGCAGCCGTCGTGGCCTCTTGCACCAGCGCTTGGTAGCGCAGCATGAGCTCTTCGAGCACCGCAAACTGCTTGTTCACCGCCGTGCGCAAGCCCACCAAACGGCGGTAGGCGCCCACGCTCCAAAACACCATCACGGCTACAAACAGCCAAAACCACCACGCATCAAGCATGTTGAACCCCTTGTGTCTTCCAACCTCTTGTCCCATAACAACAAAGGCCCTTTCGGGCCTTTGTTGAGAGGGTCGCCTTACGCTTCTTCGCCAGCGCCGTGATCGACTTGAGTTTCTTCTTCCGAAGAGTCTCCAGCCAACTCAGCCGCTTCGGCGTCTGCAATGGCGCGGCGCTCGGCATCGTCCATCGCGTCTTTGACCTTGCGGGCTTTGTGATAAGCCATGCCGGTACCTGCAGGAATCAGGCGACCGACGATGACGTTTTCTTTCAAGCCGCGCAATTCGTCGCGCTTGCCCATGATGGCCGCTTCGGTCAACACACGTGTGGTTTCTTGGAAAGAAGCCGCAGAGATGAACGAGTCGGTCGACAAGGACGCTTTGGTGATGCCCAACAACAAGTTGGTGAAAGTCGCGGGGACTTTGCCATCACGTTGCAGCGCTTCGTTGGTGTTGAGGATCTCAGAACGCTCAACTTGTTCGCCAGCGATGTAGTTGGAATCACCCACGCTTTCGACCACAACGCGACGCAACATTTGACGCACGATCACTTCAATGTGCTTGTCGTTGATCTTCACACCTTGCAAGCGGTAAACGTCTTGCACTTCGTCGACGATGTAGCGGGCCAGCTCTTCCATGCCGAGCAAACGCAAGATGTCTTGTGGGTCGGCTGGGCCGTCCACAACGCTCTCACCTTTGTTGACCACTTGGCCTTCGTGGACCAAGATGTTCTTCTCTTTAGGAATGAGCTCATCCCACACTTTGCCTTCTGGATCCGTGATCTGCAAACGAACCTTGCCTTTGGTTTCTTTACCAAACGACACAGTACCGGTCATCTCAGCCAACATGCCCTTGTCTTTGGGTGAGCGTGCTTCGAACAGTTCGGCCACACGTGGCAAACCGCCGGTAATGTCGCGGGTCTTTTGACCTTCAACAGGGATACGTGCCAAGACTTCGCCTGGGCCCACATCTTGGCCGTCGCGCACTTGAATCAGCGCGCCGATTTGGAAACCAATCGTCACCGCGTGGTCTGTGCCGGGGATCTTCACTTCTTTGCCAGACGCATCGATCAGCTTGACCTGTGGACGAACCACTTTGGTTGAGCCGCGACGTTTCGGGTCAATCACCACCAAGGTAGACAAGCCAGTGACTTCGTCCACTTGCTTGGCAACGGTGAGGCCTTCTTCGACGTTTTCGAATTGCACCTTACCGGCGAATTCAGTGATGATGGGGCGCGTCAATGGATCCCAGTTGGCCAAGATCACACCAGCCTTGAGGGTCTGGTCGGGCTTGACCGACAGAATCGCACCGTACGGCACTTTGTGACGCTCACGCTCACGGCCATGTTCGTCGTGGATGATGATTTCGCCTGAGCGAGAAATCACCACCAACTCACCCTTGGTGTTGGACACATAGCGCATGGTGGAGTTGAAACCAATCACACCATTCGACTTGGCTTCCACGCTGGAAGCCACGGCTGCACGAGACGCTGCACCACCGATGTGGAACGTACGCATGGTCAGCTGTGTACCGGGTTCACCGATGGACTGCGCAGCGATCACGCCGACAGCTTCACCGTTGTTGACCAAGCCACCGCGACCCAAGTCACGGCCGTAACACATGGCGCACAAGCCGAAGCGTGTTTCGCAATTCAATGCAGTGCGCACTTTGACTTCGTCGACGCCAGCGGCTTCGATTTCGTCAATGATGTCTTCGTCCAGCATGACGCCGGCCTTGACCAACACCGCACGTGTTTCTGGGTTCAACACATCTTCAACCGCAGTGCGGCCCAAGATACGGTCGCGCAAGGATTCAATCACTTCACCACCTTCAACGATGGCGCGCATGAGTTGACCGTTGGTCGTACCGCAATCGTGTTCAGTGACCACCAAGTCTTGGGTCACGTCAACCAAACGACGTGTCAAGTAACCTGAGTTCGCTGTCTTCAACGCCGTGTCGGCCAGACCTTTACGTGCACCGTGGGTGGAAATAAAGTACTGCAACACGTTCAGACCTTCACGGAAGTTCGCCGTGATGGGTGTCTCAATGATGGAGCCGTCAGGCTTGGCCATCAGGCCACGCATACCGGCCAACTGACGGATCTGAGCGGCAGAACCGCGCGCGCCAGAGTCAGCCATCATGTAGATGGAGTTGAACGATTCTTGCTCGACTTCTTTGCCGTGGCGGTCGATGGTCTTCTCTTTGCGGAGTTGGTCCATCATCACCTTGGACACAGCGTCGCCAGCCTTACCCCAGATGTCAACCACCTTGTTGTAACGCTCGCCAGAAGTCACCAAACCGGACACGTATTGCTGCTCGATGTCTTTGACTTCTTTTTCAGACGCGCTGATGATGGCGCCTTTTTCTGGCGGCACCAACATGTCGTCAATCGCGATGGAGATACCAGCGCGAGTCGCCAAACGGAAACCGTTTTGCAACAGTTTGTCGGCGAACACGACGGTCTCTTTCAAACCGCACTTGCGGAATGACACGTTGATGAGCTTAGAAATTTCTTTCTTCTTCAACGACTTGTTGATGTTGGAGAAAGGCAAGCCCTTGGGCAAGATTTCCGACAACAAAGCACGACCCACGGTGGTGTCAACCAAGCTGGTGCTCGGCACGAACTCACCGGTTTCTTTGTCCTTGGTCCACTCGGTCAAACGCACGGCCACTTTGGCGGTCAATTCGACCACGCCAGCGTCCAAAGCACGTTGAACTTCGGTCAAGTTGGCAAACACCAAGCCTTCGCCCTTGCCGTTGATACGGTCACGGGTGGCGTAGTACAAGCCCAACACAACGTCTTGTGAAGGAACGATAGAAGGTTCGCCGTTGGCAGGGAACAAGATGTTGTTCGAAGCCAGCATCAAAGTACGGGCTTCCATCTGTGCTTCCACAGACAAAGGCACGTGAACGGCCATTTGGTCACCGTCGAAGTCGGCGTTGAACGCTGAACAGACGAGTGGGTGCAACTGAATGGCTTTACCTTCGATCAAGATAGGTTCGAACGCTTGAATGCCTAAGCGGTGCAGCGTAGGCGCACGGTTCAACATCACGGGGTGCTCTTTGATCACCTCTTCCAAGATGTCCCACACCACGGCTGAACCGGATTCGACTTCTTTCTTCGCAGCCTTGATCGTGGTCGCGATGCCCATGGCTTCGAGACGCGAGAAGATGAAAGGCTTGAACAACTCGAGTGCCATCAACTTAGGCAAACCGCACTGGTGCAGTTTCAAAGTTGGGCCCACGGTAATCACGGAACGACCTGAATAGTCGACGCGCTTACCCAACAAGTTTTGACGGAAACGACCGCTCTTACCTTTGATCATGTCAGCCAAGGACTTCAAGGCGCGCTTGTTGGCGCCTGTCATGGCCTTGCCGCGACGACCGTTGTCCAGCAAGCTGTCCACGGCTTCTTGCAACATACGCTTTTCGTTGCGTGCAATGATTTCAGGCGCCTTCAGCTCGAGCAAACGGCGCAGGCGGCTGTTGCGGTTGATCACGCGACGGTACAAGTCGTTCAAATCGGAGGTCGCAAAACGACCGCCGTCCAACGGCACCAAAGGACGCAAATCAGGTGGCAACACGGGCAAGACAGTCAACACCATCCACTCGGGCTTGATGCCTGACTTCTTAAACGCTTCCATCAATTTCAAACGCTTGGCGTTTTTCTTGATCTTGATTTCAGAGCCGGTCAAGTCGTTACGCAGCTTTTCGATTTCAACATCGAGGTCGAGACCTTCGAGCAAATCTTTGATGCCTTCAGCGCCCATCTTGGCGATGAATTCGTCACCGTACTCCACCACTTTGGCTTCATAGTCGTCTTCCGACATGATGGCGAACTTCTTCAAAGGTGTCATGCCGGGATCGGTCACCACATATGCTTCAAAGTACAACACGCGCTCGATGTCACGCAGGGTCATGTCGAGCACGAGGCCCAAACGTGATGGCAATGACTTCAAGAACCAGATGTGGGCGCAAGGTGCGGCCAGGTCGATGTGACCCATGCGCTCGCGACGCACTTTGGTTTGTGTGACTTCAACGCCGCACTTCTCGCAAATCACGCCGCGGTGCTTGAGGCGTTTGTATTTGCCGCACAAGCATTCGTAGTCTTTGATAGGGCCAAAGATCTTGGCGCAAAACAGACCATCGCGCTCAGGCTTGAAGGTACGGTAGTTGATGGTTTCTGGCTTTTTCACTTCGCCGAAAGACCATGAACGGATCTTCTCGGGAGAAGCCATGCCAATTTTGATGGCATCGAAATGCTCATCGGGCGTGAACTGCTTGAACAGGTCGAGTAATGATTTCATGTTTTAAATCCTTATGTCGTCAAACCGCTTAGGCGCGGTCCAACTCAATGTCGATGCCCAATGAACGAATTTCTTTGACCAACACGTTGAACGATTCGGGCATGCCCGCTTCGATCGAGTGTTCGCCTTTGACAATGCTCTCGTACACCTTGGTACGGCCTTGCACGTCGTCGGACTTGACGGTGAGCATTTCTTGCAATGTGTAAGACGCGCCGTAAGCTTCCAAAGCCCACACCTCCATCTCACCGAAACGCTGACCACCGAACTGAGCCTTACCACCCAGCGGCTGCTGTGTGACCAAGCTGTATGGGCCGGTAGAACGTGCGTGCATCTTGTCGTCGACCAAATGGTGGAGCTTCAAGAAGTGCATGTAGCCGATGGTGGTTGGACGCTCGAAAGCTTCGCCAGTACGGCCGTCAAACAAGTTCGCTTGTGTACGCGTAGCTGTCAGACCTTTCGCCTTAGCGATGTCTTCTGGGTAAGCCAACTTCAACATGGTGCGAATGTCTTCTTCTGCAGCGCCGTCGAACACGGGGGTTGCAAAAGGAACACCGTTGGTCAAGTTGCCAGCCATCTCGACGATTTGCGCGTCGCTCAGCTTGGTCAAGTCTTCTTTGCGGCCTGAACCGTTGTACAACTCTTCCATGAAGCTGCGGATTTCAGCGGCTTTGGCTTCTGCTTGGAGCATGTTGCCAATGCGTTGACCGATACCTTTACCAGCCCAACCCAAGTGAACTTCCAACACCTGACCCACGTTCATACGTGAAGGAACGCCCAAGGGGTTCAACACGATGTCGCAAGGTGTGCCGTCGGCCATGTAAGGCATGTCTTCGACCGGAACGATCTTAGACACCACACCCTTGTTACCGTGACGACCGGCCATCTTGTCACCAGGCTGCAAGCGACGCTTCACAGCCAAGTAAACCTTGACCATCTTCAACACGCCTGCTGGCAACTCGTCGCCTTGTGTCAACTTCTTGCGCTTCTCTTCGAAGGCCAAGTCAAAGCTGTGGCGGGTTTGTTCCATCGCGTTCTTGATGCTTTCCAACTGGCCTGCAGTTTCTTCATCAGAAGGACGGATGTCGAACCAGTGGAACTTCTCGACAGAAGCCAAATAGGCCTTGTCGATCTTGCTGCCCTTGGCCAACTTGTTGGGGCCGCCGTTGGCGGTTTTGCCGTTCAAGAGTTTTTCGATACGGTCAAACGCGTCAGCTTCCACGATGCGGAGCTGGTCGTTCAAGTCGAGACGGAAACGCTTGAGTTCGTCATCAATAATTTGCTGAGCACGCTTGTCGCGCACGATGCCTTCACGGGTGAAGACTTGCACGTCGATGACCGTACCTTGCGAACCTTGGCTCACGCGCAGAGATGTGTCTTTCACATCGCTGGCTTTTTCGCCGAAGATCGCGCGCAACAGTTTTTCTTCTGGCGTCAGTGTGGTTTCGCCTTTTGGCGTGACCTTGCCGACCAGTGTGTCGCCGGGTTGCACTTCTGCACCCACGTAGATGATGCCGGAGTCATCCAAACGGTTGAGTTGTTGCTCAGCCAAGTTTGGAATATCGCGTGTGATTTCTTCGGCACCCAACTTGGTGTCGCGTGCCATCACCACGAGTTCTTCGATGTGGATCGAGGTGTAGCGGTCTTCTGCCACCACGCGCTCGCTGATCAAGATCGAGTCTTCGAAGTTGTAGCCGTTCCAAGGCATGAAGGCGATCAACATGTTTTGACCGATGGCGATTTCGCCGAGGTCAGTCGATGCACCGTCAGCCACCACATCGCCCTTGGCAATCTTGTCGCCACGCTTGACGATCGGACGCTGATGGATGTTGGTGTTTTGGTTAGAACGTTGGTACTTGATGAGGTTGTAGATGTCCACGCCCACTTCGCCAGCTTGTGCTTCGGCGTCGTTCACGCGAACCACAACGCGGGTTGCGTCAACGTAATCCACCACACCACCGCGAGTGGCGGTCACCACAGTGCCTGAGTCGACCGCGGCAACGCGCTCGATACCGGTACCGACCATTGGCTTTTCTGGACGCAATACAGGCACGGCTTGACGTGACATGTTGGCACCCATCAACGCGCGGTTCGCGTCATCGTGCTCGAGGAACGGCACCAAAGAGGCCGCCACTGACACGATCTGAGCTGGAGACACGTCCATGTACTGGATACGCTCTGCGCCGCACAAAATGGATTCACCGTTTTCACGGGCAGACACCAAGTCGCCAGTCAGCTTGCCGTCTTTATCCAAAGCCGCGTTGGCCTGAGCAATGACGTATTTGCCTTCTTCGATGGCAGACAAGTAATCAATTTCCATCGTCACTTTGGCATCGACCACGCGACGGTATGGGGTTTCGATGAAACCGTACTCGTTCAAACGGGCGTACAAAGCCAAAGAGTTGATCAAACCAATGTTTGGACCTTCTGGCGTTTCGATGGGGCACACACGACCGTAGTGGGTCACGTGCACGTCACGGACTTCAAAGCCTGCGCGTTCGCGTGTCAAACCGCCTGGGCCTAATGCTGAGACGCGACGCTTGTGCGTGATCTCGGCCAAGGGGTTGGTTTGGTCCATGAACTGTGACAACTGTGATGCGCCGAAGAATTCTTTCAGTGCAGCAGAAATTGGCTTGGAGTTGATCAAGTCGTGAGGCATGAGCGGCTCTTGCTCGGCTTGGCCCAAACGCTCTTTCACGGCTTTTTCAATACGTGCCAAACCTGTGCGGTATTGGTTTTCGGCCAATTCACCCACACAACGCACGCGACGGTTACCCAAGTGGTCGATGTCATCGACTTCGCCACGGCCGTTACGCAAGTCCACCAAGATTTTCACAACAGACAAGATGTCGTCGTTGGTCAAAACCATGGGGCCTGTGGATTCTGGTGTGCCCACTTTGGCGTTGAACTTCATACGACCCACGCGCGACAAATCGTACGTGTCTGGGTTGTAGAACAAACGTTGGAACAAGGCTTGCACCGCATCTTCTGTCGGTGGCTCGCCAGGGCGCATCATGCGATAGATGGCCACGCGTGCAGCGAATTCGTCCACGGTTTCATCCGTGCGCAAGGTTTGCGAAATGTACGCACCTTGGTCAAGTTCGTTGGTGTAGATACATTGGAGTTCTTGCACGCCAGCTTCGCGCAATTTCTTGAGCAAGGCTTCTGTCAACTCATCGTTGGCACGGGCGATCAATTCGCCTGTGTCGCTGTCGATGATGTTCTTGGCCAACACGCGGCCAACAAGGAAGTCTTCTGGCACGCTGATGTGCGTGGTTTTGCTTTCATCCAACTCGCGGGTGTGACGTGCGGTCACGCGCTTGTCTTTGGCAACGATCACTTTGCCAGCTTTGTCAGTGATGTCAAAGCGAGCCACTTCGCCGCGCAGACGTTCGGCCACAAATTCCATTTGTGCGCCGCTGTCCATCAAGCGGAAGTTGTCGTTCACGAAGAAGTTCGCGAGGATGGTCTCTGGTGTCAGGCCGATGGCTTTCAACAGAATAGACACTGGCATCTTGCGGCGACGGTCGACGCGGAAGTACAGCAAGTCTTTGGGATCGAATTCGAAGTCGAGCCATGAACCGCGGTAAGGGATGATGCGCGCGCTGAACAACAATTTGCCAGAGCTGTGGGTCTTGCCCTTGTCGTGTTCGAAGAACACGCCGGGCGAACGGTGCAACTGAGACACGATCACGCGCTCGGTACCGTTGATGATGAAAGAACCTTTGTCCGTCATCAAAGGCACTTCGCCCATGTAGACCTCTTGCTCTTTCACTTCCTTGACCACTTTGGACTGGGGTGTCGAAGACTCACGGTCGTAAATGATGAGTTGCACGCGGGCGCGCACGGCTGAAGAGAAAGTCAAACCACGGGTTTGGCATTCGCGCACATCAAAGGCGGGCTTGGCCAAGTTGTATTCGAGATATTTCATCTCGACAAAACCGTTGTGCGACACGATGGGGAATGCAGCTTCAAATGCAGCTTGCAGACCTTCGTTGGTACGCTTTTTAGGGGCGACATCAGCTTGCAAGAACGCGGTGTACGCGTCTTTTTGCATCTGCAACAAATATGGAATTTCCAGCACGCTGTCGCGGCTGCCGAAACTCTTGCGGATACGCTTGCGTTCGGTGTATGAGTAGGCCATGAGATCTCCGGGCTTGATCTTTCAGAACTGTTTTCTGCATGAGACATCACGTCCCATACATCAGGCTTGGCGGCTGGCCTCTACCAGCGTTGGCGGACGGTTGCGCATTGCACGCAACCCGAACCAAGGCATCTTCTGCAGTTGGGGTCAGAAGACACTCAAAAGAAGGTTGACTCAACCCGCTTATGGGTGTGCTCTGTAAGCACAGAAGGCTGGAGGCCCTTGACGGGACACTCCAGCCTCGAAAGCGAACCGAATTACTTCAGTTCAACCTTAGCACCAGCTTCTTCGAGCTTCTTCTTAGCGGCTTCAGCGTCAGCCTTAGAAGCGCCTTCTTTCACAGCCTTTGGAGCGCCGTCAACCATGTCTTTGGCTTCTTTCAAGCCCAGACCGGTGATTTCGCGAACTGCTTTAATCACGGACACTTTGTTTGCGCCGGCTTCCATCAACATGACGTTGAATTCAGTCTTCTCTTCTGCAGCAGCGGCACCGCCACCAGCAGCAGCAGGAGCGGCCATAGCGGCAGCGCTCACGCCAAACTTCTCTTCGATGGCTTTCACCAGTTCGTTGAGTTCCAAGACCGTCATGCTGTCGAGCGCGGTCAAAAATGCGTCTTTATCGAATGCCATTTTTATTTCCTAACAATTAGTTAAAACACAAGCTGCGCATTAAGCGGCAGCTGTTTCGCCTTTTTGAGCAGCCAAAGCGCCCAACACCACTGCGGTGCGAGACATAGGCGACATCAACAAGCCACACAACTGAGCCAACAACACTTCTTTCGAAGGGATGCTTGCCAATTGCTTAACGCCGTTCGCGTCCAAAGCTTTACCACCGTAAACGCCAGCGCGGATTACCAACTTGTCGTTGGTTTTCGCGAAGTTAGCCACCACCTTAGCGGCAGCAATAGCGTCAACAGAGAAGCCATAGATCAGCGGACCGGTCATCTGGTCGGCGACGACTTCGAATGAGCTACCAGTCACAGCACGGCGTGCGAGTGTGTTTTTCAACACGCTCAGGGTCACACCGTTGCTGCGCGCTTGGTTGCGCAACTTAGTCATGTCAGCGACCGTGATGCCGCGGTATTCCGCAATCACCAGCGTTTGAGCTTGGGCGGCGAGCGTGGTCACTTCTGAAATGACCGCTTCTTTCTCACTGCGATTAAGACTCAAGGTCTACTCCTTTAAATGTGTCTTCAGGTAATTACCCGTCGACACGCCACTTTTGCAGCGACCTAACTGTCAGGAAGAACTCCGTCGAGCGGGATCGCCATCTGCGTTGGTCAATCAAATTAAGCGGGGCAAGCCCCACACCAACGGTCTTGGATGGCCTGTGCAGCTTCGAAAAGCTGCCTCAGCCCACCACTCTGGGCAGTACTTTCGCACCACCCGGATTTTTGAACGCTAATTAGGCGCCCACTGTTTGAACGTCAACGCGAACACCCACACCCATGGTGGACGACACGGCGACTTTGCGCAGGTAAACACCCTTGCTTGAAGCAGGCTTGGCCTTGTTCAAAGCTTCGATCAATGCAGCCAAGTTGCCTTGCAACTTATCTGTGTCGAATGAACGACGACCGATGGTGCCGTGCACGATACCGGCTTTGTCAACGCGGAACTGGACTTGACCAGCTTTGGCGTTGCGCACAGCAGTGGCGACGTCTGGTGTGACGGTGCCGACTTTGGGGTTAGGCATCAGACCACGTGGGCCCAAGATTTGACCCAAAGTACCCACAACGCGCATGGCGTCAGGGGCAGCGATCACCACGTCGAAAGGCATGTCACCGGCTTTGACCATCGCGGCCAAGTCGTCCATACCCACCACGTCAGCACCAGCGGCTTTGGCTTCTTCAGCTTTAGCGCCTTGGGCGAACACGGCCACGCGAGCAGTTTTACCAGTGCCGTTAGGCAAGACCACGGCGCCACGCACCACTTGGTCAGATTTCTTAGCGTCGATACCGAGTTGCACAGCAACGTCGATGGACTCGTCGAACTTGGCAGTTGCGCACTCTTTGACGATGCCCAAAGCATCGACCAAAGCGTACAGCTTGGTGCTATCAACTTTGCCTTCGAAGGCTTTTTGTTTTTTAGTCAACTTGGCCATATCACACGCCCTCCACAGTCACGCCCATCGAACGGGCAGAGCCGGCGATGATGCGAACAGCTGCGTCTAAGTCGGCAGCATTCAAGTCTTCCATCTTGGTTTTGGCGATCTCTTCGAGCTGAGCGCGAGTGATCTTGCCAACTTTGTCGACGTGAGGACGTGCAGAACCTTTGTCGAGCTTGATGGCCTTCTTGATCAAGGTGGTCGCCGGAGGCGTCTTGATGATGAAGGTGAAGGATTTATCTGCAAACGCAGTGATGACCACTGGCAATGGCAGACCTGGCTCAACGCCTTGGGTCTGGGCGTTGAACGCCTTGCAGAATTCCATGATGTTCAAACCACGTTGACCCAATGCTGGGCCAATAGGTGGCGATGGATTAGCTTTACCTGCTGGAACTTGCAGCTTGATAAAACCGACGATTTTTTTCGCCATGCTTTTCTCCTTGCGGGTGCAAACGTTCTTGCGAACTCCCCGGGGTTAACGACTCACTTCAAATGTTTGGCACCGAGTCGGGAAGCACCAAACCACAAAACTTTGAACCAGATTAAGTTTTCTCGATCTGGCCGAATTCCAATTCAACAGGCGTTGCACGACCGAAGATGGTGACCGAGACGCGCACTTTGCTTTTCTCGTAGTTAACCTCTTCGACCGAACCATTGAAGTCGGTGAACGGACCTTCTTTGACACGCACCAACTCACCCACCATGAATTCCACCTTGTGACGAGGCTTGTCAGCGCCGTCTTGCATTTGGCTCACGATTTTCTGGACTTCCGCCTCAGAAATAGGCGCGGGGCGGTTCTTTGCACCACCCACAAAACCTGTCACCTTGTTGGTGTGCTTCACCAAGTGCCATGTGTCGTCATCCATCACCATTTCAACGAAGACATAGCCAGGGAAGAACTTGCGCTCAGCAGTGCGACGCTGACCGTTTTTCATCTCAACGACTTCTTCGGTAGGCACCAAGATGCGACCAAATTTGGTTTCCATGCCAGCGCGCGCAATGCTTTCGCGGATGTTGCGCTCAACGGCTTTTTCCATGCCGGAATAGGCATGAACCACATACCAACGCAAATCAGGATTCACGTAAGCAGGTGGCGTTGAAGCCGCATCAGCTGCGGCGTTGTCGATGATGTCGCTCATTATTTTTTCCAGCCCAGAATCAGGTCGTAAAACACCCACTCGAGGGTCTTATCAGTCAGCCACAAAAACAGCGCCATGATCACCACAAAGGCAAACACATACAAAGTCATTTGAGTGGACTCTTTACGAGTTGGCCACACAACCTTGTTGACTTCACGCCACGCATCATTACCAAACGCCACCAATTGACGACCAGGCAAGGACAACAAAAACACAACGACCGCAGCCACCAAACCGCCCACCAATGTCAACCATTGAATGATTGCACCCTGCGCAGACAGCGTGTAAAAACCGGCCAAAGCAGCCACAACCAACGCCACCACCAAGACAAGTTTGGCCTTGTCGGCTGTAGTCGAGACGTTTTCAATATTTGCTGCAGACATGGATAAGGGTTTTCCTGTACCGTTTTTTATGCGTTGATTAAGACACCGAAGCCAGCCATCGTGGCGGGCTTGGTAAACCACCGAGCTCTAAGGCTTTAGTGGCAGGGGCGGAGGGAATCGAACCCCCATCGACGGTTTTGGAAACCGCAACTTTACCACTAAGCTACGCCCCTAGATTTAGCAATTAGGCAATGATCTTGGCAACCACACCAGCGCCAACTGTCTTACCACCTTCGCGGATAGCGAAGCGCAAGCCTTCTTCCATCGCAATGGGGTGGATCAACTTCACAGTGATCGACACGTTGTCACCTGGCATCACCATCTCTTTGCCTTCTGGCAACTCGATAGCACCTGTCACGTCAGTCGTACGGAAGTAGAACTGAGGACGGTAGTTGTTGAAGAATGGTGTGTGGCGGCCGCCTTCGTCTTTCGACAACACATAGATCTCAGCTGTGAAGTGAGTGTGTGGCTTGACCGAACCTGGCTTGCACAGCACTTGGCCGCGCTGCACGTCTTCGCGCTTTGTACCGCGCAACAAGATACCCACGTTGTCGCCAGCTTGACCTTGGTCCAACAACTTGCGGAACATTTCCACGCCAGTACACGTTGTCTTGACCGTGTCAACGATACCCACGATTTCGATTTCTTCGCCGACTTTGATGATGCCGCGCTCGATACGGCCTGTCACCACAGTACCGCGACCAGAGATGGAGAACACGTCTTCCACTGGCATCAAGAAGTTACCGTCCACTGCGCGCTCAGGCGTAGGGATGTAGCTGTCCAAAGCAGCAGCCAATTTCAAAATGGCTTCTTCGCCCAATGGGCCTTTGTCGCCTTCGAGGGCCAGCTTGGCTGAACCTTGAATGATTGGGGTGTCGTCGCCTGGGAAGTCGTACTTTTGCAGAAGTTCGCGAACTTCCATTTCGACCAATTCCAACAACTCAGCGTCGTCCACCATGTCGCACTTGTTCAAGAACACGATGATGTAAGGCACGCCCACCTGACGAGCCAACAAGATGTGCTCGCGGGTTTGTGGCATGGGGCCGTCAGCAGCTGAACACACCAAAATAGCGCCGTCCATTTGAGCAGCGCCAGTGATCATGTTTTTCACATAGTCGGCGTGACCAGGGCAGTCCACGTGTGCGTAGTGACGTGTTTCAGTCTCGTACTCAACGTGAGCAGTGTTGATCGTGATACCGCGTGCTTTTTCTTCAGGAGCCGCGTCAATTTGGTCGTAAGCCTTAGCTTCGCCGCCAAACTTCAAAGACAGGATCGTGGTGATCGCTGCGGTCAAAGTTGTTTTGCCGTGGTCGACGTGACCAATGGTGCCCACGTTCACGTGCGGCTTGGTACGTTCAAATTTTCCTTTTGCCATCTTTCGACTCCGAAAAAAAATAGGTCAATCACAAAAAATCTGGTGCCCTTGGCGGGAATCGGACCCGCGACCTCTCCCTTACCAAGGGAGTGCTCTACCACTGAGCCACAAGGGCAAAACATTGATCGCCAATCAATCCATCGAAAACCACAGGTGGAGCGGGAGACGGGAATCGAACCCGCGTCATTAGCTTGGAAGGCTAGGGTTCTACCATTGAACTACTCCCGCATCGGATCAGAAAAGATCGTCACAGTTGCAGGCCTACCGGCACTTCTACTTGTTGGTTTTCGCTGGTGGAGGGGACTGGATTCGAACCAGTGTAGGCGTAAGCCAACAGATTTACAGTCTGCCCCCTTTAGCCACTCGGGCACCCCTCCGGCGAATCGCGAACTATAGCAGAGTTTTAGGGTATTCGCGAATCTCTGGGCCTAAATGGCTCACAAATTCCATTCCAAGCTCAGGTTTTTCTGCGTCAACCAGGCTTTGGCTTGCGAAAAGTGACCGCATCCGATGAAAGGCTGCGGCGGCCGCAAAGCGGACAAAGGCGAAGGGTGGTTGGATTTCAACACCAAAGCCTCACGTTTACGCCCGGCGCCGCCATCGCGCAAGCCCACAAACCCAGCCAGGTGAGCACCGGTTTCGCGCTCAATCAACTCAGCCTTAGCTTGGGCGTGGCCACCCCAAAGCATGTACACGCAAGCAGGCGCAGTGCGCGCCACCTCGACCAACAAAGCATCCGTAAGCAGCTCCCAGCCGCGCTTAGCGTGGCTGGCTGGTTGACCATCCTCAACAGTCAAACTGGTGTTGAGCAGCAACACGCCACGCTTGGCCCACGCTTCGAGCGAGCCATTGGCGGGAACGGCTTGGCCTAAGTCGCGCTGCAACTCTTTGAAGATATTGCGCAACGAAGGCGGAATCTTCACGCCTGGCGCCACCGAGAAAGACAAGCCCTGCGCTTGATGCGGCCCGTGGTAAGGGTCTTGACCCAAGATGACCACCCTCACTTGCGACAAAGGCGTGAGCTGCAACGCCCACAAGGGATGCTTGGGATAGACCACCGCACCAGCATCTAAGCGCGATTGCACAAATGACGCCAACGACACGCCTTGCGCGCTGCGCCAAAACGCATCGAGCGCCGGCTGCCAATCTGGCTGAGTGGGCCAGTCTGATGGCAACCATCGGGTCAAACGCGGCGCTTGCGTCTCAACCGACGCAGCATCGCCAAACAAATCGCCTGTCATGCGCGATTAAGCCGCAAACAATTCAGCCAACGCCACGCCTGGATCGGGTGCGCGCATAAACGCCTCACCCACCAAGAACGCATGCACGTTCGCATCGCGCATTTTTTGCACGTCGCTGCGTTGCACGATGCCACTCTCGGTGATGAGTAAGCGGTCAGCAGGCACGTCTTTGAGCATGCCAATCGTGGTGTCGAGCGACACCTCAAAAGTGCGCAGGTTGCGGTTGTTGATACCCACCAACGGTGTTTTGAGTTTGAGCGCACGTTGCAGCTCGGCCGCATCGTGCACCTCGACCAACACAGCCATGTCGAGGTTACGCGCAATCGCTTCCATCTCCGCCATTTGCACATCGGTCAAGCACGCGGCAATCAGCAAAATGCAGTCTGCGCCCATCACACGTGCCTCGTACACCTGGTACGGATCGACCATGAAGTCTTTGCGCAGCACGGGCAAGTCACACGAGGCGCGCGCTTGCTTGAGGTAATCCACTTGGCCTTGGAAAAAGTCTTTGTCCGTCAACACCGACAAACACGCGGCACCGTGCTCGGCATAGCTTTGCGCGATGTCGGCAGGAATGAAGTCTTCGCGAATCACGCCCTTGGATGGGCTGGCTTTTTTGATTTCGGCAATCACCGCAGGCAAGCCTGCGGTGATCTTGGCGCGCAACGCGCCCACAAAGTCGCGCGTCAACACACGGCTTTCGGCGTCAGCGCGCATGGCTGCCAATGATTTGCGTTGCAACGCCGCAGCCACCTCTTGGTGTTTGACGGCAACGATTTCGTTCAGGATGTCACTCATGACTTGGCTTTCTTTTCGCGCTCAGGCGACACATGGTGATCGTCATTTGACGACTCATTTTTTAAAACATTCACAAACACGCGATGCATCACCACGCCTGCAACCACAAACCCCACCGAGACACCAATGGCAATCCATGCTTCGGGGTTATTCCACATCACTCAGACCTCAGGCCGACAACGCATGTGCCACGGTAACCAATTGGTCCAGCTTGGCTTTGGCCGCACCTGACGCCAAGACCTCACGCGCACGCGCAATGCCCGCCTCAATGCTGCCCACAACGTTGGCGGCATACAAAGCCACGCCCGCGTTCAGCACCACGATGTCGCGCGCAGGGCCTGCTTGGTTGTCCAACACGCCCAGCAACATGGCACGCGATTGCTCGGGCGTTTCCACGCGCAAAGCGCGGTTACTACTCATGGCAAAACCAAAGTCTTCGGGGTGAATTTCGTACTCGCTCACCTTGCCGTCTTTGAGTTCACCGACCAAAGTTGATGCACCCAAGGACACCTCATCCAAACCATCGCGGCCATAAACGACCAGCGCGTGGTCAGCGCCCAAGCGCTCTAAAGCACGCACTTGGATGCCCACCAAATCCGGGTGAAACACACCCATCAAGATGTTAGGTGCGCCGGCAGGATTGGTGAGGGGGCCGAGGATGTTGAAGATGGTGCGCACACCCAGCTCTTTGCGAACAGGTGCCACGTTTTTCATCGCGGGGTGGTGGTTAGGTGCGAACATAAACCCAATGCCCACATCGGCAATGCATTTGGCAATTTTCGCAGGTGGCAAATTGATGTTGACGCCCAAACTCTCCAGCACATCGGCGCTACCGCTTTTGCTGCTCACGCTGCGGCCACCGTGCTTGCTCACTTTGCCGCCCGCAGCAGCCACCACAAACATCGAACACGTCGAGATATTGAAGGTGTGCGAACCATCACCGCCTGTGCCCACGATGTCCACCATGTGCGTGCGGTCGGGCACGTCTACCTTGGTCGAGAACTCGCGCATCACTTGTGCTGCGGCGGTGATTTCGCCAATGGTTTCTTTTTTCACGCGCAAAGCGGTGATAAACGCCGACATCAAGACCGGCGACATTTCGCCCGACATGATGAGGCGCATGATGTGCAGCATCTCGTCGTGAAAAATCTCACGGTGCTCGATGACGCGCTGCAACGCTTCTTGTGGCGTGATTGCGTGCATGGTGGTTGTCATAGCCAGCCTTTACAAAAAGTTTTTCAGCATGGCGTGGCCATGCTCGGTGAGGATGGATTCAGGGTGAAACTGCACGCCCTGAATGTCTAACTCGGTATGGCGTACACCCATGATTTCGCCGTCATCTGTCCACGCCGTGACCTTGAGGCACGAGGGGCAAGACGCACGCTCAATCGCGAGCGAGTGGTAACGGTTGACCGTGAACTTCTCGGGCAACCCAGCAAATACCCCCTCTTGCGTGGTGGTGATGACGCTGGTCTTGCCATGCATCAACTCTTGCGCACGAATGATGTTGCCGCCAAACGCAGCGCCAATGCTTTGGTGGCCCAAACACACACCCAAGATAGGCAGCTTGCCCGCAAAGTGTTGAATGGCCGCCACCGAGATACCCGCCTCAGCTGGCGAGCAAGGGCCAGGCGAAATCACCAAACGGTCCGGCTTGCGTGCCGCAATACCCTCCAATGTGATCTCGTCGTTGCGAAACACCTCGACCTCAGCACCCAACTCTCCAAAGTATTGAACGATGTTGAAGGTGAAGCTGTCGTAGTTGTCGACCATGAGGAGTTTGAGTTTTTTCATTCCAAACCCTCCTCAACCAATTCGCTGGCACGCAACAGGGCGCGCGCTTTGTGTTCTGTTTCTCTCCACTCCAACTCGGGCACCGAGTCAGCCACCACACCGGCGGCGGCTTGCACATAGAGCGTGTCGTTTTTGATGATGCCCGTGCGAATGGCAATCGCCACATCCATGTCGCCGGCAAAACTCAAGTAGCCACACGCACCGCCGTACAAACCGCGCTTGGTGGGTTCGAGCTGGTCAATCAATTCCATCGCATGCACCTTAGGCGCACCCGTCAGCGTGCCCGCAGGGAACGTGGCTTTGAGCACATCCATGCTGGTCAGCGGCTGACCATCTGCGCCGTCGAGCAACAAGCCTTCCACGTTGCTCACGATGTGCATCACATGGCTGTAGCGCTCCACCACAAAGGCCTCGGTCACTTTGACGCTGCCTGTTTTGGCGATGCGGCCAATGTCGTTGCGCGCGAGGTCAATCAACATCACATGCTCGGCACGTTCTTTGGGGTCGTTGATGAGTTCCACTTCAGCCGCCTTGTCCGCCTCAGGCGTCGCACCGCGTGGGCGCGTACCAGCCAAGGGGCGGATGGTGACTTTTTGCCCTTCGGGCGTGGACTCTTGACGCACCAAAATCTCAGGCGATGCGCCCACCACGTAGGCGTCGCCGAGGTTGTAGTAATACATGTAGGGACTGGGGTTCAAAGAACGCAGCGCACGGTACAACGACAGGGGGCTGGCCGTGAATTTTTTGTGAATACGTTGTCCCACTTGCACTTGCATGAAGTCGCCAGCTGCAATCAGGTCTTTGGCGCGCAGCACTGCCGCCAAATAATCGTCTTTTGCAAAACTGCGCTCGGCGGGGTGGCTGGCGCAAGGCGCAATGGATGGGGCTTGCGCAGGCGCTTTCAGGCGCAGCTTCAACTCCGCCAAACGCGCATGGGCTTTGGCGTAGGCATTGGGCTGCGCGGGGTCTGCGTAGACGATGAGCGAGAGCTTGCCTGAAAGGTTGTCAATCACCGCCAACTCTTCGGTTTGCAGCAGCAAGATGTCGGGCATGCCGAGGTCATCGGGCGGGCAGGAGTGCACCAATTTCTTTTCGATGTGGCGCACCGTGTCATAGCCAAAGTAGCCCGCCAAGCCACCGCAAAAACGCGGCAAACCTTGGCGCAGCGCCACTTTGAAACGCTTTTGGTAATCGGCCACAAAGTCCAGCGGGTTGCCCGCATGGGTTTCGACCACCACGCCATCGGTGACCACCTCGGTCTTGGCAGCTTCGCCAAAACCACTGGCACGCAGCAAGGTGCGGGCGGGCAAACCAATGAAGCTGTAGCGCCCAAAGCGCTCGCCCCCCACCACAGACTCCAGCAAAAAGCTGCGCTCGCCCTTGTTTTGCACATGGGCCAGTTTTAAATAAAGCGAAAGCGGAGTTTCTAAGTCGGCAAAGGCCTCGGCCACCAACGGGATGCGGTTGTAGCCCTCTTGGGCCAATTGTTTGAATTCGGTTTCAGTCATCGTGAGCCTCCACAGCTCTGCCCCATAAGCCTTGGGGCGTTCATTCGGACAAGTGCTGAGCAGCAAAAAAGTGCATCAGCGCGGGCACGGCAAGGCGTGCTTTAGACGAGCGCAAACGACGGCGTACGCCAGGGCCAAGCTCCCCGGTCGTGACAACCTGTGACAGTGCTGCGATGAATGAACATGGGCTCAGTTTAGCAAACGCTCAACCCAAGCGGGCCAGCGCTTGCGTGATGTGGGTCAGGGTATCCACGTGGGCGTCGGCATCCACGCCATCCACGGGCTCGCCGTGGTTGTAGCCATAGCGCACCAACACCACGGGGCAGCCCGCGGCACGGGCGGCTTGGGCGTCGTTGCTGGAATCGCCCACCATCAACGCTTGCTTGGGGCTCACGCCCAAGGCCTCGCAGGTTTTGAGCAAGGGCAGCGGGTCTGGCTTTTTGCGCTCAAAGCTGTCACCACCAAAAACGTGGGTGAAAAACGAATCCAAGCCTTTGGCTTGCAGCAAAGGCTTGGCAAATGACAAGGGCTTGTTGGTCAGGCACGCCAGTTGCAAACCCGCTTCGCGCAACTGTTGCAAGCCTTCAACCACGCCCGGATACACAAGCGCGAACTCGCCGTTGATGGCGAGGTAGTGGTACTGGTAACGCTGCCAAGCGGCTTCGTACAAGTTCTCCACACTGCGTGCACCGCATACATTGGTCAGGCCTTTGACTTCCGGCAACGCCAACTGATGGGCCAGCACCGACCGAATCAAATGTTCAGAGCCTTTGCCTACCGTGCGCTCAACCAAGGCGCGGGTCACGCACGGCAAATCTAAATCTGCCAGCGAACGGTTCAGTGCGATTTCAAAATCGCCCAAGGTGTCGACCATCGTGCCGTCAAGATCAACGATGGCGGCTTGCAATTGACGAAACATTAGGCCAAAGCCACACGCATTTGGTCAATCACCGCTTTGTAGTCAGGCTTGCCAAAAATCGCGCTGCCCGCCACAAAGGTGTCGGCGCCTGCATCGGCCACTTGGCGGATGTTGTCGGGCTTGATGCCGCCGTCCACCTCAAGGCGAATGTCTTTGCCGCTGCGCTCAATCCACTCACGGGCCAGCTCGACTTTGTGCAGCGCAGAATCGATGAAGCTTTGGCCGCCAAAGCCGGGGTTGACGCTCATGATGAGGATCAGGTCAATCTCATCAATCGTCCACTTCAACACGTCCAGTGACTCGGCTGGGTTGAACACCAAACCCGCTTTTACGCCCTTGCTCTTGATGGCTTGGATGCTGCGGTGCACATGAGCGCTCGCGTCTGGATGGAAGCTGATGTAGTCAGCACCGGCTTCGGCAAACGAAGCGGCCAAAGCATCCACAGGCGAAATCATCAAATGCACGTCGATGGGCACGGCCACGCCGGCTGGCGTTTTGGCGTGCGGCTTCAAGGCTTGGCAAATCATGGGGCCAAACGTGAGGTTGGGCACATAGTGGTTGTCCATCACGTCAAAGTGAATCCAATCAGCGCCAGCGGCGATGACGTTTTTCACTTCATCACCCAAACGGGCGAAATCGGCAGACAAGATGGAGGGCGCGATGTTGAATGGGGTGCGTGGGCTGGTCATGGGGTGATTATTTCACCCTCCGAGAGGGGCAGCTGGCTTAGGCCAAAATCACCCCATGCCACGCTACAAATTCCAAGTCGAAGTTCACCCGCAATACCTGCCTGAGCAGTCCGACCCCGATGGTGGCTTGTACACCTTCGCCTACACGATCACCATCACCAACGCGGGCCATGTGGCGGCACAGCTCATCTCGCGCACCTGGAACGTGAACGACGCCAACGGCACGCACGAAAAAATCAAAGGCCTAGGCGTGGTGGGCCACCAGCCCTTGCTGCAGCCCGGTGAACAGTTTGAGTACACCAG
Organism: Limnohabitans curvus; assembly: GCF_003063475.1. NCBI lineage: Bacteria > Pseudomonadati > Pseudomonadota > Betaproteobacteria > Burkholderiales > Comamonadaceae > Limnohabitans > Limnohabitans curvus. The sequence goes on from NZ_NESP01000001.1 coordinate 1,258,695, forward strand.
CGGCACACGCCTGCGCACGCCCACGGGCACCATGCACGGCAGCTACTTTTGCGTGGCTGAAGACGGGGAAAAGTTTGATGTCGACATTCCCATGTTTGTGCTCGATGCGCTCAGCGATGAGCCGGGCAACCGCAACTTGCACTGAGGCCAAACGTCATGGGTGAATTTGACCTCATCGAGCGCTACTTCAAGCGCCCCACACACAAAGCCGCACTCGGCGTGGGTGACGATTGCGCATTGCTCAACACCACACCCGGCATGCAACTCGCTGTGTCGAGCGACATGTTGGTGGAAGGCCGCCACTTCTTAAGCACAGTCGACCCCGCCCGTTTGGGCCACAAAGCCTTGGCGGTGAACCTGAGCGATTTGGCTGCTGTGGGCGCAGAGCCTTTGGCCTTCACCCTCGCGCTCTCTTTGCCACGCGTGGACGAAGCATGGCTCGCAGGTTTTTCCAGCGGCTTGCTGCGCTTGGCCGATGCCCACGGCTGCGAGCTGGTGGGCGGCGACACCACGCAAGGACCGCTGAATATTTGCATCACCGCCTTTGGTGAAGTGCCCCCAGGCGATGCGCTGCTGCGCCAAAACGCACAAGTGGGCGACGACATTTACATCAGCGGCACAGTGGGCGATGCGCGCTTGGCACTCGAAGTATTCCGTGGCACGCACGCCCTGTCGGGCGAAGCCTTCGAGCAAGCGCGTTTGCGCATGGAGCAACCCACGCCACGCGTGGCACTGGGCAGCGCACTGCGCGCCGTAGCTAACGCGGCCATTGATGTGAGCGATGGTTTGTTGGGCGACCTAGGCCACATCCTCAAACGCTCAGGCGTGGGCGCGCAGATTGACACCACATGGCTGCAAGCCGCAGGCAGCTTTGGCGAAGCACGCTTGCCCGCAGGCATCACGCCCGTGCTGGCCGAGCTGCCTTGGAACAAACGCCTAGAGTTCGCCTTGTCGGGCGGCGACGACTACGAGCTGTGCTTCACCGCACCCGTGAACCAACGCGAACTGGTGCATGCCGCCGCATGGGAAACCCATACGCCCGTTACACGCATTGGCCGCATCACACAAGAACTTGGCTTGGTGGTACTTGACCCGCAAGGTCAACCCATTGCCAAACGCTTTGCGTCGTTTGACCACTTCGCATGACAGGCCTCAGATGCTGAACCGCCGTTTTTTACTCTCCCACCCCGCCCACTTCATTGCACTCGGCGCAGGCTCTGGCCTGTCGCGTTTGGCACCGGGCACAGCAGGCACCTTGTGGGCATGGGCCGTGTTTTTACTCTTGCAAATTTGGTTGACCCCGCTACAAATGGGCATGCTGATTGCGGCGTCCACGTTGGTCGGTTGGTGGGCTTGCACCGTCACCGCGCAGCACATGGGTGTGGCTGATCCCGGCGCGATTGTGTGGGACGAAGTGATTGCGTTTTGGTTGGTGCTGTGGCTGGTGACGCCCACCACGTTTTGGGGCCAACTGGGTGCGTTTGTCTTGTTTCGCTACTTTGATGCGGCCAAGCCTGGCCCTGTGCGCTGGGCCGACAGCCTGTTCAAAGGCTTGGGGTGGCGTGGGGGCTGGGGCATCATCTTTGATGACTTGGTGGCTGCGTTTTGTACCTTGTTGGTCATCGCTATTTGGAGGTCGTTATGAGTTCACACACTGTGACCGAACAACTCGCCGACGTGTTGCAACAGCACGGTTGGATGCTGGCCACCGCCGAGAGTTGTACGGGCGGCCTGATTGCCGCGAACTGCACGGATTTATCCGGCTCTAGCAACTGGTTTGAACGCGGCTTTGTGACCTACTCGAACGAAGCCAAACACGAGATGCTGAGCGTGGACGCTGCGTTGATTGCCCAGCATGGCGCTGTGAGTGAAGCCGTCGCACAAGCGATGGCCTTGGGCGCTTTGCGCCACTCACGCGCACAAGTGTCTGTGGCTGTGACGGGTGTGGCAGGCCCCACAGGGGGTTCGGCAGACAAGCCTGTGGGCACGGTGTGGTTGGCGTGGGCCACCCCGAGCGATGCTGGCCCCACATTGGGCGCTGAAACCGCGTGGGTCAAAACTGAGTTGATGCACTTCGCTGGCGACCGCGCTGCGGTGCGCGAAGCCACGACACAACATGCGCTGAACACTTTGCTGAACTTAATCCAACAGCACTGATCAAACCGGCAAAGTCGCTGGAAAAATCTTACCCACCGCCACACCCAAACGCGCCATGCGGTTACGCATGGTCAACACCGCTTTGTCTTTGCTGATGAGTTGAGTGGTGTGTTGTGCCGCTAGGTCGATGAATTTTTGGTCATCACCGTCTTTGCACACAAACAGCGCTTTAGGCGCAATCGGCGCCAGGCGCGCATGGGCATCAAACTTCGCCAAGATGTCCTCAGCAGTGAGCTGACTAAACGCCAACCGTTTGACGATGTGGGTGTAGGCCAACACGCGCTCTAGCTCGTCACGCATGACTTGCGTGGCCAGCCATTGCACCGTCTTGTTTGTGAGCGCCGCCAACAACACCGGCGTGGCCGCGTCTTGGTAGAGCCACAGGTCGAGCACGATGTTGGTGTCAAGCACCACGCGCGCGGGTGCTACATCGACAGCGCCGCTCACGATGTTGACGGCGCGTTGCCCTCTGGGGGCTGCGCGTCGTTGGGCTTGTTGCGCATCGAACCCGCACGCAAGTCAAAGCGGAACATGCGGCACTCAATCGGGCCGTTCCACATGGGCACGCGGCGCGATTCTTTGAAACGCATGCGGCTTGGCAGCTTAAGGTCGGGCGTCAACATCCATGCCGTCCAGCCGGGGTAGTTTTTCTTCCAATGGCTCGCGAGTTGCGCGAAGAAATCGCCACCATCTTCGGTCTGCGCAATGTCGCGTGCGCCAAAGCGTGGCACGTCGTCGCGCACCATGCCATTGCCAAACGATTCGTCATCAAAACCTGCATCGCCGTTTTGGTTGACGTCTTCGTAGGGCGACACATATTCGGTGGGCGGCGAGTAGCGCGCACGCCGCGCCGCGCCTGCAATGCCTGCGGCTTCGATACGTTCGCCGTACGGTGGATTGACCAGCATCACGCCCGGCACATCACTGGGGGGCATGCGTTGCAAGGCATCGCCACCGCGCAGCTGCACGGCGTGGGCCACGCCTGCGCGCTCGGCGTTGCGCTGCGCGAAGTCAACCATACGAAAGGCCACGTCACTGCCGTAAATCGGCGCACGCGGCTCGCACTCTTGCGCACGGGCGTTGTCAAGCAAGCCGTGCCACACGTGCTCTTGATAAGGAATGAGTTTTTGGAAACCAAATTTGCGCATCGAACCTGGTGCAATGTTGCAGGCGATTTGCGCGGCTTCCACCGCGATGGTGCCGCTGCCGCAGCAAGGGTCATACAGCGGAACGCCTTGGGCCACGAGGCCTTCTGGGTTGGCCGCTGTGCCGTCGCCTTGGCTCCAACCGCTAGCGGCCAACATGGCTGCGGCAAGGGTTTCTTTCAAAGGCGCATCGCCTTTGTCAGCGCGCCAGCCGCGCTTGAACAAGGGCTCGCCCGAGGTGTCGATATACAGCGTGCAATTTTCGGTGGTCAGATGGGCGTAGATGCGCGCATCGGGCCATTGCGTGTTGACGTCAGGGCGCACACCAAACTTATGACGGAAGCGGTCGGCCACTGCATCTTTGATTTTGAGCGCCGCAAAGTTCAAGCTCTTGAGCGGGCTGTGCTGCGCGGTGATTTCGATTTTGAAAGATTCTTTGGGCGAGAACCACAGCTCCCACGCCACCTCGCAGGCCGCGCGGTACAGATCTTCCTCTTGGCGATATTGGGTGTGCGACAACTCCACCAACACGCGCTGCGCCAAGCGGCTGTGCAGGTTGAGCAACAACACATCGCGCCACGAAGCGCGCACCATCACGCCAGCACGGAAGGCGCGCAAGTCGTCGTCGCCCACACCGGTGATGCGGCGCACTTCCTCGGCCAAATAGGATTCGACGCCTGCCGCACAGGGCAAGAAGAGATGTAATTGATTCATAGTTTCACCAGTTGAGGACAGCGCAAATTGGGCCTGTCCCGCAAGTTATCAGAGGGCCTTGCGCAATGTCGTGGGCGCAATGCGCAGCGCCTCACGGTATTTGGCCACGGTGCGGCGGGCGCACTCAATGCCTTGCTCTTTGAGCATTTCGGAGAGCTGATTATCCGACAGCGGCTTTTTGGGGTTTTCGCTCGCCACAAATTGCTTGATGAGCGCACGCACGGCCGTGCTGGAAGCGTTGTTACCGCTGTCTGTCTCCAACCCCGAGCCGAAGAAGTACTTGAGTTCAAAGGTGCCAAAAGGCGTGCTCATGTACTTGTTGGTCGTGACGCGGCTGATGGTTGACTCATGAAGACCCAGCTCCTCAGCAATCTCGCGCAAGACCATGGGACGCATGGCGAGTTCGCCGTGCACGAAGAAGTTTTTTTGGCGTTCGGCAATCGCATTGCTGACACGCAAGATGGTGTCAAAGCGTTGCTGGATGTTTTTGATAAACCAACGCGCTTCTTGTAGGCGCTGCTGCAACCCAGCATGTGCTTCGCCTTTGCCGCCTCTGAGGGCATTGGCGTAGATGTCGTGCACACGTAAGCGAGGCATCACATCGGGGTTCAGCGCCACCTTGAATTTGGGCGCCGTGGTGGACTTGCCCACGCGTGTCACCAACACATCGGGCACTACCACATGGCGCTCCACATCGGCAAAACGGCGACCAGGCTTGGGCTCTAGGCGAGCAATCAGCGCAATCGCCACCTTGACGTTGGTCTCGCTGTCCCCCACGATGACCGCCAAGCGTTTGAAATCGCGCTTGGCCAACATCTCCATGGGCTGCTTGCACATGCGAATGGCCGTGTCGCGAATCTGCAAAGCTTCTTCGCCTTTGGGCGTCAAAGCTTTCAGTTGCAGCGTCAAACACTCAGCCAAGTCACGCGCACCCACGCCCACAGGCTCTAGGCTTTGCAGCAAAGACAAGGCCACTTGGAAGCGGTGTTCAAGTTCTTCAATTTCCTCTTCGTCGTCACCACCCAAACCTTCGGCCAAGCTGCGCAGCGTGTCTTCGAGGTAGCCGTCGTCGTTGAGGTTTTCAATCAAGTAGCGCAAGGCCGCTTGGTCGGTGGGGCTCAGGCGCAAGGCCAGCGCTTGACGGTGCAAATGCGAGGTGAGCGACTCTTGCATGCGCGCCAACTCGGTGGCGTCGGCGGTGTCGCTGTCGGCCGTGTTGTTGTTATTGCTGGCGGGTGCGTCACCGCCCCACTCGGAATCGTCAGCAGAAAACTCTACGCTGCCATCGCCATCCCAGCTTTCGGCCACACCGTCCACGCTGGGTTCGGTATCGCTGGCCGTGTTGTCCACGGTGATTTCTGACATGCCGCCATCGAGCGATGGCACTTCGCGCATGGGCTCCATCTCTTCGTCGCGCGCTGGCGCATCGGCCTTGTCGAGGCCAAACTCTTCACGTGGGGCCTCTTCAAACTCTTTGTCGAGAAACGGGTTCTCGTCGAGCATTTGCTCAATCTCTTGGCTCAACTCCAAGGTAGACAACTGCAACAGTCGGATCGACTGCTGCAACTGCGGCGTGAGTGCCAGATGTTGAGAGACGCGAAGTGATAAACCTTGTTTCATGCAAGATCACATTCGGAAATGTTCGCCGAGATACACACGTCGCACATCTGCGTTCTCGATGATTTCGACTGGTGTGCCCTGCGCCAACACACGACCATCACTGATGATGCAGGCGTGGTCGCAAATACCCAGCGTCTCGCGCACGTTATGGTCGGTGATGAGCACGCCCATGCCACGCGCCTTCAAGAAGCCAATGATGCGTTGAATTTCGATCACTGCAATTGGGTCGATACCAGCGAACGGCTCGTCCAACAAAATGAACCGCGGGTTGGTCGCCAAAGCACGTGCAATCTCCACACGACGGCGCTCACCACCCGACAACGCCACTGAGGGCGAAGCCCGCAAGTGGTCCACACGCAACTCTTGCAGCAGCGAGGTCAAGCGGGTTTCAATTTCCTCGTGCTTGAGTGGCTTGCCGTCTTCGCCGCGTTGCAGCTCCAACACGGCGCGCACGTTGTCTTCCACATTCAGTTTACGAAAGATGGAGGCTTCTTGAGGCAAATAGCTCAAGCCCAAACGCGAGCGGCGGTGAATGGGCAAATGTGCCACCGGCTGACCATCGATGGTGATGCTGCCGCCATCGGCACGCACCAAACCCACGATCATGTAGAACGACGTAGTTTTGCCTGCACCGTTGGGGCCGAGCAAACCCACCACTTCACCCTTTTTCACAGAGATCGACACATCGTGCACGACCTTGCGGCTGCCGTATGACTTTTCCAAGTGGCGGGCTTCCAAACGACTCTCTGTGGTCTCAGCGGTGTGTGTGGGTGAAAGCGTTTCGATCACGGTTTTTCCAAGGTTTTGCTGCGCGGTGCCAACACGGCACGCACCCGACCACCGCTGGCCTTGCCACCTGCTTCGGTGCGTTGGCCATCGATGCTGAAGACATCGGTCAGGTTTTCATAAATGATGAGTTTGCCGGTCATCGTGTCATTCAACACAGCACCGCGGTAGCGGCGCACTTCGGCGTTGTCGATGAGTTTGACGCGGTCTGCTTTGCCATCAAATTCGATACGCAAAGCCTCGCCTTCCATGAACTCGTCATTGCCTTCGCGCTTTTGGCGAAAGAAAGCACGCTTGTTCGGTTCAGGGAAGATGACGCCAAATTGATAACCGTCGGCGTCTTCGCGCATTTCAATGCGCGTACCACGCATGACCATCGTGCCTCGGGTCAAAACAGCACGTCCGGTGAAGATACTGACTTGGTTCAGCTCGTCGTGAACTAAGTTGTCGGCCTCAATATGTGTGGGTTTTTCTCGGTCTGCTTTTTCTGCAGACGCCGCTACCGGCACGATGGCCATCAGCAAAGCGAGGGAGAAAGAAGCAAATGAAGTCAAGGCACGAATATTGCTCGTTAAGTTGATGGCATTCTAACCATCAACAAAGCAATTTTCGTGCTGACCCAGCTGGAGTTAGCGGCCGCGGCGTACTTCGCCGATCAGGTATTCAGCAACCTGCAAGGCACGGTCCATGGTTTGGGTCAGCGAGCCGTCTGTGTAGAAGCGGCCAGCCACGCCCAAGGCAGGCACGCCTTGGACCTTGAACGCGTCTTGCAGCTGCGTGGCGCGGCGTGCTTTGGTGGCGACGCCAAAGCTGTTGAAGGTGTCCAAAAACTTCTTCTCAGGCAAACCATTTTTGTTGGCCCAAGCCGCCAAAGCGGGTGCTGTGTTGAGCTGCTGGCGCTCGGTGTGGATGGCATGGAACAGTTTGCCGTGCATGGCATCCACCAAGCCGAGCGACTCAAACACGTAATAGGCACGTTGTTGCGCTTCAAAGTCGTCACGGAAGCGCACGGGCACGCGCTGTACCACCACGTCTTTGGGGGCCGCTTTGACCCACGCAGCAAACTGCGGTTCAAACGAATTGCAATGCGGGCAGCTGTACCAAAAAAACTCGATCAGCTCAATCTTGCCTGCGCCCACATCGGTCGGCACGCGCTTGTCGAGCGACAGGTAATCCGAGCCCTCTACAGGTTTTTTCGCGGCGGCAGGGCCTTGTGCTTGTGCAGCCAAAGGCAGACCAGCCACAGACGCTGCGCTGATGGCGGCTAAAGAAAAATCACGACGTTTCATGGGTTACCTCTTGGTGTTTAACGTTGCACCCGCACCATGGCGGAATCAATGTGAGCGGCTTCGAGCTTGGCGCGTACGCGCTCGGCTTCAACTTTGTCCATGGGGCCCACACGCACGCGGTAGACCGTGCGGCCGCCTTGGTCGCGCTCGCTGATCTTGGCGTCTAGGCCCAACAAGGCGGTTTTGGCGCGTTGCGCCTGGGCTTCGTCATTGCTGCGATAGGCGCCAGCTTGGACAAAGTAAATGAATGGGTCCGTGCTGGCTGGCTTAGCCTCGGCAACAGGTTCAGCGGCTTTGGGTTGGGGCGCTTTTGTTTCTGCAGGCGGGGCTTCAGGTGCTTTTGCCTCTGGCTTTGCTTTGGGTTCTGACTTGGGTTCAGCGGCTTTCACTTTGGCCAAATCACCCAAGGGGTCTGCACTCTTGGGGTCAACCTTGATCGCGGCGTCTGGCTTAGGCTCTGCTTTGGCTTCATCGGCTTTGTCGCCGGACTTAGCACCCTTTTTGCCGTACAGCGGCGCGTTGGGGTCCCAGTCTTTGTTCCTCTCGGCTTCGGCAGCGTCGGAGTCTGCCGAACGTGTTTGGCCTTTGTTCATGAAAGGCATGGGCACTTTGGTCACGTACACCGCGACGCCCAAGGCCACGGCGAGGCCCACCACCAAACCGATGATGAAGCCCACCAAAGTGCTACCGCGTTGCTGATTCATGCTCAAAGTCTCCGTCGTATTTACATGCTGGCAGGCGCAGACACGCCCAACACCGCCAAGCCATTGTGCAGCACCTGCGCGGTGGCAGCCACCAACGCCAAGCGTGCTTTTTTGACCGCTTCGTCGTCCACCAAAATGCGCTCGGCATCGTAGTAGCTGTGGTAGCTGGCGGCGAGGTCGCGCAAGTAGAAGGTCACGTCATGCGGCGCAAAGTCGGCCGATGCGGCCGAGAGCATGGCGGGGTACTTGGCCAGTTGCAGCATGAGGGCTTGGGCTTGCGGGCTTTCCAGCGCAGACAAGTCCACGTCTTGGAGCGAGGCCACATGGCCACCGTCTTTGTCGGCCCAGGCGCGCAGCACCGAGCAAATGCGGGCGTGTGCGTATTGCACGTAGTACACGGGGTTGTCGTTGTTCTTTTGCACGGCCAAGTCCACGTCGAAGGTGTACTCGGTGTCGGGCTTGCGGCTCAGCAAGAAGAAACGCACCGCGTCTTTGCTGGTCCACTCGATCAGGTCGCGCAGGGTCACGTAGCTGCCCGCACGCTTAGAAATCTTCACTTCTTCGCCGCCGCGCATCACGCGCACCATGGTGTGCAACACGTAGTCGGGGTAGCCCTCAGGAATGCCCACATTGGCGGCTTGCAAACCAGCGCGCACGCGGGCAATGGTGCCGTGGTGGTCGGTGCCTTGGATGTTGACCACCTTGGTGAAGCCACGCTCCCACTTGGTGATGTGGTACGCCACGTCCGGCACAAAGTAGGTGTACGTGCCGTCTGTCTTTTTCATCACACGGTCTTTGTCGTCGCCGTAGTCGGTGGACTTGAGCCACAAGGCGCCGTCTTGCTCGTAAGTTTTACCAGCAGCTTGCAAGCGGCTCACCGCATCGGCTACCTTGCCGCTGGTGTAGAGGCTGCTTTCCAAGTAGTAATTGTCAAACTTGACGTCAAAGGCCTTCAAGTCGAGGTCTTGCTCGTGGCGCAGGTAGGCCACGGCGAATTCGCGCATGCCGTCCACGTCGTTCACATCGCCGCTGGCGGTGAATTCGCGGTCGTCGGACTTGACGGTTTTGCCAGCCAAGAAATCGGTGGCAATGTCTTGGATGTAGTCGCCGTTGTAAAACGCTTTGCTCTCTGGGTTCTCGGGGTCTACAGGCCAGCTGGCGTCGCCGGGCTTGATGCCTTGGGCACGGAAATGCGTGCTCTTGGCCAATGTGTTGATTTGCACGCCTGCGTCGTTGTAATAAAACTCGCGGTAGACGTTGAAGCCTTGCGTCGCAAACAAATTACAAATCGCATCGCCCAAGGCCGCTTGACGGCCATGGCCCACGTGCAGCGGGCCGGTGGGGTTGGCAGACACAAACTCGACCAGCACGCGCTGGCCGTTGTCCGTTTGGAAACCGAATTGCTCTTTGGCAGCCAACACCTCGCGCACGATTTGTTGCTTGGCGGCAGGCTTCAAACGGATGTTGATGAAGCCGGGGCCTGCAATCTCGATGTCTTGCACCCACTGTTGGTACACGGGCGCAGCCAGCAACGCGTCGCGCAACTGTTCGCCGAGCTGACGGGGGTTGAGCTTGAGGGGCTTGGCCAACTGCATGGCAGCTGTCACAGCAAAGTCGCCATGCGCGGCGACCTTGGGCGATTCAAAAGCAGCCTTGTTGCCGGAACCGGGCAACAAACCGTCGAGGGCTTGGCTCAGAGCGGCCAGCAATTCTTGTTTAACTTGGAGCATGGCGAGATTTTACGGGGCGGCCCTCACTTTCACGGGGCACGCCTTATTTTTTGGCATGATCTACCCCTATATGCGCGACGCCCACACACTCCCCCAACCCGACCGTTTCCAATACACCCCCACCCTGTCGTGCGTCATGCCCGCTTACAACGAGGGACAAAACTTGGGCACCGTGGTGCCGCAGGTGCTGCAAGCCTTGCAGGCGCTGGGTTCGCAAGTGGAAATCGTGCTCATCAACGACGGCAGCCGTGACGACACGGCGCAGGTCATGCAAGCCTTGTGCGAAGCGCACCGCGAAGTGGTGGGCATCAACCTGTCGCGCAACTTTGGCAAAGAAGCCGCACTGACGGCGGGCATTGACGCCGCACGCGGCGAGGTGGTCGTGCTGATGGACGCCGACGGCCAACACCCTGTGTCGCTGGTTGCCGATATGGTGAAGCGCTGGCGTGAGGGCTCGGACGTGGTGTATGCGATTCGCCGCACACGTGACGACCAATCGGCCTTGCACGCGGGGCTGACAGGTATGTTTTACAAGCTCATCAACATGGGCAACCGCGTGAAGATTCCCGCGCACGCGGGCGACTTCCGCCTGATGGACCGCCGTGTGGTGGAGGCCCTGAAGCAGCTGCCCGAGCGCAACCGTTTCATGAAGGGGTTATACGCCTGGGTCGGCTTTGCAAGCACCGCAATTGACTACGAGCCGCTGCCACGCGCGGCGGGCGAAAGCAGCTTTGGTTTGCGCGGGTCATTTGCGTTGGCACTGACTGGCGTATTGGCGTTCTCCATCGCACCGTTGCGCGCCCTGACCATCACCGGCTTGATGCTGGCGATGTTGGCTTTGGGCTACGGCGCATGGGTGGTAGCCGAATATTTTGTGTGGGGCATTGATGTCCCGGGCTACGCCACACTGGTGGTGGGCATGATGTTTTTCAGTGGCATTCAGCTGCTGTCGATTGGCATCCTGGCTGAATACGTGGGTCGCATTTACGAAGAGGTGAAACAACGCCCCATGTATTTGGTGAGCCAACGTTGGGGCGCGGGCTTGTCTTTGGCGCCGGTCAAAGCGACAGCGCCTGCGGTGATCGACAACGACCCACCGCACCCCGTCTAAAGCATGCGTACCGGTTTTTGGTTTTTAGTGGTGGGCGCAACAGCCGCGGCGGTCCACATGGCTGTGTTCATGCTGGCCACGCCCTACATGTGGCCCGAGGTCGCGAATGCGGCGGGCTTTTGCATTGCGTTTGTGGTGAGCTTTGCAGGGCACCGTTTTTTGAGCTTCAGCGATGCCGCGACCAGCCTGTGGCAAAGCTTTCGCCGCTTTGCAGCTACAGCGCTGGCAGGTTTTGCCGCCAACGAAGTGATGTTTGTGGCGCTGCTGCGAGGCTTAAATTTGCCCGATTGGTTGGCGTTATTTTTTGCGCTGGTCTTCGCATCCGCGCAGACTTTTTTGCTCAGCCGCTTCTGGGCTTTTCGCCGCGCTCGGTGAGCCGCGATACAAAATCCACGCATCGTCTTTGTAAACCTCGGTGAAGCCTGCATAGGTTTCGGTGCGAAAGGCCTTTCGCCAACGCGGCGCCAGGACCCATGCGTGTTCATTGGTGCGCAGCTCGGCCAAGCGTGACATCGGCTGCAGCGCTGCACCCGCGGGTTTGTCAAAGTCCACGCCGTCCATCAGTTCGCGGCGCCAGTCGTCGCCAGCTTCTTGTTCCTCGCGCGCCCAGTCTTGAATCACCTCTATCGGGCGTTGGCGTTGGGCATAGAACATCACGTCATAGGGGTAGTCGTCCACCACCGCCAGCACATCGTTGGGAGCCACTTGGCACACCACCGCTTGGGCCACGCCGCGTGTGCTGCGCTCTAGCGTGAACACGCCGGCGTAGTGATTGGCAAAGCTGGCCACACCTATGCCCACCAGCGACAAGGCACCGAACAACCAAGCGCTCCATGCGCGCGGTGCCAAATGGCGCTGCCACCACAAAGCCGCCAAGACGGCCAAGGGCGGCATCACAGGCAAGGCGTAGCCAATCAGTTTGGAGTTAGGAATAGAGAAAAAGCCAAGAATGGCCAGCACCCAAATCCAGCACAACGCCACCCAAGCACCGTTGTCATTGGAGGGTTGCTGAAGCACACGTTGGCGCACGCGCTGAACGCCATCAGCGGCCACAAAGAAAATCCAAGGAAACAACAGCACCGTCACAGCCACGCCGTAGAACCACCAAGGGCGTGCGTTGTTGAACGTGGTGGCGGTGTAGCGGCCAAACTGGTGCTTGCCAAACATGTAGGCCAACATATCGGGGTGCTCACGCGCAGCCAGCACAAACCAAGGCAAGGCGACGGCAGCAAAGAGCAGCAAGCCACTCACCCACGGCAACGCCAAAATTTTGCGCCACTGCCAGGTGTAAGCAATCCAGACAAACAGCACCAGCCCTGGCAACAGCAAACCAATCAAGCCCTTGCTCAACACGCCCAAGGCGCATGCCACAAAACCTGCGCGTGCCCAGTTGACATGCAAGCCACCTTGATGCATGAAGGCACGGGCAAAGCACCAAATGGCCACCCCCATCCATGTGGCCACCATCATGTCGGTATTCACATATTGACCTGCGACCAAAAACGTCATGCTGGTGCCCAGCACCCAGCCTGCGCGACGCGCCACTTCGGCACCAGCGAAGTGGCGCACACACGCCACCATGAGGCCCAGCATCACACACGCATGCAGCGCCACCACCACACGGGCAGCCCAAGGCGTTGCCCCAAACACGGCCATCGAGGCCGCTTCGAACCAATACAGAAGCGGTGGTTTGTGAAAGAAAGGAATGCCATCAATGCGCGGGGTCAACCAGTCGCCACTCATCCACATCCATCGACCCACTTCCGCATAACGCCCCTCATCTGGAATCGAAAGCGGCCGCTCGGAAGCCAGGACCAACAGCAACACCGGCAAGAGCCAAAGGCCCCAAGTGCGCCAGCGAAGAGATGCAAAGAAAGAAGAAGTCATGTGGGTCTCAAGCTTGTATAAGTTTGCCGCTGCCGCGCACCAAACGCACGCGGGCGTCAAACATGTGCTGCACAAAATCGTGTCCTGCGAGATAAGCAAACTCTCGCTTGCGTGCAGGGCCAATCGCATCGTCCGGTTGTGCCGACACGGCAGGGTGGCACATGATGAGCGCGGCGTTGTCTGCTGGCAGGTGGGTGAGCCAGCCTTGCATGTGGCGTGCGTAGTCGTCCAGGCTGCCATCAAAGCCATAGGCGCCCAACAACGGCCCCACCGTAGGCCATGCGTGGTGTTGAGCCCAGTCGGCGAGTGCTGCCGCTCCCATGGCAGAGATGACTTTGGCCTTGAGCCCAGGTTGCGCAACTTGCGACACGCGTAGCCATGGACGCGGGGCGGTATCGCCATAACGGCGCATCAGAACCTCGGCCAAAGCGTGACGAAAGACTGCAAACTGCTGGATGTGTTGGTGTCCGTCGATGTGATCAGGGGCCGCTTGCCACTGACCCTCAAAAGCATCCAGCTGCCGTTCAATTTCGTCTTCAATGCTTTGTTGGTTGTAAAGGCGAAGCGCAGCGCGCGCCATGACAACACCCAAACCGCGACCATGGCCTGCCGCCACGGCAAAGCTACTGGTCCAATCCAAATGCACGCCCACATCCAAGCGTTCACGCACGTCGCGTAGGGCCACCACATCTTCGGCCCAACGCGGCGAGAGGCTCATCACGCTGGTGGCGCTCAGGCGCCCAAGCACAGCCAAGGCAACAATGCCTTGCGACACGGGTGCGTTCAACGCGTAGTCATCCGCACACAGCACGACGTCTTTGATGTGATCGCACGTCATGCAGCCGAACTCCAGTAACTCGCATGACCGTAGTGGTCTTTGAGAAAATCAATCCACAAGCGCAAACGCAGGGGCAGGTGTTTGCGCTGCGAGAACACCGCATAAATTCCGTTGGGGGGTGCGGCGAATTCTTCCAACACAGGCACCAATTGCCCACTGCTGATTTCAGACTCCACCTCCCACGTGCTGCGCCATGCAATGCCGTGGCCCGCCAAACACCAGTCGTGCAGCACTTGACCGTCCGAACAGTCCATCGGGCCACTGGGGCGCAGGTGAATCACCTCGTGCGTTTGGCTATCCAAAAGCTTACCCGTCACAGGCACACGAAACGCCCAGCCGCGTGTTTGTGAGGCGTCGCTGGACAGCGTCAAGCAACGAAAGCGCATCAAGTCACTCGGCACTTTGGGTGTGCCGTAGCGTTTTAAAAATTCGGGGGTGGCCACACACAAGCGGCGGTTGTCGGCCATGCGCACACTCACCAACGATGAGTCGGGCAAATCGCCCACGCGCACCGCGCAATCAAAACCTTCGGCGGCTAAGTCGACCACACGGTCGCTCAGGTTGAGTGACACCGTCACATCGGGGTGCATGCTGTGAAACTTGGGCACCAGTGGTGCCACGTGGCGGCGACCAAACCCCGCAGGCGCCGTGATGCGCAAATGCCCGCTGGCTTTGAGACCACCCGCACTGACGCTCGCTTCGGCATTGGCCACATCGGCCAGCAAGCGTTGACAGTCTTCGAGGAATGCCGTGCCTTCGTGTGTGAGCGTGATGCGTCGCGTGGTGCGCACCAAGAGCTTGACGCCCAAGTGCGCTTCTAAGCTGTCCAAGCGACGCCCCATGATGGCGGGTGCCACGCCCTCGGCTTTGGCCGCAGCGGTCAAGCTGCCCTTCAAGGCCACCGACACAAAAGACTCAAAGGCTTTGAGTTTGTCCATGCATCAATTATCCACGCCGACGGTTTTGAGGCTGCAACCTAAAATTGGCGCATGAATACCCAAGCTCCCACGCATCGCCCCAGTCGAATCACCCGCGCCATTGCGCTGTTAGAGCACCTCGCACCCGCATGGTTTGCCATGGTCATGGGTTGGTGCGGTTTGTCACTCGCTTGGTTGCGCGCCACCGATGTGTTGGGCGACACCGCCCTTGGCTTAGGACTGGTGGGCGCTCTCTTTGCCCTATTTGTATTCGTCTTGCTGTGCCTCTCATGCGTGGTGCGTTTGACGTTTCACCCCAACGCCGTGGCCGCAGACATGCGCCACCCCGTGCGTCACGCCTTCATGGCCACGCTACCGCTGTCCATCATGTTGCTCGCTGGCATTGGTGTGTCTTTGTTTTGGAACACCTCACGCACACTCGACACGCTGCTCACATTTGCGTGGGTGTTGGGTTCGGTCTTAGAGCTGGCGGCTTCTGTGTGGGTGATTGCGCGTTGGCTCAACACGCCTGACAACGGCGGCTTGCAATGGGCCGCTTTCACGCCCGTGTTTTTTATTCCCGTCATTGGCAATGTGTTAGCGCCTTTGTCGGGCGTGACCATCGGTCTTGAGTCTTGGGCCACAGCTCAGTTTGGCATTGGTCTGCTGTTGTGGCCAGTGCTGCAGACCATGCTCCTCATTCGCATGGTGCAAGCGGGCCCGCTGGCTGCGCGCATGAGCCCCAGCATCTTCATCACCATGGTGGCGCCATCCATCATCGGTTTGTGTTTCTTGCAATTTGATGCACCACTGAGCTTGGCCTGGGGCTCGTGGGGCATTGGTCTGTTTTTCTTAGCCCTATCGCTCACGCAAATTCACACCATCCTTGAACAGCCTTTTGGTTTGCCCCATTGGGCCATGAGCTTTCCGATGGCCGCCTTCACCACACTTAGCCTGCGCATGTCGCAAGAGCAGGGCGGTGCATGGCTGGAACTGCCTGCTACCTTGTTGCTGGCGGTCACCTCACTGCTGATTTTGGGGTTGACCCTAGGCACATGGCGCGGCTTGCGTCATGGCCACTTGCTGGCGCCTGACAAGTAAAGCGCAGCCGCACGCACGATTACCACCCTATTTGTCACGACAGCCAAAAAGCTGGCGATGCAATCACCTCAGCGCAATCCAATAAGATTCGTTCTGATTTCCCCTTTTTGATTTATCCAGAGAGACCTCACCATGAGCCAAGACACCACCAAGCGCACCCAAGTGCGCAGCTTGCAAGTTGCCACCAACTTGTACAAATTCATCGAGACCAAAGTGTTGCCCGACACTGGCGTGAGCAGCGATAAATTCTGGAAGGGTTTCGACGCCATCGTCCAAGACTTGGCACCGAAAAACATCGCCTTGCTGGCAGAGCGTGACCGCCTGCAAACCGAGATGGACACATGGCACAGCGCCAACCCAGGCCCCATCAAAAACATGAAGGCCTATCGCAAGTTCTTGGAAAAAATTGGCTACCTCGTGCCACAACCCGACAAGGTCAAAGCCACCACCAAAAACGTGGACGCTGAATTGGCCTTGCAAGCTGGCCCACAACTGGTGGTGCCCGTGCTCAATGCACGTTACGCCTTGAACGCAGCCAACGCACGCTGGGGTTCTTTGTATGACGCCTTGTATGGCACAGACGCCATCCCAGAAAAAGGCGGCGCAGAAAAAACTGCGGGCTACAACCCCAAGCGCGGCGCCAAGGTCATTGCCTATGCACGTCACGTGCTGGACCGCACCGTGCCTTTGAAGAGCGGCTCGCACATCGACTCCACCGGCTACGCCGTGGTGAACGGCGAATTGGTCGTCACCCTCAAAGGCGGCAAGACCACCAAGCTGGCCAAGGCCGCTCAGTTTGTGGGCTTTCAAGGCAAGATGTCTGAGCCATCGTCGGTGCTCTTCGCGCACAACGGCTTGCACCTTGATTTGCAAATCAACCGCAACACCCCCATCGGCGCGACAGACCCAGCCGGCGTGAGCGACTTGGTGGTGGAAGCTGCCTTGTCGACCATCCTCGACTTGGAAGACTCCGTGGCCGTCGTGGATGCAGACGACAAAGTGCTGGCCTACAGCAACTGGTTGGGCATCGTCAAAGGCACCTTGACCGAGACGGTTGAAAAAGGTGGCAAAACGTTCACACGTGGTTTGAATGCCGACCGCGAATACAAAGGCAAAGACGGCCAGCCCGTCAAATTGCATGGCCGCTCATTGCTGTTCCTTCGCAACGTGGGCCACTTGATGACCAACCCCGCCATTCTTTACAAAGGTAAAGACGGCCAGATGCACGAAATCCCAGAAGGCATCATGGACGCGGTCATCACCACGACCATCGCGCTGCACGACTTGCAAGGCCACGGCAAAAAAGGCATTCGCAATTCACGCACAGGTTCTGTGTACATCGTCAAACCCAAAATGCACGGCCCCACCGAAGTGGCGTTTGCCTGCGAATTGTTTGGTCGCGTTGAGAAGGTTTTGGGCTTGTCTGACAGCACCGTCAAGCTGGGCATCATGGACGAAGAGCGCCGCACCAGCGTGAACTTGAAAGCCTGTATCGCTGCTGCAGCGAGCCGCGTGGCGTTCATCAACACCGGCTTCTTGGATCGCACCGGCGACGAGATGCACACCGCCATGCAAGCAGGCCCCATGTTGCGCAAAGGCGATATGAAAACCAGCGCATGGATTCAAGCCTACGAAAAGAACAACGTGTTGGCTGGCTTGTCATGCGGCTTGCGCGGCAAGGCGCAAATCGGCAAAGGCATGTGGGCCATGCCCGACTTGATGGCAGAGATGCTGAAACAAAAAATTGGCCACCCCAAAGCGGGCGCCAACACCGCTTGGGTGCCAAGCCCTACAGCCGCTGTGTTGCACGCCATGCATTACCACCAAGTCAAAGTGGTGGACGTGCAGAAAGAATTGGAAAAGATCGACTACAACAAGGTGCGTGACAGCCTCTTGAACGACCTGTTGCAAGTGCCTGTGACAGCCAACCCCAACTGGAAACCTGCTGAGAAGCAACAAGAGTTGGACAACAACGTGCAAGGCATCTTGGGCTATGTGGTGCGCTGGGTCGACCAAGGTGTGGGCTGCTCGAAAGTGCCAGACATCCACAACGTCGGCTTGATGGAAGACCGCGCCACCCTGCGCATTTCTAGCCAACACATCGCCAACTGGTTGCACCACGGCGTGGTCACACCGGCTGAAGTGAAAGACACCTTCAAGCGCATGGCGTCGGTGGTGGACAAGCAAAACGCGGGCGACAAGGCTTACCAAAAAATGGCGGGCCGCTTTGCCAAAGCACCTGCTTACCAAGCCGCCCTCGACTTGGTGTTCAAAGGCAAAGAGCAGCCCAGCGGCTACACCGAGCCTTTGCTGCACGCATGGCGCTTGAAAGTGAAGGCGGGCCACGCCTAAAGTGAAGGCCGGTCAAGCCTAATCACTGCTGCATGAAGCAAAAGAAAACGGCTCCCTCGGGAGCCGTTTTTCATGGGTGCTGCGAACTATGATTGAGTGATTCCATTTTGCGATTGAGAGCCTGCCATGACACACCCTTTGATTAGCACCACACTTCGTTTTGCTTTGCGCACCGTGATTGGTTTGGTGTTGACCGTGCTGATTGCCGTGGGAGTGTACTTGCTGTTCTCGTACCACTTCACTTACTCCAAGGGCGAGAGCGTGGGTTTTGTGCAAAAGCTCTCTTACAAAGGCTGGATCTGCAAAACATGGGAAGGCGAACAAATTCGGGCTTTAGCCACCCTCCCCGCCATTCCAGAAAAGTTTGCCTTCACCGTGCGTGATGATGCGGTGGCTGACCAAATCAACAAACACATTGGTCAAAAAGTAGTGGTGGAGTATGAGCAACACAAAGGCTTGCCGACCTGCTTTGGCGAGACCGAATACTTCATCACCAAAGTCACGCCGGCGCCTGGCGAATAAGGCGTATCAAGCCGCGTTTAAGACGCGGGTGGTCGCGCAGGCAGCGGGTACACCAACTGCTGCAAGTGCCGCACGTTCTTGTTCACCTGCACCCACCATTTGCTGAACGAATCCATCGGCTTGTCGAGGTGACGGAACAGGCGTGGCGCAGGTCGCAATTGCACATGACCTGCAGCAAGGTCTGGCAAACACAGATGCGCCACGGTTTGCACACTTTGCGCATGGGCCAATGCGGCCAACACCTCGTCAGCAGAACCAAACCAACGGTGCGGCGTAAGTGCCGTCATGCGTTCACCCACAAAGTGCCAACGCAAAGCATTCCATGGATGCGCTTGTGTGTGCTCTGCAAATGCCACGGCCACGCACACCACATCCGCAGGTAAGTCCTTTGGCAAATCAGCCAGCACCCACGGATGCACCAGCCACACATGTTGGCCTGCCACATCGCTTGCCACAGGTTTTGTAAACCCTAAATCAGCAGGTGGTTCGGAGAACACCGCTGGCTCATCCCAAGCCAATTCGTTTTTACGCACTTGCGCCACAGTGGCCGAGCTACGGGCCAAGATGTCCATCAGCTCGTAGCTCACGTCAATCGATGTGGCGCGGCTGTGCCAAATTTCAGGGGCAAACTTCTCTACCGTGTCGGCATTGAACAAATAAGGTTTGCTGCTTCCCGTCGCTGCCACCCATTGCCACCCCAAATAGTTGCTGGCCACATCGCCATCCAACAAATGGCTGTACATCCAATCGGCGGCCACGCGCCAATGCACTTTGCGCAAATGCACGATGTAGCTGGCCACCCACAGGCGCGCATGGTTGTGCAAATAACCCGTGGTGTAGAGCATGCGTATGGCGGTGTCAATCACAGGCACGCGGGTGCAAGCGTGGCGCACATCCTCGGGTAGCTCGGTGCTGTACTCGGTATCTGGCAAGACACCTTCGTGCAAGGACTGCGCAATGCCATCGCCTAAATGGTGATGCAAGTGTTGAAAATACTCGCGCCAACCCAACTCATAAATCAGCTTGTGTTGCACGCCCACGCGGTACTGGTGGTACATGGCGCTGGCCACATCGGGCACGCTCAAAAAACCATGGGTGAGGTACGGCGACAAATGCGTCACCGCGCCATCCAAGGCGTTGCGGCTGTGCGCATAGTCTTTGGGGCTGACGTAGTCAAGCCGCAGCTGTGCGGCTTCTGGCGTGGGTGGGAATTCGTACATAAGATTTTTGCGATTGTGCCTTGTTCGCTTCGCTACACTTTGGGGCATGCACAGCCAAATGCCCGCCCCCATTGACGCTTGCGCTTGCCCCTTGTGCGGCCAGCCGAATCAATGCGCCATGGAAGCGGCCAAAGTCAGCGGGCAACCCGTTGCCAAGTGCTGGTGCGTGAACGCGTCTTTCTCGCCCGAGCTGCTTGCCCAAGTGCCCGCCGCATCACAACGCAAGGCCTGCATTTGCCAAGCCTGCGCCACGAAAGAAGCACATGGCTGAACGCGGCTCGTTGGCAGACCTACAAAGCCGCTACGGCACACGCCACCGTTGGTTGATGTTGACCACGGTGATGATTGGCTCGATGGCCGCCATCATGTCGTCCACCATCATGAATGTGGGCATTCCCGACATGAGCTTGCAGTTCGGCATTGGTCAAGAGTCGGCGCAGTGGGTGAGCTCTAGCTTCATGGTGGCCATGACGGTGTCCATGCTCACCACGCCTTGGCTGTTGGCACGCTTTGGCTACCGCACCACTTACATGGGTTGCATGTGGGTGCTGTTCACGGCAGGTGTCGCCGGCGGACTCTCCACCGATTACAACTTGGTGCTAGCGGCACGCGTCATCGAAGGCCTGGCGGCTGGCGTGGTGCAACCCATTCCGGCCATCATCATCTTGCGGGCATTTGATACTTCAGAGCAAGGCCGAGCCAACAGTTTCTTTGGCATGGGCGTGGTGCTGGCCCCCGCGCTGGGTCCCAGCATCGGCGGTTTGTTGGTGGACTGGATGAGTTGGCGCGCGCTGTTTTTCATGGTGGTGCCGTTTTGCATGGTGTCCATGTGGATGGCCATGCGCTACGTGCCCACCACCGCACCAGGCGGCGTGAGCGCCAACCACGGCAGGCCCTCGCTGGATTTGGGCGGACTCGCACTTGCCACCGTGGGCACCTTGTGCTTGCTCAATGGCTTGGTGATGTTGCACAGCGGCAATGTGACCGCCTCTCTCAGCTTGATTGGCGCAGCAGTGTTATGCACAGTGGGCTTTGTGGCGTGGCAACGTGTACAAACTCAAAACGATGGCAAACCACTGATGAACTTGGCTTTGTTCACGCATAGACCATTTGCCATGGGGACCACCGTGGCCTTCATTTACGGCATTGCCATGTTTGGCTCCACCTATTTGTTGCCCTTGTATTTGCAACTCGGCTTAGGTCTGTCACCCAGCTATGTGGGCACTTTGTTGTTGCCATCAGGCTTGCTGTTGGCGTTCACCATTGCCATCGTGGGCCGCTACTCGAGCACACACCCTACACACTTGATGGTGAGCTTTGGCTTGGTGTTACTGGCACTTTCTTTTGCGCTCATGCTCACCGTGAATTTGCAAACAGGTTTGTGGGTGCTGGTGGCCTTTGCCATTTTGGGACGCGTGGGCTTGGGCTTTATCTTGCCCTCACTCAACATCGGCGCCATGCGTGGCATGGACAGCAACTTGATTCCTCAAGGCGCCAGCGTCATCAACTTTTTGCGCATGCTAGGCGGCGCAGCGGGTGTGAGCCTGTGCGGCATTTTGTTGGAATGGCGATTGGCTGTGCACGGGGATTCGCTCACCAACCCAAAAACGTCGGCCATGCGCTTGGCGGCGTTTGACGAAGTGTTTTTGATGCTCGCGTTGGTTTGCATGCTGGCACTCTTAGCGGCGTGGCGCATTCGCCAACCGCACCAACACACCCATTGATCTTGAATTGAACCGCCATGTGCCAACTGCTCGGACTGAATTGCAAAAACCCCACAGACGCGACCTTCAGCTTCAGCGGCTTCGCGCAACGCGCTGGTGTGACCGACCACCACGCCGATGGCTGGGGCATTGCGTTCTTTGAAGGCTCCGAGCAAGACCGCGGCCTGCGTCACTTCATCGACCACTTGCCAGCCAGCACATCGCCCGTGGCCGAACTGATTCGCAAGTACCCCATCAAAAGCCGCAACGTCATTTCCCACATTCGCAAGGCCACGCAAGGCGTGGTGGCACTTGAGAATTGCCACCCCTTTGTGCGCGAGCTGTGGGGCCGCTACTGGGTGTTTGCGCACAACGGAAACCTAGAGAACTACGAACCGCGCTTGCATGGCAATTTCAAACCCGTCGGTCACACCGATAGCGAGCAGGCGTTTTGCTGGTTGATGCAAGAAATGGCCAAGTCACACGCCAGCGTGCCATCGGTTGATGAGCTGACACTGACGCTCAAAGAGCTGGTGCCGCAGATTGCCAAGCACGGCACGTTCAATTTCTTGCTGTCCAACGGTCAGGCGCTGTGGGCGCATGCCTCGACTAATCTTTGTTACATCGAACGCAAACACCCATTTGCAAAGGCCACGCTGAGTGATCAAGACATGAGCATCAATTTTGCAGAACACGCATCGCCTGATGACCGTGTGGCGGTGGTGGTGACGGCGCCTTTGACAACCAACGAGGTGTGGACGCCGTTTGCACCGGGAGAGTTGAAGGTGTTTGTGGATGGACAGCTGCGCGCTTAAGCGGCCGCAGTTTCCAACGCGTCAATGAACATCGCAGCGACATCAAAACCGGTTTGATCAAAGATCTCTTGAAAGCAAGTAGGGCTGGTCACGTTCACTTCGGTGAGGCAGTCACCAATCACATCCAAACCCACCAACAACAAACCACGCTTGGCGAGGATGGGGCCTAGGGCTTCGGCGATTTCTTGGTCACGTGCTGAGATAGCTTGCGCCACGCCTTTGCCGCCTGCAGCCAAGTTGCCGCGCACTTCACCACCTTGGGGAATACGCGCCAAGCAATAGGGCACGACTTTGCCGCCAATGACGAGCACGCGCTTGTCGCCTTTATCAATCGCAGGGATGAACTTTTGCACCATGACCGTTTGGGCGCCGTCACGGTTGAGGGTTTCGGTGATGGCGCCGAGATTCAAGCCATCGTCCTTCACGCGGAAGATACCCATGCCGCCCATGCCATCGAGTGGCTTCAAGATGATGTCGCGGTGTTGCGCATGAAACGCACGAATGGCATCGGCGCTGCGCGTCACCAGGGTGGGGCTGATGAATTGTGCGAATTCCAGAATGGCTAATTTTTCTGGATGGTCGCGCAAAGCAGCGGGTTTGTTGAACACCTTGGCACCTTCGCGCTCGGCTTGCTCTAGCAAGTGCGTGGCGTAGAAGTACTCGCTGTCAAAAGGCGGGTCTTTGCGCATCACGATGGCGTCGGCGCTGTTGAGCGCGTAGTGCTCGTCCACGCTTTGCACGTTAAACCAACTCTCAGCATCACCCGTCAAGCGCACATGTTGCACGCGTGCAGTGACTTTTTGGCCGCTTTGCCACACGATGTCTTGCGGTTCGCAGGCCAACACTTGGTGGCCACGGCGCTGGGCTTCACGCATCATCGCAAACGTGGTGTCCTTGTAAATTTTGAAAGACGACAACGGGTCTGCGACGAAGAGGATATGCATGTTTTAAATTTCGATTTTGCTGCCCAGCTCCACCACGGAGTTGCTAGGCAAGTTCAAGAAGTCGGCAGCAGAGCTGGCATTGAGGTGCATTTGGGCAAACAGTTTTTCACGCCACTGGGCCATGCCACCCGTCACCGTAGGCACGATGCTGTCGCGTGACAGGAAATAGCTTGTCGTCATCGGGCTGATTTCGCACCCCATGCCATTCAAGTTAGCCAACGCGCCTGGCACGTCCGGATCGTCTTTGAAACCGTAGTGAATCACGACCTGCCAACAGTCTTGGCCAATGGCGGAAATTTCTAGGCGTTCGTTTTCATCAATCCAAGGCACTTCATGGTTTTGCACGTTCACAAACAAGTTTTGCTTGTGCAACACTTTGTTGTGTTTCAAGTTATGCAACATGGCGTTGGGCACGGCACCCTTTCCAGAAGTCAAGAACACGGCCGTGCCTTCGACTCGCGTGGGGGGTGACAAAAACACCGCCTCTAAGAAACTGTTCAAGTCCAATGCATCTTCTTTGCGCTTCTCATGAAGGATGGCACGGCCATCGCGCCATGTCAGCATGAACATCATGATGACCGAAGCAATCAGCAACGGGAACCAGCCACCTTCGAACAGCTTCAACAAGTTCGAGGCCCAGAACACAAAGTCCACCGCAAAGAAAAAGCTCGTGGCCGCCAAACACCACCAGAACGGGTATTTCCAACCGTAATGAATCACAAAGAAGGTCAGTACGGTGGTGATGAGCATATCGGTACACACCGCAATGCCGTAGGCCGCCGCCAAATTGCTGGATGATTTAAACATCATCACCGCCAATACGATGACAGCAAACAAGCCCCAGTTCACAAACGGAATATAGATTTGACCCGTGTCTTTCACGCTGGTGTGCAGCACTTGCAAACGTGGCAAGAAGCCCAGTTGAACCACTTGCTTGGTCACGCTAAAAGCGCCTGAAATCAAGGCTTGCGAAGCAATCACGGTGGCCGCTGTCGCCAGCCCCACCAACGGCACGAGCAACCAATCAGGTGCCATGTTGAAGAACGGGTTGGCCACGGCTGCGGGGTCACTCAAAAGCAAAGCGCCTTGACCAAAGTAGTTCAGGGTCAACGCAGGCATGACCACAAAGAACCAGGCGATGCGAATGGGCTTCTTACCGAAGTGCCCCATGTCCGCATACAAAGCTTCGCCACCGGTGACGCACAACACCACAGCGCCCAAAATCAAGAAGGTCACTTCGGGTTCGGTGAAGATGAAACGCAAAGCATGATGCGGGCTGATGGCCCACAAAATTTCTGGATGCGATGCGATGTGATAAATGCCCAAAGCAGAAATGGCAGCAAACCACACCACGGTGATCGGACCAAAAAACTTACCAATACCACTGGTGCCTCGCTTTTGCACAGCGAAGAGGCCAAACAAAATGATGATTGTGAGTGGAATCACATACTTCTTAAAAGCGGGTGACACCACCTCTAAACCCTCGACCGCAGACAACACCGAAATAGCGGGTGTGATCACACCATCGCCATAAAACAAGCAAGTGCCAAAGATGCCCACGATCAGCATGCGATGACGCAACACGGGGCGGTCTTTCACCGCCATGGACGCTAAAGCCAGCATCGCCACCAAACCACCTTCGCCGTGGTTGTCCGCACGCAACACCAAAGCCACATACTTGATGGACACAATGACGGTCAACGTCCAAAAGAAGATGGACAAGATGCCATAGATGTTGTCGGGCGTGAATTGCACATGGCCCGAACCAAACACCTCTTTCATCGCGTACAGCACGCTGGTGCCGATGTCGCCGTAAACAACGCCAATCGCGCCCAAGGTGAGCGCCGCGAGCGACGACTTTCCGTGTTGATCCATAACTAACCTCAGTCGTAATTTTCTGCTTCGGGATCAGTGGCTTCGAGTTCATAACTCGCAGCCAACATGGCCAAACGGCCGATGACACCATACATGTAGAAGCGGTTGGGGGTACTTGCACCGGGCTTCATGCCAGGCTGCGGTGTGTGCGCACTTTGTTCAAAAGCCAAAGGCACAAAGCTGGCACCGGGAGCGTTCAAGTTTTCGTCCACGCCGCGGTCGGCATGCACGCGGTAGAAACCGCCCACCACGTAGCGGTCCATCATGTAGACCACGGGTTCAGCCACCGCGTCGTTCAAGCGCTCGTGCGTGAGCACGCCTTCTTGGATGATGACTTGGTTGACTTCTTGACCATCTTTGACCACGCTCATTTTGTTGCGCGTCTTGCGGTTGACCACGTCCAAGTCTTTGACATCGCGCACGGTCATGATGCCCATGCCGTAGGTGCCGTTGTCGGCCTTGACGATGACGAATGGTTTTTCGTTGATGCCGTACTCTTTGTATTTGCGCTTGATCTTGGTGAGCAAGGCATCCACATTGGTCTTCAAGCACTCCATGCCCGTGCCCTCAGCGAAGTTGACTTCGCCGCACTGGTTGAACATGGGGTTGATCAGCCACGGATCGATCCCCAACAACTTGCCAAAACGTTTGGCGACTTCTTCGTAGCACTCAAAGTGTTTGCTCTTGCGGCGCACGCTCCAGCCCGCATGCAGCGGTGGCAACAGGTGTTGCTCATGCAAGTCTTCCAAGATGCCAGGAATGCCTGCGCTCAAATCGTTGTTGAGCAAAATCGTGCAAGGGTCAAAGTCTTTGAGCCCCAAGCGACGTTTGCCACGAATCACCGGCTCCAACGTGACGCTGTCACCGTTGGGCAAATCGATGGTGGTGTTTTCTTTGATCTCAGGGTTGATTGAGCCAATGCGCACATTCAAACCAGCCATGTGGAAGATGCGCTGCAGCTGCGCCACGTTCGACAAATAGAAGGTGTTGCGCGTGTGGTTCTCGGGGATCAACAGCAGATTGCGCGCTTCAGGGCAAATCTTCTCGATCGCGGCCATCGCGGCTTGCACGGCAAGCGGCAGCATTTCAGGCGTGAGGTTGTTCCAGCCGCCTGGGTAGAGGTTGGTATCTACGGGAGCGAGCTTGAAACCCGCATTGCGAATATCGACTGAGCTGTAGAAAGGAGGGGTGTGCTCCATCCACTCCAAACGAAACCAACGCTCGATGGCAGGCATGGAATCGAGGATGCGTTGTTCAAGCTCGTTGATGGGGCCGTTGAGGGCGGTGATGAGATGAGGAACCATGGTGTCCTTGTATGTGGAAAGTAATTCTAGGACGTTGGGATGACAAGACGCGTTTCAAACGAAGAAGTGTCGCGCCATTGGCTAGGTGCGAATTTCACCTTGACCCAACACCACGTATTTCAATGAGGTCAGACCTTCGATGCCCACAGGTCCCCGGGCATGAAATTTATCGGTAGAAATGCCTATTTCAGCACCCAAACCGTATTCAAAACCATCTGCAAATCGGGTGCTGGCATTGACCATCACGCTGGACGAGTCCACCTCGCGCAAAAAGCGCTGGGCGTGCATGTGGTCGCGCGTGAGAATGGATTCGGTGTGGTGACTGGAGTAGTGGTTGATGTGGGCAATGGCTTCGTCCAAGCCTTCCACCACTTTGATGCTGATGATGGGGCCCAAATATTCTTCAAACCAATCCTGCTCGGTTGCGTCTTTGAGGTTTGCACCTTTGACTTGTGTGAGGATAGTTTTGGCTTCTGGAGAACAGCGCATCTCCACACCTTTGGCAGCAAAGATGGCGCCAATCTTGGGCAAAAACTCGGCGGCCACGCCACGTGCGACCAACAAGCTTTCGCTGGCGTTGCAAGGGCTGTACTTTTGGGTCTTGGCGTTGTCGGCCACGGTCACCGCCATGGCGATGTCGCAAGGGTCGTCCACATAGGTGTGGCAATTGCCGTCCAAGTGTTTGATAACGGGCACTTTGGCGTCGCGACTGATGCGCTCGATCAAGCCCTTGCCGCCGCGCGGAATGATGACGTCCACAAACTCAGGCATGGCAATCAAATGGCCTACCGCCTCGCGGTCGGTGGTTTGCACCAGTTGCACAGCATCGGTCGGCAAGCCGCTTTCGCTCAGTGCTTGTTGCACCAACTTTGCCAACGCTTTATTAGACTCAATCGCTTCCGAACCGCCACGCAAGATGCAGGCGTTGCCGCTCTTGATGGACAACGAAGCGGCTTCAATCGTCACGTTGGGACGACTTTCGAAAATCATGCCAAACACGCCCAAAGGCACACGCATTTGGCCCACGCGAATGCCGCTGGGTTGCTCTTTCAAGCCTGTGATTTCGCCAATCACCTCTGGCATGGCGGCGAGTTGTTCGCAACCTTGCGCGCAGGTTTCCAACACTTTGGGCGTGAGCTTCAAGCGGTCCACCATAGGCGCATCCAAGCCTGCGGCGATGGCGCGCTCAATGTCTTTGGCATTGTCAATTTGCAGCGCGGCGATGTTGTCACGCAGCAAAGCGGCCAGCTTGCGCAGCGCGGTGTTTTTGACCGCGGCAGAGGCTTTGGCCATTTGCGCTGAAGCGACTTTGGCTTGAGCGCCCAGCGCGTGCATGTGGTCGGCAACGTTGAGAGTCGTCATGGTGTGTTTTCCTAATTAAGCGTTGCGCGGCATACAAGCGCGGCACAAACGCATGGCCAAACGGTGCAGGGCTTGCCAATTGTCGGCAGGCCATTCTGGTGTTTTCAAGCCTTTGACAATGCCGTCGACCTGGTGAGCCGATTGCAACAATTTTTCCAGCATGCCCACGCTCAAGCGTGGCAGCACGCGTTCAAACAAGCGCTCGCGCGGACCCCAGATGCGTTGCTCGCGCAGCGCCATCGGTAAGGCCTTGCCCGATGCGACAGCATCCTTGACACGTTTCAAAGCACGGATTTCTTCGGCCAGCGTGTAGTGCACCAACACCTCCGCTTCACCTTCGGCCTTCAAACCATCGAGCATGCGTTGCACGCGCAGGGGCTGACCGCTGAGTACAGCTTCTGAGAGTTTGAACACGTCATAACGTGCCACGTTCATCACTGCGCGTTCGACTTGCTCAAAGCTCAACTCGCCTGCGGGGTACAGAAGGCCAAGCTTTTGAATTTCTTGGTGCGCTGCCAGCAAGTTGCCTTCCACACGCTCGGCAAAAAATTGCAAGGTGTGTTGACCCGCTTCGCCAGCAGCGACGCGTTGCTGCTGCGCACCCAAACGTTGCGCAATCCACGTGGGCAAAGCGTGGCGTTCAATCGGATCAATCTGCACGCTGATGCCGTTGTTTTCTAAGGCACCGAACCAAGCCGAGCTTTTGGTGGCTTTGTCTAAGCGCGGCAACAGCACCACGGTCAACGTGCTGTCATTGCCCACAGCCAACTCAGCAATTTGCTGCAAAGCTGTGCTGCCTTCTTTGCCGGGCTTGCCCGAAGGAATGCGAATTTCAATGAGTTGCTTATCGGCAAACAAGCTCATGGAGCCGCCTGCCGCCAACACTTCGCCCCAATCAAAATGCGCACCAGCCACGGTGTAGACGTTGCGTTCGGTGTAGCCCTGTTCGCGTGCAGTATTGCGCAAAGCATCTAGCGCTTCTTGCTGCAACAGAGGCTCATCGCCATGAAAGGTGTAGAGGCTGCGCAAGCCTTTGCTTGCCTGCGTTTGCAGGTGATTGGCAAATTGAGCGCTGGCGACTTGCATGTTTAAATTTGACGCACAGCTGCCAGGCGGCGTTGAATTTGCAAGACCAAATCATTTTCCATGTCGCGATACAGCAAGGCTTCTTCTGACTCTTTGGACAGCGCGCCAGTTTCGTTGAAGTTGATGTCGCGGGTCAGCATGATTTCCGTGTCGGGAATCAGCTCAATGCCGTTGCGTGAGCGCAGGCGAAAACGGTAACGCAAACGCAACTGAAATTCACGAATGGCACCCGTCGATGTGCGACCCACCACCACCTTTTCACGCAACTCAAACAGCTGATCAAAAATGACTTGTGCGCGTTCAATTTGACGCGGATCGCCGATGACCTCAACCTGACCTGAAGACTCCAAACTGCGCTTGAGCTTCACGCCAAAGGGCGACACGATGGGAATGCTGCTAAACAGCGTGTTGAATGCATAGCTGGGCGGCTTACGCAGCTCAAAACCACACCCCGCCAGCCCTGTCATGAGGGCGGTGGACATCAACCAAGCGCGACGTGTGGTGTGCATATCAACCTTTAAACGACGATGTTGACCAAGCGGCCAGGCACGACGATGACCTTCTTGGGCGCAGCACCATTGGCTTGCTTGATGAAGGCGTCGGTGGCCAACGCGGCTTGCTCGATTTGTTCTTTGGTGGCCGTGGCGCTGACGGTGACCGAGCCGCGCAACTTGCCGTTGATTTGCAGCATCAGCTCCAGCTCGTCACGTTGCAAGGCGCGCTCGTCGACCTCTGGCCAAGCGGTGTCGAGCAAGTCGCCCGACTGCTTGGCGTAGCCCAACTCAGCCCACAAGTTCGCACTGATGTGCGGGCAGGCGGGGTAGAGCATGCGCAGCAAAACAGACATGCCTTCGCACAACACAGCGTTGTCGCCCTCGCTGCCATCGGCCTTGAAATCTTCCAAGGCATTGAGCAACTTCATGCAGCCCGACACCACGGTGTTGTATTGCATGCGGTCATAGTCGTAGCTGACTTGCTTGAGCACCACATGCATTTCGCGACGCAAATCGGCAGCTTCTTTGCGCGGCTTGGCGGCGCTCAAGTTGCCAGCGGTGGCGGCCTTGAGCGTGGCCTCGTGTTTGAACGCAAAGTTCCACACGCGACGCAAGAAACGGTAGCTGCCTTCCACCGCCGCATCGTTCCACTCCAACGTGGCTTCGGGCGGCGCGGTAAACATGGTGTACAGACGCGCGGTGTCGGCGCCGTAGCGCTCGATCAGGTCTTGTGGGTCCACGCCGTTGTTCTTGGACTTGGACATGGTGCCCACGCCTTCGTAGTCGATGGCGGTGCCCACGGGCAATTTGCCGTCGCTGCTGTCGGCCGCGTTTTTGAGCTTGGCGCCCACCACTTTGCCTGCGTCGTCCAGCACATGCTCGACATCGTGGGGCCAGAAATAAT
Organism: Limnohabitans curvus; assembly: GCF_003063475.1. Taxonomy (NCBI): domain Bacteria; kingdom Pseudomonadati; phylum Pseudomonadota; class Betaproteobacteria; order Burkholderiales; family Comamonadaceae; genus Limnohabitans; species Limnohabitans curvus. The sequence continues at coordinate 1,289,275 of NZ_NESP01000001.1, forward strand.
CTTTGCCACCTTTGGCCGTGCGGCGTGAGTAAATGTGGTTGAGCACCATGCCTTGCGTGAGCAGCTTGGTGAAGGGCTCGTCCACTTTGACCAGGCCCATGTCGCGCATGACTTTGGTCCAGAAACGTGCGTAGAGCAAATGCAAAATCGCGTGCTCAATGCCGCCAATGTATTGGTCCATCGGCGCCCAGTACTGCGCGCCCTCAGCCACCATTGCATCCGTGTTGGTTGGGTCGCAATAGCGCATGAAGTACCACGACGAGTCCACAAAGGTGTCCATCGTGTCGGTCTCGCGGCGGGCGGGCTTGCCGCACACGGGGCATGTCACACCCGCATGGAAACCTTCGTGCTTGTGCAACGGGTTGCCTGAACCATCAGGGATGCAGTCTTGCGGCAACACCACGGGCAGGTCTTTTTCGGGCACGGGCACAGCGCCGTGTTCGTCGCAATGAATGATGGGGATCGGTGTGCCCCAATAGCGCTGGCGGCTGATACCCCAGTCGCGCAAACGCCAAGTGGTCTTCTTCTCGCCCAAGCCTTTGGCGGCGAGCAACTCGGCCACTTTGTTGACGGCTGCTTTTTGGTTCAAGCCATCGAGTTCGCCAGAGTTGATGCAGACGCAGCTTTGTTTGTCGCCGTACCACTCTTGCCACTCTTTGTCATTGAACGCTTGGTCTTTGACCGACACCACTTGTTGGATGGGCAAGTCGTATTTCAAAGCAAACGCAAAGTCACGTTCGTCATGCGCAGGCACGCCCATGACTGCACCATCGCCGTAAGACATGAGCACGTAGTTGCCCACCCACACTTCGACTTTCGCGCCGGTCAGTGGGTGCGTGACGAACAAGCCCGTAGGCATGCCTTTTTTCTCTTGCGTGGCCAGCTCGGCTTCGGTGGTGCCGCCGCTTTTGCATTCTTCGAGGAACGCAGCCAACGCAGGGTTCGTCGCCGCAGCGTGCAATGCCAGCGGATGCTCGGCGGCCACCGCACAAAACGTCACACCCATGATGGTGTCGGCGCGTGTGGTGAACACATACATTTTTCCGTCGCCGATAAGCGAGCCATCTGCACCGGCAATGTCGTGCGTGAACGCAAAGCGCACACCCTCGCTCTTGCCAATCCAGTTCTCTTGCATCAAGCGCACTTTGTCGGGCCAGCCGTTCAAGGTGGCTTTCTCGTTGCCAATTTGCACATGGTCCAACAACTCTTGCGCGTAACGGGTGATGTCGAGGTAATAGCCAGGAATCTCGCGCTTCTCAACCGGAGCGCCCGTGCGCCAGCCTTTGCCGTCAATCACTTGCTCGTTGGCCAACACGGTTTGGTCCACCGGGTCCCAGTTCACGACTTGAGTCTTGCGGTAAGCGATGCCTTTTTCGAGCATCTTCAAGAAGAGCCATTGGTTCCACTTGTAGTAGGTCGCATCGCAGGTGGCCACTTCGCGTGACCAGTCGATGGCCAAACCCATCGCCTGCATTTGCTTCTTCATGTAAGCGATGTTCTCGTACGTCCACTTCGCGGGCGGCACGCCGTTTTTCAGCGCGGCGTTTTCAGCAGGCAGCCCAAAGGCGTCCCAGCCCATGGGCATCAACACGTTGTAGCCCTTCATGCGCAGGTTGCGCGTGAGCATGTCGTTGATGGTGTAGTTGCGCACGTGCCCCATGTGCAGCTTGCCGCTGGGGTAAGGCAGCATGGAGCAGGCGTAAAACTTTTTCTTGGACGCGTCTTCGGTCACGCGGTAGGCGTCGGCTTGGGTCCAAGCGGCCTGAACGGCGCGTTCTACCTCGGTGTGGTTGTATTTGTCTTGCATGGAATCAGTCAGAGAATCCCCGCTGGGGTCGCGAGGCAGCGCCTTCAAACAAAGGCAAAGAATGCACTGATTTTAGGCCTTGGTTTGAGGGCAATCGGGATGCCAAAGAAGGCAACACTCAGCGAGTGAAGACGAAGCTCATTAAGGCGCGGCAACGGGCTGCTTGCGCTCGGTCACAAAGCCAATGCGGTTCATGCCCGCTTGCTGGGCCAAGCCCATGACTTCGACCACTTTGCCGTAGGGCACGCGCTCGTCAGCGCGCAGCTGCACTTCAGGCAGTTCGCCATGGTCTACGGCTAAGTCTTTGGAGGCTTCGGCATTCAAACTGCGCTTGAGCTCATCCAAAGTGATGCGTTTGTCGTCTAAAAAAATAGCACCTTTGTTGTCAATGCTGAGTTTGACAAAGCGCGGCGGCGCGCTGCTGGCCTGTGCGCCTTCGGTTTTAGGCAAATCAAGCTTCAAAGCGCTGACCATCAAAGGTGCGGTGATGATGAAAATCACCAGCAACACCATCATCACGTCGACCAAGGGGGTGACGTTGATGTCGCTCATGGGCGTTTGACCCGGCGTGCGCTCAAAACGTCCGAAAGCCATCAGAGCTCTCGCAGGTCGTGGGCAAAGCCTTCCAGCTCTTGCTCCAAACGGTTAATCACGCGGCCCATCACGTTAAACGCCAACACGGCTGGCAAAGCCACAGCCAAGCCCGCAGCCGTCATGACCAAGGCCTCGCCCACGGGACCAGCCACGCGCTCGATGGTGAGCTGACCTGCCGTGGCAATGCCGGTCAGCGCGTGATAAATACCCCACACCGTACCCAGTAAACCCACAAACGGCGCGGTAGAACCGACAGTGGCCAGCAAAACTTGACCCGACTGCAAACGGTGCAACACGCCATGTAAGGCATCGCGCAACACGCGCGTGCGCTGGGCCGACACATCGCCTTGCGCACCCAACGTGCCGGGCATGAGTTGTTGGTTGGCTTGCGCCAGTGGCAACAGCACCGCCGTGCGCTCTACCGCCGTCAAAGCTTGGATGCCTTGCTGCACATCACGCGCTTGCCAAAATGCAGCTTTGCCATTGACAACGTCCGCACTCACGCGGTGCAGCAACCAGGCTTTGTAAAAAATAACGGTCCAGCTGGCCACCGACATGGCAAGCATTGCCAAGGCCAAGGTGGCGCTGAGCGCGTCACCTTGCAAAGCAGCAGCGAAGAAGTCCATAGAAATTAGCGCAGGCTCAAGACATCAAACATGTCGAACAAGCCGTTTTTCTTGCTGGCCAAGAAGCTTGCTGCACGCAAACTGCCTTGGGCGTAGGTGGCGCGACTGGACGACTTGTGCGTGATTTCGATGCGCTCGCCAATGCCAGCGAACAACACGGTGTGGTCGCCCACGATATCGCCACCACGGATGGTGGAGAAACCGATGGTGGAGGGGTCGCGCTCACCCGTGTGGCCATAACGCTCATACACCGCGCAATCTTTGAGGTCGCGACCGATGGCGTCGGCAATCACTTCGCCCATTTTCAATGCGGTGCCTGAAGGCGCATCCACCTTGTGGCGGTGGTGGGCTTCGATGATTTCAATGTCATAGCCCGTGGGCATGGCTTGCGCAGCCATTTGCAACAGTTTCAAAGTCACGTTCACACCCACGCTCATGTTGGGCGCCATGACGATAGCGATGTCCTTGGCGGCTTCGGCGATTTCTGCCTTTTGCTCGTCCGTAAAACCAGTGGTGCCAATGACCAACTTGACGCCCAATTCACGGCAAATCTTCAAATGCGCCAGCGTGCCTTCAGGACGCGTGAAGTCAATCAACACATGGCTGTTTTGCAAGCCTTTGCGCACATCAGATTCGATGTTCACGCCGCTGGCTTGACCCAAAAAGCCAGTCGCATCGTTACCGATGCCAGGGCTAGAAGGCACATCCAAGGCGCCAGCCAACATGCACATGGGGTCGTTGCGCACAGCCTCGATCAGCATATGGCCCATGCGGCCACTGGCGCCAGCGATGGCAATTTTCAAAATGTCAGGAGATTGAGCCATGGTGTGTCGGCACTTTCAAAAATCAACGAGCCACTTCGAGCGGCGGGTAAGTAACTGGGCCAACAGGTGCTGCTGGCTGGGCTGAGCCTTGAGCAGGTGCCGGCTTGGTTGGGAACTTAGCCAAATCGGCCTCAGTGGCTTTGAGCTCTGGCAATTTGGTAGGTGGGCGACGGTTGTCTAGCTTGGCTGCGAACTCGGCCTCGGTAGGCAATGGATCGCCCTCAATGCGGTCCAACACATCGCCTTTGAAGAACACGCTGAAGCGGCGTTGCTGCGGTTCAGCACCTTGACGACGGATGGTGAAAGCGTAGTCCCACCGGTCTGCATGAAACAAGCTGGTCACCAAGGGTGTACCGAGCACATCACGCACCGCTTGGCGGGGCATGCCTGCGCGCAGAGCTTGTACTTGCTCACGCGAGACAAAGTTGCCTTGCACGACTTCGGGCTTGTAAATCAGGTTGCTCGAACAGGCCGTCAGCCCTAGGCCCGCGACCACGCAAGCCAGGGCCACAAAGCGGCGTTGCTGACGCAAAAATTCTGGGGCATTTCGACAGGATTCAAACATGGTGTGAAAGGCCGAATGAGGCGCTAAGGCTATGATTCGTTCATTGTAGCGGTGGGTCTATTTCCAGCGCTGAGCGAAAGGCAAAATGGCACACCCAGACGACCTCAAAAGCATTGGCCTCAAGGCCACCGCACCTCGCCTGAAAATTTTGGAAATTTTCCAACAAGGCACGCAACGGCACATGACGGCCGAGGACGTGTATCGCCATTTATTGTTGCAAAACATGGACATTGGCATCGCCACGGTTTACCGCGTGTTGATGCAGTTTGAGCAAGCTGACATTTTGAAACGCAGCCACTTTGAGAGCGAACGTGCGGTATATGAGCTGAATGAAGGCGAGCACCACGACCACCTGGTGTGCCTAGACTGCGGGCGCGTAGAAGAGTTTCACGACGAAGAGATCGAAGCTCTGCAGGTCCAAGTGGCCAAGCGCCACGGATTCGAGATTGCAGACCACGCGCTCAGTCTGTATGCCCACTGCGTTAAAAAAAATTGCGAGCATCGCCCTGCGGGCAAATAAGGCTTAGCCTTGCGACATGGCGCGCTGGTGGCGCGCGATGAACTCTTGATAAGTGTCGACACCGCGCAACTGCAAAATTGAGTTGCGCACCGCCGCCTCCACCAACACCGCAATGTTGCGACCCGCGACCACTTGAATGACAACCTTACGCACGGGTACGCCCAACACGTCTTGCGTAAGAGGCTCATGGGGCAAACGCTCGTAGTCGCGTTCTAGGGTTTCTTTGCGCACCAAATGCACGATAAGCTTCAAGCGCATCTTGCGACGCACCGCGGTTTCACCAAAGATGGCACGAATATCGAGCAAACCAATGCCGCGCACTTCCAGCAAGTTTTGCAGCAACTCGGGACAGCGACCTTCGATGGTGGTTTGGTTGATGCGGTACAAATCGACCGCGTCGTCGGCCACCAGGCCGTTACCACGAGAAATCAACTCCAAGCCCAGCTCGCTTTTACCCAAGCCAGACTCACCGGTAATCATCACGCCCAAGCCCAAAATGTCCATGAACACGCCGTGCATGGTGGTGCGATCGGCAAAGTGCTTGGACAAATAAGCGCGCAACAAATCAATGACAAAAGCCGCCGACTCATGCGTGGCAAACAAGGGGATTTGGGCTCGCTCACACATGGACACCAAAGCCTCGGAGGGCTGCTGACCATCAGCCAAGACCAACACCGGAGGCTCTAAGGTGACGATGCGCGCGATGCGCCGTGCGCAGTCTTCGGGCGAGCATTTGCTGACGTAATTGGCTTCACGCTCACCCATCACTTGCACGCGGTAGGGATGGATGTAATTGAGATACCCCACCAAGTCGGCGCCAGAGCGCGCGCTGCGGACAGCCACCTCGTCAAAGTGGCGCTCTGAGGCGCCTAAGCCGGCAATCCATTCCCAACGCAGTCGACCGCGAAAGGCTTCAAACAGCACATCCGCGCTGATGACGGAAGGCCTCACGGTTGCACCGCATTCCAGGTGGAGATGATGCGGTGGAGTTCCGTCGCGTCATCGCAGGTTTTGATTTTTTCGCGCAAGCCGGTGTCGCTGAGCAACTCAGCGATTTCAGACAAAATTTCAAGGTGCTTTTGCGTAGACGCCTCGGGCACCAGCAAAAAGATGAGCAGACTCACAGGCTGCTCGTCAGGGGCGTCAAAGCCAATGGCTTTGTCTAGCTGGAACACCGCCGCCATGGGCGACTTTAAGCCTTTGATGCGGCCATGCGGAATCGCCACGCCGTGCCCCAACCCTGTGGAGCCTAAACGCTCACGCGCAAACAAGCTCTCGGCCACCAAAGCGCGATTGAGGCCGTGCAGGCCCTCAAACAACAAGCCCGCCTCTTCAAAGGCGCGCTTTTTACTGGTGACCTCAACACGCACAAGAACTTGTGCTGGAGGAAGAATAGAAGCTAAACGATTCATGATTGAGCGCAGATTATGCACCTACAAAATAACAAGCCTTGAAACGACAAAACCGCCGATTCACGGCGGTTTTGAGAAGTTTCTAGGCCTACATCAAACGCTTGGGACTCTCATGGTGATGGTTTTGCAAGCGGTCTTTGTGCCGAACCACTTGACGATCCAGCTTATCCACCAACTCATCCACGGCTGCGTACATGTCTTCATGTGCACTCTCGGCGAACATATCGCTACCTTTGACGTGGATATTGCACTCTGCTTTTTGACGGCGCTCTTTCTCAGTTTGGTTCTCAATGCTAAGCAGCACCTTCACATCAACCACCTGATCGAAATGTCGGGTGATGCGGTCTAGCTTGCCTGTCACGTAAGTGCGCAAGGCGGGAGTTACTTCAAGATGGTGACCACTGATCGTCAAGTTCATAAAAAACCTCCATTGGTGAGTTAGCGCTTTCACTATGCGCTCAGCCCACCTAAAAGGCAATGGGTTGAACTCAAAATCAGCCCAAAAACACCCTACGGAAAACCCCTAGACTGCACCGAGGCGGTGCGATAATCTGCGCCACATCAACAGCGGAGCTATCTCCTTGGAAACCTACCCTAGTCGGTAGCTTTCGGATCGCACCAGGCCTATAGACGGCGCGCGAATTCGAAAGCTGCATTTCTCACCCTTCGAATTTCTGTGCCCCACGCGCAAGGACTGCCATGCTCAATATCTTCACGCTGGCCAACGGTCGACTCTTTCAAGAAGAGATCGAATCGCTGGAAGAACTCTCCAAATTCCAACCCATCTGGGTTGACCTCGAAGCGCCCACGCTTGAGGAAAAACGCTGGATCAAGCAGTACTACGGCCTTTCCATCCCCGAAGATGCGATGGACGAGGACATTGAAGAGTCTGCCCGCTTCTACGAAGAAGACAACGGCGAACTACACATCCGTAGCGACTTTTTGATCGCCGACGAAGACGAGCCCCGCACCGTGCGTGTGGCGTTCATCTTGAACCAAAACAACGCGTCGCTACGCAGCCGTGGCGTGTTGTTCTCCATTCACGACGAAGACGTACCCGTGTTCCGCTTGTTGCGCATGCGTGCACGCCGCGCGCCTGGCTTGATTGAAGACGACAAAGACGTTCTGTTAAAGCTCTTTGACGCCGACGCCGAATACTCAGCCGACACACTAGAAGGCATTTACGACCAGCTCGAAAAAGCAGGCAAGTTGGTACTGTCTGAAGACGTGACCGACGTGCTGGCCGGTGAAGTGCTGGGTGCCATTGCACGCCAAGAAGACTTGAACGGCCGCATTCGCCGTAACGTGATGGACACCCGCCGCGCCGTGAGTTTCATGATGCGCTCGCGCATGCTCAATGCCGACCAGTTTGAAGAAGCCCGCCAAATTTTGCGTGACATCGAATCGCTCGACAACCACACGGCTTTCTTGTTTGACAAAATTAACTTCTTGATGGATGCGACCGTGGGTTTCATCAACATCAACCAGAACAAGATCATCAAGATCTTCTCGGTGGCCAGCGTGGCCTTGCTGCCGCCCACCTTGATTGCCAGCATCTACGGCATGAACTTCCAGTACATGCCAGAGCTCGACAAGACGTGGGGTTATCCGATGGCCTTGTGCCTGATGATTGCCAGCGCTTTGGTGCCCATGTGGTACTTCCGCAAACGCGGCTGGCTCAAGTAATCAAACGGCCAGCGTGGACAGCAGGCGGTCAAGCACCGCCACGCTGTAGCGACTGGCGATGCTTTGGATGAATCGCGGAAAGTCCACATGCGCCGCATCATCGGCGCGGTCTGAAATGGTGCGCACCGCAGCCAAAGGCACGCCATAGTCGTGACACACCTGCGCCATGGCGGCGCACTCCATCTCGACCGCCAAGGCATGCGGCAGATCTCGCTGCAAAGTTTGGCTCTCTAAAGTTTGCGACACAAAGCGGTCACCACTGGCTATCAAGCCTTGATGTACTTTTGCATTGGGCAAGTCTAGGTTGAGCCATTCGTTTGGGGGCAGAGTTGCCAGCATGTCTTGCATCGCGAAGGGGGCTGCAGCTGCCAAGGCGTCGCTCAACACGGGGTCAGCCAAAAAACGCGTCATGCCCGTCAACGGCACTTCGTGGCGCGGGAACAAAGGCGATGCATCCATGTCATGCTGAATGAATTCACGCGCCACCACCACGTCGCCCACATTCACATGCGGCGCCAAACCGCCAGCCACACCTGTGAAGACGATGCGACTCACACCAAAACGCTCAATCAGGGTTGTGGCCGTGGTGGCTGCAGCCACCTTGCCAATTCGCGAGAGCACAGCCACCACGTCGTGACCGTGCCAATGCCCCACCCAAAACTCGCGACCCGCCACCACGGTTTTGTGTTCATTGGGCATGCGAGCAAGCACAGCGGCCAGCTCTTCATGCATGGCGCTGACCAGCGCGATGCGGCTCATGCAGGGGTTTTGTCGCGCAACTCGCGGCGCAGCACTTTGCCCACGGGTGTTTTCGGCAGCTCCGTACGGAACTCGACCACGCGCGGCATTTTGTAGCCCGTGAGGTTGTGGCGGCAGTGTTCCAACACTTGCGCTTCGGTCAAGGCAGCGTCTTTCTTGACCACCACCAGTTTGACGGCCTCGCCCGAGCGCTCGTCTGGAATGCCGATCACCGCGCACTCCAGCACGCCGGGCAAGCCAGCCACCACTTCTTCAATCTCGTTGGGGTAGACGTTGAAGCCACTGACCAAGATCATGTCTTTCTTGCGATCGACGATGCGGAAGTAGCCGCGCTCGTCCATCACGCCCACGTCCCCTGATTTAAAGAAGCCATCGGCCGTCATCACGCGGGCGGTTTCATCGGGGCGCTGCCAGTAGCCAGCCATCACTTGTGGGCCACGAATGGCGATCTCACCAGGCGTGCCCACAGGCACTTCGTTGCCGTCATCGTCGATGATCTTCATGTCAGTGCTGGGCAATGGCACACCAATTGAGCCGTTGAAGGCTTTGTTGGTCACAGGGTTACCGCTGGCAGCAGGGCTGGTTTCTGACAAACCGTAGGCTTCGCAAATGGGGCAGCCGGTTTTCTCCAGCCACAACTTGGCGACTGGACCTTGCACGGCCATGCCGCCGCCCACGGACACCACCAAGTGCGACCAATCTACTTTATTGAAATCAGGGTGGTTGGCCAAGGCGTTGAACAAGGTATTCACCGCAGGGAAGACATGGAAGCGATGCTTACTGATCTCTTTGAACACCGCAGGCAAATCACGCGGGTTGGGGATGAGCACCGAGCAGCCGCCCATGCGCATACACGCCATGATGTTGAGCGTGAAAGCGAAGATGTGATACAGCGGCAACGGGCATATAAAGGTCGGAATCTCGTGAGACGGAATGCGCTTGAGTGCAGGCTGAAACCACGCCGACGCTTGCAACATATTGGCCATCACATTACGGTGCAACAGCTCGGCCCCTTTGGCCACGCCTGTTGTGCCGCCGGTGTATTGCAACACCGCCAAGTCATCGCCATGAATCTCAGGGGACGTCAATGTGCAACGCTCGCCGGCCGCTAATGCATCGTTGAATCGAACGGCTGTGGGCAGCTCGAACGCAGGCACCATTTTTTTAACTTTGCGCACCACGTGGTTGACCAACACGCCTTTGAGCAAACCTAAGCGGTCGCCCATCGCACACAACACCACATGCTTCACAGGGGTACGGGCCAAACACGCTTGCAAGGTCGCGCCGAAGTTTTCGAGCACCACGATCGCTTTGGCATCTGAGTCTTTGAGCTGGGCTTCCAATTCGCGGGCGGTATAAAGCGGGTTGATGTTGACCACCACAAAACCCGCGCGAAGCACCGCCGCCACAGCGATGGGGTACTGCAACACGTTGGGCAGCATGATGGCCACCCGGTCACCAAACACCAGTCCTAGGCTTTGCAAATAGGCGGCAAACACTTGGCTCAAACGGTCAAGCTCTTTATAGGTCAGCCGCTTACCCAAGAAACTGAACGCTGTGCGATCGCCGTACTGGCGAAAGCTTTCTTGCATCAAATCTACCAACGAGCTGTACGCGGTGATGTCAATTTCTGCAGGTACACCCTCTGGGTAGGCGCTTAACCAAGGCTTCTGTGTGGAGTTCATTCAATCGCTTTCACCATGTCTTCAACCACCTTCTTGGCGTCTCCAAACACCATCATGGTTTTGTCCATATAAAACAGTTCATTGTCCAAGCCCGCATAACCCGAAGCCATGGAACGTTTGTTCACGATCACCGTCTTGGCTTTATAAGCTTCCAGAATCGGCATGCCGTAAATTGAGCTGCCCTTCTCCAACGCAGCGGGGTTCACCACGTCGTTCGCACCCAACACAATGGCGACGTCGGCTTGGCCAAATTCGCCGTTGATGTCTTCCATCTCAAACACTTGGTCGTAAGGCACTTCGGCCTCAGCCAAGAGCACGTTCATGTGGCCAGGCATGCGACCCGCCACCGGGTGAATCGCGTACTTCACGTTGATGCCTTTATGCATCAACTTCTCAGCCAACTCGTTCACCGCATGCTGCGCACGCGCCACAGCCAAGCCGTAGCCAGGCACGATCACCACGGTTTCGGCGTTGGACAAGATATAAGCCGCATCGTCTGCACTGCCGCTCTTGACGGGGCGTTGCTCTTGGGCGCCAGCCACGGCCGTGACCGCCTCTGCGCCGAAGCCACCCAAGATGACGCTGAAGAAAGAGCGGTTCATGGCCTTGCACATGATGTAGCTCAAAATCGCGCCCGAGCTGCCCACCAACGAGCCCGCAATGATGAGCATGCTGTTGTTGAGCGAAAAGCCAATGCCTGCAGCAGCCCAGCCCGAATAGCTATTGAGCATGGACACCACCACCGGCATGTCAGCGCCACCAATCGGGATGATGATGAGCACGCCCATCACAAACGACAGGGCCAGCATGGCGAAGAAAGCGGTCCAGCTTTCAGTCATCACAAACATCAAGCCCAGACCAATCATGACCAAGCCCAACACGAGGTTGAGCATGTGCTGGCCTGCAAAGCTCACAGGCGTGCCTTGAAACAAACGGAACTTGTATTTGCCCGAGAGCTTGCCAAACGCAATCACCGAGCCGCTGAAGGTGATGGCACCAATGGCCGCGCCAAGGAACAACTCCAAACGGTTACCGGCTGGAATGGGGAAGCGCTGCATCAGCTCGGTGATGACCACGCCCGACGTCGTTTGCACCTTGGTGATCAACTCTTGCGGCGCTGGCGTGATGCCAAACGCCCAAGGCTCTGCCACCGCAGCCACGCCGATGAACACTGCGGCCAAACCAATCATGCTGTGCATGAAAGCCACCAGCTCGGGCATTTTGGTCATCTCAACGCGTTGTGCCATGAGGGTGCCAGCGCCACCACCGACGACGAGGCCAGCCAAAACCCAGCCCATGCCCATGCTGGAGCCAGACAACTTCACAATCAAAGCAGCTGTCGTCAAAACGGCAATCGTCATGCCGGTCATGCCAAACACGTTGCCGCGAATGGACGTGGTGGGATGGCTCAAACCTTTGAGCGCTTGAATGAAACACACGCTCGCCACCAAGTACATCAAGGTAACGAGGTTCATTGAAACAAAGTCCATGTTCATGCTTTGTCTCCTGCAGCTGCCTTAGCGGGTTTGTCTTTTTTTCTGAACATTTCCAACATGCGACGCGTGACCATGAAGCCACCAAACACGTTGACCGCTGCCAGCGCCACAGCCAACACACCCATGGTTTTACCCAGCGTGGTTTCTGTCATGGCAGCCGCCAGCATGGCACCCACGATGACGATGGCCGAGATGGCGTTGGTTACCGCCATCAACGGCGTGTGCAAGGCGGGCGTCACCGTCCACACCACGTGGTAGCCCACGTAGATAGCCAGCACAAAAATAATCAGGTTGACGAGGGTGGGGGAAACTGCATCCATGTTTGTAATTCCTCGTTTTATTTCTTCACCACCGCGCCGTCGCGGGTGACAAGACAAGCGGCCACGATGTCGTCTTCCATATCGATGTGCAACGCAGCTTCTTTGTTGATGACCAGCTTTAAGAAGTCGAGCACGTTGCGGGCATACAGCGCGCTAGCGTCTGCAGCCACCAAAGCGGGCAAGTTGGTCTCGCCCACAATCGTCACGCCGTGCTTGATGACGGTCTTGCCTGCTTCGGTCAACGGGCAGTTGCCGCCCACGCCATCAGCGCCTTTGCCAGCCGCGATGTCGATGATGACAGCGCCAGGCTTCATGGCTTTGACCATGTCTTCAGTCACCAACACGGGCGCTGCACGACCCGGAATCAAGGCCGTGGTGATGACGATGTCGGCCAGCGCCACGCGCTTGGCCACTTCTACCTTTTGGCGATCCAACCAGCTTTGGGGCATGGGGCGGGCATAGCCACCCACACCTTCGGCGGCGTCTTTTTCGTCTTGGCTTTCAAACGACACGTCGATGAACTTCGCGCCGAGCGACTCCACTTGCTCCTTCACGCTGGGGCGCACATCGGTGGCTTCAATCACCGCCCCCAAACGCTTGGCTGTGGCGATGGCTTGCAAGCCCGCCACGCCCACACCGAGGATGACCACGCGGGCGGCCTTCACCGTACCCGCTGCCGTCATCAACATGGGGAAAAAGCGTTGGTATTTGTCGGCGGCCAGCATGACGGCTTTGTAGCCTGCGATGTTGGCTTGAGAAGACAACACATCCATGCTTTGCGCGCGCGTTGTACGCGGTGCGGCTTCGAGGGCAAAGCCCGTAGCACCTGCGGTGGCCAAACGTTGCAAACCTTCCGCATTGAAAGGCTCCAGCATGCCCACCACGGTGCTGCCTGCTTTGATGCTTGAAGCCTCAGACGCTTCAGGGGCACGCACCTTGAGAATCAAATCGCAGCCCCAAGCTTGTGTGACATTCACGACCTCAACGCCCACCGCCGCATAGGCAGCATCTGGCACGCTGGCTGGCACACCAGCCCCCGCCTGCACGCGGACAGTGTGTCCTTGGGAAATGAGCTTCTTAGCCGTTTCAGGCGTGACGGCCACGCGGGTCTCACCTGCCGTCGTCTCGGCGGGAACACCTATCAACATGCGCTTCTCCTCGTGTGGATGCTTATTCTTGTCAGAGTGACGCAAGGTTACACGACTTTACAAAGACAACTGAGCGGGATTTACCCGAAAGATAATGAGCGAATGAATAAACGTTGGAAGCCCAGTGTCACCGTCGCCGCCATCATTGAGCGCGAGGGTCGTTACCTCCTCATCGAAGAACACACACCTGAAGGTTTGCGCCTAAACAACCCCGCGGGCCACCTCGACCCGGGCGAGTCGCCCGAAGATGGCTGCGCCCGCGAAGCGTTGGAAGAAACCACCTACACCTTCAAACCCACAGACATGGTGGGCATCTACATCTCTCGGCTGTTACGCCCTGCCCGCGAAGGCCGCGCCGCCGAAGACGTGACCTACTTTCGCCTCGCGTTTTGCGGCGAACTGGGCGAACAAGTACCAGGCGCCAAGCTAGACAAAGGCATCGTGCGCACCCTGTGGATGACGCCCGACGACATTCGCGCCAATGTGCACCGCCTGCGCAGCCCATTGGTATTGCGCTGCATGGAAGACCACTTGGCGGGTCAACGCTTTCCAATGGATTTGATTTACACCGACCCCAGCGTCTTGAACCCCGCAAAGGGATAATTGCCGCATGGCAAATAACAAACGTGTGGTGGTGGGCTTGAGCGGCGGCGTAGATTCGGCTGTCAGCGCCTATCTGTTGAAGCAACAAGGCTACGACGTCGTCGGCATCTTCATGAAAAACTGGGAAGACGATGACGACAGCGAGTACTGCTCGTCCAACATCGACTTCGTGGACGCCGCTGCCGTGGCTGACGTGCTTGGCATTGAGATCGAACACGTCAACTTTGCCGCCGAGTACAAAGACCGCGTGTTCGCCGAGTTCTTGCGCGAGTACCAAGGCGGCCGCACGCCCAACCCCGACATTTTGTGCAACGCTGAAATCAAGTTCAAAGCGTTCTTAGACCACGCCATGCGCCTAGGCGCTGAAAAAATTGCCACTGGCCATTACTGCCGCGTGCGTGAAGTGAATGGCGAGTTTCAACTGCTCAAAGGCTTGGACCCCAGCAAAGACCAAAGCTATTTCTTGCACCGCTTGAACCAAGCGCAACTCTCCAAAACCTTGTTTCCCGTGGGCGAGCTGCACAAGACCGAAGTGCGTCGCATTGCAGATGAAATCGGTTTGCCCAACGCCAAGAAAAAAGACTCCACCGGCATTTGCTTCATCGGCGAACGTCCTTTCCGCGAGTTTTTAAACCGCTACATCGCCAACGAGCCCGGCCCCATCAAAGACGAACGCGGCCGCAAGATTGGCACACATGTGGGCTTGAGTTTTTACACGCTTGGTCAACGCCAAGGCTTGGGCATTGGTGGTTTGAAGGAAAAAGGTGCGCAGCGCGGCGGTGGCGAACACCAACCCTGGTTTGTGGCCCGCAAAGACTTGGCCACCAACACCTTGTATGTGGTGCAAGGCCATGACCACCCTTGGTTGCTTTACGGCTCGCTGCACGCCGACGACCTGAGCTGGTGCGCCCCTCACGCGCCAACACCCGGACGCTACGCAGCCAAAACGCGCTATCGCCAAGCCGATGCCCCGTGCGAGTTGAGCTACAACGACGAAGGCGAGCTGGTGCTCGCCTTTGATGACCCCCAGTGGGCCGTCACACCCGGCCAATCGGCTGTGTTGTATGACGGTGAGGTGTGTATGGGCGGCGGGGTCATTGCCAGCGCTGCAGCGCTGAACACAACCCTCGCCTAACTGCGCTAGGCAGCGACGCGCTTACTTGGCAGCGTCAGCTTTTGGTGCGGCCTCGGCCTTCTTGCCGCCTTCGGCTTTTTTCGCAGCCTTCTTTTCTTGGCCGAGGTGTTTGCCTTCGGTCTTCACCGCAGGTGCGGCTTCAACCTTCGCAGCAGTTGCGGGCGTGGCAGGTGTTGCTGGTGTCGCCGGCGCCGCAGGTGTCACAGCAAACGCTGCAGCAGAAAAAGCACCAACGATCAAAGAGGCAATCAGCTTGTTCATATAAATTCCTTTACGGTGGTTGAACAACTCCAACAGCGGAGTGAACATTCAACGGCAAGGAAGACGCAGCTGTTGACGCAAATATTTAAATATTTTGGTCAACGCACCAGACTCAACGTTCGTTAGTCTGCGTTTTCGTTGGCACACGACCATGCGATTAAAAAGTTGTTAAGCGAACTCGTAGACAACTTCACGTATGCAATCAAGTGCTGTCTTCACCGCAATCCGATCCATCGCATCAGCACGCCAGTACAAACTAATTGAACCGTGCACATCTAAGTTAAGCGGGATTAACCCCAGAAGTTGTAGTCGGCTGTAACGCAGCGCGGGGCGCTGTGAGGTCACCCCAATCATGTCGCTGTGCAACAGCAGCGTGGTCGTCAATGTTGCAGAGTTGCTTTCCACATAATTCGGTGGAAGTTTGTGCCCCAGGTGAGACAACGCTTGGTCAAAAGCTTTACGAACAGGTGTCCCCTTGGCCCAGAGCGCCCAAGGATATTTCAGCACGTCGTCCCATTCGATGGTCTTCAACTGAAAAATAGGGTGCTGGATGCGCGCAACCAAATGGATGGGCTCTGAATAGAGCAATTCACTTTTGATGTCAGGCCCGTGCGCAATGATTTCCGAAGGGCCAACCACGACATCGACTTCGCCCGCATTGAGTGCATCGAATAGGCCGTTGATTTTGTTTTCCAGCAAATGGATGCGTGCCATTGGCAATCGATCCACAATTTTCAAAACAGCCATTGGCACCGTGTCGACAGAAGATGCGCCGGCAAAACCGATCGTCACCTGGCCGCTGCTGCCTTCGCGCAGAAGCAACATTTCATCCCGGGCCGTGTCTAGGTGAGCCTCAATGCGTCTCGCATGATCAATCAAAGCCTGGCCATGAACCGTTGGGCGCAACCCTCGGGCGTGACGTTCAAACAGGGGCAACCCAATGTCATCTTCCAACTCTTTGAGCCACTTTGACAGCCCTGGCTGTGTCGTGTTCAACGCGTCAGCCGTTTGGCTCATATTGCCTGTTTGCCCCAGACTCAGAAGTGTTTGCAAATTACGCAAACGCAGGCGATGCGTCCAGTCAGTGCTCATAAGTTAACCAGCCTTGATATATCAATAATCGTATGGAGTATAAGAACTTTTTATTTTAAAAGTTATGCCTCTTGGCGCACTATCGGTACCCACAGATTAATGGAGAGTCATATGAAAAATCAACCAGCTCTTTTTGCAGGGCGTTTTGAAAATCGCGTGGCCTTGATCACGGGTGGCGCCTCAGGCATTGGCCGAGCCGTCGTCGATCGTTTGGTGCATGAAGGGGCAAAAGCCATCGTCTGGGACATCGATGCCGCCAAGCTACAAGCTTGCCAGAACACGCATAAAGACCGGGTGTTGACGCAGCGCGTCGACGTCACAGACGATCAACAGATTCAGCACGCCCTCAAAGAGGCGCTACAGAAATTTTCTCAACTAGATATCTTGGTCAATGGCGCTGGCATCGTCGGCCCCAATGGTCCATTTTGGCAAGTCGAGGTTTCAGATTGGGAACGCGTGATGCGTATCAATTTGTTCGGCACTTTTTATGTGTCGCGCGCCGTCACACCGCATCTGATTGATCAAGGCTGGGGGCGAATTGTCAACATTGCGTCTGTCACAGCCAATGAAGGGCCCAAAAATCTGGGTCCTTACGCCGCCTCCAAGGCGGGCGTGGTGGGACTCACCAAGTCAATGGGCAAGGACCTCGCCAGCACGGGTGTACTCGTCAATGCCATCACACCCGCCTTGATTGCAACAGAGTTGTTGCAACAGCTGTCTGCCGAATACATGGCCGCAGCCTTATCGCGGATTCCTTTAGGCCGCCCTGGCACGCTAGATGAAGCCTCGGCCTTGGTGTGCTGGTTGTGCTCTGAAGAGTGCTCCTTCTCGACAGGTGCCACTTACGACTTGTCGGGCGGGCGTGGTTTGTGAACGCATCCGCACCCGTCAGCCACTCACACAAAGAAAGATACCGATGACCTCTAGGCTCAAAACCACGGCGCGTATGCCCATTGCAGTGTTCGGCGCAGGCGCGATTGGACGCATGCACATTGAACGCATTCAGTCACATCCTGATGTCTGCCTCAGCGGCATTGCAGACCCTTCGGACGCCGCGCGCGAGCTGGCCACCGATTTGAATGTGCCGTGGTTCAGCGAACCTTTGGCCTTGTTGGAAAACACCAACCCCGAAGCGGTGATCATTGCTACGCCCAATCAGACACATACGTCCGCGGGACTGGCTTGCATTGCACGCAAGTTGCCCTTTTTGGTAGAAAAACCCATTGCCCACACGCTGGAGAGTGGCGCGCAACTATGTAGGGCTGCCGACACGGCTGGCGTGCCAGTGATGGTGGGCCATCAGCGTCGCCACAACCCCATCCTTCGCCGCGCCAAAGCGCTGGTACAACAGGGCTTGCTTGGTCGCCCAGTCACGGCCACGGCCATGGCAACTTGGCTCAAACCAGATGAGTACTTTCAAATGGAATGGCGCCGCAAACCGGGTGGCGGACCGATTTTGATCAACATGATTCACGACATCGATTTGCTGCGCTTTTTGTTAGGCGAAGTGGTGTCTGTGCAGGCACAAACCTCTAGCGCCATTCGGGGGTTTGAGGTCGAGGACACAGCATCGGCCTTGCTGCGGTTTGAAAATGGCGCACTGGCGGCACTCAACGTTTCGGATGCCGCCGTCGCACCGTGGAACTGGGATTTCGCAGCAGGCGAGGCGTCTCACTACGCCAAACAGGATGTAGATGCCATCTTCATCACAGGCACCGAAGCTTCAATCACACTTCCTCAGCTCCAAATTTTCAGCTTCAAGGAGAAACGCGGTTGGCATGAACCACTCACGCAAGAGCGCACGCCCTTGCATCGCGGTGATCCGTACGTTGCACAGTTAACTCATATTCGCGCCGTGGCAGAAGGACATGAAATGCCCGTCTGCTCTGGCTGGGACGGGCTACAGACCTTGCGCACAACGCTAGCGGTTCACGAAGCTGCGCGCTCTGGGCAAACAGTTCAAATCACGCCCGCTTAACGGGTCTTGCTCAGTGTCGACCTAGGCGCGGGCTAACAACCCGCCGTCAATGGCCAGCGTCTGACCGTTGACAAAACGGGCTGCCGGCGAAACCAAGAACAGAACCACTGGGGCAATATCTTCAGGCAAAGCCCAGCGGCCACACGGCACCGACTCCTGCAAGTAATGCTCAAAACCTTCTCGCTCCTGTAAGCCAACGGTGAACTCTGTACGTACAAATCCAGGGGCAATTGCATTCGCCGTCACGCCGTGCGGTCCGTATTCCACGGCGATCGCACGCGCCATAGCGGCCATGGCGGCCTTGGCCGTCGAGTAAGCCGCAATGTTCGGCATAGTCGCCTCAGCGGAAATAGAAGAAGTCATCACCACGCGGCCAAAGCCACGATTGCGCATCCCCGGTATGAATATTTGGCTGCAGTTGAATGAGCCATTGACGTGCACATTCATCAACTGCTGCCACTCCACAGGCGTCGTTTCAATCAAAGGTTTGCGATTTTGGTTGCCCGCGTTGTTGATCAAAATATCGACATCCCAATGCTCGGCAAGCAGCTGCTGATGTGCCGCCTGCACGGCCGCATGGTCAGACACATCAAAACTAGCGCCGCGTACATCGATGCCTTGCGCTTGCAAGCCTGCGACAGCTTCATCGCAGGCCGCTGATCGAAGATCGTTGATGATCACTCGCGCACCCGCGTTGCCAAGCGCGGTTGCAATGGACAACCCAATGCCGCGCGCAGACCCTGTGACCAAGGCCGTACGGCCATCCAAACCAAAGGTTTGATGCAGATAAGACGTTTTATTCATCGTGTTCGCTTTAAATAAGAAATCAAACAGTTTTGCCCGCTGCGTGCATCGCGGCACGATAGCCAAATGTCAGCCCTGGGCCAAGCGTCGTTCCTGGGCCAGGATAGGTTCCCATCATGATGGACGCCATGTCATTGCCAACCGCATACAAACCATCGCGCACCTGCCCTTGGGAATCCAACACTTGTGCATCGGCGTTGGTCATCAATCCAGTGCTGGTGCCAATCTCCGCAGGCCAAACTTCCATGGCGACGAACGGACCATGCGCGATGGGACGCAGGCAGGGATTGGGCATTTGCGTGGGGTCGCCGTTGAAACGATTCAGTTCGCTGTCGCCCTTGCCAAAATCTAGATCTTTACCTTGAACCGCCATGGCGTTGTAACGGCTCACAGTTGCCGTCAGATTTTCTGACGGTATTTTGAGTTTCAATGCCAAGGCCTCAAGCGTAGGCGCGGTCAAGAGGTAACCGTCCGCCTCAAAGCGTTTCAGATTGGTAGTGCCTGGATAGACATTGCCCAGACCGTATTGCTTCACGAAATTTGCTTCACAAATTAGGTAAGCCGGCATCGTTGGCACTGTCTTGTGCGAGGCATACATGCCTTCAACAAAGTCATGGTAAGAGTTGGCTTCATTGACAAAACGCTTGCCAGCGCTGTTGACGGCAATCAGTCCAGGCTTGGCACGATCAAGCGACAAGTGGGGGTAGACACCACGACTCCCATCGGGTCGTCGGGTCACAGAAACGGGTGTCCAAAATGCACCCGGGCCCTGAGTTTCTGGGGCGACAACGCCGCCATGTGCCAATCCCAATTCAATGCCATCGCCCGTGTTACTTTGACAAGCCACACTGAGCGGCGGTGTTGGTTTAGGCATGAACATTTGACGCAGCTTTGTGTTGTGACCATAACCACCTGTCGCAATGACCAAGCCTCGGCGAGTTTGGATGCGTAAGCGTTTGCCTTGAGACTGGGCGACCACACCCACCACACGACCCGCGTCCCAGATGACTTCCTGCACCGTCGTCTCAAACATCACGGGGACATTCTTCTTGCGAAGGCTATAAAACAAACGTGAGACCAACGCGTTGCCCATGACAACACGCGTCCCGCGTGAGTAACGCAAACGATCAACAACGTAACGCAAAAATAATTTGCCTGAGTAAATGAAGTTGCTCATCGATTGAAAGCGATGGATCAAAGGCGCAAGATCGCTCTTACCCGCCATCATTCCGCCCAGAACCATGAACTCTGGAATAGGGGGACGGACTCGCTCAAAGTCTTTACCCAGAAGTCGTCCATCAAACATGGCTGGCGCGAGTGCACGGCCTGTGATCGCTGCACCATCCATGTCCCGATAGTCTGGGTGCTTGCCGCAAGGCACGAAGTGAACATCCGTTTTTTCACGCAGGTAGTCAACCACCTTCGGCCCCGTCGCCAAATAGGCGGTTCGTCGGCCATCCACATCCGGGCCGCCGATCAACGCATCCATGTAACGTGCAGCGGCATCTGCGCTGTCGGTGTAACCGGCTTCTAGGCTTTGTCGATTGCCTGGAATCCATACCGTTCCAGCCGAGGTGGCTGCAGTTCCTCCAACCCAAGCAGATTTTTCAAGTATCAACGGTTTGATACCTTCCAGCGCTGCAACCAGCGCCGTGGTCATGCCCGCAGGGCCCGCGCCCATCACCAGTAGATCGACCTGTTGATCCCAGCTGGGTGTTGTATTTGATTTAGCGTTCATCTCATTGCCTTTGTTTCGTACCCTGTGCTCAGACCGATGGCAGGTATTGGTCGATGGCTTCTCCAGCCAACATGCCAAATACCGCTGACTTGGACAATCCACCTGAGTAGCCAGCCGCCTCACCGCCCCCCTCCAAGCCACCCGTACAAGCACCTGCTGCATAGAGCCCTGGAATGGTTTGCCCGTCCTCACGCAAGACGCGCGCTTGCGCGTCTGTGGCAATGCCACCCATGGTGTAAGTGATCCCTGCGCAAGCCTCGATGGCATGAAAAGGCCCATGCCGAATCGGCCACGCTTTATACGGATGAACGCTTCGTGGCGGCTGATCGGACGCAGTGCCTTCATCGACCAATTGGTTGTAGCGCGTGACGGTATCGACCAGCGTGCTGGGATCGAGTCCCAGCTTTTGAGCCAATTCAGTCAAGGTATCGGCACTGATCAGATTGCCGCCGGCACTGAGCAGGTAGGGGTTGGCAGGCAGCAACCAATCGCGTCCCGGGCCGTTCCAAATGGCTTCGTCAAAGATGATGACGGCCGACAACGGATCAGCGCGCTGGGCAATCGCGTTCGTGATGAACACACCACCTAAGCCTTCATCACAAAAACGACGTGCGGTCTCATCTACAACAATTCCGCCACATGCCAACGAATCGAGCACGGGGTAAGGCCACAACGCCCCATCGGTCATGGCCTTGCGATGTTGAATGTGTCCATAGAAACGATCTGTACCGACCAGTTTTGCACCCGCCGCCTCGGCCATCAGCAACCCTTGGCCTTGGCCACTGCCTGCATTGCGCTGCAACAGTCGATCGGGCCGAGCAGAAATGAAGCGCTTCACCAAATCTGGGTTGGCTTGAAAACCACCATCCGCAATGACCACAGCACGGCTATGCAGCTGCACCACATCTCCTGTGGCGGTTTTGACTTCGACACCCTCGCAACGGTCGGCCCCCATCAGCAGGCGTTGTGCCGTCATACCTTGTGCGATCGTGCCACCTTGCGCACGCAACTTATCACCCAAGGTACGCAACATCACATCACCCGCGCGTCCACGCCAATTCAGTCCAGTTTGACGGACCCCGGGTGGGGAAAGTGAATTGCGACGCAAGCCATCAGGCCCCGCTTGAATAAAGCGCACGCCCAAGGACGACAGCCAACGCAAAGTACGGCGCGCGTTTTGCGTCAAGGCATCCGCCAGCTGTGGATGGGTCGTCCCGCGGGTGGTCTTTTCTAAGTTCTCTTTCACCCACTGAGGGTCGCCCGCCATGTCGTCCATGGCAATGTGAAACAAGCCTCCGGTATAGCGGCTGTTGCACAAGTAAGCATCGTCTTTGCTCTGCTCCAGAACTTGAACGCTCCAGCCTTGCTCGGCCACTTTGTTGGCAGCGGCAAGTCCTGCAAGTCCACCGCCGATCACGATTACATCGCTGAGTGTCATGGGCTATCTCCTTGAATCCACGTGTTCTTAGTACTTAGGCAACAGGGTGTCCGCAATGATGCGAAGCACCTCCACATAGCTCACCAACAGCCCCAGCACTACAGCCGCAAGCACGAAGCCAACGAGGCTTGGCCAGAGCTGTCCCAACTGAAAAGACATGCCGAGAAAGCCCAGAAAAACGAACGCGGACAAAGCAAATGCGACCGTGTGTCCACGACGCACCAGGAATTGCACAACGGGGTATGAGCTGTGAGAAGAAAAGGGTTCTGACATAGTGAGTTTGGATGTGAGATTAACGTTGAATAGCGCGCTCTGCAGCGAAGCGACCGGCACGACGGCCCGAGGTCATGGCCCAACCGATGTGATGCCCGTGCCCCGCCAAAATGGTGCCGCCTTGCCCTGCTGAGCCTGCCGCCCAGAGGCCCAAGATGCGCTGACCGTCTGGTCGCGTCACCTCATGCCGCGCAGTGACTGCCAGCCCACCTTCGGTGAAAACAATCCAGCTCATCACTGGGCCGAGTGCATAAAAAGGCCCTTGGCTAATCGGCTGACGCGTGCGTGTTGAATCCGCCTGTATCGCCTGGTTGTACGCTTGAACGCTGGTGTTCAATTGGTCTGCAGGCATCCCCATTTGGCGAGCCAGCTCAGCCAATGTGGAAGCTTCGTGATACAGGTCAGGACGTGTGTGTTTGTAGTCTTTCAAATACGCATAAGCCACGCCTGGAGCGGTAGAAACAAAGTTAGGCCACGCCTCAAACATTTGCGCCACGCGATGGTCGAACACAAGATACGCCTCTTTGTCCGGTTGGTTCGGCACCTGAAGTTCTGGGCGATCCAGTTCATCGCTGAAACGCTCAGCCCGTTTATTAACCAGCATGGCTCCAGCGCGCAAAAGGGAAGGCTCTGGCGCCAGTGACGCGGTCATGAACCGGGTCACAAAGGGGCGGAACACCCACAACGGCAAATTCATCAACGCAAACTGCATCGGCTTGGTGATCCAACGGTAGGGTGGCAATCGACGCAGCAGTGTTTCCACCGGCGGCGCCTTAAAGCGCATGCTTGGCCCCCACATCACTTCGGGGTTCTTGATCCAGCCCCCCACTTGTTGGGCAATGCGATGCCCATCGCCAGTGCTGGCAGCGTTCATTGCATCGACATGCGCCGCATGCGGGACGTGCTGTTGTTTCAGCGCTGTGCTAGCGCTGAAGTCACCACTGGCAAGAATGACCCCCCCGCGTGCGTTGAACTCGGTCATGCCCGAACCTGTGTCCGCAACGATGCCGGTCACTTGCTCACCATCCATGACCAAATGGCTCAGGCGAGTTTCCAAACGAATATCGACGCCTTGTTTGCGACACTCTTTCTCGAGGTAGTACGCATAGGCCCGGGAATTGGGCAGCACGTTGTGCATTCGCGGTTTGCTGTGGGGCGGCTCTGGCATCGGCCCATAAAAACTCAGTCCAATGCTGATGAGCCATTCCAGCGTCGCTTGCGCGTTATCCACCAACACCCGACGCAACTCTAAGTTTTCCTTCTTGGCCAACTCTGGACTCAAGAAGAGAGACATGTCGTTGAAGTGCTCATCTGGTGTGTCTTCAATGCCTTTGGCCTTTTGAAAACGCGTACCAGTTGCCGTGATCGACCCCACCGAGAGCTTGGTGGTGCCGCCCAAAAATGGATTTTTTTCGAGCAGGATGACGTGCGCACCCTGTTCGGCTGCTGCAATCGCGGCAGCCATGCCCGAACCGCCGCCGCCCACAACGATGACATCTGCCGTTTCTATTCGCAGGGACTGAGGAGATGAGTTCATGATAATTTCTGATTCAAGGAATTGAGGTCCATGATCTGCCCCCGATCAGAGGGCAGACCCAGATATAAACGTGCGTGGTGACGCGATTTACATCTTGCAAAGTGGCGATGCACTTGGAACGATGGCGGGGCTGTAGGTTTGATCAACAACAGGGCGGAGCTTGCCGTCGACCGATTTCACGCGAGCCATAAAGTTAGGCACCATCAATTGATGATCGGCAGCACGCAGCGTCAAAGATCCCATGATGGTTTCGATTTGAGCCCCGTGCAAAGCTTTGCTCACGTCTTCAGGTTTGGGGCTCTTGGCCAAGCGCACACCTTCCAACATGACGGTGGCACCGTGATAAGCCAAGCCCTCGGTTTCGGTGGGCGCACGGTTGAACTTAGAGCGGAAACCCGACACAAATGCCTTGTTACGTGGGTTGTCAATGTCAACGCCGTAACCCAAAGTGCCAGCCATGCCTTCTTGGATTTTTCCAGTGGCGCCGACCATGAAATCCGACAACATTGCGTGACCAATCACTGGTGTCTTTGGCATGAGACCAAACTCACCCGCTTGTTTCATGAAGTTAATGCCGTCGCGTGCAGGGATGGCAGCCCAAACGCCATCCACATTGGCGGCTTTCAATTGGGCAATGTAGGGTGAGTAGTCCTTGGTCCCTAAGGGGGAGAACAGAACTGTGGCCACGGTCTTGCCTTTGGCTTCTACGGCCTTCTTAAAAGATGCCGCGGAGTCACGGCCCCAAGCGTAGTCAGCCGCGATGATCGCGAAATTGTTGCCTTTGATGTTAGGCGCCCATTCGTTGATCATGGCAATGTCAATCGCATCCGACTGCACGGTGCGGAAGCTGCGGAATTTGCAGGTTTCACCGGTCAGCTTGTCGGTCTTGCTGATCGTGGCGAAGTAAGCCGCATCCCAGCGCTCCAGGTTCGGAACAATGGCCAAAGAAACGGCAGAGCCGATTGGGCCAATCAGCAAGTTGTAACCATCGCGTGCCAGCTTCTCAGCGGCACGACGGCCAGTGTCGGGATTGCCCTCGTCATCACCTTCGGCCACTTCGATTTTGCGGCCATCCACGCCACCTTTGGCATTCGCCTCATCAATCGCAAATCGGATGCCGCGAATGACCTCCTCGCCCATCTCCGCCCAAACGCCTGTTTTGGACGACACCAAACCGACCTTGACCGGCTCTTTGCCTTGCGCCAAGGCGCTCAACGGCAGGACTGTCACCAGCGCTGCACTGGCCAACAGTTGATAGATTTTTTTATATTGCATGCTTGTCTCCTAGGTATGAAGGATTGCCGGAATCGGTCCGGCGGCCGTTGGGAACTGGGGGCGATGGCCTTAGACCATCACATGGCTTTCTAAATCTTTGAGGCCTTCGGGCGAGTTGCTCACCACGCCTTGCGCCACCACCGAGCCCTTGGCCATGGCCAAGTAACGGTGGGCCACGCGTGCGACGAGGCTCATGTTTTGTTCGATCAACAACAGCGCCGTGCCTTCGTCCGCCACGCGGTTGAAGATGTCGGCGAGTTGGTCCACGATCACGGGCGCCAAGCCCTCGGTGGGTTCGTCCAACAAGATCAAGCTGGGGTTGGCCATCAACGCGCGGCCCACGGCCAACATTTGTTGTTGACCACCTGATAGCGCTGTGCCCGGTGTGTGGGCGCGCTCTTGCAAGATGGGGAAGAGCTTGTAAATCTCGGGCACAGACCATGGGCCTTTGCGGCCCACCGCAGCGCCGAGCAAGAGGTTTTCTTCCACGGTGAGGTTGGCAATGATGCAGCGGCCTTGGGGCACCACCACGATGCCGTGTTGTGCCGCCATGTAGGGGCGGGGCTTGATGATTTCGTGTTTGTCTAAATGGATGTGACCTGCTTTGAGGCTGGCCAGTCCCAAGATGGTGTTGACCACCGTGGTTTTGCCCACGCCGTTGCGGCCAATCAAAGCCACGCGCTCGCCGGCGTTCACATGCAAGTTCAGGCCGTGCAAGATGTGCGCAGCGCCGTAGTAGGCGTGCACGTTTTTCAGGTTCAGTAAGGCGCTCATGCTGCACTCCCCAAATAAGCTTCACGCACGCGCGGGTCAGCGCGCACGGCGGCCGGCTCACCACTGGCGATGACGCGGCCCAATTCAAAAACAGTCACCACATCAGAAATGCCAAACACCACATCCATGTCGTGCTCCACCAGCAGTACCGACACATCCCAGCGCGAGGTGAGGGCTTTTAAGTGGTGCGCCAAATCGTGGGATTCTTTGACCGACAAACCGGCCATGGGCTCGTCCAGCAGCAGCACGCTGGGGCGACCCACCAAGGCCAAAGCCAAGTCGAGGCGGCGTTGCTCGCCGTAGCCCAAGTCTTCGGCCATCACGTGGGCCATGCGGTCGAGCTCCAGCTCTTTGAGCACAGCATCTGCATCGGCGGCTGAGTCCTGCACGCCCATCTTGTGCGAGGCCAGTTCGACTTGTTTGCGAACGGGCATGCCACCAAAAATGCTGGTGCGCTGAAAACTGCGTGACAAGCCGAGCATGCGGCGCTCGACCACGCCCATCTCGCTCACATCGGTGCCACGCAGGGTGACTTTGCCGCGCGTCAAACGGCGACGACCGGTGATGGCATCGATGACGGTGGATTTACCAGCACCGTTGGGGCCGATCAGGCCGCGAATTTGGCCTTTTTCTAAAGTGAGGGACACACCATCAACGGCTTTGACGCCGCCGTAGTGGATGGCCACATCGTCGGCCTGGAGTACATAAGGGGAGGAGTTGCTCATAGGGGTTCCGTGTCTGTGTGTCGGTCTATTTAGCGTTCTGTTTTCGGCTCTGTTTGCCGTTTAATGCGCACCGGCTTTGGCGCGTGACGCTGAGGCGGGCTTGCCGCGCCAGAGGGCTTGCAAAGCGCCCGCGATGCCCGTGGGCGAGAACACGATGACGGCGATCAAGGCGACACCAAAAATAGACATCCAGTGGGTGGCGTAGTCGCCCACCACGTCTTTGAAGATGAAATACACCACCGCGCCCAAGGCGGGGCCCCACAGGGCTTTGAAGCCACCGACCACGACCATCATCAAGGCCATGCCCGACAAGCTCCAGTGCAAGCTCTCGGGAGAGACAAAGCCGGTGTTCAAGGTGGACAGCAAGCCCGCCACGGCGGTGACCACCGCAGACAAGGCGTAGATGGCAGCGCGTGGAATGACGGTGGAGATGCCAATGAAGCGCGCACGTTCTTCGTTGTCGCGCACGGCTTCGGTGATGGCACCAAAACGTGTGTTGAGCAACAAGGTCAGCAGCAACATGACGATGACCAAGGTCGTCCAGCAAATCAAAAATAGGGTGACAGGCTTGAGGATGGCCGATTGGCTAAAGCCAAAAATCGTGGCAGGCCAATCGACTTGCATGCCGTCAGCGCCACCCGTGATGCCGCGGGCGCGCGAGACCGACAAAAAGAACATTTGGCCAATCGCCAAGGTCAACATGCCAAACGCAATGCCGGGCACACGCACGATGATCAGGCCCACCACAAAGGCGGCGATGCCTATGCCCACCAAGGTGGCCAAGATGGCCCATTCGACGGGCATGAGTTGTTGTTGCAAGGTGATGCCGAT
Organism: Limnohabitans curvus; assembly: GCF_003063475.1. Lineage (NCBI taxonomy): Bacteria > Pseudomonadati > Pseudomonadota > Betaproteobacteria > Burkholderiales > Comamonadaceae > Limnohabitans > Limnohabitans curvus. The sequence continues at coordinate 1,317,181 of NZ_NESP01000001.1, forward strand.
GGCGTAACCGGCCACACCAAAATACAAGGCGTGACCAAAACTCACCAAGCCGTTTTGCTTGAGCAGCACGCCAATGCCCAAGGCAAAGACGGCGTACACCACGGCTTGGGTCAGCAGTGACAGCACGGTGTTTGAACTGATCACCGCCACCAAGCCCACGCCTGCGAGCAGGGCGGCGACAGAATAAGCAATAGCGCGAAGGGGGCTCATATCCAAGGTCCTCGGAATTAAGTGCGGCTGCCAGCAAAACCTGCGGGCTTCCAAATCAAGATGGCGACCATGAACACAAAGGGCAGCAGCACCGATGCATCAGGCAAATACACCGCGCCAATGGCCTGCACCATGCCCAGCAGCAAGGCGGCAATGAAGGCCCCTGCAAGTGAGCCCAAGCCGCCAATCACGACCACCACAAAAGAGTCAATCAACACGTCTGAACTCATGGAGGGTGACAGCGACAAGAAGGGTGCAGCCACCACACCGGCCAAACCAGCCAACGCGGTACCCAAGCCCACCACACCAGCGCTCAAGGCATCGGTGTTGACGCCTTGCATGGCGGTGGTCACGGGGTCGGTGCTGGCAGCGCGCACAAACAAACCGACTTTGGAGTAGCGCAGCCACAGGCTCAGGCCCAGTGCCACAGCCGCACCCATCACGATGACGCCAATGCGGTAGGCGGGCACGGAGGTGCCAAACAAATCGACAGAGAAGTTCAAGGCCTCGGGGGCGGCGACAGAGAGGTTGCTCTTGCCCCAGACCGACTGCACCATGTCTTCGATGACGAGCAGCAAGCCGAAGGTGACCAACACGACCGTGAGGGGTTCACGGTCTTGGAGCAGGCGAAAACCGTAGCGGTCCAGCAGCACCCCAAAGACGGCCATCAAGGCGGGGGCGACGACCAAGGCGACCCAGAAGTTGCTTTGCAAGGCCACGGTGTAGCCGAGGTAGGCGCCCAACATGTAGAGCGAGCCATGGGCAAAGTTGACCACGCGGCGCAGGCCGTAGATCAAGGCCAGGCCCGAGCACATCACGATGAGCAATGCGCCGTAGACGAGGCCGTTAAAAAGGTTGATGGTCAACATGTTGTCATCCTCATAAAACTCACCCTTCAGTTTTGTCACTTGTTTTCTTATGGGCGCGAGTATCAAGATGAAGCTATTCCATTTCCAATGAAATAATCGTATTAACCATATTTTTAAAATATATCTATGTTGGATGTGTCGTCTGTCGGCAAACACATGCGATCACCTTCGGTTCATGCACATGAGCGATAGAGGCTATACAGTCAGCGCTATCAAAACCCTCTGTTCTCAGGATTCACTTTGGCTTTACCAGCAGCACAACCGCGAAGACACGCGCACACAAGGCAAGTCACTTTCACTGGCTATCAAAGAGACGATGGCTTGTGGGACATTGAAGGTGTGTTGCGTGATACCAAACCCATGCCATTTGAAGTTCCCGGCGAGAAATCTTGGTTGCCGAACGAACCAATTCACAACATGTCGATTCGCTTAACGGTGAATGCACGCCTTGTGATTCAAGACATTCAGGTGTCGATGGATGATGTTCCGCACGACGAGTGTCCCCAAGCCATGCCACCTATGCAAAAACTGATTGGCGCTCAACTCGCCAGTGGCTGGCGAAAAGCAATTGAAGAAAACTTGGGTAAATCGCAAGGGTGTGCGCACCTGCGGGAGCTGCTGTTCAACATGGCCACCGCCGCGTTCCAAACCGTGACTGGCACATTTGAAGTCACAAACCCAGAAATACCACCACCTCACTTAAACCGTTGTGTCGCATGGCGGCTCGACACGGAATTGGTCAGCCGTCGTTACCCCATGTTTTTTAAACCACCATCCACCGATGGTTCTTGAACTTGGACATTGACAGAGTTGAAATCAAGGCAGGCGTTACCTTTTGCTTGGTCTCGCGATAGCCGGACATTTCTTGGTACACACCCGCTGTGGTGGTTTTTTCTGCATGGATGGTTTGGGTCGTGTTGGTACTACCGCCCAAGATCAGCTAACCCTCTTTGCTGGTGTGAGCCCCTGCGCTGCGCACAAAGTCCACCTTAGGTGCTGTCTTCGTTTCGCGTGGTCCACTCATGCGTGGTGCGGTTCTCGCCTGAAGCAATGGTCACATCCCCTGTACCTGCAATTTTGGCTTTGTTAGCAGCATCCACATTGGCGGCTACCAAAGCCACATTGCTGTTTTGACCCACGCCTTGGATGTTGACGTTGTCAGCCTTGAGGTTGAGGCTTTGGGTGGTGGTGACGGTGGTGGTGTCATTGCCACCGCCATAGACCTGTTTGTTTTGTACGCCTGTCAATGTGACATCGCCTAAGGCAATGAGGTTGATGTCTTTGGCTTGCACATCGCCGCCTTGCACGGTCAAGTTATTCAGTGCTGTGGTTGGCTTGGTTACCTGCTTTGATGCTGCTGGTGGTATGGCTCACGCTATCAACAGCCACGTCCAACAATAGACTTTCCTTTGAGCAAATCAACGCCGATATCACAGACGTATGTCTGATCATTCAGATGTAGAGCACATTGCAAATCACCAGAAAACTTCGTAACAACACCTTCCTCACAGGAGTCCTGCCCCGCAACTACTTCTCCACCCATTCTCTCGTACATGAGCTTTGCAGCATCACCTTTAATTACAAAGTAAGCAGCAGGTGGATCGGTCGGTGCGGGGTCAACTAATGGCGTTTGCCCAACGCCTATATCACCCTCCAAATGGCCCCACCAATCTCCAGCGGCGTTAGCGATTGATGCGACGGAAAACAAAAAACACACACCCAACAGAACTCGTGTCATTTGAACCCCACATGTAAATGATCGTTGTGCCCCGGCCAAGGTTTTACACCGACGATATTTGGGTCGTTGAAATAAATGATCGCATCTGGGTATTGCTGCTTAATGATGTTTACCAAATTTTGCGTCGCTGGTTGGTCATAGTTAGGATCTTTATAAGATAGCCCACCCGTACCGCTTGCCCTGATTGGGCGAATATCAACACTCGCACCTTCATCATGCGTTTTATGCCCCGGCGTAGGTCCAATCTCTTGGCTAATTTCAGTCACAACAATATTCTTTGTAGCCCCAGAATCTTTCCACGCAGTACCAATGCTCTCGAGAGCAGTTAATGTTTCCTCTCGTCCATAGTAGCCATTGCCAACCTTGCCAGAAAGCTCCAATCCCGAGTCTGGCTTCGGCGTTAGTAAATAACATTTGTGAATAATGCAATTATTCTCCGCCGCATTAGCCCCCATCTGCGATGCCACATTCACCGCTGCCGCGCTATCAGGCCCGCCCACCAAGGCTCCAGCCACGGCACTCATGCTCTTGGCAAATGCAAGAGCATTTGCATCTGTGGCGCCTGTGCTCTTGGCATAGCCAGCACTCAACTCCCCCACCACCGCGCCCACAGCACCTGCGCTGCATCCACCGCTATTGCCCGTGGTTGCCGCACCACCCACACAACCAGCTAGAGCGTGCGCCAGTGCTTGTGTGTAGGCGTTGAGTGTTGGGTTGGTTCCTGTCGCCGCTGCACCAATGCTGTTGGCCGTCTGCGCCATGCCCGCTGTGATGAGTGCGCTGCTCAGCGCTGTGCTCAACGTGTCTTCATTCAACGGTGTGCCGTTGATGGCGCTGCTCACCACCGCGCTGGCCAAGTTGTTGGTCACGTTTTGCATCAGGTTGGCTGTGAATTTGTCCACCGCTTGTGTGGTGCTGACCACTTGCGCATTCGCACCTGTTTGGCCTGTGGCCGTGGGTGTACTGCCCAGCTCTGCGAGCACCCCAGCTGTGGCCATCGCAGTGAGAACGCCTTTGACGTTTTGGCTGCTACCCATGTCTTTGAGGGTCTTGCCAATGTCGCCACCGTTGTTCACAAAACTCACGCCTGCGCTTGAGGCCAGTGCTGCAAAACCTGCGTTCACCGCTGCGCCGTATGCCGTCACAGTTGTAACCCCTGCTGCCGTGGTCGTTGCCAACGTAACACCGCCTAATGTGGTCACGCTTGCACCGCCTGCCGCTGCACCTGTGGTGCCTACCACCCCTGCACCCATACCGCCGGTATACGCTGCAATGGCGATGGCAAGAATGGCCGCCCCCGCAGGCGTCAGCCCTTGTTGGTCATAGCTCCAGCTGTCTTTAGCAAGCTTGATCTCTTGCCAGTTCACATCCTTGCGTTGGCTCAAGTCACTGAGCCACTCCATGCCCGGCTGTTGGCTCAGTGTTTTGATTTGCTCTTTGAGCGGCTCGCCTGGCGGCAGCTGCACATCAATGCCGCCAGGTGCGCTGAACTTGGTTTTGGCTTGGATGTTGGCTAAAACTGCTGTTTCCGTCGTGCTGCCGTTGCCAGACATGCTTTGCCACACCAAGCTCTCGCTCTTTTGTGTGTGGCTGGTTTGCAGGGTCTCTTTGACGCCTTCGATCAGGATCTTGGCATTGGGGTCCGCTTTTGCACCTACACCTGCGTTGACCGTGAAGTTTTGGGCTTTGACTTGTGTGCCTTGCAGTTTTGTGTCGCCACCCGACTGGCTCAAGATATCGCCCTCGCTTTGCAGCTGCGTGGCGGCTGCTCGGGTTTGGATGCTGCTGTCATTGGTCTCTGACTTGGCTGTCTGCAGCAAGCTAAAAAACCGGATATCAATACCAAACCAGCTACTGCTGCTCTTGCTTTGCACCTCTTTTTTGTCCACGTTCAAGGCAGCAAGGTAGTCAATCTTGCCTTGGGCGCTCAGGCTCACATCGCTGCCTTCAATCGTGCTGGCTACCGTAGTCAGGTCTTTGCCTGCGCTGATCTCTACCGTGGCGCCCTTCACATCACTGCCCACTTGGGTGGTTTTGTCTTCCACGCCACACCACATTTCTCATTATTTCGCGCACCGCATAGGTCAGAGTTTCGGTTAGGTCTCAGACTCTACGCCCTCGGGAGACTTACAAGCGATTTTGCAACCGCCATCGTATGCGCTTCATTGTCATCCAGACCCATACGATCCACGACGATCCAGCGAAGATGCGCATAAACTTCTTCAACAGATCTCGATTCACCGAGCAGTTGACAAATACTAGGCGCGTATCCATCGTACTCAGTCATCGCATCAGGTATGTTTTGTATGCCGATTGGATCCCAATCCATGAGCAGCACCCTTTTGACATCAGAAAGCAAAGAACTAGTTTTCATGGCTTGCCCGGAATAACAGTTACAACACGACCATTCGTTGAATTAACGATAGCACGAAGATTGGTCGCAGCATCGTAATAACCCGTAGTGCCTAGACCAGTTGGGAATATTGTTCCATTTTCAATCGTGCTTTTCACTGCCGACGGAACAACCCCTCTACCCTGCATTTGATCCAATGCATGCCCTGAATAGTTGACACCATCAATCGCTGCTGGGGTATTTGTACCAGGAGTAACACTCATTGGGCTTCCGCCTCGTCCTACAGGTGCGGTGGTAGACGGTCCATTTTCAAGCGCATTGGCTACTGCTCTCTCACCGAGGGTCAATTCTCCCGCCGCCACTCCCCCATTCGACGTTTGAGCATTAGTCGCTGCTGTAAAGCTTGTGGAGTTCAATTTTTGTAATGCAGCTCTAGCACTAGCCGAGTCTGAAGCATCCAATGCAATTCCCAACTCAACGAATTGGTTTGCAACCACATCTCTCTGCGCTGGCGTTAGTGGCGTTGCGAGTTGGCCCACCTCTTGAGCTGCCACTTGAAGCGTCAAGTAGGTGGTTAGTGCTGCTTTGCCATACACGGCCGCACCTGCGCTATCTCCTTGCTTAGTCAGCGCAGTTGCAATGTCCCCCAGTGCTGCATATGCAGACTGCAGTTGAGCGTAGGCCTGTTGTTTTTCTTGAGGCGTATTTGCTAAAGCATAGGCATCTTTAGCATTCGTCGCATTGACCAACGCCTTAGTTTGTCGGTCATCTAACTCTTTGAATGCTGCATCAACAGTGGCAACATCTTGAGCGGTTACTGCTTGTTGTTTTAACAACTCCTTGGCACGTTGTTGTTTACCCGTTAGCGCATTATTCAACGCCGCATTCGCCCCCATCTGCGCCGCCACGTTCACCGCCGCAGCACTGTCAGGCCCGCCGACCATCGCACCTGCCGCCGCGCTCATGGTCTTCGCAAAATTAACAGTTGCGGCATCACTCATGTTTTGGCTTAGTGCATACGTTGCACTCAACTCCCCCACCACTGCCCCCACAGCACCTGCGCTGCATCCACCGCTGTTACCTGTGGTGGCAGCACCGCCCACACAACCTGCTAAGGCGTGCGCCATGGCTTGTGTATAGGCGTTAAGCGTGCCGTTTTGTGTAGCCGCACCAATGTTGTTGGCCGCCTGCGCCATGCCCGCTGTGATGAGTGCGCTGGTCAGCGCTGTGCTCAACGTGTCTTCATTCAACGGTGTGCCGTTGATGGCGCTGCTCACCACTGCGCTGGCCATGTTGTTGGTCACGTTTTGCATTAGGTTGGCTGTGAACTTGTCCACCGCTTGTGTGGTGCTGATGGCTTGTGCATTAGCCCCTGTTTGGCCGGTGGCGGTGGGTGTGCTGCCCAGCTCGGTGAGTACACCTGCTGTGGCCATAGCGGTCAACACGCCTTTGACGTTTTGGCTGCTACCCATGTCTTTAAGGGTTTTGCCAATGTCGCCGCCGTTGTTCACAAAACTCACGCCTGCGCTTGAGGCCAGTGCTGCAAAACCTGCGTTGGCTGCAGCGCCGTAAACGGTGCTGCCCATCAAAGTTGCAGCGCTCGTGCTAGTCGCCGCTGTGCCACCCAAAAGCTCTGCACCCATACCGCCGGTATACGCTGCAATGGCGATGGCAAGAATGGCTGCTCCCGCAGGTGTGAGCCCCTCTTGGCTGTACTCCCACTTGTCATAGGCTAACTTCACTTGCTGCCAGTTGATCTTAGGGTCTTTGGCCAACTCACCGATGTAAGCCATGCCCGGCTGTTGGCTCAAGTTTTGTACTTGGTCTTTAAGCGTGCCTTCAGGAATCATCACTGTGGTGTTAATGCCCGATGCAATGTTTACCTTGCCGTTAATTTGCGTTTGATTCAGCGTTTGTTTGGTCTCACCATAGCCGGACATTTCTTGGTACACACCCGCTGTGGTGGTTTTTTCTGTATGGCTGGTTTGGGTCGTGTTGGTACTACCCCCCAAGAGGAGCTGACCGTCTTGGCTGGTGTCTGCGCCCGCGCTGCGCACAAAGTTCACCTTGGGTGCGTTCAAGATGGCACCTTGCACATCGGTCACAGCCCCCACGCCAATTTGCACGGCTTCATACGAGCTCAGCTGGGTGCCCAAGGCTTCGCTCTTGATGCTGCTGTCGGTGCTGCTGCTCTTGCTGTAGGTGAAGCCCATGAAGCCCGAGCTGGTTTGGCTGCTGGTTGTGACCTGATGCACTTCTTGCACGGCGTACAACTGGGTGTTGTTCACACCCTCGATCTGCACCAGTTTCGAACCATCTAGCTTGGCGCCTTCGCTTTTGACGTTGTTGCCCAGCACTTTGACGTTCTGGCCTTCTAGCTCTGTGACCTGCGCGGTTTTGTCGAGCGTCTCGTGTTGGGTGGTGGTGGTTTTCTTTTTCAGCACATTGCCACTTGTGCTGCTGGTCGTCCAGTTGTGTTGCTGGGTGTCTGTGTTGAAGCCCATGCTCACATCACCTGCCGATGACACGGTTACATCGCCTTGGGTTGCTTTGACGCTCGCAGCATCCAACTGCACGCTATTTTGGCCATAAATCATCACGCCTTTGTCGCCCGTGATCTCGCTACGCTCGGTCACCAAGCTTTGGCGTACATCGCTGCCAGTTTGTGCCTTGCTATAAGCTTGCTCGCTCGTGAGTTTGACAGCACCAGCGGCCACGATAGCCGCTTGTTCGCCTGCGTGCATTTGCAGGCTTTGTGCGCTCACGTTGCCTTGGTTGGCTTGCACCACCGCGTTGCCGCCTGCATTAATTTGCACGCCTTTGATGTCTTCGGTTTGGGTGGTGTTACCCGCCAAGCGACTGAGTAAACCGCCTAAGAGGCCGCCGCCCCGAGCGCCTTTGATGTTGACGTTTTCGCTATCCACCACGGCTTGCAGGTCCACATTGCCTTGAGTTGAGGAGAGTTTGAAGTCTTCGCCTGCATCGAGCTTGCTGCCTTGGGCGACCACGCCCTTCGTGCCCTCGATGGTGAGGTTGCCACCCGCGCTCACATTGGTGGTTTCGTAGCGCACTTCGTCTTTGGTGCTGCCGTTGCCACGCACAAGGTGCGCTTCATGTTTGTCTGCGTTCAAAGCAACCGTGCCGCCTGCACTTAATCGTGCATCACCCTCTGCCTTGATCTGTGTGGCAGCCAAGGTCAAGTCATTGGCAGTGTCAACGCTGAGCCAGCCTCCACTTTGAATACTCGCAGACTTCAAGTCCACGCTGTCAGCCACGATGGCCACAGCCTTGCCGCCGCTATAGCTGCCGCCGCCGCTTACTTTGCCGGATGCATTGATGACCAAGCTGTTGCTGGCTTGCAGCGTGCCGGTGTTTTCTAGTTCGCGTGTGGTGATGGCCACGTCAGTGCCCACAATACGAGCGCCTTTGTTGTTGTCGTTGTTCTGGTCAAGGTGCGCCACATAGAGTTTGGGCACGAGCACTTTTTGGCCATCGACCACTTGCCACTCGGGCCACACCATGTCTTTAGTGAGGGCGGCTTGTTGCGCAGCGCTAAGGGTGTCGCCCAAACCAAAACCAAACTGGGATTGAGCCAATAGGCCTGCGTCCATGAGGCCCATCATGAGGTCGTAGTCGTTGTCAGTACCCGCCACCAAATGTGTGCGGCCTTTGAGGGCGTACATCTGGTCTTGCACGAGTTGGGTTTCGTACCAAGCATCGCCCAAGAGTTTGATGCCGCTGGGCATGAGGCCTAAGCGGGTGAGCAAGTAGTCAGAGCCCGCAAATTTGTTGTAGCTGGTGTACTGGTCATTAGCGGCAGGGGCAAAGAGGTCGCTGCGGCCTCGGATAAGGTATGGCGAGGTGGCAGGCGCTTTTTCAAACAACCCGGTTTGGCCGTTGGGCACGGTGTAGTGGCTAAAGTCAAACGTGCCATTGGGGTTGAGCACGATGCCGTCTGACAAGGCTTTGGGGCTGCCTAGGTTCAAGCTGGGTGCGGTGCCCGCCGCGCTGCTAGACGGGCCATTGACGATGCCAAAACGGTCTTTGAAGGCTTGGGTGAGAGGGGATGCAGTGCCTGAGCGCTCGTCCACGATAACCACGCGCGGGTCAGTGGACAGGCCTGCAAAGCCATCGCGTGTGTCGATGGTTTTGTTGTCCAGCTTTTCACTTGCGGTGACGGTGGCAGTACCACCCGCTGCAATGACGCCGCCCCATGTTTCACTGTAGCTCACGGTTTGGTGGCAGTTAAAGCATGCAGCCTTAACCACCATGTTTTCGGTTTGAATGGCGCCGTAAGCTCGATTGGTCAGCAAACGGGTGCCAATGTTGGCATTGAGACGGGCCGAGATGATGCCGTATTCGTTGTTCAGCTCGTCGGCTTTGATATTGAGGTTTTTGCCCGCCAAGATTTCTGCGCTCTTGCCATCGGCATTGAAGGTGTCTTTGGCAATTGTTCGAATTTGTGTACTGGTGCTGACTTTTCCCACCACACCACGTGCATTCACGGTGGGCACAACAGCGCGGTTGGTGATGGTGTTGGCTTTGAGGTTGATGTCGCCCTGGGCTTCGATACGGCCCACGTAGTTCAGGATGCTTTGTGCGTTGTCGCCCGCTTCGTTGCCTTGGATGGTGATGTCATCCACGGCGTAGATGCGCCCGCCGTTGTTCACCAGCTCTACACCGTAATGTTTTTGGCGGCCACCGCTGTAGATCAGCGCTTGGTTCTCAAGGTATTGGGTTTGGGTGGTGATGTCACCACCCGAGGCCAAGGTACCTTGGTTGAGCACTTTGTTGGCCTTGATGCTGAGGCTTTGGTTGCCTTGCACCATGCCGGTGTTGCCCAGCTCTAGCGAGGTGTCGCTGCTGCGCCCTTGCAGGGTGGTGGCTTTGCCAGTCAGGGTGCCGCTGTTGGTGATGCTGTCGGCTTTGACGACCAAGCTGTCGTCGCCTTGCACACGACCTGTGACAACAAGTTTGTCTGCTGTGATGTCTGCAGTTTTGCCACGAATCTGTTGATCCACCTCCAACTGCTTAGCAGTCACGCTGAGCGCATTGCCTGCAGCCATTTGGCCAGCCAACACATCGCCCTGCGCATTGACTGTGAGGTTTCGACCTGCGGCCAAGCTGCCTTGGCGGTTGTCGAACAACCCTGCGCCAACGTTGAGGGTCAGGTCGTTGCCAGCTTGAATTTGTGAGCTGGCAATGCCGAACACGATGACGGGGGCATCAGGCACTGTCAAGTCAACAGGCTTGCCGTTGGTCTGTGCCGAGCCTATTCCCGTAGTACCGTCAATCACAGCAGGTACTGCGGCTTTGGCCGTGGCAAGTTGCTGTGCAGCAGTTGAGGCAGCGGCTTGGGCTGTGTTGTTGGCGACTTGAGCCGCAGCCACATCATTTTGTGCCTGCGTAATGACTGCTGGGGTGCTGGCTGTGTTGGCTTGTAATCTAGCCAAGTTGGCCTGTGCGGCTTGCAGTGCGGCGGCTTGGGCCGTCACATTCGCATTGGCTGCATCCACAGCGGCTTGCGCCTGCGTCACGGCATTGGCTGCTGCGATGTCTGCATTCCAGTTGTAGCCTCCAGTGGACGTACTGGCGCCGCTACTGGTTTTGCTTTTATCCAAGAAAGTCAAGCTACTGCCACTGCTGAGCTGTGCGCTACTGGCATCTGTGACGATGCTGTTGGCTGTGACAGTGCCATTGCCTGTGCTGCTGATCTTGCCTTTGATGTTGACCAGTTGGCCTTTGGTAGGGGCTGGCGTGCTGGCAGTGCCAACTCCGGCCTGCACAGTCACATTCAGCGTAGCGGGCTGCGCACCCGTGCTGGCTTTGGTTTGAAGGATTTGGCCTTGGCTGTTGTCAATGTCACCAGCGTTCACACTGAGACTTTGACCTTGCCCTTCAATTTGACCTTTGGCATTGTTCAGCGCTAAGCCTGCTTGCACCTGTGCAGTGCCTGCACCCTGATGCAGGATAAGGCCTTCACCGTTGTCAATGTTGCCGCTGGCCGTGATGCTCAAATCACCTTTGCTACTCAGCGTGGCGCGTTTGTTGTACACGTCACCCGCTTCGACGGTGAGTTTGTTTTTGGCAAGAACGCTGCCGCTTGTGTTGTCCAACGTGGCGGCTTGAATATGGATGTCGCCGTTACCAGTCGCGTTGTTCTGACTGGTGATGTCTGTGCTGATTTGGTTGGCGTTGGTGACGTTGCCATAGCCAGTGATGGCAATTTGGCTTGCAGCTATCACGCCACTGTTGGTCACCGCTGTTTGAGCAAGTTGGTCCGTAGCGGGGATGCTGCTGTCTTGATACGCAGAAAGAGTGAACTGGTCTGCCTGCACACGGCCCGAGTTGTTCAGGGCTTGCGTGTTGATGGCAACGTTAGCGCCACTGAGCGCGCCCGAGTTTTGAACGGTCCATGCTTGGTTGACATCCAAACCACCTGTGGCCTCAATGACGCCTGCGTTGTTCATGCGGCGCACATCGAACGTGGCTTGGCCCTCGGTGTGGATGCGCCCTAAGTTATTGAGTGTGGTGGCGTGAATCGCAGCTTTACCGCTGCTGGCCACAGTTCCTGTACCAAGATTGAGCACTTTGTCTGTCGTCACATCCAACGACTGAGCATTGAGCGTGCCCGAGTTTTCTAATGTGCTGAGCTTGCTGGCCGTGAACGCGCCTTTGCTCACAAGATTGCCACTTTGCACCAACTTGTCAGCCTCAATCGCGATCGACTGATTCGCCGACATGCTGCCTGCGTTGTTGATGGCGTTGGCTTTAAGAACGAGCGTTGTTGCTGCCGCCATGCTGGCCGTGCTGCCATTGTCTAACGCACCCGCGCTCGTGAGCGTCACGCTGTTGCCTGAAATTTTGGCTGTGTTGTTGACGCTGGATGCAGCCACATTTAATGCGGCATCAGACACCACTTCGCCTGAGTTGCCCAATACTCCGGTCGTGATTTGCGCTGAGCCTTTGGCGTTGAGTTTGCCGCTGTTATCTAAGCTATTGCTTGTCACCGTCAACGCAGCGTTGGCGCCTACGCTGCCTTGGTTCACAAGAGCTTGGTCTACTTGCAAGTTCAAGTCTTGTCCGACCAGCGTGCCTGTGTTGGTCAACGATTGGACTTTGACATCCAGTTTTTCAGTGGCAAGCACACTGCCACTTTGTGTCATCTGCTGCGCGTTAATTTGGATGTTGTTTTGTGCACTGGTTTTGCCACCGTGAGTGAGCAGGCCATCACTGTTAATGATGACATTACCAGCACTGACCAATGTGCCATCCACGCGAACGCCCACACCTGTGCCTGTGGCCACCAGTTGAATTTGGTTTGCATACATGCCACCCAGTGCAGAGATGTCTAAGCTGCCCTTGATGTCGTTTTGCTTGATATAGCTCAGGTCGTCATAACGAACATCATTGCCACCTGCAATGACATTAATTTGGTCAGCGTGAATGCCACCTTGGATGTTGATGACTTGCGAGAGCAAGTCCACACGACTATCAGGCGCACTTAGGCCATCGGCCCCCACCACTAAAGTACCTTGGCGTACTTTGAGGCCATCGATTTGGCCCGCACTGCCCCACATGGGCGTACCTGTGCTGAGCGTGACACGGCTGGTATTGATGAAGCCGCAACCGTTACAGGTGACGCCGTTTTCGTTAGCGATGATGACGTCTGCCTTTTTACCCGCCACCTCTACAAAGCCTTGCAATTGCGACTGCTTGGCACCGACAACCTCGTTCAAGATCATCTTGGCTTCATTGCCTACCGTGAGGTTGGGGTTGCCCTCCACCCAGCCTGCGAGCGATGTGTTGCTGTTGCTAGCGCCGTTGTTCAAGATTAGGCCTTGCTTGCCCACATTGAACTCTTGGTAAACGTTGTGTGACACGCCCGCACCATTAGGCGTGGCGATGTTGACTTTGGGCAAACCGTTTTGCGTTTGGTCTACATAGGCTCGTCGTCCGTCATTAGGCGTGCCACCGTTGATAACCACTTGCGCAAAAACCAGTGCAGGCCCCATCAAGTAACTGGCGAGCAAGACACTCGCAATTTGACGGCGGGATAGGTGAAAGTGGGTCATAGCGTTCTCATTCACAAAGCAATGCTGAGGTGGGCTAGCCAGCGGCTGCGTGACTCGTTGACAAATTCTTCGGGGCGGCTCAAAGCGCGGGTGTAGGCAAGATCAGCTTTGACCTTGCCCCAGTCCATGCGCATACCCACAGCCATGCCGGTGACATGGTGTTGGCTGACTTGTTGCTGTGCGTTGGATTTGATGTGGCCTGCGTCGTAGCCCACATAGGGCGTGAGATTGACTTGATCAACGCGCACGGGGCTGCTTTCTAAGTCATTACGCAGCCAAGCACCGGTAGCACCGTAGAGACTGTGGTCTTGGTAGCCACGCACGTTGTAGCGGCTTCCCACATACATCTGTCCCAACGTAGGCGTGTTGTCTTGGCTGTCTTGCGCCTGAAAACTTGTCCGCCAAATGCCTTTGTTTTTAGGCAACGGCACTGTCAAGTTAGCCTGCGCTTTGTGCGCCCAGTAACGTGGGTCTGTACCACCGGGAATGCGGCTCATCGCATCTATCAGGCCCGTGCCTTGATCTGCACGCAATTGCCAATCCAAGATGTTGTTGCCAAAGTACTGTTTGCCCTTGATGCCTGCATAGGCCACAGCTAGGCGGCGGTACTGACTGTCGATGTTGATGTCTTGTGTGTAGCTGCGTTGATGGGTGAAGTCCAAACCCGCAATGAAACTGAACTTGCTGCTTTGATCGCGTGTGAGCAGGTATTCGTAACTCACACCCATTTTTTTAGAACGCGTTTGAAGCAAATAGTTTTGATTGATACCAGGCAACGTGAAATCTGTTCTAAACAGGGCCAACGATGTACCCCATAAATGATTGCCACTGGAGAGGTTGTAGTTAGCTGTTAAGCCCTCAAAGGTTGAGCCTAATGTGCCGCCGTCTAAGTTGCGGTTGTAGCCAATGGCAAGTTGGTCGTTGCGACCCAACAAGTTGTCAATCGCAAACTCGGTGTTGCTGCGCCAATGCCCCATGCTGGCGTTGCCGCTGTTGTCGACCATTTCGGTCCATCGCGTGCGTGGCTTTTCTGTCATCTCGACCACGACGACCGAGGTGCCCGGCTCTTTACCTGGGTAGAGCTGAAACTTGGCCTCTTGTGACGGCACACGATTGAGGTTTTCTAGGCCTTGCTCTAGGTCTCGCAGATTGAGGTAACCAGCAGGCTCTTGTGGGAACGCATAGGCCAATCGCTCATCAGCCTCTTTGTCTATGTAGCGGTAGCCTTCGATGCGACCTGCCACCACACGTAAGACCAGTTCGCCTCCGTTGATGTCTTGCTCTGCGGCATAGACACGGGTGGTGGTCCAGCCTTTGCGTTGGAACCAACTGTTCAAGTCACCTAGCAATGCGTTGATCTCTTCTGCAACCAGGCACTGACCTAAATAAGCGCTGAACAGCGCTTGTGGCTGTGCACCCATGGCATCGGGGTGGCCATCTAGCCGGATGGTCCGAATAACGCGACATGCACCCGCTTGCGGTTTGGTTCTTGGGGTAGTTTGGCCCGCGTCTGTCTCGGGGCTGAGTGAATCGACACCCAGAGACTCACGACGTGTAACGTCTTGGACCGCACGTTCGTGTTGACGAATTAATGTTTCAACAGGGGTGGTTTGAGCGAGTGCGGATGTTGCACCGATCAAACCCACAATCCAAATGTGACGACCCCTGTGCAGAGGGTTTCTTGTCTCGACCAGCCACATTCATTAACCCTTTTAGCTTCTTCAAAAGGGATTGATTGTAAATATATGTAGCTACATATTATTAATATTTGTTAATTTAAGCGTCTGCCTGGTTATAAAAAAAGCCGACTGGCTTATCACCAGTCGGCTTTTGATTGCATGCCTAATTTACGTCAGCAGATCAAAACGGGATGTCGTCGTCCATGTCGTCAAAGCCACCCTTGGCAGGCGCAGGTGCCGCAGGGCGTTGCGCTGCTGGGGCTGCGGCGCGAGGAGCTGCCGCTGGACGGCTGTAGCCACCGCCGCCTTCTTCGCCACCACCGCTGGGGCCGCCCATGCCTTCACGGCCACCCAAGAGCTGCAACTCAGTGGCAATGATGTCCACGGTGTTTTTTTCCACGCCTGTGGTTTTGTCGGTGTACACGCCGTATTTCAAGCGGCCTTCCACGTAGATGGGACGGCCTTTTTTGACGTATTCGCCAGCGATTTCGGCCAAGCGGTCATAGAACGTGACGCGGTGCCACTGCGTGTCTTCAATCATCTCGCCGCTGTTTTTGTCTTTGCGGCGGCTCGATGTGGCCACGCTCACGTTGGCCACGGCTTGGCCGCTGGGCAAGTAGCGCACTTCGGGGTCGCGGCCGCAGTTGCCGACGAGGATGACTTTGTTAACGGATGCCATGGGTAAATTCCTCCAGATAGGGGCTAATTATGGGGTCTTTGCGGAAGGGGCCAATCGCTTGGGCGCCACCATGGGCCAAGCTACCACCAGCCACAGCAGCATGAGTGCCGCACAAGTTAAAAACAGGCCTTGTGTGCCGTAGCTTTTGACAAGCTGACCGCCCATCACGCCACCCGCAAAAAAGCCCAACGATTGCAGCGTGTTGTACACACCCATGGCCGCGCCACGCGACGCAGCGGGCGCGATGCGCGATACCAAGCTGGGCTGCGTGGCTTCCAACACGTTGAAGCCACAAAAGAACGCAAACAACAACCAAGCCAAGCAGGTGATGCTGGGCGCGCCAGACGACACCCACAGCAGCGCCACTTGCACCAAAGCAATCAAAGCAATGGCGCTTAAAAACACCGCACGCAAATAACCACGGCGCTCCAGCGGAAACACACCGCCCATCAACACGAACGAGCCCAACACAGCGGGCAAATAAATTTGCCAGTGGTCATCTTTGCCCAACCCGGCTTGCACCAAAAACGCAGGGATCGCTACCCACATCGCCAGCTGCACCGCATGCAACACAAACACACCAATGTTCAGGCGGAGCAGCGCAGGGCTAGACAGCACTTGACGTAGGCCACCGCGGGCGGCATCTTTGTGCGCCACAGGCTCAGCAGGCACGCCCCACACCACCACGGCTGTGCCCAGCAGCGCCAGCACCGCTGTCAACACAAACAAGCCCGACAAACCAATGTGTGCCGCAATCACGGGCGACACCACCAGTGACAAGGCAAACATCAGCCCAATGCTTGCGCCCACCAAAGCCATGGCTTTGGTGCGCACACTGTCGCGCGTCAGGTCTGCCAACAAAGCGGTGACCGCAGCAGACACCGCGCCCGCGCCTTGCACCGAGCGGCCCACCAGCAAACCTGTCAAGGTGTCGGCACTACCGGCAATCAAGCTGCCCAAGGCAAACACCAACAAACCAAAAATAATCACCCGCTTGCGGCCCAAGCGGTCAGACGCCATGCCAAACGGAATTTGCAAAATGCCTTGCGTCAGGCCATAAATGCCCATGGCTAAGCCAATCAGTGCGGGGTCATCCCCGCCTGGGTACTTGCGCGCTTCCAGCGCAAACACGGGCAACACCAAAAACAAGCCCAACATGCGCAAGGCAAAGATGGACGCGAGCGAGCCACTGGCGCGCAGCTCGGTGCGCGTCATGGTGGGGCTATCGTCCAGTGTGGGGTCGGGGGTTAAGTTGATCGTCACAGCCTGCCATTGTCCTGCATTCCTAGCCAAGTTAGCCCGCCGCCACTATCATGGCGGGTTGCCCTTAATTTGACTGCCCCGTGAACAAACCCACCGATGACGGCGCCTACCTTGGCCTTGCCCTGAACCACCCCTCCGCCATGCGAAATATCAGCATTCGCGGGGCGCGCACGCACAACCTGAAAAACATCGACCTCGACATTCCGCGTAACCAGCTGGTGGTGATCACGGGTTTGTCGGGCTCGGGCAAATCCAGCCTCGCGTTTGACACGCTGTACGCTGAAGGCCAGCGCCGCTATGTGGAAAGCCTCTCGGCCTACGCCCGCCAGTTTTTGGGCCGCTTGGACAAGCCCGATGTGGATCTGATTGAAGGCCTGTCGCCCGCCATCAGCATTGAGCAAAAAGCCACCAGCCACAACCCGCGCTCCACCGTGGGCACGGTGACCGAAATTCACGACTACCTGCGCTTGCTGTTTGCCCGCGCGGGCACGCCCTATTGCCCCGACCACAACTTGGCGCTGCAAGCGCAAAGCGTGTCGCAAATGGTGGACGCCGTCATGGCCCTGCCCGAAGACACCAAGCTCATGCTGCTCGCGCCCATCGCGCGCAACCGCAAGGGCGAGTACAGCGAAATCTTCACGCAGCTGCAAGCGCAGGGGTATGTGCGCTTTCGCATCGAGGGCAAGGTGTACGAATACGACGAACTGCCCGAGCTGAAGAAAACCGAGAAACACGACATCGACGTGGTGGTGGACCGCATCAAAGTGCGCCACGAAGCGCCAGCTGCCCCCGCCCCTGTGGCCGCGCCCAGCATCGGCGACATTGCCGTGGCTGCACCTCCGCCCGGCTTGCGCCAGCGTTTGGCCGAGAGCTTTGAAGCCGCGCTGCGCTTGGCCGAAGGCCGCGCCATCGCGCTAGAGATGGACACAGGCGTGGAGCACGCGTTCAACGCGAAGTTTTCTTGCCCACAGTGCTCGTATTCCATCAGCGAACTCGAACCCCGTTTGTTCTCGTTCAACTCACCCGTGGGCGCTTGCCCCTCATGTGACGGCTTGGGTCACCAAGACTATTTCGACCCAGCACGCGTGGTGGCGTTTCCGTCACTCAGCTTAGGCAGCGGCGCCATCAAAGGCTGGGACCGCCGCAACGCGCATTACTTCACGATGCTCGAGAGCTTGGCCAAGCACTACAAGTTTGACCTTGATGCACCGTATGAAGACCTGAGCCCCGAAGTGCGCCAAGTGCTGTTGTATGGCTCGGGCGAAGAAGAAATCAAATTCAACTACAGCCTTGAAAACGGCTCTGGCAAAAAGCTGAGCAAGAAGCACCCCTTCGAAGGCATCTTGGTCAACATGGAGCGCCGCTACCGCGAGACCGACTCCACAGTGGTGCGCGAAGATCTCTCTCGCTACCGTGGCGTGCGTGCCTGCACCTCATGCGGTGGCACACGCCTGCGTCGCGAAGCCCGCAACGTGCGCATTGGCGAAGGCGCGCAAATGCGCGGCATTTTTGACATCAGCCACACCACGCTGGGCGAATGTTTTGGCTACTTCAACACCCTGCAACTGCAAGGTGCCAAAGCCGAAATTGCCGACAAAGTGGTGCGCGAAATCGCCTCACGCTTAAAGTTCTTGAACGACGTGGGCCTGAACTACCTCAGCCTCGACCGCAGCGCCGACACGCTGTCGGGCGGCGAAGCACAACGCATTCGTTTGGCCAGCCAAATTGGCTCGGGCCTCACCGGTGTGATGTACGTCTTGGACGAGCCCAGCATCGGCCTGCACCAGCGCGACAACGACCGACTCATCGACACCCTCAAACACCTGCGCAACATCGGCAACAGCGTGATCGTGGTCGAGCACGACGAAGACATGATTCGTGCCGCAGACTTCTGCGTGGACATGGGCCCCGGCGCGGGCGTGCATGGCGGCCAAGTGATGGCCAGCGGCACGCCTGCCGAAGTGGAGGCCAACCCCAATTCACTGACGGGCCGTTACCTTGCGCAAGCGTTGCGCATCGACGTGCCTGCCAAACGCAATGCCTTCTTGCCTGTGGAAGCCGAAGAGCTGAAGTTCCAACGCAAGCTGCACAAAGATGCGTCGGAACACCAAGTGATTCGCATCCGTGGAGCACGTGGCAACAACTTGAAAAACGTGACCGCCGATTTCCCCGTGGGCTTGCTCACCTGCGTCACGGGCGTGTCGGGCTCGGGCAAATCCACCCTGGTCAACGACACGCTGTACACAGCCGCCGCGCACACCATTCACCGTGCGCACGACGAGCCAGCAGCGCACGACGAAATCACCGGCCTCGACTATTTCGACAAAGTCATCAACGTCGACCAGTCGCCCATTGGCCGCACACCGCGTAGCAACCCAGCCACGTACACCGGCCTGTTCACGCCCATTCGCGAGCTGATGGCCGAAGTGCCCATGGCCCGCGAACGCGGCTACGGCCCGGGGCGCTTCAGCTTCAACGTGGCCGCAGGCTCAGGCGGCGGCCGTTGCGAAGCCTGCCAAGGCGACGGCATGGTCAAAGTGGAAATGCACTTCTTGCCCGATGTGTACGTGCCCTGCGACGTGTGCCACGGCTTGCGCTACAACCGCGAAACGCTAGAGGTGATGTACAAGGGCAAAAACATTGCACAGGTTTTAGATCTGACGGTGGAAGCTGCCTTGCAGTTCTTCAACGCCGTGCCCAACATCGCACGCAAGCTACAAACCTTGATGGACGTGGGCCTGTCCTACCTGCAACTCGGCCAAGCCGCCACCACCCTTTCGGGCGGTGAAGCGCAACGCGTGAAACTGGCCTTGGAGCTCAGCAAACGCGACACAGGCCGCACGCTCTACATCTTGGACGAACCCACCACGGGCCTGCACTTTGCCGACATTGCGCTGCTGCTGAAAGTGCTGCAACACCTGCGCGATGCAGGCAACACCATCGTCATCATTGAGCACAACCTTGATGTCATCAAAACCGCTGATTGGCTGATTGACATGGGGCCTGAAGGCGGCTCGGGCGGCGGCATGGTCGTGGGCGTTGGCACACCCGAAGATTTGGCGGCCAACCCTGCCAGCTTTACCGGCAAGTACTTGAAGCGCTTGCTAGCCAGCTGATTTAATGCTGATGCCCATGCGCGCCATGCACATGGCGATGGGCAATTTCTTCAGCCGTGGCGGCGCGCACATCCGTCACGGTGCAGCTGAAACGCAGCGCTTGGCCCGCCAACTCATGGTTGCCGTCTAGATGCACTTCGGGCCCTTTGATCTTCACCACGTTGAATACACGTGGCTGCCCGTCGTCGCCTGCGCCTTGCAGCTGGCCGCCCACTTTCACGCCCGGTGGAAATTCGGCTTTAGGAATGACGCGCACCAACGATTCGTCGCGTTCGCCAAAGGCGTCTTCCGCGCTCAAATCCAGCTTGACTGCAAAGCCAACGGCTTGACCATTAAGGGCTCCTTCGACCTTGGGAAAAATGTTTTCGTAGCCGCCGTGCAGATACGACAAGTGCCCCGAGTCCAAAGGCTTGCCTGCGGGTGAGGTGACTTGGTATTTGATAGTGACGGCCGTGTCTTGGATGATCTGCATGGCTAGGCTTTGAATGAAAAACGCCATTGTCCACGACCACACGGCTGATCCCGTCTCAAGCCTTACCATTCACCCCCATGAAACCTGTCATCCGTGCCTTCTTCAAAACCCTGCGCCTCGTGCTGGGCCCCGTCATGCTGCTCAAAGAGCGCCTCACCCAGCCTAAGGGCGTGCAGCGCGACGCTGCGGCACAAGCTGCGGTTGAGCTGGAATGCCAAAGCTTGGCGCTGTACCAGTTCAACACCTGCCCGTTTTGCATCAAGGTGCGCCAAGAAATGCGCCGCTTGTCGCTGCCGATTGAAAAGCGTGATGCGCAACACAATGCATCCAATCGTGACGCACTGCTGCAAGGCAGCAGTGCTACCAAAGTGCCATGCCTGAAGATCACCGAAGTAAACGGTCAAACACGTTGGCTGCAAGACTCGAACACTATCGTGGCTTATCTGCGTGAACGCTTCGGTACGCCAGCGGCTTGAACCTGCAAGACCTATACGTCTTGTTCGCGCACCCAGAAGCTTTACCATGCACACCATGTCAGCCCTACACAGTCTTACCCGCAAACAGTTACTGACCCTCGTCATCCTGACTTTGGTTTGGGGCATGAACTGGCCCATCTTGAAAATTGGCGTGACGGGCTATCCCGCCATTACCTTTCGCAGCATTTCCATGTGGATCGGCTGGCCCTTGTTGGGCCTCGTGTTGCTGCGTATGAAAGTGCCATTCAAAGTGCCGCGTCACGAGTGGCGGGAATTGGTGCTTTTGGCCGTCAGCAATATGTTTGTTTGGCATGTGTTGATCATTTTGGCGGTACAAGATTTGTCGAGTGGACGCGCGGCAATCTTGGGCTACACCATGCCAATTTTTTCAGCGGTGATGGGTGTTTTGTTTTTTAAATCACCGCTGCGCCCTCGTGCTTGGTTGGGCGTGGCATTGGCCGCCTTGGCCGCCATGCTCTTGTTGTGGCACGAGTTGGCACATCTATCCGGAAAGCCCTTGGGCGTTTTGATCGCTTTGTTAGCGGCAGCGTCTTGGGCCTTGGGCACACAACAGATTCGTCACACCAAGATGACGGTGCCCACCCTCACGATTGTGTTTTGGATGACCGGCATGACAGCTGTGGTGATGAGTGCGCTGGCCGTTGTGTTTGAAATGGACCGTTGGGCTATGCCTCCTGCCCACACTTGGGGCTCCATCATTTACAACGCCATTGGCGTCTTTGTATTTGCACAAGCCGCGTGGCTAAGTTTGGCGCGCAGCTTGCCACCGTTGGCATCGAGTTTGAGCGTGATGTTCATCCCTGTCCTTGGCGTATTCGCAGGCGCGTGGTGGCTGGGCGAGGTGTTGCACTGGCAAGACTGGCTGGCGGTGTTGCTGGTGGTCGCGGCCATCGCCTCTGTGCTGTGGCCAGCGCGCGCATCACAAGCTGAACACATTTAGGCGGTGTTGAGGTGGCGCAAGGCACGCCATAAATCATCCGTCGACGCCGCTTGCGGCAACGCCGCGCAAGCGGCAAGCACCCTGGCCACGGCCTGCGGCGAGTAACCTGCGGCCTGCATCAGACGTTGCGCTTTCGTTACCACCATCGCATCAGACATCGGACTTTCTGGGTCGCCGGGTGCATCTGACACCTGGGTGTGCAACACCGCACCGTTGCGTAACCAGACACGAACTTGAGCGCCGTAGTGCGCTGGGTAGGCTCGACTCCAGCGCGACACTGCACTGACATGGGTGCAGGCGCGCAAACGTGCCAAGGTGGGTTGCGCCAGGCATTTAGGTTGCGTGTCGTCCAAACCAAAATCGCCCCTCAGCAAGCCCACCGCCACGCCGTGTTGCAAACTGAAGCGCGCTTGTTGGCGCGTATTCGGGTGTGGTTGATTGGCAAACGCCACCGCGGTTTGGTAGGTCTGGATTTCGATGCGGTTGATCTGGCTCACATCTGGCACTTGCGCGTGCAACCGCACAGCACACGCAATGGCCGGGTGAACATGGCGGCAAGCAGGCCAAGGTTTGAAGCTGACTTCGTGTATCAGCCACGGCGCATTTGGCTTTGGCGTGAGCACAGCCTTTGCGCGCCGTACATTCGGGCGACTGCCGGTCGCAGCAAACCAGCCATGTTCGCCCTCCAAGATATGACGAGGTCCGACCAAACCAGCCGCAGCCAAGTCAGCCGCCATGACGCCCGATTGCGCACTGCGCCCCACAGCCAACTGTTTAGAAAAACCGGGTTCTAAGCGACATTGCCACACCCCACTGGCTTGCATACCAGCCTGCGCCAAAGCATGCATGGCTTGTGTGGCATCAAGCTGCAACAAACTTGCACTGGCCGTGGCTGCGCCAAACACCCCACATGTGGCTGTGCTGTACCAATGCTGGTAATGCGCAGTCCCCGCTAACAAGCCAACACGGATGGCCACCTCATAGCCACGCACCACCGCATCAAGCAGCGCATGCGGCGTGGCTTGTTCACGCTGTGCAACAGCTAACGCTGCCGCGATGATGGTGTCAGCCGGATGCACCACAGCAGCACGGTGCAAGTCGTCCAACTCATCGATGTTGCCTAACCCACCGTTGACCAATGCAGCAGCTTCGCTGTGCAACTGCAAACCACTCGCGGTCCAACACGGTCCCGCCGCGGTCTGTGCGGCCCAGCGGTTCAAAGCGGCACCAGCCGGAGAAGCGTGACCGAGCAACACACACCCAAACCAGTCCAGCAGATGCAATGCCGCGCGGCTGCGGTCGGTGTCGCTGATGGGGCGGCCTTGCAAGGCCAACAACTGCTCGGTCCAAGAAGGCCCTTTGATGGCTTCTAGCCCAAGCCTTTGCATGACTCAGCGGCCTTTGAAAACCGGTGGGCGCTTGTCGTTAAAGGCTGCCACACCTTCGCGGCGGTCGTCGGTGTCCACGAGGCGGTTGTAGGCCTCCACCTCAAACCGATATGCGGTGCGCAGCTCCATTTGTCCGCCGTAACGGATTGACTTCTTGATCTGTCGCACGGACAAAGGCGCATTGGCGGCAATGCGTTGCGCCGTCTCTAGCGCCAATGCCAAGACAGCATCAGGTGCAGCCACTTGGTTGACCAAGCCCCATGCCAAGGCCTGTTCAGCGCTGAAAGGACGGCCTGTCAGCGCCAATTCTTTGGCGCGTCGCTCGCCCAAAGCGCGCGGTAAATTTTGCGTACCGCCCATGCCAGGCATGATGCCCAAGGTGACCTCGGGCAGCGCAAAACGTGCGTCTTGGCTCGCGTACAAAAAGTCACAGCACAACGCCATCTCCAAACCACCGCCATAGGCATGGCCATTGATGGCGCCAATGACAGGCAATGGCAAATCAATCAATGCCCAATACAAGCGCTCAAAAATCTCATGCTGGTATTGCCACGCTTGCGGCGTCATGCCGTTGCGCTCTTTCAAGTCACCGCCGCCACAAAATATTTTGGCGCCTGCACCCGTCAACACCACGCAACGCAGATCACCAGGCACATCGGTCAGGCGCACCCACAGATCCAGCAAATCGACACCCATCTGCGTGTTCAGTGCATTGCCTACCTCTGGACGGTTGAGACACACCTGCAACACGTGGTCTGACACCTGTGTGCATTCAAGCGTTGTGTAAGTCGGCAATTGGAGGTAGGCCATGGTGTGTGCGCTCAATAAGATTTAGGCATGCCCAACACGTGCTCGCCCACATAAGACAAGATCAAATTGGTCGAGATCGGTGCCACTTGGTAGAGACGTGTCTCGCGGAATTTGCGCTCAATGTCGTACTCGGCGGCAAAGCCAAATCCACCGTGCGTTTGCAAACACACATTGGCGGCTTCCCACGACGCATCGGCTGCAAGCAATTTAGACATATTGGCCTCGGCCCCGCACGGCAGACCGGCATCGAACAAACGCGCGGCTTCATAGCGCATCAAGCTGGCCGCTTCGACGTTGATGTGCGCTTTGGCAATCGGAAATTGAATGCCCTGGTTGTGCGCAATCGCGCGGCCAAACACCACGCGTTCCTTTGCATACTGGGTGGCTCGGTCAACAAACCAATAGCCGTCACCGATACATTCAGCCGCGATCAAAATGCGCTCGGCATTCAACCCATCCAGAATGTATTTCAAGCCCAGGCCTTCTTCGCCAATGCGGTTCTCGACAGGGATACGCAAGTTGTCGATGAAGATTTCATTCGTCTCATGGTTGACCATGTTGCGAATGGGTTTGACCGTGATGGTCTTGCCGACCTCTTCACGCAAGTCCACCAAGAACACCGATAAACCTTCTGACTTTTTCTTCACTTCAGACAGCGGTGTGGTGCGGGCCAACAGCAACATGTAGTCGGAGTGCTGCAACCGTGAGGTCCACACCTTTTGGCCATTGACCACATAGTGGTCACCTTGGCGCACCGCGACTGTTTTGAGCTGGGTGGTGTCCGAGCCCGTGGTTGGCTCCGTCACCGCCATCGACTGCATGCGCAACTCACCTGAAGCAATCTTGGGCAACAGGGCTTCTTTTTGCGCTTTTGAACCATGACGCACGACACAACCCATCACGTACATCTGGCCATGGCAGGCGCCTGAATTGCCGCCAGCACGGTTGATCTCTTCCATGATCACGCTGGCCTCGGTCAGGCTCAAGTTGGACCCGCCGTATTCCTCAGGAATCAGGGCCGACAACCAACCTGCATCGGTCAAGGCGGTGACAAACTTTTCAGGAAACGCCCTAGCCTCGTCTATCTCTTGCCAGTAGCGTGAGTCAAACGCTGACACAACTTGACGCACGCCTTCGCGCAATTCGGGGAAATCATTTCGGCTCATGGTTTATTTGCTCGGTGTGGTGAACATTTGGCCACCGTCTACGTTGATGACACTGCCGCTCAGATAGCCGCACAACGGTGAAGCACAAAAGGCTGTCAACTTGGCAATCTCATCGGGTTCGGCCAGACGACCAAACGGCAAAGCCAAGGTCAGTTCATGCCAACGCGAGGCGTCTCCCAACTTGGTGGTGGCTTGCTGCTGCAACATGCCCTGCATGCGGTCACTGCGGGTGGGTGAAGGGTTGATACCGAACACGCGCACACCTTGACGCACCGTGCCACCGCCCAGACCTTGGGTAAAAGCGATGAGCGCCGCATTGGCCGCTGAGCCGCAGATGTACTCATAACGCGGCGCGGCACCCGCCATGCCAATGATGTTGGCAATCACACCCTTGCCGCGTTTTTCCATGCTGGGCAAATATGCGCGCGTCAGGTTGATGTAGCTGTAGAGCTTGAGCTCCCATGCCTGACGCCAGCGCTCTTCGGTGATGTCGTGGATGTTGCCGCCTGGAATCGCGCCCGCATTGTTCACCAACACATCAATATCACCCACCTGTTGACATAACTTTTCCGCGGAACCAGGCAAGCCCAAATCAGCCTCAAACACCTCGGGAGTGATGTGGTGTGCAGCTTCAATGGCTTGCACCGCATGGGCCAAGTTGGCGCGATCACGCGACACCAAAACAGGCTTGGCGCCTTCGGCAGCGAACGCTTGCGCAATCGCCAAGCCAATGCCTTTGGATCCACCCGTGATAAGGACGCGCTGTCCTGTCAGTTCTAAATTCATTGTCGGCTCTCTTTGTGAAGTTGGGGTCAGTGAGTTGGGGCTGGCACTTGGGCCGAATACCACTGGGCCATTTTTTCGCCGGTGACAAAACACACCTCAGGCGTTGCCATCAAAAGGTCGAGCATTCTTTCGAAGCTCTCGAAACGGTGCGGCACACCGATCAAATGCGGATGCAAGCCAAGCGACAGCACCCGTGGTTGGATCGCACATTCACGCTTGAACAAGCGCAAGGTGTTGGACAAGCGTTGGAACATTTCGTCTGACGCATGTTTCTCAATCGCGTAGATGATGGAGTCGTTGACTTCGAGGTTGTAAGGCAAGGACATGAGTGGGCCGTTCTTGGTGTGCATCCAATGCGGCACATCGTCCACCACCCAATCGAACACGTACTCAACGCCCAACTTCTTCAAAATGTCGGGGGTGTCTAGCGACTCCCTCAAGCCCGGGCTTAGCCAACCTTTGGGGCGTTTGCCCGTGAACGACTCGATCATGTCCAAGCTGGTCGCGATCAATGCCTCTTCGCCCTCCGCATGGTTGAGCGCCTTTTGATGCACGCCATGACCGATGAATTCCCAGCCGGCTTGGTGCATGGCTTCTGCCGCACGTGGATAGGCTTGAATCACACCCGCGTTAAAGCTGGTGGAGGCAGGCAAGCCACGGCTGTGTATGGCATTGATGATGCGCGGCAAGCCTGCGCGCATACCGTAGTCGACCCAACTGAAGTTGGGCACGTCAGGCACGGTTTCTTTGCCATGTGGCGGCGTGATGATGGTGCGCGGCATGCTGGCATCAAACTGCCAGTGCTCCACGTTGACCACCAAATGAACCAAGATGGCACCTTCTTTGGGCGCCGCCAGCTGTGGGCCTTCGTTAGAAAACCGATAAGGGATGCGAGGATTAGCCATGCGTGTGTCGGATGAGGTTGAGAATGTCGAGCTTCATGGCGCTGAAAGCCTCACTCGCCGTGTCAGCCACCGTGCGGGGACGCGCCAAGGGCACATTGATTTTGGATTGGATGCGACCAGGTCGTGCAGACATGACATAGATGGTGCTGGCCAAGAAAATGGCTTCGTCAATGTCATGTGTGACAAAGATGATGGTGGGCTTGAGCTTTTGCCACACCGACAACAACAGCTCTTGCATGGTGAGTCGGGTCTGCGCATCCAACGCGCCAAAGGGTTCGTCCATCAGCAACACACGTGAACCCAAGGTCAAGATACGTGCAATGCCCACGCGTTGACGCATGCCCCCTGACAGCTGCACGGGCAAGTGATTTTTGAAGTCATGCAAACCGACGATGCTGAGCATTTCGTTGGCACGCTCTTCGTACTCGGCTTTGGGTAGACCTTGCATTTGCGGACCAAAGATGACGTTCTCCCATACCGTCAGCCAAGGAAACAAGGCGGCCTCTTGAAACACCACGCCACGCTCAGGCCCTGGCGCATGCACCGCTTGCTGGTTGACCTGCAAGACGCCCGAGCTGGGCAACTCGAAACCGGCAATCAGGTTGAGCAAGGTAGATTTGCCACAACCCGAAGGGCCGAGCAAAGCCACAAACTCACCCGGAGGCACGTCGAGGTCAATGTGGTCAAGTGCCTTGACAGGCGGTTGACCAGGATAAGTTTTGCAAAGATCTTGAACAGTGATATTGGACATAAGAATTTCAGTGACTTTGCAAAATACGCCAGACCAGAACCTTGCGTTCGATGAACACAATGATGCGATCGCTGATATAACCCATGGCACCAATCGACACCATGTCGGCCAACACGATGTCCATGCGGCCTACGTAGTAGGCGTCCCACAGCACATAGCCCAAGCCCGATTTGACGGCCACCATTTCTGACACGATCACCGCTGTCCACGAAATGCCAAGGCCAATGCGTAAACCTGTGAAGATCGACGGCATGGCCGCTGGCAACACGACGCGGTACAACAGTTGCGTGCGGCTCGCGCCCATCATCAACGCCGCGCGCACCAAATTACGGTCCACGTCGCGTGCGCCTTGTGTGGCGTTGACTACGATGGCATAAAAACCACCTAGGAAAATGAGAAAGATCGAACCCACATCTCGGATACCAAACACGGCGATGGAGAAGGGCAACCATGCTGTGATGGGAATAGGGCGCAGACTTTGGATCAAGGGGTCGAGCATTTGCGAAATGAACTTGCTCCAACCAATCAACAGGCCGAGTGGCACGCCGACCAGTGCAGCCAACACAAAGCCCTGGGCCACTCGCATGGAGGAGTACTCCACGTTGGACAACCACGTGCCGAGGTAGGGGTTGAGGCCCAGACCGGCTTGTCCGAAGATCCAGCCGTGCCACCCCTCAACCACCTTCAAAGGCGTAGGCAGTATGCCGGCCATGCCGGGCATATTGCCCATCACCTGCCACAGCACGACAACGGCGGTGGGCACCACCAGTCCGAGCAGCAGTTGCTTGAAATGTGCCGTTGTCTTCATGGTGTGTCCTTGCACTTACTTCTTGATTTCTTTGGCCATGCTGTCGTCATACAGCTCAGCCGCTTCTTTGGTCACGTCTTTTTGCACGATGCCTTGCTTGAACGCAGCTTCAGCCAAACGACCCACTTGCTCTTTGTTGAGCACGCCACCGAGCTTGATGATCTTGGCAGATTCTTTGGTCACGTTCAGCGGCAGGCCTGTGTACTTGGCATAGGCATCTGCAAATTGGTCGTTGTTTTTAGCCAATTGCTCTTCCACTTTGAGGTATGCCCACAAGAAGCGACGCACCAATTCTTTCTTAGTCGCCATGGCTTCGCCCGAAGCCGCCAACATGCCCAACTCTGCGCCCACGGAACGTGACTGGCTGTAATCAAGCTTGGTAGCGAAATACGCATCGCCTTCGGCAACAGCTTGAGATTCAAAGGGCTCCCACAACACCATCGCATCAATGTCGCCACGCTTCATGGCTTGCACAAATGCGGTACCGCCACCTTGCACGTTGACCGGTGAGAACGAGGTGTAAGGGATGTTTTTCTCAATCAAGGTCATGGCCCATTGGAACCACACGGCTGATCCGGGTGCGATGGCAATTTTCTTGCCATTGATGTCACCCCATTCGTCGATCTTCACGCCTTTGCGCACCACCAAAAATTTGTTGGAGCTACCCACACCGGTCAAACCAATCAAGTTCTTGCTGCCTTGCGCCGCCACGATGGCCAAGTCACCAGGCCCAACGGCCGACACATCGACCGAGCCCGATAACAACGCGGTGCGTGCATCGGCGTAGCGCACAAACTCTGCACGCTTGACTTCAATGTTGAGCTTCTTGAGTTCCTCTTCCAGCATCAGCATAGGCGCCAAGTGGCCCACTTTGACAAAGCCCACACTGAGGACTTCTTTTTGTTTCATGGGCGCGGGGGAGGGCCCCACAGCCAAAGCAACGGTGGCTGTCAATGACAGCGCAATCGTGAGCAGGGTTCTTAAAGATTTCATCTTCTTCTCCATGGGGTGGTTGATTCAATGGCCGGTGAACTGAGGTAGCCGCTTCTGTGCAAAAGCCAGTCGGCCCTCGGCATAGTCGCTGCTTTTGAAACACGCATCTACGGCCTGATCGATGCGTGTGATTTGAGAGGTGTCGCCATCAGCAATGCACAGCATGGCTTGCTTGGCGGCTTGAACCGTGAGGGGGGCGTTCTGTGCAATTTGCAAAGCCACGTCGGCGCAATGCGCGAACACATCGTCATGCACCGAGTTGACGATGCCAATGTGTGCAGCCTCTGCTGCGCTGTAGATCTTGGCGGTATAAAAAGCTTCTGCCGCCGCTGTGGGCCCGAGGTTTTGCACAATGCTTTTCATGCCCTGGTAGCCATAGCCCAAGCCCAAGCGTGCGGCAGGCATGCGGAACTTCGATGTAGGGCTGGCATAACGCAAATCGCAGCTCAATGCCAAGCCCAAACCACCGCCATAACAAATGCCACTGATGGCAGCAATGACAGGGACGCGACAACGGGTGATCGCCTCTTGCGCCTGCGCCACGCTTTGGTTGTAGTGTGCGACCGATGCGTCTGAATTTCGCTGGGTTTCAAATTCGCTGATATTGGCGCCGGACACAAACGCACGTTCACCGGCCCCCCGCAAAATCACAGCACGCACATCCGGCTGACGTTCAATCGCGTCAAACGCTTGGCCGAGCGCAATCCACATCGACAAGCTCATGGCGTTGTAACGCTCGGCATCGTCGATCGTGACCACGGTCACGTGCGCGTCGTGTGTGACATGAATAGCACCCATGCTTAGACCACCTCTTGTGTGTGAAATTGCTGAATCTCTTCGTCTGAGTAACCGGCTTCGCGCAACACTTCATCCGTGTGCTCGCCCCATCCAGGTGCGGGCGCCACAACTTGGGATGGTGTGCGCTCTAAAACCACTGGCTGAG
Source organism: Limnohabitans curvus (assembly GCF_003063475.1). Lineage (NCBI taxonomy): Bacteria > Pseudomonadati > Pseudomonadota > Betaproteobacteria > Burkholderiales > Comamonadaceae > Limnohabitans > Limnohabitans curvus. The sequence continues at coordinate 1,347,622 of NZ_NESP01000001.1, forward strand.
TGATGTACGCAATTTCTTTGCCAAAGTTTGTCATCAAGGATTGTGTGACTTTCAAATGTTTCACTTGTTCATCTTCAAACACTTGAGGTACGGTGTAAACGGGACCAGCGGGAACGCCAATTTGGTTGAGCAAGTCGACCCAATGTTTGACCGTGTTCTTTTTAAACTCAACTGCAATTTGTGCATTCAGGCGTTCACGGTGTTGCACACGCAAAGGCTCGGTGCGGAATTCGGGATCAGCATACCAATCAGGTTTGTCCAATGCATCACAAAAGCGTTTCCAGTTGCCTTCACCAGACGCGCCTAAATTGAAGCATCCATCGTTCGCATCGAACAAGCCCATCGGTGAGCTGGTGGGGTGGTTGTTACCCACTTGCACAGGTATGTCGTTGTCGTTGAGGTAGCGCGCCATTTGAAAATCCATCATGGCGATTTGTGAATGCAACAAAGAGCTGTGCACCCACTGGCCCTTGCCAGACACCTCGCGCTCCAACAGGGCTACCAAAATACCGAGGGCGCAGTACAAGCCCGCACTCAGATCGGCAACGGCCAAGCCGGCGCGAATGGGGCCGTGCTCGGGCTCACCTGTCACGCTCATCAAGCCCCCCATGCCTTGAATGATTTGATCGAATCCGGGACGCCAAGCGTATGGACCATCCTGACCAAAGCCAGAAATACTCGCCAAGATGATGCGCGGGTTGACCTTGGCCAAAGACTCGTAATCAAGACCCAAACGGGTCTTCACATCTGGGCGCCAGTTCTCGACCACCACGTCCGCCTCGGCGACCAAGCGCATGAGTACATCCATAGCGCCAGGCTTTTTGAGGTTGAGCGTCATGGAGCGCTTGTTGCGGTTGATGTTCTGGAAATCCCCGCCTTTGCGGTTGGCCGCAAACATCGCTTCATTCGGGTCGACCCCTTCGGGCGGCTCGACACGGATCACATCCGCACCAAAGTCGGTCAGGATACGCACACAGTTGGGGCCCGCACGCACGCGCGACAAATCGATCACCTTGAACCGCGCGAGTGCGCTAGACGCTTGTATTTTTGGCATGTTTATGTAACCCGAGAAATTAATTCTGCTTGCTCTGCAAAGTCAAGCAACCGATGTTCAGCAAAAGGACGGGCAAGCACCTGCACGCAAATTGGGCGATGTCGCGCATCACGCGCAATCGGCAAATTCAACGCCGGCAAACCCAAGTAATTCACAAACCCCATAAAGGCATGCATGCCAGCCAACTGGGTCCGGTCAAAAGCCGGGTTGCCAACCTCTACCGCAGACCCATCGGGCAGCAGGCAGCCCAAGGCGGGCAAGATCAAAAATTCTGCGTCGTTGAAATGTCGCTGGACGAACTGCTCGAGAAATGCACCGCGCGCGGCTATCGACTCTTGGTACCACGCGTCGGGCACGCCCAAGCCAGGCATGCCAATCGCCTGTACCGCAGGTTCTGCTTGACCCGCCAGCAACGACGTGCGATGGGTGCGCGCGGTTTCGTAAAACAACACACGTTGCGCGTGTCGGTTGAGTTGCTCAAACTCAGCGGCCATGTCGACCTCAGCAACGGCCACATTCAGTTGTGCAACCCATTCACGAATTGCCTGAATCACTTGACTGTCTACACCACGGCCAGGTAGCCAGACCTGACACACCGCATCCGTGACCACGGTTTCACGCAACGACTGAGGCGATAGCGCCTGCCAAATTTCACGCGCATCTTGTGGCCAGCGGCTCAAAACACCCACACTGTCAAGCGACGGCGCCAAAGGCGCACACCCTTGCGTGCTCACAGCACCCTGCGTGGTTTTAAGACCGATCAAACCACACGTCGCCGCAGGAATGCGTACCGAGCCTGCGGTATCAGTACCTAAAGCGGCATACGTGATGCCGGCAGCCACGGCGATGGCTGAACCACTTGACGACCCTCCCACAGCCGCAGCCTCATCCAATGGATTGACGCAACGTGCAAAGTGTGGGTTTTGTGCCGTCGCGCCACAGGCATGAGGCGCCATTACCAAGGTGGCCCATTGGCTTGCACCGGCATTGGCGAGCGCCGTGATAGCCGCCGCGGGTTGCAGGCCCATTTGGGGAGCGCCATGTTGCACGCCGCATCCAGGCAATCGGCCTTGCAAATCAAAAATATCTTTATGCGCCAACGCTATTCCCGCCAAAGGCCCTGCCTCAGGGGCGGTCATCGGCAACTCATCGACCACGCATGCGTACTGCCCACGCAAAGCTCGGCCCTTTGCAACTTGTGCAAGCAACGCTTGTTGCATTGAAATTTGCCCTGCGCGAATTTGCGCTTGCAACTGCACCATGCGATCGGGCAACTCAAACAAGGGCGCACCTCCGCAGCATGGCTTCGTAAGTGACACCCACGTCCGAAGCTTGTGGCACGGGCTCAGACGTCGCCAGACGTGCCAGCATCTTTCCTGTGGCTTGCGACAACGCATCAGACGGCAAGACACCGTTCTCGACCAAGGTCTGCTTGGCCAATTGGGTAAAGTCTTGTGACCTGTTTGCGCTAGTCAACATGCGTTTGGCGTATTTGGATAATCTGCATGCGTATATTTATACCTCATTAAATATATTTATAGGGAAAATTTAAAATATCGTTTTCACCTAGGCATGTTTATGAAAATCAGTGACCAAATTCGACTTCGCATTGAATCGGCTATTTCGTCGGGTGAGCTACTCCCTGGTGATGCCATTGATGACGTAGCCTTGGCCACGCAGCACAAGGTCTCTCGCACGCCCGTTCGTGAGGCACTGCTTCAGCTTCAAGCGCAAGGCATTTTGAGCAGCACCCCGCGGGGTGGTCACATCGTGTCAAAAATGAACTTGCAGCAGCTGCTTTCGCTTTGGGAATTGCTTGCCGAGTTGGAAGGCGTTGTGGTTCGCTTGGCATGTGAACGCATGACCAACGATGAAATCAAAGCCTTGGTAAAACAACACCGCAGCAGCCAGAAACTGGCGACCAAAGAAGACATTGATGGCTGGCAAGAGGCCAACCTTAAATTTCATGAAATTATTTACGAGGGCGCCCGTAACTCGTTCTTGCGACAAGAGGTCTTGCGCATTCGGTCACGCACGGGGGCTTATCGGCGCCATGCGTTTGGCGCGTTAGGCCGCATCAAATCGTCTTACGAGCAGCACGAAAAAATAGTCAACGCACTCGAAAAACGAGATGCCGCGGCTGCATTCACCTGCATGACAGCCCACATGCGCCCTGGCCGTGACTCAAAGACTTTGAACGATTTCATCATCAGCCTGCCACGTGAGTTGTTGGCCGGCTGATCCACAAGTGCGCTGAATCAAGCCCGTGAGGCTTGAAGCAGCTCACGCGTTTGCAATGCCACACGACGTGCAGCGGCTGCAAAGTCGTCACCATTCGACGCATACAAAATCGCACGTGAGGAGTTGACGATGATGGGCCCTGTGGTGGCACCATCGCGCTCACGCAAACCCGCCTTCACAGTGGCCGCCGCATCGCCACCTTGAGCACCCACGCCGGGGATGAGCAAGGGCACAGTGGGTGCAAGTTCGCGCACACGTTCAATTTCTTTGGGGTAGGTCGCGCCCACCACCAAGCCCAGTTGACCATTGAGGTTCCAAGGGCCTTGGGCCAAACGTGCCACGTGTTCGTACAACAAAGGCTGACCGTCAACCGACGCAAGGCGTTGGTTTTGCAAATCGTCACCACCGGGGTTAGAGGTGCGGCACAGCAAGAACGCGCCTTTGCCGTGGTACTTCAAATAAGGCGCCACAGAGTCCCAACCCATGAAGGGCGAGAGGGTCACCGCGTCGGCGCCATAACGCTCAAAAGCTTCGATGGCGTATTGCTCTGCGGTGCTGCCAATGTCGCCGCGCTTGGCATCCAAAATGATGGGTACTTGGGGCGCGACGCGGCGCATGTGCTCCATCAAACGTTCCAACTGGCCTTCGGCACGGTGCGCGGCAAAGTAAGCGATTTGAGGCTTGAAGCTGTTCACCAAATCTGCTGTGGCATCGACGATGGCCGCACAGAAGTCGTAAATCTTGTTCGAGTCGCCCTTGATGCGGTCTGGAAACTTGGTCGGCTCGGGGTCGAGGCCCACGCAGAGCATGGAGTTGTTTTGGCGCTCAGCGGCGCTCAGCATGTCAAGGAAGGTCATGCGCCCATTTTAGAAGGCTTGTTTGGGGGTTTTGCTGGGCTCGCTGCGGGCAAAGGCCGCGGGCAGGTTCCTCATGCTGGGGTACCCAAGCTGCGCCCACCTCTCCGGCGCGAAGCACTCACGAACGAGAGAACCTACTCAGAGCCCTTAAGGTGAGCCATCGCCAAACAAAGATCAGCCCACACCTTGGCCTTTTCAGGCAAGTTACGCAACACATATGCGGGGTGGTACGTCACCACCACCGGCAAGTTTTGATACTGGTAAACACGGCCACGCAGTTTGCCCAGCGGCGTGGTTTCCACCTCGGGCACGGTGTCGCGCAACAAGGCCTGCACCGCAAAGCGACCCATGGCCAAAATCATCTTGGGTTTCAGCAAAGCCACTTGGCGCTCAAGGTAAGACAGGCACTGCGCCACCTCTTCGGGCTTGGGGTTGCGGTTGCCGGGGGTGCGGCACTTGAGTACGTTGGAGATGTACACACCACCGCCCTCTGCCGTGCGTTCACCGGTGCGTGACAGCTTCATGGCGCCCAACATGTTGTCGAGCAGCTTGCCTGCTTGACCCACAAAGGGCTCGCCTTGCAAGTCTTCGTTTTCACCCGGAGCTTCGCCCACGATGAGCCAATCCACCTGCGGGGCTTGCCCCTCTGCTGCAGGCGCGCCCACACCAAACACGGTGTTTTTGCGCGAGCCGCACAAGGCGCAAGCTTGGCAGCCAGACACCGTGCTGTGCAAGGCTGACCAATCCATTTGGTCGATGCCTTCGGGGCGCTGAATGATGATGGGCGCGGACTCAGCCTTGGCCACAGGCGCAGGCATTTGCCGCACTGCGGTGTCATGGCCTGCGGCGTTCGCAATGGCTTGCGTGGCCAGTTCGCTGGCGGCGGCAAAGCTGTGCGCCTCTTCGGCGTGGGCTTGCATCACCACATCGGCAGGTGCGCAAGCGGATGTGTCGACCACCAAGGTTTCCACCGCGGGAGCGCCCATGACAGCGGCCTCAGACATGGGCGACCACACGCGCACGCCCATCTCGGCCAGCATGGCGCGTTGGCGTTTGTCGAGGTGCAGGGTGTCGGTCATGGGGGGATAGCTTACAGCTTGAGCGACATGACCACCGCGTGCTCGCGCTGGCCGTGGTCGGCAGGGTAATAGTTTTTGCGCTCACCCACGCGGCGGTAGCCAAAGCGTTCGTACACCTGCATGGCGCGGGTGTTGCCCACACGCACCTCTAGCCACAGCCATTGGGCTTGGCGGCTGCGCGCCCACACCGACAAGGCCTCGAGCATGAGCACACCGTAACCCAGCCCCTGAAACTCAGGCGCGACGGTGATGTTGAGCAAATGCACTTCCTCCACGCCCTCCATGGCTACGAAGTAGCCAATCAGGGTGTCGCCGCCCATCAGCGCCAGCAACTTGTAGCCCGACTTGAGCGAATCCGCAAAGTTGCCGCGCGTCCACGGGTGGGCGTAAGCGCTGTTTTCAATGCGCAGCACGTCGTCGAGCAGCGCTGCAGTCAGCGGCTCTAGGCGAACTTCGGATTTCAAAACAGCACTCATGGCGTGGGTGGATGTGGCTAAGAAAAGTTAGGGCGTGATTGTCGGCGCAGCGGCTTGCGCAAGCTGCTCTGCTTGTTGCGCTTTGATTTGCATGCGCTCGTCGGTGGTTTGCGCCACTTTGTCGCGGATGTAGAGCGGCAATGCTTCTTCAGGAGGTACGGCAGCACCTGCCGCCCACGCAGCGGGAGCCAAACGCAGCAGCGCAGCGGCGGTGGGCAAGGCCGTCACTTGAGGTGCCGTGAATGCGGTGGGCCAACGGCCTACGTACACCGGCCACGCATTGCCTGCGGCAATGAAGCTGTCTTGCGACCACTCAGCGGGCCAATGCAAAGATTCGGGGCTGTGCAGATCGGGCGCTTGCACGCAGCGCCATGTGCCTTGCATTTGATTGGTGTCATCTGCGTTGGGTGGAGTGACATCAGCAGCATTTGGCGTGAATTCATACGCCGCCACATACACCTGCTCCATGCGCGCATCCATCACGGTCAGCACGCGGGTCACGGGTGCAACACTGGCCGCACGCGCCTCTTCGGCCAAGGCCAACAAGGTGTCAATCGGCAACACGGGCAAGTCCGCCCCAAACGCCAAGCCCTGCGCCACCGAGCACGCGGTGCGCAAACCCGTGAACGCGCCCGGCCCGCGGCCAAACACCACAGCTTGCAAATCAGCCAATGCCAAACCGGCCTCTTTCAAGAGCGCCAAGGTTTGCGGAATCATGTGCGTGGACGTGAGCGCACCGCCCGCGCTGGTGTGCGTCCATGTGTGCGTGCCGCGTGCGACCGCAAGAGAAAGGGTGTCGGTGCTGGTCTCTAACGCCAGCCACTGGTTGTTGTGCATGGGGTGATTATCCCAGCCGTGATAATTTGTCCATGACCCCTCTGCACTTGCCCTCTTTGCACCGGCTTCCCGCGCATTTATCACTCCCCCGATTTCACTGGGGCCGCTTGGCATTGGCAATGATGTGCGCCATGGTCTTGCACGCGCACGCAGCCCCACATTCCAAAGCCGTGCGCAGCGAGCCCCCCAAACACACGGCGGGCGACATAGGCCAGCTGCCCCCCGACGTGCAAGCAGCGCTGCAACGCGCCAAAGTGCCAAGCGAGAACTTCCATGTCATGGTGGTCGACACGCACGCCAGCAGCACGCCACGTCTGAGCCACCAAGCCCAAGTCCGTGTGAACCCCGCCTCGCTGATGAAGCTGGCCACCACCACCGCCGCGCTGGACACGCTCGGCCCCGCGTTTGTGTGGCGCACGCCCGTTTACGTGGACGGCCCTGTGCGCGATGGCATATTGCAAGGCAATGTCTACATCAAGGGCAGCGGCGACCCGCGTTTGGTGGTGGAGCGTTTGTGGCTGTTGATGCGCCGCATCCAAGGCTTGGGCATTCAGAAAATTCAAGGCGACATCGTGCTGGACCGCAGTGCGTTTGAGGTGCCCACGCGTGACGCCGCCAGTTTTGACGGCGAGCCCTTGCGCCCCTACAACGCGGCGCCCGATGCGCTGCTTCTGAACTTCAAATCGCTGCTCATTCAGTTTGTGCCCGATCGCGCTGCCAACGTGGCGCGTGTGCAAATTGAGCCGCCCTTGGCAGGCGTGCAATTCCCCGCCACCGTGCCGTTGAGCAATGGGGATTGCAGCGACTACCGCACAGCTTTGCGGGCCGATTGGACAGACCCCACCCGCATCCGCTTTGCAGGTAACTTCCCCGCCGTGTGTGGCGAAAAAATGTGGCCCATCGCCTACGCCGCACCCCAGCAGTTTGCACAGCGCGCCATCGCGGGCATGTGGCAACAACTGGGTGGTCAACTCAACGGTCAAGTACGGGAGGGCAATGTGCCCGCCAATCTCCAGCCCGCATTCAATATGGAGTCAGCCACCTTGGCAGAAACCATCCGCGACATCAACAAGTACAGCAACAACGTGATGGCACAACACGTGTTCCTCACCCTCAGCCAACAGCAACGCGGCGTGGGCAGCTTTGACGCGTCGCGCGAGGTGATGCAACGCTGGTGGCACGAACGTGTGGGCGGTGAAGCACCCATCTTCGACAACGGCTCGGGCTTGAGCCGCGAAGAACGGATCAGCGCCCAGGCCTTGGCGCGTTTGCTACAAGTCGCGTGGGCATCGCCCACCATGTCAGAACTGATGAGCTCACTGCCCGTCACCGGCCTTGACGGCACGATGAAACGCAGCAAAGCACAAGCCAGCGCACATTTAAAAACAGGCAGCTTGCGTGATGTGGCGGGTGTGGCTGGCTTTGTAGACACAGCCAGTGGCAAACGACTCGTGGTGGTGGCTATCCTTCATCACGCCAATGCCAACGCAGCACGCCCTGCGCTGGACGCGATGATTGACTGGGCGGGAAGGCAACCTTAATGAATTACACCGAATGGATTGGCTACGCTGCAGCCAGCTTGACCACCGCGAGCTTTGTACCTCAGGCGTGGCTGACCTTTAAGACGCGTGATGTGAGCGGTATTTCGTTGGGGATGTACAGCGCGTTCACGCTTGGCATTGCGCTGTGGCTGGCCTACGGCTTGCTGATTGAAGCCTGGCCCGTCGTGATTGCCAACATCATCACCTTGGTGTTGGCCGCCAGTATTTTGGCGATGCGCTTGCGATTTGCGCGCAAGGCATCAGCCCCGAATTAACGCCAGCCTTGAGCGGTGGCGTTGTACAAATAACTGGCCACCCAACGGTTGCCGGCGGGCGTGAGGTGAATGCCGTCGGCAAACAACATGGTGGTGTAATCAACACCAGAAGTACCAGTAGGCACAGAGGTGGCACATCCTGAGGTAAACAGTGGTGCAGTCAATGGCGCTGTAACGGAACCACTACCGCACGCAGGCGTAGTTCCTGTTGAAACAGTAGCGCTGAAACCTGTGTCAGTGAACGGCGGATAGGTCGTCGCAGATGTTGCGGTCAAAAAGGCAGCTGTCACACCAGAGGTGTTGGCATAAATTACCGTGTTGGCGCTATGACCACCGAAAGCAGAACCGAGCGCTGCCAATACGGCGTCATTAAAAGTATTGGTCGCTGTAGCGTTGAAGGTTGTGGTGCGGCCCCATGGCGCTCTTGAAACCTCCAACACAGGCATGATCAACACGTGTTTGACACCTGCATTCAGCAAGCTCTGGACTGCTGCAACCAAATTGTTCTTCGCGTCCGTCAAATTTGTGCCATCAATCACATCATGTGTGCCCACCGTGATGACCACCAAATCACCCTCGGAAAAGCTGCCAACAGATGTGATTTGAGTCGCCAAATCAGCAATTTTTTTGCCATTGCCTGCAGCGAACACCACACTAGACTGCCCAAGCCCAAAAGACGCCGCGACTTGTTGAACCACGGTATCCGTGGTGCTGCCTTCACGAACCGTTGCGTTGACGTCGTTGTAACCGTCCCCCAAACCAATCACGCGCGTTGGTTTGAACGGATCCACCGTACTGCTTGAGCCGCAGGCAGACAGCAGCGCGACTGCGGCAAGCGTGCACAGGGCTTTGAGAATTCGGCTAAAAATTGGGTTCATCACAGGCTCTCTTTTGAGTACCACGTTAGTTTAACAAGTTGGTGTGGCGGCCCGCGTCAAGCGGTCGCGCACGCCATCCCATTCGGGGGTTTGGGGCGGAGTTTCGACCCAAATGTGCGCGATGCCTTGGGCATCGAAGTCGCGCAGCTGGGCAAAAAGTTGGTGGGCGCAGTCATGCGCATCCAGGGGCATGGGCTGCAAGTTGAAGTGTGCCCGTTTGTCTGACGGCACATGCAAAGCGCAGCGCGACCACACGGCAGTGGTGCAGGTCAGGGTCAGCCCCGCCTGGGCCACCGATTGCGCGTCGATGGCTTGCTGCAGCTCAACTGCGGTCATCAACTGCACTTTGGCAGCGGGCGCGTAATGCGATGCCAATGTGCCGGAGGCTCGTGGGGCGTCGGCATCTGGTGCATTCGGCGTGATGACGGTCACGCCACAGGCCTCACTCAACTGCTGAGGCGTCAACACGCCGGGACGCAACAGCACGGGCGCAGCGCGGGTGCAATCCACAATGGTGGACTCGATGCCCACATCACAAGCGCCGCCATCAATGATCAGTAGCTCAGAACCAAATTCACTGGCCACATGCGCAGCGGTGGTAGGGCTAACACGGCCAAACAAATTGGCACTGGGTGCGGCCACGCCAAACACGCCTAAATCTTGGGCGCTTTGCAGCACGTCATGCGCTATTGGGTGTGAGGGGCAACGCAGGCCTACCGAGTTTTGTCCGCCTGCGGCCACGGCAGCCACCTCGGGGCGGCGCGGCAAGATGAGGGTCAAAGGACCGGGCCAAAACGCATCCATGAGTTTTTGTGCAAAGTCCGGCACATGGCTGGCAAAGCGCTGCACGCCTTGCGCGCTGGCCACATGCACGATGAGCGGGTGGTTGGCGGGGCGGCCTTTGGCTTCAAAGATTTTGGCGACTGCTGCGTCGTTGCCCGCATCTGCGGCCAAGCCGTAAACCGTCTCGGTCGGTAAGCCCAACAACTCACCGCGCTGCAAAGCTTGTGCAGCAGTGGCGATGGATGCGGGAAGTTGGCCGTTGAGGATCATGAGCTTGGCTTAACGCGCAACCATCAAAATGGCGCAATGCCCAAAATAGCAGCGGCTTGCAATGCCGCAGCACGGGCGGCTTCTGGCGTAGGAGCTGTGATGTTGAGGTGACCCATCTTGCGGCCCACACGCGCTTCGGTTTTTCCATACAAGTGCAAGTGCGTGCCGGGCAGCGCCAGCACCTTTTGCCATGCAGGTTCAACTTGCGCAGCATTGGTATTTGCAAACCACAAGTCGCCCAATAGGTTGAGCATGAAAGCGGGGCTGTGCAAACGTGGTTGCGTCAAAGGCAAATCGGCCATGGTGCGCACTTGCAGCTCGAACTGCGACACATCGCAAGCGTCTTGGCTGTAGTGGCCGCTGTTGTGCGGGCGAGGAGCGATTTCATTGACGACCAACGCGCCATCAGCCAACACAAAAAACTCCACGCACAACACGCCCACGTAGTTCAGCTCTTGCGCCACGGCTTTGGCGGCTTCAATCGCTTGCTGCGCCAAGACGTCAGGCACATTGCCCGCAAACACCTCGGTCACGGCCAAGATGCCATCGCGGTGCAAGTTGCGTTGCACAGGCAAGTTCACCATCACGCCATCACGACCACGCGCCACGATGACCGAGCACTCGCTGGCCAAAGGCAACATTTTTTCCAGCACGCAAGGCACTTTGCCGAGCTTGGCCCAACCGGCGTTGAGCTCGTCACGCGTGGTCACGCGCAACTGGCCTTTGCCGTCGTAGCCCATGCGGGAGGTTTTCAAAATGCCAGGCAGCAAGTTGTCGTTGACAGCGGCCAGTTGCTCTGGCGTGTCAATCACCGCATGCGGCGCCACAGGCACGCCGCATTTCACAAAATGGGCTTTCTCACGCGCGCGGTCTTGCGCCACGGCCACGGCAGACGCGGCGGGTGACACAGGCAGTGTGGCGGCGAGTTGCGCCAGCGCATCGGCGGGCACGTTTTCAAACTCGGTGGTCACGGCTTGGCACACGGCGGCGAGTTGCTTCAAGCCTGCGGCATCCAAGTAGTCGGTGTGAATGTGGTGGTGGCTCACCAAACCTGCGGGGCTTTGTGCATCGGGGTCGAGCACGGCGGTGTTGTAGCCCATGCGTTGCGCAGCGTGAGCCCACATGCGGCCCAACTGGCCACCGCCCAACACGCCCAAGGTCGAGCCGGGCAGCAATGGCTTCAGGGCGGTGCTCATACGGGTGGCAGCGTCATGTTGCGCGCCACTTCGGTTTGCGCTGCGCGGAAGGCTTGCAGCTTTTCAGCCAAAACAGCATCGGTCGATGCCAACAAAGCCACGGCAAACAAAGCCGCATTCGCAGCACCCGCATTGCCAATGGCAAAGGTGGCCACCGGAATGCCTTTGGGCATTTGCACGATGCTGTGCAAGGAGTCGACGCCTTGCAAATGCTTGCTGGCCACCGGCACACCCAGCACGGGCACGATGGTTTTGGCGGCAATCATGCCGGGCAAGTGAGCGGCACCGCCCGCACCTGCGATGATGGCGCGCAAACCACGGCCTTGCGCGGCTTCGGCATAGGCAAACATGTCATCGGGCATGCGATGGGCTGAAACCACGCGGGTTTCAAAAGTGATGCCAAATTCTTGGAGAATCTGGGCTGCATGTTGCATGGTGTCCCAATCAGAGTTGGAACCCATGACGACACCGACTTGGCACTGGGTCATGATGTGGCTGTGTGTGAGCAAAAACGAATTTTAAGACGGGACCCCCATGATTGATGTGACGATGGAAAATTTCGAGGCCGACGTGATCGCCGCCTCACAAACCACCCCCGTGTTGGTGGACTTCTGGGCCGACTGGTGTGGCCCCTGCAAATCGTTGGGCCCAGTCCTCGAAAAGCTAGAAGCCGACTACGCAGGCCGCTTCAAGCTGGTCAAAATCAACGCCGACACCGAGCAGCAGCTGGCGGGCGCTTTTGGCGTCAAGAGCCTACCCACCTGCATTTTGCTGATGGGTGGCCGCCCTGTGGACGGCTTTATGGGCGCGTTGCCCGAGGGCAAAGTGCGCGAATTCTTGGACAAGCATTTGCCATCCGACAACGAAGTGGCTGCCCAAGCCGATGCCCAAGAAGCCGAGCAACTCATCAACTCAGGCGACGCCCAAGCCGCCATCGCCAAGCTGCAAGAGGCTTTGAGCCTCAACACGGCTGACGACGAAACCCGTTACAACTTGGTCAAACTGCTGATTTCTGTGGGCGAGCTGGAAGAAGCGCAAGCGGCATTGGCACCTAAGCTGACGGAAATCCCATTGCAACTGCGCTTTGATGCCCTCAACTACTGGCTGCAAGCTTTGCAGTTTGTGTCGACCGACGAACGCGCCGCTTGGACGTTTGAACAATTCGATGCCGCCATCGCCCAAAACAAACGCGACTTCGACACCCGCTTAGCAAAAGCCCGCGTGCTGATTGCCGCTGAGTTGTTTGAAGCCGCCATGGACGAGTTGCTGGAAATCATCATGCGCGACAAAACGTGGAACCACGATGTGGCGCGCAAGACCTATGTGTCCATCTTGGAGCTGATGACACCACCCAAGCCCAAAACGGACGATGCCGCCTTTGGCAAAACCGCAGGCGGCATCGAGTTAACCGGCAAAGCTGCGGTGCAAGAAGACCCCGTGTTGGAGATGATTTCTCGCTACCGCCGCAAGCTCAGCATGGCGCTGAATTAAACAAGTTCCTGCACAGATCATCAGGCATACACTGACTTTGGTTCTGAAGCATTATTCAATTCGTCTGGGTCAAAGTGCAGTGTGGCCACACGGTCGTCTTCGCCCATATAGATGCCACGGTGGCGCAAATAACACTCGTTTTCAACCACTATGTGCGCACGGCCTAGGCTTTGCAAAAATCCTGCAAACGAATCGTGTACCCAATCGTCAAAAAAATGCTCTTTGGCATCTGTGGACCGAATGCTTTGAATGGCCTCGTAAATCTTACCTGCTTTGGCGTGATAGCCCATTGTTTTTTCGGGAGACCAACTGCGCATGAGACGAATCTGCTCTTCAAGCAGTGCTTGGCCTTTTTTGTAAAACGATACACGTGCGGAGTCAAATTCGTGGGCACGCTTGACGCTGTCTAGCGCATCAAAGCCACGTCGCACCGTCACTCGGTAACGCCATGCCAAATATGCCAAGCTGTGAGATTGAATCAGTGGTACTAGGGGTAGGCTAGGGTCTACACCGACTGCAGAAAAATAGTCAGCAACTGCTTGCTTGGTGTACTGAGGTAATAAAAACTCTTTATTCAACTTGTTAGCCACGCCATCTGCTGAATCAAATTCAAGCCAAGGGCTGTCTTCGGTATAGCGAGGCACAGTTTTAAGCGCCGCAGCCAGCATGTCGTTCAATGTCAGTTGCGACAGCTTCAAGTGATCCGCTTTTATCAGCGTTGTTTCTTGCTTCACCGCCAGGGCTTTGCCTTGCTCACCTGGCTGATAGCCACCACCCACATCGCTGTGGGTGCCTGGGTACACATGCTCGTTGCAATGGCTGGGCAGCGCACCGTTTACTCGCACGCTTTCTAGCGGAAAGCTCTTCCTCAGCTCATGCAACGCCACAAAGTGCACACAGTTTTTCACCACCGAATCGGGCGGTATGCGCAAGTTTTTTGAACTGCTCCAATCGCCATGTCCACTTGACCCAGTCCCCACCGAGGCCACTGTGTCAAAAATACCCAACATACGAATATGCGCTGGTACACCAAACATCTTGCCGTTGACCAACAAACCCTGTTGCAGCCAATTGCAAAATACCCGCGCTTGCGCAGCACCGCGCGAGAAGCCAAACACATCCAAGTTGATGCCCGTGAGTTGGATAGATGTCTTAGGGTCGTTGTGCAGCATGGCAAGCTTGCCAGCGCATTCAGACATGAATGCGTGGCGGGTGCTCCAGTTGTCGACCAAGCCGGTGCGCAAGCCTAAGCCGTCCAAGATGGTTTGGGCTTCTGTCAGTGAAGCAGCGCTTGAATCTGCAAAGCTGCTGGGGACTGTGGTGTTGCTGCAGAGGGCTTCAACTTGATTTAACTCAAACATCAATGGGCCGCTCTTTAAGAAACGATGCATCGAGTTAAGCACTTGCAGCAGTCCCCAAACAATGCGAGGTTCTCCGCCCCAGCCAAAACCCGCCCCAAATACTGATCTACCTTCTTCTCCAATGTCTTTAAAAGGTGTTCCGACACCAGGGGCGTAGTGTTTAAAAAACCCTTCCATTGGGTTTTCTTTGTATGCTCGCCAGAGTCTTGCCACATTGCTATGCCCTTGGCCCGCTGCATCTTCGTACCAGTTGTTGCCCGTGCCATCAAAGAACATGCCGATGTTCAAAATGAACTCGCACTTATGCCCCATTGCTCGCGGGTGTTCGGCGGGTTTGGTGATGTTGGGTTTATCTAAAGCTGTGCAGACCTTCATGGCTTGACCTCCGCGTTGGGTTGAGGTTTCTCGTTAGGCAGCGGGGCGTAGTCGGGGGCTGGGCCTCTGGGATAGGCTGGGCCCGGATAGTCAACGCTTTCAGGGGCGAGTTTTGCTGATGACCAAACTTCAACACGATGCCCAGGTAAAAAGTGGACAAACATGTATCCAGGCTGCTTCTGCGCAAAATTCACTGGCACTGTTTGTTCGTGCCATGAAGATTTGCACTCAGCATTCGGGTCTACAGCTCTGCCGTTCACAAACTCGATATGGCTGATGTCACAGGTTTCCCACTTCACCGTCACCATCACGGGTTTGTCTGGGTGACGAGGCAAGCTCGCGCAGCAGACATTACCGCCGCCTCCACCCCAGCCAGTGACAGCGCCAGCCCACTGCCCATTCACATAAAAGTTCGGAATACCTGTCATCCCGCCGTAGTGCCCCACACCACTCACACTTGTGCCAATGGTGTCTTCTCCTGCCGTACTCGCACACGCGACCAGTAATGGCGCAACAGCCAATGCAAGCACTCGCAGCCATTTCCAACATACGTTCATTTCATAGCGCATTGATTACCTCGTTTGAGAATGCCAAAGGACGGGCATCAGTTTTAAAGCGAGCAATCTTATGTGTAACCACAAAGTGTTCAATGGCACTTTTGTGCCTTTTTTCACATCAACCACAAATATGAATTGGTTTGAAATAGAAATAAAAAACCCGCTTGTGTGACAAGCGGGTTTTCATCGGTAATGCAATAAGCTAATCAGTCCTTCAACCGCTCCCAAGCCTCTTGGTACTTGGCGGCGGTTTGGGCAATCACCGCTTGCGGCAAATGCGGTGCAGGGGGTGACTTGCTCCACGGCTTGCCTTGCACTTGGGCGGTTTCCAGCCAGTCGCGCAAGAACTGCTTGTCGTAGCTCGGTGGGTTCACACCGTCTTTGAAACTCTGCGCGTAGCTATCAGCCGGCCAATAGCGTGAGGAGTCGGGCGTGAGCACCTCGTCCATCAGCACCAAGTCGTTGTTGGCATCGAGGCCAAACTCAAACTTGGTATCAGCAATGATGATGCCTTTGGCCGCCGCCACGTCACGCGCTGTCTCGTACAAAGCGATGCTGACGGTTTTGATTTTTTCAGCCAAGCCGCCACCAATCATCTCCACCACTTGTTCGTAGGTGATGTTCTCGTCATGGTCACCCACGGCCGCTTTGGCAGCGGGTGTGAAGATGGGCTCTGGCAACTTGCTGGCGTTCTTCAAGCCTTTGGGCAGCTTGACGCCGCACACGGCTTGGTTCTCTTGGTATTCCTGCCAGCCGCTGCCGGCCAAATACCCGCGCACCACCGCTTCCACGGGGATGGGCCTCAAGCGTTTGACCAACATCGAGCGGCCAGTGACTTGTGCCACTTCGTCCGCGCTCACCACGCTCTCAGGCGCTTCGCCGGTCAAGTGGTTGGGGCAAATGTGGCCGAGCTTACCGAACCAAAACAAAGCCATCTTCGTGAGCAATTCGCCCTTGCCGGGGATGGCTTCGCCCATGATGACGTCAAACGCGCTGATGCGGTCCGACGCGACCATCAAGATGCGGTCGTCGCCCACGGCATAGTTGTCGCGCACTTTGCCGCGCGCGAGCAAAGGCAAAGAAGTGAGCGCAGAGGTGTGCAGAGCTGTCATGAGTTACTTCACCAACTGAGCGAGTTCGCCCTTGGCGTACTTGGCTGCCACCACAGAGAGGCTGTCGCCTTTGATCTTGCTGCCTTGGCCTTCGCAACCGAATTCCAAATAACGTTGTTTGCAGATGTTCATCGCAGCTTCGCGGGCTGGCTTGAGCCATTCGCGGGCGTCAAATTTTTCTGGGTTTTCAAACATGAACTTGCGAGCGGCAGCCGTCATGGCCAAACGGATGTCGGTGTCAATGTTGACCTTGCGCACGCCGTGCTTGATGGCTTCTTGAATTTCAGACACGGGCACACCGAAGGTCTGCTTCATCTGGCCGCCGTATTGGTTGATCATGGCCAACAGGTCTTGCGGCACGCTGCTAGAACCGTGCATGACCAAGTGGGTGTTGGGGATGCGGGCGTGAATTTCTTTGACGCGGCTGATGGCCAAAATGTCGCCCGTGGGTTCACGGGTGAACTTGTACGCGCCATGGCTGGTGCCGATGGCGATGGCCAAGGCGTCGAGTTGCGTGGCTTTCACAAACAGCGCAGCTTCTTCAGGGTCGGTCAACATTTGGCTGTGGTCGAGTTTGCCCACTGCGCCAATGCCGTCTTCTTCACCAGCTTCGCCGGTTTCCAAATTGCCCAAGCAACCCAATTCGCCTTCGACCGACACGCCCACTTTGTGCGCCATGGCCACCACTTGCTGGGTGACTTGCACGTTGTACTCAAAGCTAGAAGGCGTTTTGCCGTCTTCCATCAACGAGCCGTCCATCATGACGGAACCAAAGCCGAGGTCAATCGCACCTTGGCAAACCTTGGGCGATGTGCCGTGGTCTTGGTGCATCACCAGAGGAATGTGTGGGTAGGCTTCGGTGGCGGCTTGAATCAAATGCTTGATGAAAGGCTCACCGGCGTATTTGCGTGCGCCAGCGCTGGCTTGCAAGATGACAGGCGCGCCCACGGCGTCGGCCGCCATCATCACGGCTTGCACTTGCTCCAAGTTGTTGACGTTGAAAGCTGGAATGCCGTAACCGTGCTCTGCAGCGTGGTCCAGAAGTTCGCGCATCGATACGAGTGCCATGGGGAAATCCTCAAAAATTAAAAACTGATGTAACTGCTGGCAATTTTAAAGGCGGCAGCTCACCGCACAGCTGACAGACCCAAAAGCCCACCCGCCGTGCAAGATGCTTTAGCGAACTTCGCAAATACGCAGCATGTTGGTGCCGCCTGGCGTGCCCATGGGGTCGCCGCAAGTGATGGCGTAGACATCGCCCGTGTCCACGATTTCGCGTAACTTCAGGTGCGCTTCGGCCTGGGCCAGAGCGGTGTCGCGGTCGGCGCTGGTGTCCATCAACAAGGGGCGCACGTTGCGGAACAAAGCCATGCGGCGTTGTGAGGCCACTTTGGTGGTCACCGCGTAGATGGGAATGTGAATGCGGTGGCGGCTCATCCACAGCGCGGTGGAGCCCGATTCGGTCAAGGCCACGATGGCTTTTGCGCCCAAGTGGTGCGCCGTGAACAAGGCACCCATCGCGATGGTTTGGTCAATGCGGGTGAAGGTTTGGCCTTTGAAGTCGGCGTCCAGTTCCACGTCCTCAGCGGCTTCGGCAGCCTCACAAATCTTGGACATTTCTTGCACGGTCTCAAGCGGGTATTTGCCTGCGGCGGTTTCAGCACTGAGCATGACGGCGTCTGTACCGTCAATCACGGCGTTGGCCACGTCGCTCACCTCGGCGCGCGTGGGCACGGGGTTGGTGATCATGCTTTCCATCATTTGGGTGGCTGTGATCACCACTTTGTCGTGCTGACGCGCCAGCTTGATCATGCGTTTTTGCAACGCGGGCACGGCGGCGTTACCCACCTCGACGGCCAAGTCGCCACGCGCCACCATGATGCCGTCGCTGGCTCGCAAAATTTCTTCTAACAGCGGGATGGCCTCGGCACGCTCAATCTTGGCAATCAAGCCCGGCTTGTGTTTGTATTCAGCGCCAGCCACGTTGGCCAGTTGGCGCGCCATTTCCATGTCGGTGGCGTTTTTGGGGAAGCTCACAGCGAGGTAGTCGGCTTGGAAGCTCATCGCGGTTTTGATGTCTTCCATGTCTTTGCCGGTCAAGGCCGGTGCAGTCAGGCCGCCGCCTTGTTTGTTGATGCCTTTGTTGTTCGACAACTCACCACCCACTTTGACCGTGGTGTGCACTTGTTCACCGCGCACGGCTTCGACGGTCAACACGATCAAGCCGTCGTTGAGCAACAGCAAATCGCCGGGCTTCACGTCGCGGGGCAGTTCTTTGTAGTCCAAACCCACGCCTTGCAAATCGCCGGGTTCGGTGCGTGAGGCGTCGAGCACAAATTTGGCGCCGTTCTCCAACATGACCTTGCCATCCACAAACTTGCCCACGCGAATCTTGGGGCCTTGCAGGTCGGCCATGATGGCCACTTCGCGGCCTGCGCGGGCGGCGGCTTCGCGCACCAGTCGGGCGCGGTCAATGTGGTCTTGGGCTTTGCCGTGGCTGAAATTCAGGCGAACCACGTTCACGCCAGCGCGGATCATGGCTTCCAGCAACGCGGGATCGCTGGAAGCTGGGCCTAAAGTAGCAACAATTTTGGTAGCGTGACGTGCCATGTTTTGTGTCTCCGTATGTGTTTTGTTTGCTTGATTCTTACATGCTTAAAGCACGCCACAGCGGTGTTCTTCAACATATGCACGGGTTAAAACGCATGCTTTTTAGCGCTTATCAGCCTTCGAGTGACAAGGGGTTTGGCGGGTAAACACCCATTCATGTGCGTAAACAGCGATAATCTGTCACTAATTGATGCAAATCAGTGCGCATCATCACAGCTCACCTAAGATTCATCTTCTATGACCACACATATCCAACCTATCCTTCCCGGCGAACCGATGCCGCACCGCAAAGTCATGCGCGAGTGGCTGATTCCATTGGCTGAACGCACCACGGCGCTGGCCATCGTCATGCTCGTCGTTGACTACGTGCTTTGGGGCGCCCTCATGGCCGGCACTGTGTTGTTCGAATCTTGGTGGGCCAAGCTCTTGAGCGGCTGCGCAGCAGGTTTCGTGATTGGCCGTTTGTTCATCTTGGGCCACGACGCGTGCCACCAGAGCCTGACGCCGCACCGCAACCTCAACAAGTGGTTGGGCCGCATCGCCTTCTTGCCCTCGTTGACCGCCTACAGCCTGTGGGACATTGGCCACAACGTGGTGCACCACGGCTACACCAACCTGAAAAACTTCGACTTCGTGTGGGCCCCTTACACCCCCGAAGAATTCGAAGCCCTGAGCACCTTCGAAAAACTGCGTGACCGCGTCTACCGCAGCGGCTGGGCACCTGGCCTGTACTACATGATCGAAATCTGGTGGAACAAGATGGTGTTCCCCAATGAAAAGAACATGCCCACACGCCGCCCGATCTTCATCAAAGACTGCTTGCTGATCACTGCATTCGCCGTGCTTTGGGTCGCTGTCATGGCTTGGGCTGCAATCGCCACTGAGCAAACCATCGGCTACATCTTGTTGATGGGCGTGGGCGTACCCTTCTTCTTCTGGGTCAGCATGATTGGCTTTGTGGTTTATGTGCACCACACTCACGTGGACGTGTCTTGGCACGAAGAGCGCACGGGTTGGTCTAAGGCGTCGCCTTTTGTGTCCACCACCGTGCACTTGACCTTCCCCTTGAACATTGGCGCACTGATGCACCACATCATGGAGCACACCGCGCACCACTTGGACATGAGCATCCCTCTGTACAAGCTGAAGCAAGCGCAAAGCAAACTCGAAGAGTTGCTGCCAGAGCGCATCATCGTTCAGCCTTTCTCTTGGCGCTGGTACTTTCAAACAGCACGCGACTGCAAGCTGTATGACTTCAAGACCGACAGCTGGACCACTTACGACGGCAAGGTCACTAGCCCTCGTGCGATGAAGGCCTAAGCACCCAGCCTTCTCAGCCCCGCAAGTTCACACGAATTTGCGGGGCTTTTTCTTGTACGCTCCATGCCCATGAAGTTCATTGTTTTGTTTTTGTTGGCCGCTGCAGCCACCGCATCGCACGCCATGTGGGTCACAGTCACGCGCAACGAAGTGGCCACCGTTTACATCGACTCCAGCGCCATCAGCAAAATGGGCGGCAACCGCCGCGTGTGGGTGGTGTACGACCTGCAAGCGCCAGACCAAACAGGCCAGCAATCGGTCAAATCAAACATCGATTACGACTGCGCCGAAGGCAAATACAAAACCCTCAGTGCCACCAGCCACCCCAACAAAATGGGCAACGGCCCCGCCATCAAAGTCCTGCCAGTGCCTGAAGGCTGGCGGCCCATCAGCCAAGACAGCATGAGCCGGCAGTTGTTTGCGTTTGCTTGTGCTTGGTGAGTTTTAACCCGCAGCGCGCTTGGTCAAAATCTCGAATGCAGGCAAGGTCTTGCCTTCCAGCACTTCCAAGAAAGCACCACCGCCGGTAGAGATGTAGCCCACTTGTTTTTCGATGCCGTACTTGGCAATGGCTGCCAAGGTGTCGCCACCACCTGCAATGCTGAAAGCGCTCGATTCGGCAATGGCGTGCGCGATGGTTTTGGTGCCGTTCTCGAACGCCGCAAATTCAAACACGCCCACAGGGCCGTTCCACACAATCGTGCCAGCTTGCTTGAGCTGCGCGGCCAGCTTGGCAGCAGTCTCTGGGCCGATGTCCAAGATCATGTCGTCGTCGGCCACGTCGGTGGCTTTCTTCACGGTGGCCACGGCATCTGCGGCGAAGGTTTTGGCGGTCACCACGTCGGTGGGGATTGGCACTTCAGCGCCGCGCGCTTTCATGATGTCGATCACGGCTTTGGCTTCGTCCACCAAGTCATGTTCGGCCAAGCTCTTGCCAATGTTCAGGCCCGCGGCCAGCATGAAGGTGTTGGCAATGCCGCCACCCACGATGAGTTGGTCCACGTTGTTGGCCAAGCTCTTCAAAATGGTCAGCTTGGTGCTGACCTTGCTGCCCGCCACGATGGCGGCCAGTGGACGTTTGGGGTTAGCCAAGGCTTTGGTGATGGCGTCAATCTCGGCGGCCAACAACGGGCCGGCACAGGCCACGGGCGCGTATTGCGCGATGCCGTAGGTCGTGCCTTCGGCGCGGTGCGAGGTGCCAAATGCGTCGTGCACAAAAATGTCGCACAACGCGCCCAACTTGCGGGCCAATTCGTCGTTGTTCTTTTTCTCGCCTTTGTTGACGCGGCAGTTTTCCAGCAGCACCACTTGGCCGGGCTCGACGGTCACGCCGTCCACCCAGTTGGCCACCAGCGGCACATCGCGGCCTAACAACTCGCCCAACCGCTTGGCCACGGGGGCCAAAGAGTCTGCAGATTTGAATTCGCCTTCTGTGGGGCGCCCCAAATGAGAGGTGACCATCACAGCCGCACCAGCCTTGAGCGCCATTTCAATCGCGGGCACAGAAGCGCGCACGCGGGTGTCTTCGGTGATGTTGCCTGCGTCGTCTTGCGGCACATTGAGGTCGGCGCGGATGAACACACGTTTGCCTTTGGCCGAGCCGTTGGCGCACAAATCAGAGAAGCGAATGACGTTCATGGAGGTAAGCGGTAAAAGTAAAAACTAGGGCTATTCTAAAAGTTCGATTAACCGCGCCCCACAAACGGCATTTTGGTCGCCATCACCGTCATGAACAGCACATTGGCCGTCAGCGGCAAACGGGCCATGGCCATGAAGCTGTCCACCACCCCTTGCATGTCCATGCGGGCTTCGGGCTTCACACTGCCGTCTGCTTGCAAAGCGCCTGCGGCAAACTTTTCGGTCATGTCGCTGGCCACGTTGCCAATGTCAATCTGGCCCACCGCAATGTCAAACGCTCGGCCATCCAGCGACGCCGCTTTGGTCATGCCGGTGATGGCGTGCTTGGTGGCCGTGTAGGCGATCGAGCCCGGGCGCGGCGCATGCGCCGAAATAGACCCGTTGTTGATGATGCGTCCGCCTTGTGGGCTTTGTTCTTTCATCAACTTGAACGCGTGCGACAGACAATAAAACGCGCCATTGAAATTGACATCTACCGAACGACGCCAATCGGCCCCCGACAAATCGCCGGGCATGGTGGCGGGCAAGAAGATGCCGGCGTTGTTGAACAGCAAATCCAAGCGGCCGTAGTTGACGCGCACCTGCTCAAACAACTTGGCCACATCGTCTTCGTTGCTCACATCGCAGGGAACAGCCAAGGCATTGCCGGCGTGCGCGCCCGCCGCTTGCACCGTGGCTTGCAGCGCATCCGCGCGACGCCCCACCAACACCACCTTCCAGCCTTCGGCCAACAAAGCCAAAGCACATGCTTTGCCAATGCCAGAACTGGCGCCTGTGACGACTGCTACTTTGCTCATGGGGTTGCTCCTGTGTAAAACCCTGATTGTGAACAAGCTCAAGGCTCACGCAAGCAATGATTGTCTCGTGCGCGTAAACAGCAAACCCATGCAGTCGCGCTAAAGTACGCGCATGAGCACATTCAACAAAGTCATCCTTTTCACCGATACCGACGGCTTCGCGCGTTTCCGCGAAGAAACGGTGGCGCTGTCCGAAGGCAAGCCGCAAGCGCGTTTGTCGCCCCTCATGGTCAGCAGTGGTTTTCAGTTGCGCCGCAGCCCGGTGGGGTTTCGCAGCGATTTTCATTGCACCGACAACCCGCAGTGGTTGTTTGTGTTGGCAGGTCAGATGGAAATCTTTTTACAAGACGGCACATCGCGCGTTTTTGGCCCGGGCGAGCACTTTTACTCGGCCGATGTGTTGCCCGCAGGTGCCACGTTTGACGCCAAGGTCCACGGCCATTGGAGCCGCCAAGTGGGGCCTGACGAACTCGTCACCTTGTTTGTACGCGACTAATTGATGCGCGACTAAGCCGCACAAGGCTTGCGGCTTACCAGCCCAAGCCCAAGTGAAGTGGCAAGAAGACCGCCATGCCCAGCACAATGGTTAACAACACATCACGCTTGGCAAAGTAAACCGCTACCCCAGCTGCCGCCGCAAAGATGCGGGCGTCTTGCCAAGTCGTGATCAGTTGGCCTTGGGTCATCACAATTTCAGGCACCACGACAGCTGACAGTGCGGCGATGGGCGCATATTGCAAGCCGCGTTGTGCCCAGTGGGGCAAATCCCAATCCGTGTTGCTTAAAAAGAAAAAGCTGCGCGACACCACGGTCACCACGGCCAAGCCCACGATTACCCCAAACGTCCACCAGTTGATGTCCATCATGCGCGACTTCCTTGTGCGAGTGCCGGCTTGGCGTGTTCGACCAACATGCTCACCAGCACAGCCATGGCAATGGCTGAGATGATGTTGAGTTTGAGCGGGAAGGCATAAGCACTGACCGCCGTCACGCCGGCCACAACTGACGACAAAACGCGCAAACGCGAACTGGCCAACGAGCATTGAATACCCAGCAGACACAAAATGCCCGCAAAGCCCAGACCCCACGACGGCGGGATGATGTTGGCCAAGGCCACGCCAACCAAGCTCGACACCATCCACACCGCCCAGTTTAAAAAGCTCGCACCCGCGATGTAGGCCTCGTGCGCGGTGCGCTCATCGTCGCTCTTTGCAGGGGTGTGAAAGCGTTTGGTAAACAGCACATAGGTGATGTCGGTGGTGAAGTAGCCCAGTGCCATGCGTGTGCCGCGTGACAGGTGCATCACATAAGGCCGCAGATGCAAACTGAACACCACAAAGCGCAAGTTCACACAAAAGCCCGTGGACAAAATCACCCATGCGGGTGCAGCCACAGCAATCAGCGGCATCGCCGCCAGCTGGGAGCTACCGGCATACACACACAGCGTCATGGCGACGGACTCAAACACGCTCATGCCTGACTTGACCATCGCCACGCCGGTCATCAAACCCCAAGCCACTTGGCCTAGCGCTTGCTGCGCGTAATGTTTGGCCCCAAGTCGAAACTCAGGGTGTTGCTGGAGTCTGCGTTGCCAAAACATCAGTCGACTTTGTGTGAAACGTGAGGTTCAAAACATTGTCCAGGTGTGAGCGCGAAGCCAT
The DNA here is from genome assembly GCF_003063475.1 of Limnohabitans curvus. NCBI lineage: Bacteria > Pseudomonadati > Pseudomonadota > Betaproteobacteria > Burkholderiales > Comamonadaceae > Limnohabitans > Limnohabitans curvus. The sequence goes on from NZ_NESP01000001.1 coordinate 1,372,031, forward strand.
GCAAAAAGTCGGCTGCGCTCAGGCGCTTGCCGCCTGCGCGTTGCAGCTCGGTCACGCACAGCACGCCTTGGCCGCAGGCTACGCGCACGCCGTGTTCGTCGGCACTCAGCACGGTGCCTGGCTGTTTGTTGTGCGCGCTTGTCTCCACGGTGGCACGCCACAGTTTGATGACGTCTGCACCCAGCTGCGCCGAGGCCGCAGGGAACGGGTTGAACGCACGCACGCGTCGGCCAATCGCCTCTGCGGGCTGTTGCCAGTCCACCGCGGCTTCGGATTTTTCAATTTTGTGGGCGTAGGTAATGCCAGTTTCGGGCTGCTTCACAGGTTGCAATTGGCCCGCTTGTGCGTCGGCCAAAGCGCGCACCACCAAGGCACCGCCCCTATCGGCCAAGCGGTCGTGCAGGCTGGCTGTGGTGTCATCCGTCGCAATGTCGAGCACATCGGTCAGCAGCATGTCGCCAGTGTCGAGACCTGCGTCCATTTGCATGATGACCACGCCGGTTTGCGCATCCCCCGCCTCGATGGCGCGGTGAATGGGCGCCGCACCGCGCCAGCGTGGCAGCAGCGAGGCATGAATGTTCAGGCAACCCAAACGTGGCGCATCCAAAGTCCACTGCGGCAGGATGAGGCCATAGGCGGCCACCACCATCACATCGGCTTTGGCTTCAGCAATCGCGGCTTGTGCAGCGGCTGCATCGTCTGGGTATTTGCCGTCTAGGCGCAGGCTCAAAGGTTGGGCCACGGGGATGTTGTGTTGCACGGCCAGTTGCTTGACGGCCGAGGCTTGCAGCTTCATGCCACGTCCTGCAGGGCGATCGGGCTGGGTCAGCACCAAGGGCACGGTGTGACCGGCGGCCATAATTTTGGCCAAGGCCTCTGCCGCAAACTCGGGCGTGCCGGCAAAGATGACGCGTAATGAATCACTCATAAAAGCTGACCCATTTATTCGTCGTCACGCAGGGCTTTGAGCATTTTGGTTTTGATGCGGTTGCGCTTCAAGGGCGAGAGGTATTCCACAAACACTTTGCCCAACAAGTGGTCCAGTTCGTGTTGAATGCACACGGCCAGCAAACCTTCGGCTTCGATGGTGCGCTCTTTGCCGTGCTCGTCGAGGGCTTTGACCTTCACCTGCGTGGCGCGCTCTACGCCGTCGTAAATACCGGGAACCGACAAGCAACCTTCGTCGCCCTTGACGCGCTCGTCCCCCATCCAGGTGATTTCAGGGTTGATGAGCACCATGGGCTCGTCGCGCTCTTCAGAGGTGTCAATCACCACCAAACGCTCGTGCACATCCACTTGCGTGGCGGCCAGGCCGATGCCATTGGCGTCGTACATGGTTTCCAGCATGTCGGCGATCAAGGTTTTGATGCGCGCGTCAATGTCTTTGACGGGCTTGGCCACGGTGTGGAGCTTGGGGTCGGGGAATCGGAGGATGTCTAACTTGGGCATGGCTTTATTGTCTCCGGTTTTGAAGTTTTCGACCTTCGGGCTCGCCTATTCGTGACAGCCATTCTGACAATGGATTTTTCATTCCACGGGAGGGTCGCATGGACAAAGACGAGTTGCGCGCATGGCTGCGCCTGAGCATGACCGAGGGCATTGGCAACGACGCGGCCCGTCGATTACTAAGCTGCTTTGGCAGCCCGCAAGCGGTGTTTGAACAAACACAAGCCGCGCTGGGCCAAATAGTCACCCCCCAACAAGCCCAAGCCCTGTTGAGCGTACCCAACGAACTGGCTGTGCAATGTGTGCGTACCCACCAATGGCTGATGCACCAACCCGACACACACAGCCACGCGCTGTGGACCTTGGGCGATACGCGCTACCCCTGCGAGCTGCTGCAACTGGCCGACCCACCGCTGATGATTTATGTGGCAGGCCAAACCGCGCGAACGCTGGGCAACGCCATTGCCATCGTGGGCAGCCGCAACCCCACGCCACAAGGCGCACAAACGGCAGCGCAGTTTGGTGAGGCACTCAGCGCAGCGGGTTTGTGCGTGGTCTCGGGCTTGGCGCTGGGCGTGGATGGCGCGGCACACCAAGGCGCGCTGCGTGGCGGCAAAGCTCGCGATGGGGCATCCACATGCACACAGCACTGGCACACCGTGGGCGTGGTCGGCACGGGCTTGGACCGCGTGTACCCGCGTCAGCACCAAACACTGGCGGGGCAGATGGCGTTGCAAGGGTTGCTGATCAGCGAATACCACTTGGGCACTGCGCCGCTGGCACACCACTTTCCCAAACGCAACCGCATCATTGCGGCGTTGGGCTTGGGCACCTTGGTGGTGGAGGCTGCTTTGAAATCAGGCTCGCTCATCACCGCCAAGATGGCGCTTGAACTCAACCGCGAAGTGCTGGCCATTCCGGGCTCTATCCACGCCACGCAATCGCACGGTTGCCATGCGCTGATACGCCAAGGGGCTAAGTTGGTCGAGAACGCACAAGACGTGTTGGAAGAGTTGCAGCTCGCACCGCAACAGCAAGTCAACTTATTTGCCGATGCGTTAAACGACGGAGAGGCTACAGGCGCGTCTGACAATGAACACCCGCTGCTCACCCACATGGCCTTTGCGCCCGTGAGCTTGGACGCCTTACAGGCGCGTTGCGGGCTAGACACTTCCTCACTACAAGCGCAACTGCTGACGTTAGAACTAGACGGTGCTGTAGGTCGATTACCTGGTGGTTTGTTTCAGCGTTTGGCCTCGGCGTGATTGAGGGTGAACACTGATGTTTTGCGGCTGCAGAGAAACAAAAAACATGTATATTGGCTCCATGTTTGAAGTGCTCGTATTCGTCTATGAAAACTACTGGCGAGGCGATGCGTGTCCCGAGCTAGAGCAGCTGGGCCGCAAACTCAGCGCTGCTGGTTTTAACGTAGAAGACATCCAACAAGCTTTGTCGTGGCTCGACGAGCTCAACTTGGCGTCGCACAAAACCGAGCTGATCGACATCAGTCAATCCGCACGCGAACACCACACCGAATCAGCCCACAGCATGCGCGTTTACTCGGTGGCCGAGCAAGACCACTTGGGTGCGGCTTGCTTGGGCTTCATCAACTTCCTTGAGTCTGCCGATGTGCTGTCGCCCCACATGCGCGAAATCGTGATGGACCGCGCCATGGCCATCCCCGGTCACCCCATGGACTTGGATGACCTCAAGATCATTGTGTTGATGGTGTACTGGAGCATTGGCCTAGAGCCGGATGCGCTGGTGCTGGATGAGCTGTGTGATGACGCGGATCGGGTGGCGCATTAGCAGACAGGCATTACTGCACGTTAATCACTTCATTCAGCCTGCTTAATTTTTGCAGGCTTTTTAATGTCGGCTTCCGTTATTGAAGATGCTTCATTAAAAAGGCACAAAAGTGCCATTGAATACTTTCCCGTTACACATAAGATTGCTCACTTCATAACTGATGCCCGTCCTTTGGCATCCTCAAACGAGGTAATCAATGCGCTGTGAAATGAACGTATGTTGGAAATGGTTAAGAGTGTTTGTATTGCTTGTTGCGCCATTTCTGGTTGCATGTGCAAGTCCGGCAGGAGAAGACACCGTTGGCACAAGCGTGAGTGGTGTGGGGCATTACGGAAAACGAATTGGTGTTGCTGACTTTTTTGTGAATGGGCAGTGGGCAGGCGCTGTCACTGGTTGGGGAGGCGGCGGCGGTAATGTCTGCTGCGCGAGCTTGCCACGTCACCCCGATAAGCCTGTGATGGTGACCGTGAAATGGCGCACGATTCGAAGCAATGTGGGCGAAGAGGCTTGGCACGAACAGACAGTGCCAGTGAATTTTGAAGTTCGGCCTGGAAAAGGTTCTGGCTTAAAAATTCATTTCCTACCTGGACATCAAGTTCAAGCTTGGTACACAAGTAACGGACCTGTTAATGATGCTTACCCTGGGCCAACTTATCCAAGAGGCCCAGCGCCCGACTATGCGCCTTTGCCAAATGAGAAACCTCAACCTAACGCGGAGGTCAAGCCATGAAGGTCTGCACAGCTTTAGATAAACCAAGCATCACCAAACCCGCCGAACACCCGCGAGCAATGGGGCATAAGTGCGAGTTCATTTTGAACATCGGCATGTTCTTTGATGGCACGGGCAACAACTGGTACGAAGATGCAGCGGGCCAAGGGCATAGCAACGTGGCAAGGCTCTGGCGTGCATACAAAAATAACTCGATGGAGGGCTTCTTTAAGCACTACGCTCCCGGTGTCGGAACACCTTTTAAAGACATTGGAGAAGAAGGTAGATCAGTATTTGGGGCGGGTTTTGGCTGGGGCGGTGAAAACCGAATTGTTTGGGGACTGCTGCAAGTTCTCAACTCGATGCATCGTTTCTTAAAGAGCGGCCCATTGATTTTTGAGTTAAATCAAGTTGAAGCCCTTTGCAGCAACACCACAGTCCCCAGCCGCTTTGCTGACTCAGGCCCTGTTTCTTTAACCGAGGCTCAAACCATCTTGGACGGGCTTGGTTTGCGCACGGGCTTGGTAGACAACTGGAGCACCCGCCACGCGTTCATGTCTGAATGCGCTGGCAAGCTCACCATGCTGCACAACGACCCTAAGACATCTATCCAACTCACGGGCATCAACTTGGATGTGTTTGGTTTCTCGCGCGGTGCCGCACAAGCGCGGGTATTTTGCAACTGGCTGCAACAGGGTTTGTTGGTCAACGGCAAGATGTTTGGCGTGCCAGCGCATATTCGTATGCAGCCTGAGCCAGTGATGAAAAACTGCGTGCACTTTGCGGAGAAGCGTAAAGCTGGCTGCAATGCGCGTAAGCAATTTAAAAACCAAGAGGTGAAGGCATGAACTTCTTCTACAGATGGCTACGAGTTCTTGCGTTGGCAGTTTTGCCGTTACTGATTGCGTGTGCGAGTACGGCAGGAGAAGACACGGTTGGTACGAGCGTGAGTGGTGTGGGGCACTACGGAAAACGAATTGGTGTTGCTGATTTTTTTGTGAATGGTCAGTGGGCAGGTGCTGTCACTGGTTGGGGAGGGGGGGGGAAAAGTCTCTGTTGCGTGAGCTTGCCACGTCACCCCGATAAGCCTGTGATGGTGACCGTGAAATGGCGCACGATTCGAAGCAATGTGGGCGAAGAGGCTTGGCACGAACAAACAGTGCCAGTGAATTTTGCGGCGCCATCCGGAGATGGATCTGGCTTAAAAATTCATTTCTTACCAGGGCATCAAGTTCAGGCTTGGTACACAAGTGGTGGTGCTTGGGGGGATGCCTATCCGGGGCCTGCCTACCCTAAAGGTCCAGCTCCCGACTACGCCCCGCGGCCTAACGAGAAGCCTCAACCCAACGCGGAGGTCAAACCATGAAGGTCTGTACAGCTCTAGACAAACCCAACATCACCAAACCCGCCGAACACCCACGAGCAATGGGGCACAAGTGCGAGTTCATTCTCAACATTGGCCTGTTCTTTGATGGCACGGGTAACAACTGGTACGAAGATGCAGCAGGCCAAGGGCATAGCAATGTGGCGAGGCTTTGGCAAGCTTATAAAGACAATCCAATGGAAGGCTTCTTTGCTCACTACGCCCCTGGTGTCGGAACACCTTTTAAAGACATTGGAGAAGAAGGTAGATCAGTATTTGGGGCGGGTTTTGGCTGGGGCGGAGAACCTCGCATTGTTTGGGGACTGCTGCAAGTGCTTAACTCGATGCACATGTTTTTAAAGAGCAATCAGGAGCTTTTTAACGACAAACAAATTAAGGCTCTGTGCAGCAACACCACAGTCCCCAGCAGCTTTGCAGATTCAAGCGCTGCTTCACTGACAGAAGCCCAAACCATCTTGGACGGCTTAGGCTTGCGTACCGGCTTGGTCGACAACTGGAGCACCCGCCACGCATTCATGTCTGAATGCGCTGGCAAGCTCACCATGCTGCACAACGACCCTAAGACATCTATCCAACTCACGGGCATCAACTTGGATGTGTTTGGCTTCTCGCGCGGTGCCGCACAAGCGCGGGTATTTTGCAACTGGCTGCAACAGGGTTTGTTGGTCAACGGCAAGATGTTTGGTGTACCAGCGCATATTCGTATGTTGGGCATTTTTGACACAGTGGCCTCGGTGGGGACTGGGTCAAGTGGACATGGCGATTGGAGCAGTTCAAAAAACTTGCGCATACCAGCCGATTCGGTGGTGAAAAACTGTGTGCACTTTGTGGCGTTGCATGAGCTGAGGAAGAGCTTTCCGCTAGAAAGCGTGCGAGTAAACGGTGCGCTGCCCAGCCATTGCAACGAGCATGTGTACCCAGGCACCCACAGCGATGTGGGTGGTGGCTATCAGCCAGGTGAGCAAGGCAAAGCCCTGGCGGTGAAGCAAGAAACAACGCTGATAAAAGCGGATCACTTGAAGCTGTCGCAACTGACATTGAACGACATGCTGGCTGCGGCGCTTAAAACTGTGCCTCGCTATACCGAAGACAGCCCTTGGCTTGAGTTTGAGAATGAAAAAAGTCGTGACTACGATACAGCGCGTGATTTAGATTTGCCGCGCCAATTTTTATTACCTCAGTACACCAAGCAAGCAGTTGCTGACTATTTTTCTGCAGTCGGTGTAGGCCCTAGCCTACCCCTAGTACCACTGATTCAATCTCACAGCTTGGCATATTTGGCATGGCGTTACCGAGTGACTGTGCGACGTGGCTTTGATGCGCTAGACAGCGTCAAGCGTGCCCACGAATTTGACTCCGCACGTGTATCGTTTTACAAAAAAGGCCAAGCACTGCTTGAAGAGCAGATTCGTCTCATGCGCAGTTGGTCTCCCGAAAAAACAATGGGCTATCACGCCAAAGCAGGTGAGATTTACGAGGCCATTCAAAGCATTCGGTCCACAGATGCCAAAGAGCATTTTTTTGACGATTGGGTACACGATTCGTTTGCAGGATTTTTGCAAAGCCTAGGCCGTGCGCACATAGTGGTTGAAAACGAGTGTTATTTGCGCCACCGTGGCATCTATATGGGCGAAGACGACCGTGTGGCCACACTGCACTTTGACCCAGATGAATTGAATAATGCTTCAGAACCAAAGGCTAAATACGCTTAATCAAAACGCCATCAATTAAAAAGCCCCGCGATGCGGGGCTTTTGACTGATGAGTGACGTGGCCTTAAACCACCGCACCCGAATTTTCGTCATCCGGATCGCCCGCCACTTTGGTGGTGTGTTTGATCAGGTCTTCACGGCGAATGCCCAGCCACATGGCGATGGCTGCGGCCACGAACACCGATGAGTAAATGCCAAAGCAAATGCCGATAGTCAGCGCCAATGCAAAGTAATGCAACGTGGCGCCACCAAACAGCAACATCGACAACACCATGAGCTGCGTACAACCGTGGGTGATGATGGTGCGGCTGATGGTAGAGGTGATGGCGTTGTCGATGATCTCAACCGTGTCCATCTTGCGGTAGCGGCGAAAGTTCTCGCGGATACGGTCAAAGATCACCACCGATTCGTTCACTGAGTAGCCCAGCACGGCCAACACCGCGGCCAACACCGGCAGCGAGAACTCCCACTGGAAGAACGCGAAGAAGCCCAAGATGATGACCACGTCGTGCAAGTTCGCAATGATGGCAGCCACCGCAAACTTCCACTCAAAGCGCATGGCCAAATAAATCATGATGCCCACAATCACAAAGGCCAAAGCCTTGAGGCCGTCAACCGCTAACTCGTCGCCCACTTGGGGGCCCACGAATTCGGTGCGGCGCAACTGCACGTTGGCGTCGGTGGCTTTGAGTGCATTCAGCACTTGTTCGCTTTGCTGTGCAGAACTTTGGCCTTTGACCGCAGGCATGCGGATCATCACATCGCGGGCGGTGCCAAAGTTTTGCACTTGCACGTCGGAGAAACCGAGCTTGGCGATTTGGTCGCGAACGGCATTGAGATCAGCAGGCTGGCTGTAGCTGACTTCCATCAGCGTGCCGCCCGTGAACTCCACCGACAGGTGCAGGCCACGGCTGAACAAAAAGAACACCGCCGCCAAAAACGTGATGAACGAGATGGCGTTGAACGCCACCGCGTGCTTCATGAACGGGATGTCTTTACGGATTTTGAAAAATTCCATGACTCAAATCTCTTTCTTGTCGCTAAGCGATCAGGCGCGCCACACGGTGCCAATCGACACGCTTTGCAATTTCTTTTGGCGGCCATACCAAACGTTGACCAAGCCACGCGAGAAGAACACCGCAGAGAACATGCTGGTCAAGATGCCCAAGCAATGCACCACGGCAAAGCCGCGCACAGGACCAGAACCAAAAGCCAACAAGGCCAAGCCGGCAATCAGGGTGGTGACGTTGGAGTCAAGGATGGTGGCCCATGCACGGTCATAACCGGCGTGAATGGCAGACTGCGCTGACGCACCGTTGCGCAACTCTTCGCGCACGCGTTCGTTGATCAGCACGTTGGCGTCAATCGCCATACCCAACACCAAAGCCATCGCGGCCATGCCGGGCAAGGTGAGCGTGGCTTGCAGCATCGAGAGCACCGCGACCAAGAGCAGCAAGTTCACGGCCAGCGACACGCTGGAGAACAGGCCAAACAGCATGTAGTACACACACATGAAGGCCGTCACGGCCACAAAGCCCCAGGTGACCGAGTCAAAACCTTTGGCGATGTTTTCAGCGCCGAGGCTTGGGCCGATGGTGCGTTCTTCGATGATTTCCATCGGTGCAGCCAGCGAGCCAGCGCGCAACAGCAACGCGGTGTCGTTGGCTTCCACGGTGCTCATGCGCCCCGAAATTTGCACACGTCCACCGCCGATTTCACTGCGAATCACAGGCGCAGTGACGACTTCGCCCTTGCCTTTTTCAAACAGCAAGATGGCCATGCGTTTGCCCACGCTTTCACGCGTCACGTCTTTGAAGATGCGTGCGCCTTTGGCGTCGAGCGTCAGGTGCACTGCCGCTTCTTGGTTTTGGTTGTCAAAGCCGGGCTGTGCGTCGGTGAGGTTTTCGCCCGTCAAGATGACTTGCTTTTTCACGATCACCGCTTGACCGCTGCGGTCCATGAAGCGCTCGGTGCCAAACGGCACGGGACCGTTGCCAAACTCAGCACTGCGGGCTTCGGCGCTGTCGTCCACCATGCGGATTTCCAACGTGGCCGTGCGACCCAAAATGTCTTTGGCCTTGGCCGTGTCTTGCACGCCAGGCAGTTGCACCACGATGCGGTCGGTGCCTTGCTGTTGAATCACGGGCTCGGCCACGCCCAACTCGTTGATACGGTTGTGCAAGGTGGTGATGTTTTGTTTGATGGCTTGCTCTTGCACGCGCTTGGCAGCTACGGGGTTGATCACCGCGGTGAGCTTGACGTCAGCGCCATCGGGGGCGCTGGTGGTTTGCAAATCCAAGAACTGATCTTGAATCACGCGTTGAGCAGCTTCGAGCGTTTCCATATCGCGGAAACGAATCTCGATGGTTTGGTTGTTGCGGCTGATGCCGCTGTGGCGCACGTTCTTTTCGCGCAAACCTGTGCGGATGTCACCTGCCAAGGACTCCGCCTTTTTGGTCAGCGCCGCAGGCATGTCCACTTGCAACATGAAGTGCACGCCACCGCGCAAATCCAAACCCAAATACATGGGCGCGGCATTGAGCGAGGTCAGCCACGCGGGTGAGCGGGCCAACAAATTCAAAGCCACAACGTATGAAGCATCGTTCGCGTCGGGCACCAAGGCATGCTGTATCGCGTCCTTGGCTTTGAGCTGGTTGTCCGTGCTGTCAAAGCGCACTTTGAGCGAGCCGTTGTCCAACGTCACCACATCGGGGGTGAGGTTGGCAGCTGCCAAAGCCGCTTGCACACGGTCTTGCACCGCAAGATCAACTTTGACGGACGACTTGGCAGCCGACACCTGCACCGCAGGCGCTTCGCCAAAAAAGTTAGGCAGCGTGTAGATGCTGCCAACCAACAAAGCGATCACGATGATCGCGTACTTCCAAAGGGGGTAACGGTTCATGATCGCTTCGTCGTCTCGTGGCTAAAAATTACAAAGTACCTTTGGGCAGCACTTGCACCACGGCTTGGCGTTGCAATTGCACTTCCACGCCAGCCGCGATTTCGATGGTCACCGTGGCTTCAGCCAACTTGGTCACCTTGCCGAGCAAGCCGCCAGCGGTGGCGATTTCGTCGCCTTTGGCGATGGCCTCGATCATGGCTTTGTGTTCTTTTTGACGCTTCATTTGTGGACGAATCATCACGAAGTACAACACCACAAACATCAACACCAAAGGCAACATGCCTTGGAGAGAAGACATGATGTCGTTGCCTGCAGCAGCGGCAGGAGCGGTTTGGGCAAAAGCAGAAGAAATCAACACGGTCAAACTCCAAATTGAGGGACGGCTGCCAGGGTGCAAAACGCCCTAGCAGACCAACCGCGGATTGTATGCGGCTGGCTTAGTTTCTCAGTTCTGAGTCGACCACTGGGCTTTCAAGCTGTTCCACTTCTCACGGGCAGCCGCCAAGTGGCGCGCTTTGACATGGCCAAATCCCTTGATTTGTTCAGGGATTCGCGCGATCTCGACCGCCAACGCATGGTTGCTGGCGTTGAGCTGGCTCACCAACACATCCACACTTGTGCGGTATTGCTGGATGAGGGCACGCTCGGTGCGGCGCTCTTCGGTGTACCCAAACACATCCAAAGCGCTGCCTCTGAGCCACTTGAAACGTTTGAGCACTTTGAAGCCCGTCAGCATGAGCGGTCCAAACTTTTGCTTTTGCAATTCGCCCTTGGCGTTGGTCTTGGCGGTCAACGGCGGGGCCAAGTGGTAGTTGAGCGTGTAGTTGCCTTCAAACATCCCGTCGATCTTTTGCAAGAAAGCGGTGTCGGTGTGCAAGCGCGCCACTTCGTACTCATCTTTGTAGGCCATGAGTTTGAAAAGGTTGCGTGCCACCGCTTCGGTCAGCGTGGTTTTGTGCAGCGGCACCTCCGCCTCACGCACACGCTCAACCAGCGCACGGTAGCGGTTGGCATAAGCCGCGTTTTGGTAGTCGGTGAGAAATGCCACGCGCTTGGCAATGAGCGCATCGACGCCTTCAGGCTTGTGGAATTGCACCACTTGTTCAGGCGCGAGCAACGCTTGCACGGCCTCCCAATGCACCGCGCAATGACGGCCCCATTCAAACGCGGCTTTGTTTTGTGCAACGGCCATGTCGTTGAGTTCCATCGCGCGCATCAAGGCTTCGCGTCCCAATGGGACCCAACCTTTTTGCCAAGCAAAGCCCAAGACCATGGGGTTCACAAAAATGCTGTCGCCCAGCACTTGCGTGGCCACGCGGTCTGCATCAAAGGCGCTCACGCCCTCGGTGCCCACGGTGTGCACGATTTCGGCTACGCACGCTTCACCGGGGTTCTCCCAGTTGGCATTGCGCACAAAAGCTGCGGTGGGTGCGCTGTGCGCGTTGAGCGCCACATGGGTGCGCCCTGCACGCATGCGTTGCAAGGTTTCTTTGCCGGCCACCACGATGGGGTCGCAACCAATCACGAGGTCTGCCGCAGCAAGACCCACACGCGTGGTACGAATGTCATCTGGGTGGTTGGCAATCAACACATGGCTCCAAGTGGCACCGCCTTTTTGCGCAAGACCCGCTGCGTCTTGCGTGACCACGCCTTTGCCTTCGATGTGCGCGGCCATACCCAACAACTGGCCAATGGTGATGACCCCCGTGCCACCCACCCCTGCCACCACCATGCCCCACGCGTGGGTGGTGTCGGGCAGCTTGGGTTCGGGCAATTCAAGCGCAGGCAGTGCCATGCGCGACACGCCCTTGGCTTTCTTTTTCAAGCTGCCGCCTTCCACCGTGACGAAGCTCGGGCAAAAGCCTTTCACGCAACTGATGTCTTTGTTGCACGTGCTTTGGTTGATGGTGCGTTTGCGACCGAACTCGGTTTCGAGTGGCTCCACACTCATGCAGTTGCTTTGCACGCCGCAGTCACCGCAGCCTTCGCACACGAGTTCGTTGATCATCACGCGCAAGGCTGGATCGGCCATGGTGCCGCGTTTGCGACGGCGGCGTTTTTCGGTGGCGCAAGTTTGGTCATAGATGATGACGGTGCAACCTTTGATCTCCCGCATCTCACGTTGAATGTGATCCAGCTCATCGCGGTGGAACACCGCCACGCCATCGACCAAACCCACGCCTTCGTATTTTTCGGGCTCATCCGTCACCACGGTGATGCGTTGCGCGCCTTCGGCCTTCATGCTTTGCGCGATTTGCAAAACGCTGTGACCCTCTGGCCTTTCGCCCACGCGTTGGCCACCCGTCATCGCCACCGCATCGTTGTAGAGCAGCTTGTAGGTGATGTTCACACCCGCCGCAATGCTTTGGCGAATCGCCAGGATGCCGCTGTGGAAGTACGTGCCATCGCCCAAGTTGGCGAAGATGTGTTGGTCGTTCACAAACGGCTGCTGGCCCACCCAAGGCACGCCCTCGCCACCCATTTGTGTGAAGCCATGGGTGTCGCGGTCCATCCACAACACCATGAAATGGCAACCGATGCCGGCCATGGCGCGTGAGCCTTCGGGCACTTTGGTGGAGGTGTTGTGCGGACAGCCGGAACAGAACCAAGGCATGCGGTCAGCCTTTAACGTGACCGCCGTCATGGCTTGTTCTTTGGCCGTGATGATGGCCAGCTGCGCGTTGATGCGTGCGGTGGTGTCGGCATCCACGCCGAGCTTCAAGACGCGTTGCGCAATGGCCTTGGCAATGAGTGCGGGGTTCAAGTCGGCATTGGCGCGCAACAAGGTGTTGGCGCTGGGGTTGGGCATGGACCATTCGCCGCCACCGCCGAAGAGGCTGTCTGGCCCTTGGTCACCGCCCATGTCGTTGAACTTGCCCAGCACATTGGGGCGCACATCGGCGCGCCAGTTGTACAGCTCTTCTTTGAGTTGGTACTCAATGACTTGGCGCTTTTCTTCAATCACCAAAATTTCTTGCAAGCCCTGGGCAAACTCGCGTGTGAGCTGCGCGTCCAACGGCCACACCACGGCCACCTTGTGCAAGCGAATGCCCAAGCGGCGGCAGGTGTCGTCGTCCAACCCCAAGTCAAGCAAAGCTTGGCGCGTGTCGTTGTAGGCCTTGCCACTGGTGATCAAGCCCAAACGGTCATTCGGTCCTTCGATGACGTTGTGGTTCAAACGATTGGCACGCACATACGCAAGGGCCGCGTACCACTTGTAGTCAAACAAACGCGCTTCTTGCTCCAACGCGGTATCGGGCCAGCGGATGTGCAAGCCGCCCGCAGGCATTTCAAACTCAGGGATGACGATGTTCACACGGTGCGGGTCAATCACCGCGGTAGAACTGGACTCCACAATTTCTTGAATCGTCTTCATGCCCGACCACACACCGCTGAAACGGCTCATGGCAATCGCGTGCAAACCCAAATCCAAAATTTCTTGCACGCTGCTCGGAAAGAACACGGGCGTGCCGCAAGCTTTGAAAATGTGGTCGCTTTGGTGAACAGCGGTGGAGCTTTTGGCCACATGGTCGTCACCAGCAATGGCCAGCACGCCGCCCCACGGGGTGGTGCCTGCCATGTTGGCGTGTTTGAACACATCCGAGCAACGGTCCACGCCCGGGCCCTTGCCATACCAAATGCCAAACACACCATCAAACTTGTTGCTGCCTTGTGGCGCAAAGCCGAGCTGCTGCGTGCCCCACAACGCGGTAGCCGCCAACTCTTCGTTGACACCCGGCTGAAACACAATGTTTTGCGCTTCTAAGTAAGGCTTGGCTTTCCACAACGATTGGTCATACGTACCCAGGGGTGAACCGCGATAACCGCTGATAAAGCCGGCTGTGTTTTTGCCTTGCAGCGCATCGCGTTGGCGCTGCAACATGGGCAGCTTGACCAGCGCTTGCACACCACTCATGAACGCACGGCCCACATCGAGGCTGTATTTGTCGTCCAGCGTCACGGTGTCCAGGGCGCGGCGAAGGGAATCGGACATGGGTGCGTTCATCGGTGTCTCCGTTTGTTTTGTGTTTGAAGCAAAGTGTAGGGTTGCAACCCAGATAAAGGTTTGCGTTTTTCGCTCTGAATCAGCCTCTTTGCGCAAGATTCTTTCTAAAATCTTCACATAACGAAACAAAGGAGCGCAAGCTTGGAAACACTCGACAAATTTGATCTTGCCATCTTGGGCGAATTACAAGCCGATGCACGCCTGACCAATGCAGAGTTGGCGCAACGCGTGGGCCTGAGCGCCGCGCCATGTTGGCGGCGTGTGCGTGTGCTCGAAGAAGAGGGCTACATCACGGGTTACCGCGCTGAAATCAACCGCCACAAAATTGGTTTGGGCGTGTTGGCATTTGTGCGAGTAGATGCCGAACGCAACACGGGCGATGTGGCGCGCAAACTCGAAGTGGCGATTCGCAAAATTCCGGAAATCGTGGCTTGCCACTACATCAGCGGCACCGGCACGTTTGAGCTGCAAGTGGTGTCTCAAGACTTAGAAAGCTTCAGCCAATTTGCACGCGAGGTGCTGATCAACTTGCCACACGTGAAGGACATTCACACCAGTTTTTCCTTGGGCGAAGTCAAAGCCAGCGGCGCCTTGCCACTGACGCATTTGAAAAAATAAATCAGCGGTTCATCACTTGGGCCACAACACCCACAAACGCAGGCCCTGCTTCATGCGGCCCGCAAAGTCGCCCGCCTCTGGCCCTGTGCCGGCAAAGTAATCGGCACGCACCGCGCCCACGATGGCGCTGCCGGTGTCTTGCGCAAACACCAAGCGCTGCAAGTTGGCATTCGGGCCCGCACTGGCCAACCACACCGGCGTGCCATAAGGAATCGAGTCTTTGTCCACCGCAATGGAGCGGCCAGAGGTCAGCGGCACACCTTGTGCGCCGCGTGGCCCTAGGTCGGCCTCAGCTGCGCTGCGCGTTTCCTCGCGGAAAAACACATAGCGGGGGTTGCTCCACAACATCTCTTGCACCAAGCGCGGGTTGCTTTGTTGTGCGCTGACAATCCAAGCTTTGATGCCGGGCCAAGAAGCATCGCGAATCAAGCCGCGGTCCAACAACCAACGGCCCACGCTTTGGTACGGCTGTTCGTTCGAGCCTGCAAACGCCAAGCGCACGATGCGCGTGGTGCCATCGGGGTTGGCGATGCGCACGCGGCCCGAACCTTGGATGTGCAACACCAAGGCGTCAATCGGGTCAGCGAGCCACGCCACTTCTCGGCCACGCAAGGCATCACGCGCTTGAGGGTTGGTGTCGATCTCTTGTCGGCTGAACCACGGGCGACCTGCGCGACGCGCTTCGGCCAAGCCCTCGGGCGGCGCGTACAAAGGCACTTCAAAACCGGGGCGCATTTGGGCCGACGCATCAAACAACGGCTCGTAATAGCTGGTGAGCAAACCGTCGCTCGCACCATCCAAAGATTCAACCCGATACGGCTGCAAGCGGCCCATCATCCACAGGCGGCGGTCATCGTCGCTGCCCAGCATGAGCTGACGCACATCTTTGCAAAGAGGCGCAAACAAAGGGCCGGGGCGTTCGCAGTTTTGCAGCCACGCATTCCATGCGTCTTGCATTTGGTCGTTTTGCCAGCCGGGCACCTCGCTCCACGACGCAGCCACCCAGCGGCTGCGATAACTCTGTTGGGGACTCGGTGTGCCAGGCGTGCCTGCCAAGCTGCCTGTCGTGCGCGGCGCATCCGCAGGGGTTCGCGCAGCTGAAGGCGGCGTGCGTCCGTAGTCGCTCACAGGTGCATGGCGCGTGGTGCCGCAAGCCACCAAGCTTCCTACAATCAAGGCCCACGTCAAACGCCACAGGATTTGTCTCATGCTGTTAATTTTGCTAGAAGCGCTCGGCGCAGGTTGCATCTTGGTATTGATCGTGTGGTGGACCATGTTCTCAGGTCGTGCAGAGGCCGAAGCAGAGCACCGTGCGGCGCAGCAAGAAGCCGCCAAAGACAAGCCGTGACTCACTCGCCGCGCAGCAAGTTGGCCAACTCGACGGCCGACTTCACATTCATTTTGTCAAACACGCGGGCGCGGTGCACTTCCACCGTACGCACGCTGATGTCGAGCTGATCTGCGATCAGTTTGTTGGGCAAGCCCTCCACCACCAAGTGCATCACGTCGCGTTCGCGCTCGGTCAAGTCTGCCAAGTTGTGTTGCAAATTTTGTTTGGTGCGCAGGCTTTGCAAGGTTTGCGCCGAGCGCGCCAAGGCTTGTTCAATGCGGTCGACCAAGGCGTTGTCTGAGAACGGTTTTTCACAGAAGTCAAAAGCACCGCGCTTGACCGAATCCACGGCGGTGGGCACGTCGGCATGGCCCGTCAAGAAAATCACGGGCAGCGCATCCAAGAGCTGACGTTCGATGAGTTGCTCAAACAAAGCCAGGCCACTCATGCCGGGCATGCGCACATCGAGCA
The DNA here is from genome assembly GCF_003063475.1 of Limnohabitans curvus. NCBI lineage: Bacteria > Pseudomonadati > Pseudomonadota > Betaproteobacteria > Burkholderiales > Comamonadaceae > Limnohabitans > Limnohabitans curvus. Next base: position 1,388,417 of record NZ_NESP01000001.1, read on the forward strand.
GCAAACACCCAGGCTGCGTGGGCTGCCAAGGGCTGCTGCCCGCATCCAAAAATTCAGCGAAGGCGTCGGCACTTTCAAAGGATTGACTGGGCAAGCGACGCGAGCGCAGCAGCCACGCCAAGGCTTCGCGCACGCCAGCGTCGTCGTCAACGATAAAAACCAAAGCGTCTTCTGTGGGTTGCATGTGTCAGGTCTCGGGTGACGATTGTGGCAGGGTGAAGCTGAACACCGTGCCGCGCGGCGTGTTGGGGCGGTGCCCCAAAAATCCGCCGTGCTGTTCCACCACGGTACGACACAAACTCAAGCCCAAGCCCATGCCTTCTTCTTTGGTGGTAAAGAAGGGTGTGAAGAGTTTTTCGGACACGCCTTCAGGAATGCCTTGGCCCAAATCGGCCACTGAAAACTCAAGCCAGCGGCTGATGGCGTTCGAGGCGGCGGGACGCACGCTGAGCGTGAGCACTTTGTTCGGCGTGTCATCGGCCATGGCTTGCATGCCGTTGCGCGACAGATTCAACAGCACTTGCTCGACCATGGTGCGGTCACACCACACGGTGGGCAAATCAGGCGGGCATTGCACGACCACGCGCACGCCCAACTTACGGGCTTGCAAAATCACCAAAGGCATCACGTCATCCAACAAGGCACGTGGCGTGACGGCCTCGCGCGCTTGGTCGCGGCGACGCACGAAGTCGTGCACGCTCTTGATGACCTTGCCCGCACGCTCCGCTTGCTGCCCAATGCGTTGAATGGCGCTGCTGAGCGTCTCCGCCAATTGCGGGTCTTTGACGGCGGCTTCTTGCAACAAGTTCATGCTGCCCGTGGCGTAACTGGAAATCGCGGCCAATGGTTGGTTGAGTTCATGGCTCAAGAGCGACGCCATTTCACCCACCGTCGCCAAACGTGCCGTGGCTTGCAGGCGCTCTTGGCTGGCACGCGACACTTCTTCCACGCGGCGCTGCTCGCTGATGTCCAGCACCGCGCCCATCCAACCCGTTTGCTCGCCCAAGGCGTTGATGAGCGGGGCTTCAAAAATCATCACCGCAAAACGCTCGCCGTTTTTGCGCATGAAGACGGACTCCACCCCCTCACGCGGCGGTGCATTGCCCGCCAACCGCAAGGCTTGGCGCTGGCCGTATTCGTCCACCATCTCTGGCGGCCAATAGGGGGCAGGAATACCGCGGCCGATCAGCTCTTTGGCTTCAAAGCCCACCATCTCGCAAAACGCGGGGTTCACATACGTGATGCAACCTTCGTTGTCACGCGCGCGCAAACCCGTGACCAGTGAATCTTCCATCGCTTTGCGAAAGGCCAGCGCGTCAGCCAAATCCAGCTCCACGCGTTGACGGCGGCGCATGTCACGCGCCAGCATGATGAGCACGGTGACCAAGGCAATCGCCATCGCCGTGACCAAGGCCGTCAAAACGTTGGGAAACAGATCGGGCGCACCGCGCCAACTGTCCATGCGCAACACCATGGTGTGACCGGGCAAATCCAGCAGCTGTTTGGCAATGAACACGCGCGAACCGCGGCGTGCCGTGCCATGCATGGCCAAGCGTGTGCCATCCGATTCGGTGAACGACACCTCTTGGCTGCGGGTCAGTTGCGGGCCCACCATGTTGACCAACATCTCACCCAAGGAATACGTGGCCACGGTGTAACCCGTGAGCTGCCCATCGGTGATGACGGGCAAGCACAGATCCATGATTTCCAAACCCAAGCCATCGGCTTGCGGCACGTAGGTACTGGCGCCGTAGCCGGGGCCGCTTTGGCGACGCGCCACGCCACAGGCTTGCACCACTTCGGGCTGGTTGGCAGCTCGGCCAAAGCGATTGAACACGGGCGCACGAAACGAGGTGTCGATGCTTTTGAGCACCCGCAATTCCGTGTCCCGCAACTCCAAACGCAACCACTCACGGTGTTCACGCAGCAATGTGTGGGCATCTTGCTCCCAAGGCGTAGCAGCTCGGTCGGCGTATTGCAGCGCTTGCAAGCTCTGCACATTGCGGGTGAGGGCGGTGCGAATGTCGCCCACGGCATCCGCCGCGTCACGCTCTAAACGGCTTTGCACTTGGCTGACTTCATAACGCCCCGCCAACCACACCAAAGTGCTGAGCATGGACAGCACCAGCACCACCAGAAGCACCCACAGCACCCAACGGCGCACTTGTGTTCCAGCGTTGAACGGCATCAGTCGACCTTGGTCACACGGGGGTCCGCCCACGTGCCATCCACATGAAACTCGTTGGTCCCGGCGCGCACCAAAGGCTTGCTCAACACCATCTGCGCAAGGTAGCTGGTCAAGCCGATCAAAGGATTGATGGTGGCAACGTAAAGCGAGGCCGTGCCTGCATTGATTTCAGGCACCACCACCACTTTGAGTTGCTGGGTTTCGCGCACCAAGTCGGCATGACCTTCAATCAATGCGCCAGCCACCACGCCCTTCATTTGCAGGTTGTTGGTGGAGGCCACGCCTTGCTCAATGCGCACGTCGCCACGCACAAAGTCGAACGCAAACCCGTCGCTGAACAAGTCGCTGAAATCCAAGGTCAAGCGACGTGGCAAAGCTTGTAAATTGAGCACGCCCAACAAGCGGGCCGCGCCTGGCTCTGTTTTTAAGAACTGCCCTTTTTCAATCGCCAAGTTCATCTTGCCGCTCATGCTGGCGTAGTCCAGCGTGATGGGCGAACCCTGCCAAGACACTTGGCCCTCCAGGCGTCCTTCGCCATGGCGAATGGCGCCTGGCGTGCCCAAGCGGCCCAACAGCTCGCCGCTGTCACGGATGGCCAACACAAAGTTGAACTGCGTGCGTCGCACGCGCGGCCCCTCGGTTGCCCAATTGCCATTGGCCGTCAAGGTGGCTTCTGGCAGCGTCACGTTGAATTTGTTCAGGCGCCATTCGCGCACGGCGTTTGCGCCCACGCGGTTAACGGCATCAATTTCTAAGCGGCCCAATTTTTTGCCACGCAAGGTCAGCTCATTCACCACGATGTCCAAGGTGGGAATGCTGCTGGGCTGCTCGGTCAACAGGCGCTCCACATCGGGCACCGAGCTGGGTGGGATATTCAAATACGCCAAACGCACATACAACTGTGCGGGCACATTGCCATTAGGTGGTCGCACTTCTGCCGAGCCATTGAGCTCATCGGCACCGATGTTCAAGCGCCACAAATCGCCTTGGCGTGTGCCACCCACCACCACTTTGTGAATCACGCGATCAGACACCTTGATTTGGTCCGCCAGCAACGCGGCAAAGGTGGGCATGTACTCTTGCGCGCCTTCACCCGTGGCTTCGCTGCCGATGACAGCTGCCGTGGCCTGTTTGCGCTTGAGCGGCGACACACCCGTGAGCTGGGTGAGGGCGGTGTTCCACGCATCCAAGTCGAGCGAGGGCAATTGCAAATTCAAGCTCACCGCGTTGTCACGCATGGGCACCGCATCAACGACCGACTGCCCCACGGCAATGCCACCACGAACCACGCGCACGCGTGGGCCGCTGAGATCGCGCACATATGTGACCGACACCAACCGACCCAAGGTGACTTTGATTTGGTCTTGCAACACGCGTGATTTGGCTTGCAGCGATTCCCGCGTGAGTTGCGACTCAATGCGCAACGGCATGGCAGTCTGGGCTGTTTTGTTCAGCGGTGCTGGCAAGTTCAAGGCCATGCCTTTGAGGTCGCTGTTGATCAACAGCTCTGGCTCGCCACGGCGTAGCCCTAAAGTTGCGGTGTAAGTCGACTTGCCTGTGGCACGCTGCGCCAAGCGTGACACAAAGCCCAGCTCACGCGCTTGTTGCAAACCCTCTGCCGTCAAGTCACCGCGAATTTTGAGTTGCAAGGGTGATTGACCCTCTGTGGCCACAAAGGTCAGGCCACCATCCAACACGGCATCGCCGCCCAACAGCTGCGCTTGCACTGCTTTGAGCTCAAACCCTTGCTCGCTGAACTGCAAGTTGCCACGCGTTCGATTGAGCACGGGTGTGCCCGGCATGATTTGCAATGCGTTGTCCGCAAACGCCACACTGCCTTGAACTTTGGCGGTCTCTAGTTTGTCGATGGGCAAGGTCAGCGCCAATTTGAAATTGGCATCGCCCGTTGCTTGGCTCTTGCCCAACACGTTGCCCGTCAACTCATTGAGTGCCGATTTGGCAATCATGTCCAGCACTTGCGCCACGGGGCCACGTGCCTCACCTGTCACGCTGACCACGGGTTGCGCCAACGTGGGGATGTGTGCCTCTACTTTTTGCCAAGTCACGCCGGGTGCGCCCGCCAAATGGGTGCTGCCTTTGAAATGCAACGCAGCGCGGTCAAACACCAACTCGCCGTTCACCGCCATCAAAGCAGGCCATGCAGGCGGTGGTGGTGTTTTGGGCTTGGGTGGTGTGGGCGGCACATAGGCGTATCGCCCTTGCGTCACTTGGGCCACGATGCGGAACTCGCCCAGCTTGGGGTTCTCAAACGGCATGTCATTCAAATTGCCGCGCAAGCGCAAGGTCACATGATGGGCCTCCCCCGCTTGAACCGCATCACGCACATAGGCGCGCACATCAGCGGGCAAGGTATTGGGCAGGTAGCGGTACACCCGCGCCACATTGGCTCGGCTGATCGCAGCGGTCAAATCCAACACGCCCGGCAGACGCGCCTCGGTTTCGCCTGTTTTCCAGTTGCCGTTGAATTCGCCGGCCACATCGTCGCTGACCACACGGCCTTGTGTGAACTGCACAGCCACGTCATCGCCTTTGAGCTGCCAAGCGAGCTGCGCCGAGGCTTCTTCGAGGGCCAGGTACGGCTCATCCAAACCCATGGGCAAGGTCACGCTGCCTTTGTGAATGCTCGCGCGTGCTTTGCCGCCCTTTTGCGTGAAATCAAATTCGAGCTGCGCTGCTTGCAGGCCAGGCAAATTGGCCAAGGGGCTGTCTGGCTGCGCGTCACGTTGGAGAGAAAGCTGACGCACTTGGCCGCGTGCGCCGTATTGCAAGACATCGCCTTCATTTTTCTGCCAAGTGGCCTTGAGCTGGTTAACTTGGCCTTGCGGTTGCACGCGCGCCAAAATTCCGCGCCAATCCTCTGGCAACGGCAGGCGCTGGCTGATTTGCACCAACGCGTCTAAGTCCAAACGGTCTGCATTCACGGTGCCAGACTCAAACGCATCGCCGCGCCAGCTCACACGCAACACACCGCCGGGCCAGTGCTCGCCCTCTTGGGTGTCAAACACCAAGTCTTGGCTGCTGATTTCAACTTCACCGCCTTGAAATTGCGCACCCACACGGCCATGCACATGGCGCAGCCCCAAAGGCAACAAATCAGCGCCCAATCGTGCGGTGACCGCATCGAGTGCCACGTCCGCAGTCACCCCTGTGGGTTGTCCTTTTTGCACATCGGTCCACATGCGCATGGCGCCACGGCCTTCTTGCAAAGACAAGCCTTTGTCCAAGGCCACCCACTGACGCAACGCGGCGAGGTCGACATACGGCAAGTCGGCAAACACCTCGCCTGTCCATTGCGAGGTGTCGCCCGCGCGTTGCCAGGGCAATTGGTAAAACTTGCCGCGCACGGACATGCGCTGACCCAAGGCATCAGGCGGCGTGGCATCCAGACGCAGCTCATGTTGGAACCCATGGTTTTTCACCGACAGGTCCACGCCACGCAAGGTCAACGCCGGGGCGATGGTTTGTGCCGCACTTGGACGGCTCTCGTCACGCCAATGCACCACGCCTTGGCGAACCACAAACTCGGGTTGCGAGAAGAACCAATCGGCGCCGCTGCCGTCACCCGCGACACCGGTGTCTAAACCCGCCACCCACACATGACCGGCGGCATCGCGGCGAATTTCTAATTCAGGTTGCTCAATGTCCAGTTGCTCAAACTGGCCCAGCAAGACAGAGCGTGGCGACACTGCCGCCAACACGCGGGGCAAGCGCAAAGCCTCACGCCCTTCGCGGTCGAACAACACGATGTCGTTCACCTCAAACCACGGCACCCACCAACCGCCTTGGGTGCTGATGCTGCCAATGTCCACGCGCACACCCATGGCACGCGAAGCCTGTTGTTGCAGCACCTCACGGTAATCGCCGATTCGGGGCACAATGAAAATGTGCAGGGCGCTCCAAGCGACCAACACCACCACCCATGCCAATGCAACCAGGCCTAAAGCCCAGTTGAGCGCGCGTCGCCAGCCTGATTTGGTTTGCAAATCAGAAGCCTTGGATTCGGGGGTGGCATTGACAGAGTCAGACAAATTTTTCATGGTGTTAGCAACGTGACTGGAATTATCCCTCCCTCCATGCAGGACTTAAGTACTTATTCGCGCTTTGTGCAGCGCTTGCGCCGCCGCTATGCCAATGAGCTGCACCTGCTGCCTGCGGGCGCGCCGAACTTGGCCACCATGCAAACGTGTTTTGAGGCGCTGCGCCAAACCCAGCCCTGCGGCAACGCTCTGCGCATGTTGCGCCAACTGGTGATGGAACGCTTGGCGGTGTTGGACTGCGACCAAGGCGCAAAACTCGATGTGGTGACACGCGCCGTGACCGAACTGGGTGAATTCACCCTCGACGCAGCCTATCAAGACGCCCAAGCCCAACTCGACGCCAGCTACGGCACACCGACCACGCCCCGCGGCGAACGCGCGGTGCTGTGGATCATTGGCATGGGCAAATTTGGCGCACGTGAGCTCAACGTGTCGAGCGACATCGATCTCATTTATGTGTACGACGAAGACGGCGAAACCACGGGCCTGCCCGACGGACGCGGACGCATCAGCAACCACGACTACTTTGCCAAAGCCGTCAAACTGATTTACGCGCTGATCGGCGACAACACCGAGCATGGCTTTGTCTTTCGCATGGATTTGGCTTTGCGCCCCAACGGCAACTCGGGGCCGAGCGTGGTGTCGCGCCAATCGCTGGAAGAATATTTCTTGGTGCAAGGGCGCGAGTGGGAACGCTTTGCTTGGCTCAAAAGCCGCGTGGTCGCGCCCTTCAGCGCCAAAGCCAATGCGTTTGAACTGCGCGACACGGTGCTGCCCTTTGTGTTCCGCCGGTATTTGGACTACAGCGTGTTTGAATCGCTGCGCGGTTTGCACCAACAAATTCGCAAACACTCGGTCACACGCAGCGCGGGCAGGCCTGAGCGCGCCAACGATGTCAAACTCTCCCGCGGTGGCATTCGAGAAATTGAATTCACGGTGCAACTGCTGCAAGTGGTGCGCGGTGGCCACTTCCCCGAATTGCGCACCCGCCCCACACTGCAAGCCTTGCAGCGCCTGAGCCAAGCCAACCTCATGCCCGCCGCCACCGCCGATGCGTTGGCCAAGGCCTATGTGTTTTTGCGTCAAGTCGAACACCGCATTCAATACTTGGACGACCAACAAACACACGTCTTGCCCACCAACGACGACGACCTGAACTGGATTGCGTTGACTTTGGGCTATGGCGATGTGTGCGACTTTTTGACCCAGCTCGACACCCACCGGGAATTGGTGGCGCACGAGTTTGACCGCTTGCTGGGCTTGGGCGACAAAGCAGAAAACACAAACAACGGCGAGTGCAAAGGCTGCACACCCAAAGCGCAAAACGACTACGTAGACCTCGAGTCTTTGCTGCCAGACCTGAATGTGCATCTGCGCGAGCGCGTGGCGCTGTGGTCAGAGCAACCCCGCGTGCGCGCCTTGCGCGACGACAGTGTGCAGCGCTTGCTCAAACTTTTGCAGCGCACCAATGCGTGGATCGACGATGGCCGCATCACCGAAGAAGCTGCCGTGCGCTGGAGCGACTGGATGGAGCCGCTGCTACGCCGCGAAAGTTATTTGGCCTTGTTGATTGAGCGGCCTCGCGTGCACGAGCAACTGATGCGTTTGCTGGGCATGGCTCGTTGGCCTGCCAAATATTTGCAGCAGCACCCGGGTGTCATTGACGAGCTCGCGGGCGAAGCCTTGTTGGCCGAGCGCTTTGTGCCTGCCGAGTTTGAACAAGAACTGGAACGTCGCCTGGAATCGCTGCAAGCGACCGGGCAGGCCGACGAAGAAACGTTGCTCAACTTGCTGCGCCGCGCACACCACGCCGAAGTGTTCCGCACCTTGGCGCGTGACGTGGAAGGCCGCATCACCGTCGAACAGGTGGCCGACGACTTGAGCGCTTTGGCTGACTCGGTGTTGAAGATCACCAGCCGTTGGGTGTGGCAACACTTCAAACAACGCCACCGCGACGAGCCGCAATTTGCCATCCTCGCCTACGGCAAGCTGGGCGGCAAAGAGCTGGGCTACGGCAGCGACTTGGACATCGTGTTTGTCTATGAAGACGCGCACGAACGCGCAGGCGAAATTTATGCGACCTATGTGCGCAAGCTCATCAACTGGCTCACCGTCAAAACTGGCGAAGGCGATTTGTATGAGATTGACACCGCTTTGCGTCCCAACGGCAACTCGGGCCTGTTGGTGTCAACCTTCGAAGCCTACTCAGACTACCAATGCCAACGCGGCGAAAACACCGCATGGACCTGGGAACACCAAGCCATGACGCGTGCGCGTTTTTGCTTGGGCGCGTCGGATCTCAAAGCCCGCTTCGACGCCGTCCGCGCCAACGTCATCAACGCCAAACGCGACCAAGCGGCGCTTCGCCAAGAAATTGTGGCCATGCGCGAAAAGCTGCACGCCGCACACACCGTCAAGCCCGAGTTGTTTGACGTGAAGCACAGCGCGGGTGGCATGGTGGATGTTGAGTTTGCCGTCCAATATTTGGTGCTGGCGTTTGCGCAGCAACACCCGGCCTTGCTGGCAAACGTGGGCAACATTGCCTTGTTGCTGAGCGCTGAAAAAGCCGGCTTGCTGCCCGCCGGTGTGGGTGAAGCGGCTGGCAGCGCTTACCGAGAACTGCGCCGTGTGCAACACCGTGCGCGCTTGGACGAACAACCCACACAAGTGCCCACGGCTGAACTGGAAAAAGAATGTTCAGCCATCCAGGCGCTGTGGCACGCGGTGTTTCCTGAGGTGTGAATCAGCACGCACGCGATGACCGTGCGCGGGTTTTATCCTTGTCGGATTTTTTTCACCAACGCAGTGGTGGAGTAGCCATCGACAAACGGAATCGCTTGGGCGCGGCCACCGTAGGCCAACACCACTTGCGTTTCCGCCAGTTTGCCCATGTCGTAATCGCCGCCTTTGACTAGCACGTCGGGACGCAACTCGGTGATGAGCTCCAGTGGCGTGTCTTCGTCAAACCACGTCACCAAGCTCACGGACTCTAAAGCCGCCATCAACGCCGCACGGTCCAGCTCGTTGTTCAGTGGGCGGTCTGGGCCTTTGCCCAAACGGCGCGCAGACGCATCGCTGTTCAAGGCCACCACCAAGCTGCCGCCTAAGCTGCGGGCTTGCGCCAAATACGAGGCGTGGCCGCGGTGCAGCACATCAAACACGCCGTTGGTGAACACCACGGGTCCCTGCGCGCGCAAGGCCGCCACGCGTTGCACCGCGTCGTGGCGTGAAGCCAACTTGGAAAGGAAAGCCGGAGGGAGCAAAGTGGTGTCAGTCATGGGGATGAATTTTAGGTGGCGGCATGGTCTGACGCAGCCTTGTGGCGACGCCAATGGTTCACGGCATCGGTGATCGAATTCAAATCGTGCAACACCACCACGCGCTCAATCTGTCGACGACGCAACGCCGAGGCTTGCCCGCCCACCCAAATCTGGCTCGAAGCGGGCAATAGCAAATTCAACTCGGTCAAACCGTCCACCACAGGGTTGGGCTTCATGTTGGCACTGAAACTCAAAGCCACCACGTCCGCACGATGGGCCATCGCCGCTTGGGCAATGTCGCGCACAGGGGTTTGTGTGCCCAACGACACACAACGGCAGCCTTGCAAGGTCAACAAACTTTCGACCATCAACAAGCCCAATCCATGGGCTTCTTGCGGGAACGTGGTCAGCAACACCGATGGTTCGCCACCGTTGGCTGGCTTTGGAAGCGCCAAGATCGCTTGTCGCATCAAGGTCATGACACATTGTGTGTAGAGATGTTCTTCGTACACGGCCAAATCACCGCGAGCCCATGTGTCACCCACCATCGCCGTGAGGGGCGCGACCACATCGGTGACAAAACGCTGCAAGCCATCTTGCGACAAGATTTTGAGAAGCTCGCGCTGAAGGCCTTCATGGTCTTGCGTTTGCAACATGACGATGTAAGCCATCAAATCTGGACGCGGATGCAGCAGCACAGCAGCCTCATCGTTTGGCTGCCATGAAGCCTCACCACGACTGAGGTGTTGCAGTGCCTCTATGGATTGGGCCACGATGCGACCAGGACGGTGGCCTTGGTCCATCAAACGCTTGATCACGCGCAGCTTTTCCACCTGCGCCATCGGGTAGGCGCGCTCACCATGCGCGTCGCGACCGGGCACAGGGAAGCCATAACGTCGCTCCCACACGCGCAAAGTGTCCTTGCCAATGCCCGTGTCGCGCTCGACAGCCGCAATGGAAAGTACCAGGCGTGAAGGGTCATCACGTGAGTTCATAAATGGCAAGCCCCGCAAGTGAACATGGAGAATAAGTTCTGTCCTAGACGGTTTTTTCAGATTAGGCCATGATTGTCCCCTATTGAAGAAGGGCTTTCCCATGGCGCACCGTTTTGTTTTCTTGTTCATTTGGCTGCTCTTGGGCCTCAACACAGCGCATAGCGCCTCAGAAAACGCCACGACAGCAACAATGACCTGCCCACGCGTCCTGCAACACACGGTGCTGCGACTGCAAGACGAAAAACCACAAGCGCTCTGCCAATACGCAGGTCAAGTGGTGGTGGTCGTGAACACAGCCAGCTTTTGTGGGTTCACGCCGCAATACAAAGGCCTCGAAGCGCTGTATGCCAAATACAAGGATCGCGGTCTGGTGGTGCTGGGTTTCCCCAGCAACGACTTCTCACAAGAGCCCGACAACAATGCCAAGATCGCCGACTTTTGCGACAACACATTTGGCGTGAAGTTCCCTATGTTTGTCAAAACCACAGTGCGCGGCGCAGACGCTTTGCCCTTGTTCAAACAGTTGGCCGAGCAAACTGGCACCACGCCTAAGTGGAACTTTTACAAATACGTCATCAGCCGCGATGGCAAACACATCAAGAGCTTCAGCAGCATGACCGGGCCACAAGACAAAAGCTTTGTGCAAGAGATTGAAAACCAGTTGGCCATGAAAGCCTCTGCGCTATGAAGCCACGTATCGCCATTGTGGGTTCGGGCATTTCGGGCTTGTCTGCCGCCCACCATTTGCAGGGCCAAGCCGACATCACGCTGTTTGAAGCGGGTGACTATTTTGGCGGTCACACCCACACCGTGGACGTGACCTTGCCCACACCCACAGGCCTGCAAACCCACGGTGTGGACACCGGCTTCTTGGTCTACAACGAGCGCACGTATCCAGGGCTGATTGCCTTGTTTGAACAATTGCAAGTGGCGACGGTCAAATCGGACATGTCGTTCTCGGTGCAAGTGCCAAACAAGAACGGCAAAGGCGCGCTGGAGTGGAACGGCGCCAATCTCAACACCGTGTTTGCCCAGCGCCGCAATTTGCTCAAGCCCAGCTTCCTTCGCATGCTGCGCGATGTGGTTCGCTTCAACACCTTGGCCACAGAATTGGCCGAGCGCAACCAAGACCACGAACTGGCCCAGCCGCTGAGTGGCTTTTTGTTTTCGCACAAGTTCAGCGACGCCTTCCGCGATTGGTATTTGCTGCCGATGCTGGGTTGCATCTGGAGCTGCCCCACAGACCAAATGCTGAAATTCCCTGTGGCCACCATGATTCGGTTTTGCCACAACCACGGGCTGATTCAAGTGAACAACCGCCCGCAGTGGTTCACGGTGGCGGGCGGCGCACGCCATTACGTCGAGAAAATTTTGGCAGGCATTGGCGATCAGCGTTTGAACACGCCCGTGCTGCGCATTGAACGCGATGCCCACAGCGTGACGCTGCAAACCCACGCAGGTTCTGAGCGCTTTGACCAAGTGATTTTGGCCACCCATGCCGACCAATCGTTGGCCATGCTGGCCGAGCCCACAGCACAAGAACAAAGTACCTTGGGCGCCATTCGCTACCACCCCAACCGTGCGGTGCTGCACACCGACGTGTCGGTGATGCCTGAGAAAAAACTCGCTTGGGCCGCATGGAACTACGAACGTGCCGCCCATGACAACACCGAGTCCACCCGTGTGTGTCTGCATTACTGGCTTAACCTGTTGCAGCCGCTGCCTTTCGCGCAAGACGTGATCGTGTCGCTCAACCCCGTGCACGAGATTGACCCCGCCCACGTGATAGGCGAGTACGACTACGCCCACCCCGTGTTTGACTTACCCGCCATTCAAGCGCAAACCCACATGCCCCAACTGCAAGGCCAACAACACACCTGGTTTGCCGGCGCGTGGATGGGTTATGGCTTCCATGAAGATGGCTTCAAAGCAGGCCGCGCCGCCGCGCAAGGCCTGCTTGCCACGTTGGCACGATGAACGACATGACGCACAACACACGTCACCCACAAGCCATGATGGGTTTTGGCCAAGTGCGCCACACGCGCCTGCGCCCCAAACACCACGCCTTCAACTACAACACCTTCTTTTTGATGCTGCCCATGCGCAGCCTGCAAACGGCACGTGATGCCATCTTGCCCATCAACCGTGCAGGAGCGATCAGCTTTCACGAGACCGACCACGGCGATGGTCGCGGCGTCGAAGCGGGTGGCGCCCTCGCGTGGTTAGAAGAATTGCTGGAAAAGGAAGGCATCACCGACGCCACGGGCGAGGTGTGGCTGCATTGCTACCCACGCGTGCTGGGGTACACCTTCAAGCCTGTGAGCTTTTGGTACTGCCACGCGGCCGATGACTCGCTACGCGCCATCGTGGTGGAAGTGAACAACACCTTTGGCGAACGCCACTGTTATTTGTTAGACCGCCCGCAATACGGCGTGGCGCAATGCGCCAACAAGGTGTTTCATGTGTCGCCGTTTTGCGACGTGCAAGGCGACTACCGCTTTCGCTTCATGCGCACCGCCGACCACACCGTGGCGCGCGTGGACCACGATGATGCGCTGGGCCCCTTGATCGAAACCAGCGTGAGCGGCCACCTCGAACCCATCACCCGCGCTGCCTTGCGCCGCGCCTTGTGGGGCTACCCGCTGATGACGCTCATGGTCATGGCCCGCATCCATTGGCAAGCTATGAAGCTGTGGCGCAAGCGTGTGCCTTTTTTCACCAAGCCCAAGCCACCCAAAGATTTTGTAACCCGTTGAATCAAAGCCTAGCCATGACCTCATCCACGACCTCGGCCCCCGTCCGTTTTGCCCCCCAAGACATGCCCGCTGCTGCGCGGCGTGTGCTCAGCCTGCTGCAACGTTTGCAGCATGGCACCTTGCATGTGCAATGGCCCGATGGCAGTGTGGCGCAGTACGGTGCAGCACCCGCCACAGGCCCAGCACTCAACGCCACCTTGCATTTGCACAGCTATGCACCGCTGACGCAAGCCTTGAAATCGGGCGACATTGGTTTCGCCGAAAGCTACATTGCGGGCGAGTGGACCACAAACAATTTGTCTGAGCTGCTGCAGCTCTTAGTCGCCAACCGCCGCGACATGGACGAGCTGATCTTTGGCAGCTGGCTGGGCCGCTTGTTCTACCGCGTGCGCCACTTGCTTCACCGCAACACGCGCAGCAACAGCAAGAAAAACATCCACGCACATTACGACTTGGGCAATGCCTTTTATGAGCTGTGGCTTGATCCCACGATGAACTATTCGTCCGCGTGGTTTGACAACGACCGCGCCAAGCCGATGGCCGAGGCACAAACCGCCAAAGTGCGACGCGCCCTGCGCATGGTCGACGCCAAAGCGGGTGACCGTATTCTTGAAATCGGCTGCGGCTGGGGCGCTTTGGCCGAGTTGGGCGGCCAAGAGTTTGGCGCGCACATGAGCGGCGTGACCCTGAGCCACGAGCAACTGGCTTTTGCCAACCAACGCATGCAAACCCAAGGCTTAGCCGCCACCAGCCACCTGCGCTTGCAAGACTACCGCGACATTGACGACGGCCCGTATGACGCGATCTGCTCCATCGAAATGTTGGAGGCTGTCGGCCAAGAATATTGGCCCACCTATTTCGAGAGCGTGGCACGCTTGCTGAAGTCTGGCGGTAAAGCTTGCATCCAAACCATCGTCATCGACGACGCGCTGTTTGACCGCTATGTCAAAAGCACCGACTTCATTCAGCAATACATTTTTCCAGGCGGTTGCTTGCCTTGTCCGCGCGAGTTTCGCGCGCACGCCGAACGCGCAGGCCTGAAAGTGGTGGACGAGCTGGCCTTTGGTTTGGACTACGCCGAAACCTTGCGCCGCTGGCGTCACCAATTCATGGCGGACAAAACGCAGGTGTTGCAACTAGGTTTCGACGAGCGCTTCATCCGTATTTGGGAGTTCTACCTCGCTTACTGCGAAGCCGCATTTGAGCAGCACAACACCGATGTGTTGCAGTTCACCTTGGTCAAGCCATGACCACACGCCGCAGCGCATTGACCCATGTGATGCGTGCGGCGGTTCTCAGCTGTGCAGGTGCCTTGTCGTTAGACGCACACGCCAACCAGCAAAGCAACGCCAAGCCAGACACACCAACCGCAGTCCCAGGTTTTGTGCGTTCCCTGCTTCGCGGCACACCGCGCCTGATTGGGCAGCACCGATTCACCTATTGGGGCTTTGAGGTGTACGACGCCAGCCTGTGGGGCAGCACCGCTTTTGCACCCAACAACTGGGCCATGCAAGCCTTGGTGCTAGAGCTGCGCTACCTGCGGGATTTCAAAGGCGCTGACATTGCGCAGCGCTCCATAGAAGAAATGCAAGGCCAGCGTACCTTGAGCGCTGCCCAACAACACAACTGGTCGGGCGTGTTGCAATCGCTCATTCCAAATGTGCGCAGCGGCGACCGCATCACTGGCGTTTACGCCCCCGACAAAGGCATGCAGCTCTTGCACCAAGACCGCCTGTTGGGTGACGTAACCGACGCAGAACTGGCGAAACGCTTTTTTGGCATTTGGTTGGCCCCCGAAACTTCGCAACGCCAGCTTCGCCAGCAATTGCTGGCCGGCGCTCAACAATGAAGCCCCGCACCGCAGAACTGCATTTGAACTTTGGGAGAAACCAGATGGTGAATAGACGACAACTCTTAACCCGCAGTGCCACCGGCATGGGCGCACTGGCTGTTGTGGGCTTGAGCGGCTGTGCCAGCCCTTCGATTGAAGACTACGCCCAAGACAAACCCACGCTGGACTTGCGCAGCTACTTCAACGGCAAGGTCGATGCGTGGGGCGTGTTCACAGACCGCCAAGGCAAAGTGGTGAAGCGCTTCACCGTGGACATGGCCTGCACTTGGCAGGGAGAACAGGGCGTGTTGGATGAGCGCTTTGTCTACTCCGATGGCACACAAGAGCGCCGCATTTGGAAACTCACCCACTTGGGTAACGGCCAGTACCAAGGCACGGCTGGCGACGTGGTGGGCATCGCCAGCGGACAAACACGCGGCAACGCCTTTCGTTGGGGCTACACCTTGGCCTTACCCGTGGACGGCCGTGTGCTGCATGTGAGCATGGACGATTGGATGTATCTGATGAACGACCGTGTCATGCTCAACAAAGCACGCATGAGCAAGTGGGGCGTGCACTTGGGCGACGTCACCTTGTCCTTCACTCGCCGAGGTTGACATGTCTTGGATCAAACCCATGAACCCACCCATCACCGACTGGCAGGGCCGCAGCGTGTGGCTGATTGGCGCGTCTAGCGGCATTGGCTTGGCCACCGCCAAAGCCCTGCATGCCGCAGGCGCCCGCGTGGTGGTGTCGGCACGCAATGCCGGGTTGCTGCAACAGTTTGTCGACGACCACCCTGGCGCGCAAGCGGTGGTGCTGGATGTGGCTGACACTGCCGCCATTGCCACCGCAGCCCGCTACGTGCAAACACAACAAGGTTTGGATGTGGTGATGTACTGTGCCGGCTACTACCAAGCCATGCGCGCGGCCGACTATTCGCTGTCCGAAATGCTGCGCCACCTTGACATCAACTACACCGGCGCTCTGCGTGTGCTGGATGCTGTGCTGCCCGAGTTGCTGCCGCAGCAGCGCGGCCACATCAGTTTTATTTCTAGCGTGGCGGGCTTTCGCGGTTTGCCGCAAAGCTTGGCGTACGGGCCCACCAAGGCCGCGCTCATCAATTTGGCAGAGGCTTTGTATTACGACGTGTCGCCCCACGGTATTGGCGTGAGTTTGATCAACCCTGGCTTTGTAGAAACTCCGCTGGTAGCCAACAACGACTTCCCCATGCCCGCGCTCATCACGCCCAACAAAGCCGCTTCTGAAATTTTGAACGGATGGCGTCAGGGCCAATTTCACATTCACTTTCCTAAGCGCTTCACACGCATGTTGCTTTTGATGCGCTTGCTGCCTTATCGCTGGTACTTTGCCTTGGTACGCCGCGGCACCGGCATGTAAAAGGTCACGATGCCGTTCCAACTGACCCAGCCTGACAGCCCCGAAGCTGCGCTACAACGCGTGGTGCATTTTTTTGAGCACTTGCAACCTGGCGACGTGGCGCGTGTGGGGCAGCTCTACACCGCAGACGCGCAGTTCAAAGACCCCTTCAATGAGGTGCAAGGCATCTCAGCGATTGCGCACATCTTTACCCACATGTTCGAAGCGCTAGAAGCACCACGCTTTGTGATTACGCAGCAAGTACAAAACGGTGCGCAATGTTTTGTGACTTGGGATTTTTTCTTCTCTGCGCCACGCATGGACGACGGCGCAATACAAACCATTCGCGGCGCAACCCACTTTGTGTTGCGTGAAGAAGCCGGCGTGTGGCGCGTGGCCGTGCACCGCGACTATTGGGATGCAGCAGAAGAGCTGTACGAGAAGCTGCCCGTGGTGGGCAGCGTGATGCGTTGGTTGAAAAAACGCGCCAACAGCTAGATCAAACAGGCGCTGTGTCTTTGAAGCTTTGGCGTTGCGCCAAACGCTCATACAACGCAGCCAGATTGGGGTGCTGGCCGCGCCAGTCAATGTGCGCGAAGCGGAAATCCAAATAACCCAAGGCGGCACCCACTGCAATGTCCGCCAAACTCAGATGAATACCCACACAGTTGCTGCGCTCGGCCAAAGCACGGTCCATCGCAATCAAGCTGTCGTCAATCTTTTTCATTTGACGCTCAATCCACGCTTGGCTGCGCTCCCCCTCTTTGCGACCAGGCCAAGTGGCTTCCAGACGGGCAAGAATGGCCGCGTCCAACAAGCCATCAGCCAAAGCTTCCCAAGTTTTTACTTCGGCGCGTTCGCGGCCGCTGCCAGGAATGAGCTTGCCCACGGGTGACAGGGTGTCTACATATTCAACGATGACGCGCGAGTCAAACAGCGCCTCGCCGCCTTCCATGATGAGGCAAGGCACCTTGCCCAAAGGGTTGGATGCCGTGATGTTGGTATCTGCAGCCCAGACGTCTTCGGTCACAAACTGGTAGTCCAGTTTCTTCTCGGCCATGACGATGCGCACTTTGCGCACATAGGGGCTGGTAATTGCACCAATCAGTTTCATATGTTTTTCATAGATTTGTTGAGGCTCTAGTTTAGCGAGCTTGGCGTATACATGGCACTTGGGCCAAGCACCTAAAATTGCAACATGAGCAATACAACCCGCACCCCCCAAGCTATTTCCCAAGTCACCGCCCTGTCGCCCCTGGATGGCCGCTACGCCGGCAAAGTTGCCGCCCTGCGTCCCCTGATGAGCGAGCAAGGCTATATGCACCGCCGCGTGCAAGTGGAAATTGCGTGGTTCATCGCACTGAGCGATGCAGGTTTTGCTGAATTCAAACCCTTGAGCGCGACTTCTCGCGACTATCTCATCAGTTTGGTGACCAACTTCAGCACCGAAGATGCGCTGGCGATCAAAGACGAAGAGAAGGTCACCAACCACGACGTGAAGGCCGTGGAATATTGGATCAAAAAGAAATTCAAAGGTCACGCCGAACTCGAAGCGGCTTCTGAGTTTGTGCACTTTGCCTGCACCAGCGAAGACATCAACAACACCAGCCATGCGCTGCAATTGCAAGCGGGACGTGACGAAGTCATCTTGCCCGGCCTCGACGGCCTGATTGCCAAGCTGCGCGAGATGGCGCACGCGTTTGCCGATGTGCCCATGCTCAGCCGCACGCACGGCCAAACCGCCAGCCCCACCACCGTGGGCAAAGAAGTGGCCAACGTGGTGATGCGCCTGCGCCAAGTGCGCGAGCGCATTGCAGGCGTGCACATCATGGCCAAGATGAACGGCGCCGTAGGCAACTACAACGCGCACATGAGCGCTTGGCCTGACTTTGACTGGGAAGCCTTCAGCCGCAACGTGGTGGAAACACCTGCGCCTTTGGGCCTCGGTCTGACCTTCCAGCCTTACAGCATTCAAATCGAACACCACGACTACATGGCCGAGTTGTTTGATGCGGTGGCGCGTGCCAACACCATCCTGATTGACTGGTCACGCGACGTGTGGGGCTATGTGTCGTTGGGCTACTTCAAGCAACGCTTGAAAGCTGGCGAAATTGGCTCGTCCACCATGCCGCACAAAGTCAACCCCATTGACTTTGAAAACGCCGAAGGCAATTTAGGGCTGGCCAATGCCGTGCTCAAACACCTCAGCGAAAAGCTGCCCATCAGCCGTTGGCAGCGTGACCTGACCGACTCCACCGTGCTGCGCAACATGGGCGTGGCTTTGGGCTACACCGCGTTGGCGTATCAGTCGATGATGGTGGGCTTGAACAAACTCGAACTCAACGAAGAAGCTTTGGCGGCCGACCTCGATGCCGCTTGGGAAGTGTTGGCCGAACCCATCCAAACCGTCATGCGTCGCTACGGTGTGCAAGGCGCTTACGAGCAGCTCAAAGAAGTCACGCGTGGCAAAACCGTCACAGCAGAAGCGTTGCATGGTTTGATTGCCTCGTTGCAAATTCCTCAGGCCGATAAGGACCGTTTGTTGGCCATGACGCCCGGCAGCTACGTGGGCAAAGCCGCCGAACTGGCGCGTCGCGTTTAAACAGATGGCGATCAAATCCACCATCTTCAAAGCGAACGTCCAAATCGCTGACATTGACCACGGCTACTACGCCGACCACGCGCTGACCCTCGCGCGTCACCCCAGCGAAACCGACGAACGCATGATGGTGCGTTTGGTCGCTCTCTCGCTGCAAGCGCACTTGCTGCAAGACGTGTGCAACGGCGACGGCGTACTGGCGTTTGGTGCTGGTCTGTCTGACCCCGACGAACCCGATGTGATGCTGACCGATTTCACGGGTCGCAAGCGCTTGTGGATTGAAGTGGGTCAACCCGAAGAAAAGCCGCTTCTCAAAGCGTGCAGCAAGGCCGACCAAGTGATGTTGTATGTGTTCTCCAGCTCAGGCGATGTCTGGTGGAAAAACATGCAAAACAAACTCATCAAGCCCACATCGCTGCAGGTGTGGCGCATTCCCAGCAGTGCCTCGCAAGACTTGGCCAAACTGGCCGAGCGCAGCATGCAATTGCAAGCGACGGTTCAAGAGGGTGTGGTGATGATGAGCAACGGCAAAACCACCGTTGACATCGAGTGCGAGCGCTGGAAATAAGCGCCACCAATCTGACAAAGCGCACTTAAGGTGCGCTTTTTTCTTGCGCGTCTGATTTAGCTTCGCCGTCTTTTTGCGTATCGCCCACATCCACAGAGGCACACGCCAACGCACGCTCTGCGTACTTGTTGAAGCGCCAAGAGGTGCCAATCATGGTGATGCGTCGCCATGTGCTGCGCTTCTCGCCTGGTGACATTTCTGGCCAGTACTGCACTTCTTCAAAGGTGCGGCCACAGCCTTTGCACTCTTCATCGCCTTGGCTGGTCGAACAAATGGCGATACACGGCGCGTCGGGCGTGGTGCGAT
This sequence comes from Limnohabitans curvus, assembly GCF_003063475.1. Taxonomy (NCBI): domain Bacteria; kingdom Pseudomonadati; phylum Pseudomonadota; class Betaproteobacteria; order Burkholderiales; family Comamonadaceae; genus Limnohabitans; species Limnohabitans curvus. The sequence goes on from NZ_NESP01000001.1 coordinate 1,408,358, forward strand.
ACCAACCCAACCATGCCTCGTAGGCCTTTTTGGGAAAGCCTTGTTCCGCCGCCTCTTCGTGGTGGTAATAAATCATCAACGCATAGACCTCAGCCAGCGCGCGGATTTCAGGCGCCAGCGTGACGCCATCGGGCGAGGGTTTTTGTTCGCGCCAATAGTTGATGGCCGCTTCAATGTCGGTGATGTGAATGCCAGCCATCGCGTTAGAGTCTGTTACCTAAAAAGCAGGGTGAAAGTCGGGGTGTGGATGATAGCGGCAATGCTATGCTGACCGAGCAATGAAACTACTTTTAACTTGGGTACTCCATGCCACAGCCTTGATGGCATTGGCACACCTATACAGCGGCGTTGAGGTCACAGGCTTTGGCGCGGCCATGGCAGCCGCCTTGGTCATGGGCATTTTTAACCTCATCGTGCGGCCCGCCTTGGTCGTGCTGACCTTGCCTGTGACATTTTTTACGCTGGGCTTGTTCTTGTTCGTCATCAACGCCTTCATGTTTTGGGCCGCGGCAGGCTTGCTCGAAGGCTTCTGGGTACGCGGCTTTGGCTCAGCCCTGCTGGGCTCGCTGATTTACTCCGCGTTTGGCGTGTTAATTGATGCCGCGCTCGAGCGCTTGTTCCCGCCGCAAATTCTCTAATTCGCGCAAACGGGCGTCAATGATGGACGCCTCCATGTGGCCCGCGCGGTCTAACTTGCCCTCACTTGCCATTTGGTGCGCCAACAGCTGCGCCGCCTTAAAGCGGTCGAGGGCTGCGCCGTAATCCAACTCCATGGCGCGCGCCTCTGCTTGTGCACGAATGGCGCGCAAGCTATCGCCTTGCAACTCATAGGCCGAGGCCTGCAGCAACCACGCCGACGCATCACGTGGGTGTTGGTTCAACCACAACGACAACTCAGTTGCCGCCACTTTGCCTTGCGCAGGCTTTTGCGTGGCAACGCGGCTACGTGCGAGTTGCATGCGCGTTGCGCGGTCATGGCTGGCTAACACGGCAACCTTCGGCTCAAGCAAGCCCACTGCTTGCGCAGCATCACCCGAGATCAAGGCCAGCTCTGCGCCCAGCAAACGCACCACGCGCAAGGCGCTGAGTTCTAGGCCACTCAAGCTTTGTAGCCGCACCAAATGCTGGCGTGCCGCAGCAAAATTGCGCTGTTCCATCTCTGCCAGCGTGGCGCCGTACAACACCCCCGCTTGTTTGGCTTTGCTGGCCGATAACAACGTTGTGGCATTCGCTTGGGCGGCAATGGTGCGCAACACATCCACACCAGGCTTGGCCAACACTTGGGCACGCGCAGACATCATGGCATGCGTGGGCGTGGTCGCGACGGCTGCACGCGCAGGTAACAACTGCTGACGCGCTTGGGCATCGGCGATGCGCTCAGTCGTCATGGGGTGGCTGCGCAAATAAGGAAAAGAGCCGTTGTCGTTCAAGCGGGCGGCTTGCTGTAGTTTCTCAAACATGGTGACAAAGCCTTGGGCTTCGTAGCCAGCTTCGGTCATCACGCCATAGCCCACGCGGTCGGCCTCGCGCTCCATATCGCGCGAGAAGTTCAGCTGACTTTGTATCGCGGCAGCTTGTCCACCGACCATCACGGCATTTGCTGCACTCATGCTGCTGGCGTTTGCTGTGCGACTGGCCGCCAACATGCCCAAAATCATGGCGCCCATCACCATCGGGCCTTGACGGCCTTGCTGCGCAATCATGCGTGCGATGTGGCGCTGCGTGACGTGGCTCAACTCATGCGCGAGCACTGACGCCAATTCATCCGCGCTGCTGACCGCCGAAATTAGCCCCAAATGCACGCCCAAGTAACCACCTGGCAATGCAAACGCGTTGATGCTGCGATCGCGAATGAGCGAAACCTCCCAAGAAAACTGCTGCTCCAGCTCGGGTGTCAACTCACCACGTTGACGGGCAGAAGCCAGCAGCGTTTGCCAGATCGACTGCAAGTAGTCGCCGAGCACGGGATCGTCTAAGTAATCGGGATCGCGGTAAATTTCCCGCGCAATGCTTTCGCCCAAGCGACGCTCGACGCCCAGTGGCACCTCTGCGCCATCGCCTAAATTAGGCAAGCGACTGGGATTGAGTTGCGCGTGGGCGGGCGCCACGGGCAGCAGCAAAGCCGCGCACACACTCAGCACGCCAAAGCGACGTAAAAGATGGGGCGAAAGCTGGGTGGAAAGCATGTGTGCCATGGACCGTATGATGCGGCTTTCATGTTAACCCGTTGTAAATTTCAGCATGTCCACACTCACACACTTTGACGCACAAGGCCAAGCCCACATGGTGGACGTGGCCGACAAAGCCCACACCAAGCGCGTGGGCGTGGCCACAGGCCGCATCGTCATGTTGCCCGCCACCTTGACCTTGATTCAAAGCGGCACCGCCAAGAAGGGCGATGTGTTGGGCATCGCACGCATTGCAGGCATTCAAGCCGCCAAGAAAACCAGCGACTTGATCCCCCTGTGTCACCCACTCGCACTCACCCGCGTAGCCGTGGTGTTTGCGATGGACGAAACCACACACAGCGTGCAATGCACAGCCACTGTAGAAACCGTCGGTCAAACTGGCGTGGAGATGGAAGCTCTCACCGCCGTGCAAGTGGCGTTGCTCACCATCTACGACATGTGCAAGGCAGTCGATCGAGGCATGACGATGACCGATGTGCATTTGCTGGAGAAGCACGGCGGTAAATCGGGCAGCTACGTAGCGGGTTAAGAACCGCTAACGTCGACATCGCCGATGAGCTAGCGAAAAAGTTGTTTGTCCAACGCCTGTCCAACTGAGGATCAGGAAATGGCATCTTTTCGCCAACGAAGCAGCAAATGGCAAGCACGCGTTACCCGTGACGGCTACCCAAATCAAGTAAAAACTTTTGAAGCTAGGGCTGATGCCGAACGATGGGCAAGGTCTGTAGAGTCAGCAATGGACAAGGGGCAGTTTGTTGATACACAAGAAGCTCAACGGACTACTCTGAGAGAACTCATTCTTAGGTATGTCAGAGAAGTAACGCCGACGATGAAATCGGTAACGGAAGACACATACAGACTCAAAGCGCTTGCGCGCCGCCCTATTGCTAATTGGAGCTTGATAAATTTAAGTGCTACACGGATTGCAGCTTTTCGTGACGAACGCCTCAAAGAGGTTAGCAACGGTACTGTCATCAGAGAACTAGCTTACCTTTCCTCCATCATCAATCATGCTCGCCGCGAATGGGACATCAACATGTCAAATCCAGTAATACACGTGCGTAAGCCTACTTCGCCAACAGGTCGTACTCGTAAGCTGTCTGACGATGAAACCACCAAATTACTGCAAGCCCTTGAGCCAACCGGTAGACAAAATACTTGGACTCGCCCTGTGGTTCTGCTAGCAATACAAACCGCCATGCGGCGAAGCGAGTTGTTAGCGCTACGCTGGGAAAACATTGATCTGACTCGCCAAACCGCATTCCTTCCCGATACTAAAAACGGAACGCCTCGAACGGTACCGCTTTCTGCCGCAGCTACAGAAGTTCTGCGCACAATTCCTCGCAACATTTCGGGTATTGTCTTTCCTGTGAAGTACTTCACACTTGATGCAGCCTTCAAGCGTGCCGTCAAACGAGCTGGACTTGTGGATTTCCATTTCCATGATCTCAGGCATACGGCAATTACGGCGATGGCAGAAAAACTGCCCAACCTAATCGAACTGTCGGCAGTTACTGGACATAAAAGCCTTTCTATGTTGAAGAGGTATTACCACCCTGACGTTGAGGAGTTAGCCCGCAAACTTGGTTAATACAAAGACAGCCTCTTCTATTGCACCGTTTTTACTGCTACTATCTTTGTGCGTTTGAGTTGTTGCTTGAACGTGACCGTCGTAAGGGATGGCTGTCCCAGAATGCACTCAGCATATAAATTAGCCAGCATCGCCCCAGCGCTATAAGCCAAAGGGCCGCTACAAAAAGTTCGGTCTCCAACTAAACCTGTTGGAGATCTTGCACTTTTTTGTAGCAGGTATCTCCGACATCTTGGAGATACCAATCATGATTACCCCTCTCACCAAAGCAGTTGAAAAACTTCTGGCAGCAAAGCCAGCATCTGGTCTCCGTCCAGAGACCGACGCCGAGTGGCTGGCACTTCAGCAAGCCAATGAAGTACTTGCGTACGAAATATTTCGCTCCGGTGGCATGCCGTCTGCTGATGCCCGTGTTTTAGCGCAAGCGTTATTTGGAGGCTCTACTGGTCGCGAACTGTTGGACATCGCACTCGCAGTGGAGGTCAAGTAATGAACGCCATCGCTGAAATCAAAAAAATGTGGCAGATCTTTTCTGTCGAGCCTAGCAGCGTTCTGGAGTTGAGAGCTATTTGGCCTAAGGGACATGCAGGCGCAAAGAGAACACAGTTCCATCACTTCCGCGTTCATGAGTTCAAAGACGTGAAAGCATGCCAAGCCTCCTTTGAGGAAATGGCGTTAGCGCTGAACGCGACTGGCTACAACATCTACATCGTGATGAACCCTATTAATCGCGAGTTTGCTGGCAGTTGCGCAAGTGACGCAGATATTCGTGTCCGTCAACTTTTACTAATCGACATCGACCGAAAGGGCGATACCAGCGTACCTGCTAGCCAAATGGAGTTGAATGCGGCACATCTTCTGTCATCAGAAGTCAGAGCATTTCTTGAAACTCAGAACTGGCAGACACCCTTTGAAGTCATGAGCGGTAACGGCTATCACCTTTACTACCCACTCTCAAACCTTCCTTGCACTGATAAAACCAAGAACGTTATTCAATGCACGCTAAAAAACTTGGCATCGCGTTTTGACAATGCAGTCGTTGCAATTGACACCGTTGTCTACAACGCATCACGTATTACCAAAGTCCCGGGCACTATCGCCCGCAAAGGCGTTGAGTCACAAGATCGTCCTTACCGAATGGCTGTAGTTCTATGAAAAATGACATCACCCTTGAAATGTTGACCAAGCTCAACGCAGAACTTGAATCGACTCCATCAAAATTGAACCCAGCATTGCGACCAGTTGCGCAGCCAAGTTCCTTGGGAAAGAATCTACTGGGGGTATCTAACCCTGAGACTGAGCATGCTACTGCTCGCATAAAAAGTGCACTTGCTCGCCTCTCATCAAATATAGGGCGCGGCAATGGTTCGTTCTTCGATCAGAACGGGGAACCTGAGCCTGCTTACTGGCAAGCAGTAGTTTGGGCCATCGCCAGTTTGGGATGGGACTGTGGCAAAGAGCTAGCACGTGAGTGGTCTAAGAAGGCGCCGAATTTATACGACGACGCAGGATTTGAAAAAGCATGGCGGGATTACAAGCCAAGCCATACCAACCCTGTTGGCATCGGGTCGTTCTACAAGTTTGCAAAACTCCATGGCTGGGAGCCGTCACCCGTCGATTCACCTACAGCTGCCCAAAAGCGCTACAAGCTTCTTGGTATTGATGACATCAAAGGCCTCCCACCTCTTCTATGGCGTGTGAAGGGCGTTTTTCCAGCTCAAGGACTTACGGCCCTGTATGGACCTAGTGCATCCGGTAAATCTTTCTTGGCGTTGGATATGGCAGCAGCGATTGCTCGAGGGGAGACATGGTTTGATTGTCGAACTCAAGCGACGCCAGTCATCTACGTGGCCCTTGAAGGGGAGTCTGGTTACAAAAACCGCATCACAGCATGGGAGCGGGATAAGAAAACTCGCTGGCCTGCAAATTTTCACTTTGTCATGGAGCCTTTCAAAATCAATGACGCTGTTGATGTCGACGAGCTTGCAGCGCAGTTGCCACAAGGGGCGGTCGTTTTCATTGATACGCTTAACCGCGCATCACCAACAGCAGATGAGAACTCAAGCCACGACATGGGCCAGATTCTTGAGGGGGCAAAGCGACTGCAATCTGCTATCAAGGGACTTGTTGTTTTAGTTCACCATACTGGCAAGGATGCAAGTAAGGGGGCGCGTGGTCATAGTTCATTTTTTGCTGCACTTGATGGCGCTATACAAGTAGAGCGTACGGCCACAGGTAAGTCATGGAGCGTTGCTAAGGCCAAAGATGGTGAGGATGGAAAAAAATATCCCTTTCGCTTGAAGCAGCATTTCCTTGGGCAAGACCAAGATGGCGATCAAATTTCAAGCTGCTCTGTCGAACGCGACCGCGTACTACTTGCCGTTCAATCTGTTCCTAAGGGAGCGACACAGCGTGACGCGCTCAAGCAAATTAAGAACATGATTGAAGATAGCAACGATCTTGGGATGTCAAATTCAATGACTCACGTGCAATGCCTGCAAGTTGATATGGCAATTCAAGCTTTAGCACCAACCTTAGTTGCAACAGCGCCCAATAAGCGTCGCCATCGCGCGCGTAGCTTGGTTGAGAGTCTGATAAATGGTTCCTATCTCGACTCAGGTTTAGATGGCGAAGTCGGTTGGATATGGTTGCCTTCTTAACAGGTCCTGACTTATCGAGTCCATAAGTCCCCCCCCTTATAGGGGGGGTGGACATTGTGGACATTTGGGCCGCTCTCCCTCAAGTCATTAATCAACAGTTTGGACATTTTCCCTTCGTTGGGTTACCGCAATTTTGTTGATTTCAGTTCGCGAGGAGCCTTGCAACACACACCGAAAAGATGTCTAACCGATGCCACTTCCAAACCTCACAAAACCCGAACACTTTTGCCAAGCAAAAAAACGATCAACTGGAGAACAGTGCAAAAACCCTGCTTCGTACGGGTGTCAGACTTGCCGATACCACGGCGCTAGAAAACAGACAACTGTTCTTAAAGGTGAGAATCATCCAAACTATAAGCATGGACAACGAAGCATTGATGGACTTCGCGCATATCAAGAGGCATCTAAGCGGCTACTGACGATCGAGTCACTCGGACTAAAAATCGGGCTCCTAGCAGGACCACGCATCAAGGGCCCTAAACCGCATTGATGGGGCGTTAATTATTGAATCGGAACTCCTATGCAGGAGGCTCGTAACGTATGTATCCTTGCTTTCAATTCCGCCTTTACGGAGTCTGCGGTTGACTCATCAGTAAATATCAAACGCATTGACATATCCATGCTTGCGCTGTCTCGTTCTTTCCAGCGTTTTATTCTTGCATTGGTAATGCTAAAACCTTGTTTTTCGATTAATCGAAGTATGACTGACTCAAAACACCAGATGGTAGATGTCTCCATCAGCTTTCCAAGGCTTGGATCTTTGTGAATTAAGCTCGCGACTAGCCGCATTGCTGCTTTGTCACCAGTTGCTACAAGGTTTACTCGCTCAACTTCGCATAGAAGCGCAAAGATCTGCTGTTCTCCTGAATCTAAGCTCTCAAAACGGGCAAGCATATTTAGACTTGCCTTGGGGATCTGTTTGGTCTTCTTAAAAAACTTTTCAAAATCAGCGAGCGCATCGCTGGAGCTAGAAAGCTTTCTCCTCAGCTGAAATGCCACATCAGGTAGAACCCAAATATCGTTTGGCGGGACTTCGACTATTTGAAGAAATTCGCTTAGAAAACTACAGTACGCTAGCTTGCGGATGCAATCGGAATCGGCAATTACTACCATTACTTTGTAAGTTCTTTAGGCGCAGCTAGGTTAGGTTGATAAGAGCACGCCTTTTGAATAATTTCAAGTTGATCCTCTGAAATAGGCCCTTCAGTAAACCAATTGAAAAAAGTTCCGTTGACTTCTTTTATCGCGGCTTCACTAGTTTGATGCAACTCGTTAAGTGCCGCTTTTGCCAATTTGAATTGGTTACTGTGATGCCCGAAATTCAGCAAAATATGACCGGGGTCAACTTGGGATGATTCACCCATACTGGTAGCAGCAACCGCAAGCTGTTTTGCAGGCATTAATGATTTAACTGTGTATTTTTTTTCAGCACCATTCAGCAAAAGTACACCGTATTTATCAGCCTGCTTTTCATCGTCATCCTCTGCATTATTTCCAATTTTTTCATCAGCAAAAAAACCATCTTGATTTAGATGTCCGCATGCAATGTGACCTAGCTCGTGGGCCAGCCAGAAAAGCATTTCTGACTGGCAACCCTTTCTTGAAAGAATGATGGCATATTTGCCACTCTCTCTAACTACTAAGCCGGTCATTTTCTTCCCTGGTAAGTCATCAACATGCATCACGGGAATATTTGCTGCTGAACACCATTGAAGCAATGTGGTTAGATTAACGCTATCTCCATTGGTAAGGCATTCGCTACGTAACTCTAATGGTTCTTGTGGAACAGGCGTCTGGTTCTCAATTGAAAACAATACGACTCTTGCAATGCCCGTCGCGTAGTGCGCGCTTAGGCTCACTTCTTTTTCGGAAACATTGCGACTGAGCTTAAATTTTCTCTGTGTTTGTCTGAACTCAATACGTTTTTCGTCAAAGCTACGGATGTCTAAATTGAAGGCTTTAGATAGATAGATTTGAGCTTGCTGCAACCCTGAATCAGTCGAGGCTATTGAGTCTTCCCACCATGAAGGGAATGCCTTACGTGCGAAAAAGGTGCTCACTCCAAGAGAGTGAAGCTGAGAATAAAGCGATTGCATTTTCGAGTCTGGCATAGCCAACTCCTAGAGTGAGTAATTTTCGATCCTCATGCTGTAACCGAAAATAAATTAGCCTTCAATAATACCAACGTTGATAAAAATTACCTAGCAAGATTTGCATTATCGTTGCCAAAACGTACCCATCTCCATCAGCTACTAGTAACCAGAGTCCAATAACAATTTGGAAGGTTTGATGCCCAAGGCGGTAGCGATCTTTAAAATATTTATGGCTGTAACGTTATGCTCCCCACGTTCGATTCCACCCATATAAGAGCGGTCTAGCCCCGCATCCACGGCAAGGGCCTCTTGCGATAGTTTCATGGCGAGCCGCGCTTTGCGAATAGCCAACCCCAAGTCAACTAAGACCTGATCTCCTGCGTGCTTTGGGGATGGTTTTGCCATACCCGTGATCGTCTAATTTTGACGGAGAAAGAACCACGGGATAAGATACCCATCTTTCTATCGAAAATTTAAGCATGGTTACTTTACTTTCCTATGTTGTTTTGGCATTCCCCCAAACCTCTAGACACTTTTCATAGCGCAGTTTGACGCTGCCGCTCGAACTCATAGGGGCTGAGTTGATCGAGGTGCTTATGGCGTCGAACTCGATTGTAGAAACCCTCGATGTAATCGAAGATGTCCGACTTAGCTTCAGCCCGAGTTTGGTAAATCCGCTTCTTGATTTGTTCGCTCTTCAAATTACTGAAGAACGATTCAGCAACCGCGTTATCCCAGCAGTTGCCTCGACGGCTCATGCTCGGGCTCAGTCGGTTGTCTTTGCACCAGCGGTTGAACTCATCGCTGCCAAATTGGCTACCCTGGTCAGAATGGATGATCACTGAGTCCTTTGGCCTTCTGCGCCACACCGCCATCGTCAATGCATCCAGCACCAAGCTCGTCTGCATGCGTGGGCCCATACTCCATCCCACCACCGCACGCGAATGCAAATCTAGTACAGCCGCCAAATACAGCCACCCTTCATGTGTGCGGATATACGTGATGTCCGTCACCCAAGCTTGGTCGGGTTCGTCGTGTTGGAACTGGCGCTGCAACTGGTTGGGCGCAACCAATGAAGGCTTGCCCACTTTGTACCTAGGGCGTTTGTAGCCTCGAACTGATTTGATTTGAGCCACACGCATCAGCCGCGCCACACGGTTTTCGCTACAAGCCACGCCAGCTTCACGCAGGTCACAGAAGATGCGCGGACTGCCGTAGATGCCCATGCTCTGGTCGTAGAACTCTTTGATCTTTGCCGTCAACACCTCATTGGCTCTTGCCCTTGCTGAGAGCGGCTCATGCAGCCAAGCGTAGTAGCCGCTGCGGTGAACTTTGAGAACGCGGCACATGCTGGTGAGTTTGAATTCGGATCGGTGGGCTTGAATAAATGCGTACTTCACCCGGACTGCTTTGCAAAGTACGCGGCGGCCTTTTTTAGGATATCGCGCTCCTCGGTAGTGCGTCTTAGCTCAGCCTTGAGCTTGGCCATCTCGGCTTGCAGCACCTTTAGATCGTTGGTAGATGGTTCATCAGCCTTTTTGAACTTACTGACCCACGTGTACAGAACACCTTCAGCAATGCCTAGTCGCTTGGCTACATCGACAACCGAGTGGCCTTTATCGATGACTTGTTTGACTGCCTCGTCTTTGAACTCAGGGGCATATTTCGCTCGTTGCATTTGCAATTCTCCATTTCAGTTTTGACATCATATTTGTCTACTGATTTGGGGGAATGCCATTGGAATTGTTGCGACCAACACGGAATCGGAAAAGTTTATGCAAAAGCATGGGATTCCTAAACGCCGGAATTGAGCATGGGAACCGGATTAAAAGCTACTTGCACCTGCGGTTATGAAGATGGGAGCATCATTGGGTCTACTCGTCTAGAACATGGGAAAGTTTTTGATTTCCCCCACTTCTGCAATGACTGCAACAGCGTGACACGTGTTGATGTACTTTCGGAAACGCCTTGTTGCAATGAGTGCGGTAGTTCCAATGTCACAAGTTATGAAGCCAAAACAAAGCTTGTACCTAATAGGCTGCTTGAGAAGCTGGGCATTGATTTCTTGCACAAACGGGGGTACCACACTCGGCAAGAGGAGCTTGATCCGTCTTACTGCGAGAAGCTCAAAAAGACTCTTGTAATGCTGAGATGGTGGAACTACTGCCCAAAATGCAAAACAAACAACATGGCCTTCTACCCGTACATCTACTTTGATTGAGTCAAACGTTAGACAAGACTTCATGACATTTAGACTCCAAGTGCTGAACTTGGTTTATCACTGTTAACAGGGACCCTTCTGGATTTAGGGGGGTGGGGGTACGGTAGGGGCAACTTGTGCTGGATTTCTCAAATCCACTTAACTAGTGTGCAAACGAAATGCGTTGTTGTTCACAAAGTCAGCTTGATTTACACTGAATGAGGACGAGTAATCTTGTCCAAATTTTGTCCAACTAACCATTCAGGATGTTGTTCAAACTACTTTTGCACTGCACAGCCACTGTAGAAACCGTCGGTCAAACTGGCGTGGAGATGGAAGCTCTCACCGCCGTGCAAGTGGCGTTGCTCACCATCTACGACATGTGCAAGGCAGTCGATCGAGGCATGACGATGACCGATGTGCATTTGCTGGAGAAGCACGGCGGTAAATCGGGCAGCTACGTAGCGGCCTAAAAACCATCTATGTGCGCTTACTTTGCAGCAGCCTCTTCAGCCTGCTGCATTTGCCAAATCTTCAAATACTTGTAGTAGCTCGTCTCAGCATTCGAGATAGACAGCGCCAAGCCATGTCCGCCATCTAAGAAGCCTCGGCGAATCACATAGGTGCGAAAGAAGGCCCATGCACCGTGGCCCAAAGCCCCCGCCACCGACGAACGCTTACCGCGCGCGTAGGCTTGCTTGGCTGACGCGCTGGAATAGGCATCGACCTTTGACAACACTTGCGAGAAGTTGAGGTAGCTGTAATGCAGCAAATGGTTTTGCAACGCGTGCACGGGCAACTCGGTCACCACACGTTCATGCACAAGATCGTCTGAAAATCTTGCCGTGCCACGCTTGAACAAGCGCAGCACATAGTCTGGTTGCCAGCCCGCATGATGGATGAATTTGCCGCAATACGACGACAAGCGGGGCAGCTTGTAGGCCACGTCGGACGCTTCCGCTTGCAACACCTGTTTGATTTCCGCAGCCAGTGCGGGCGTGACGCGTTCGTCTGCGTCAATCGACAACACCCAATCACAGGTGGCCAAATTTAAGGCTCGGTTTTTTTGTGGCCCAAAGCCTGGCCAATCAGCAGGCTGCGCCACTTTGGCGCCATGCTGCTGGGCAATGGCCACGGTGGCGTCTGTGCTTTGGCTGTCCACAACAATGATTTCATCCACCAACCCGCGCATGGACTGCAAGCAGTCGTGCAGGTTATGCGCTTCGTTGCGCGTGATGACAATGGCCGAGAGGGTGGGGTGAGCGTGGGTCATGTTGCAGATGAGTTTAGCGCGGCGTGTTTTGTTTCACGTCTTCTAAGCGCGCAGCCAAAGCTTGGGCCTCTTCGTGATGCCCGAGCAACTTGCCACTGTCGATCACGCGTTGCACCACGCGCGCTTCGGGCGAATAGTGCATCAAGCGCACCGCTTGCGGATACAGCTCAGCCGCGTTGTCCGCCGTCACGGTTTGTGTGGTGAGTTCAGCAAAATCGGCTTGGTTTTTGAACAGCCACGATTGCTTGGCGTGGTGCAGCGGGTTGTCACGGTAAGCCGCATCACGCGAGGCGGCTTGTCGGTAAATTTGGCCAACGCGGTTGAAATCCCACGCGGCATACAAGCACCCGATGAAGAGCAATGCTGCGACCCACATGGGACCTTCTTGTGCTTCTTCCTCAGCCGCCGCATCAGGGGCCGCCCACAACAAACCGATGGCCAAGCCCAATGTCATTTGAAACGGGCCGTACCAAAGTGGGTACTCCAGCAAACTGTGCAAGCCCAGCACGACCAGCAAGCACCAGGCCATCACACGCCACGCGTGCTGCTCACGCCAAGGCTTGCGACGCAGCACCCACGCAGTCATGCCAATCATGACCACCAACGCGAATGGCACGCCCAGCTCCAACGCCACGTGCAAGGGAAAGTCGTGCGCGTTGTCGAGTATGTCGCAAAAACGCAGGCTGCTGTAGCCGGTCATGAAGTGCGCGTAATCGGTCTCACCCCAGCCCCAGCCCAACCACGGGTGTTGCGCAATCAAAGCCAAGACGTTGGCCCACAACACGCGGCGCCCCCCGCAGGCGGCGTAGTCTTGCGCTTGGCCGGTGACCCGCAAAATCATGCTCGCACCCCATTCGCCTGTGGTTTGCAATGCCAACCAAGGCATCAACACCGACCACACGGCCACCGACACAGGCGCGGCCAAGGCCAGCCACACCAAGCCTTTGCCAGATGCAGCATCTTGCTTAGCGCTGCGCCAGCCCCAAGTCGCCATCAACACGCCCACCAACGCCCATTGCATGGCCCCCGTGCGCGACACCGAGCACGCCACACCAGCAGCCAACACATTGAGCAACACCACCGCCAACACCCAAGTGGAGCGCTGCAGGGTGTGCCGCTTGGCCTGCGCGGCCACCCAGCCCAGCAAGGCCACCAAACCTAAGCTGGTGAGCGATGCAAACTGGTTGCGCTGACGCAAATTGGCAAAGGCATCCCCCTTCAAAGGTTGGTTCACCCAAGGCGACAAGCCATGTGCCAAACCCAAATACTGCAACATGCCCAGCACCGCACTGATGGTCGCGGCAACGATCAGGCCCCACACCACCCACTGCAGCAAACCTTCGTCTACAGCAGCACGCCGGCCAACGGCCACCATCAGCCACACACACATCAGCGACGCCAACAAACCTGCGGTTAATGCGCGGTCCACCACCTGCGGCACCCACAGCAACGAAGCCAACAACCACAGCAACAGCACGCCCAGCACCACACGCGAGGACATCGGCCAACGCGGCTTCGCCAAGGGCAACTCCACCACCGCCAACAAGGCGCAGGCGGCCAACATCCAACTCACCAGCAAAGGAATGACCGATGTAGATGGACTGCTGGCAAATGGGTTGAGCCACGGCAGAGCGATGCACGCAACAAGAATGACATTGCGCACCAAGATGCTTTGGGCTGTAGACGAATTCATGGTGAGATTTTCTATCAGTCACGCACCTAAAAAACAAAGGCGCCCGTGGGCGCCTTGTTCAATGCGTAGGGTGACTTATTTGCAGTCACTGGGCACGTACTTTTTCTGCAACGCATCGGCAGGCACTGACACGCCCACGAATGCATCCGCACCTTTGGCCAAACACTTCCACTGCACCACCCCATCGACCACCCCATTGGTCGTCGTCGGGGCCGGTAAGGCTGAGTCAGTCGTGCCATTTTTGGTGTACGGCACCAGCAACAAACTACCGCCACCGGCTGCCGCCGTGGTGGTGATGGTGATGACGCCTGTGCTCGACGCAATGTCAATGCTGCTGATGTTCTTGGTGGCACCCGACCAGGTGTAGCCTGCTTTGTAGCCGCTGGCGACTGTCGCGATGTTGCCGCTGTTGACCACATCGAGCACATTCGTCTTGGCAGCAGATGCCAGCCCCAAACCTTCGCTCACGCGTGCGCGGACCATGTAGTCTTGGTATGCGGGCAAGGCCACTGAAGCCAAAACGCCAATGATGGCCACCACGATCATGAGTTCGATCAAGGTGAAGCCGCGTTGCAGGGTGTGTTTCATCGCAAGTCCTTGGATAGGTAGGGCATTAATTTTAGGCATCGACATCAAAGCAAGCGCCAATCCATCAGTTCAAAAAAAAGCGAGCGGTGAAACCACCGCTCGCTTCTTCATTCGCAATTCTCGAAAGAAATTACTTCAACTGAGCTTTGAGCAATTTGCCCAATTCAGAGGGGTTGCGTGTGACGATGAAGCCGCACTCTTCCATGATGGCGAGCTTGGCATCTGCAGTATCTGCACCGCCAGAGATCAAAGCACCTGCATGGCCCATGCGCTTGCCGGGAGGGGCAGTCACACCAGCGATGAAGCCAACCACGGGCTTCTTCATGTTGGCCTTGCACCACATGGCGGCTTCGGCTTCGTCTGGACCACCGATTTCACCGATCATGATGACGGCGTCGGTGTCTGGATCGTCGTTGAAAGCCTTCATCACGTCGATGTGCTTCAAACCGTTGATGGGGTCACCACCGATACCGACGGCGCTGGATTGGCCCAAGCCCACTTCGGTCAACATCGCCACGGCTTCGTACGTCAATGTGCCCGAACGAGACACAACGCCGATACGACCTTTGCGGTGGATGTGACCGGGCATGATGCCGATCTTGATTTCGTCAGGCGTGATCAAACCAGGGCAGTTAGGGCCGAGCAACAAGGTTTTCTTGCCGCCAGCAGCTTCCTTGGCTTTCATCTTGTTACGAACTTCAAGCATGTCACGGACGGGGATGCCTTCGGTGATACAGATGGCCAAGTCGAGGTCAGCTTCCACAGCTTCCCAGATGGCGGCAGCTGCGCCTGCTGGTGGCACGTAGATCACAGACACGGTGGCACCTGTGTTTTGAGCAGCTTCTTTGACGGATGCAAAGATTGGCACGTCAAAAATCTTTTCGCCGGCTTTCTTGGGGTTCACACCCGCGACGAAACAGTTTTTACCGTTTGCGTATTCGATGCACTTTTCAGTGTGGAACTGACCGGTTTTACCGGTGATACCTTGGGTGATGACCTTGGTGTTTTTATTGATGTAGATGGACATGTTTTTTCCCTTACTTCACGGCTGCAACGATAGACGTTGCGGCTTCGGCCATGGTGTCGGCAGAGATGATTGGCAGACCTGATTCGGCCAACATTTTCTTGCCCAGCTCGTCGTTGGTGCCTTTCATGCGCACCACCAATGGCACTGACAAGTTCACGGCTTTACAAGCTGTGATCACGCCGCTGGCGATGGTGTCGCACTTCATGATGCCGCCGAAGATGTTGACCAAAATGCCTTTGACATTGGGGTTCTTCAACATGATCTTGAAAGCTTCAGTGACCTTCTCGGCAGTTGCGCCGCCGCCCACGTCCAAGAAGTTGGCTGGCTCGCCGCCGAACAACTTGATGGTGTCCATGGTGGCCATGGCCAAGCCAGCACCGTTGACCAAGCAACCGATGTTGCCGTCCAACGAGATGTAGGCCAAGTCGAACTTAGAAGCTTCCACTTCAGCAGGATCTTCTTCGTCCAAATCGCGGTAAGCCACGATTTCTGGGTGACGGAACAAAGCGTTGGCATCGAAGTTGAACTTCGCATCCAAAGCCATCACATTGCCTTTGCTGTCGCGGTTCAGTGGGTTGATTTCCACCAAAGATGCGTCAGTTTCCATGTAGCACTGGTACAGCTTCTTGAAGATGTCCACGGCTTGTGCGGTGGAGTCAGCAGGCATGCCGATGGCGTCTGCGATCTTCTTGGCTTGTGCATCGCCCAAACCAGTCAACGGGTCGATGAACTCGGTGATGATTTTTTCTGGGGTGCTGTGGGCAACTTCTTCAATGTCCATGCCGCCTTCGCTGGAAGCGATGAAAGCAATCTTTTGCGTTGCACGGTCAGTCACAACTGACACGTAATATTCTTTGTTGATGTCAGCGCCGTCTTCGATGTAGAGACGACGGACTTTTTGACCTTCTGGGCCCGTTTGGTGGGTCTTGAGCTGCATGCCCAAAATTTCGCCAGAGATGCGTTTGACGTCTTCGATGGTCTTAGCCACTTTGACGCCGCCGCCCTTGCCGCGGCCACCCGCGTGAATTTGGGCCTTCACAACCCAAACTGGGCCGCCCAACTTTTGCGCGGCTTCCACCGCTTCTTGCACCGTGAACGCGGGGATACCGCGTGGCACTGGCACACCAAATTGACGCAAGATTTCCTTGCCTTGGTACTCGTGAATCTTCATGAGATCTCTCTTAGTAATCGGTGGATTTGTAACGTTTTCTGCAGTGAACGACGCCAAAGAGCCGCCCTGCACAAAGCCTTAAGACTGTATCATGCTGCATCGCGTCAAACTTTTAATTGGCTTACAAGAGCTTAGCGACGCCCAACTTTTCTTGTACTTTTTGGCGACATCCATGTCTAAAGTCTTCATTGACGGCGAAGCCGGCACCACAGGTCTACAAATTCGCGAACGTTTGGCCCTGATGCCAGCCGTGCAAGTGGTCAGCATCGACCCCGCCAAACGCAAAGACCCAGAAGCCAAACGCGAGCTCATGGCTGGCGTGGACATGGTCATCCTGTGCCTGCACGACGACCACGCCCTTGAATCCGTGGCCATGATCGACAGCCTTGCTGGCCGGAAACCCAAAATCATCGACGCCTCCACCGCGCACCGCGTGGCACCGGGTTGGGTGTACGGCTTTCCAGAGCTGGCCGCGGGTCAACGCGATGCCGTGGTCAACGCACAACGCGTCGCCAACCCCGGCTGCTACGCCACCGGCGCGATTGCGCTGTTGCGCCCCTTGGTCGATGCGGGCTTGGTGCCTGCCGACTTCCCCGTGGCCCTGCCTTCGGTCAGCGGCTATTCGGGCGGTGGCCGCACCATGATTGAAGACTACGAAGCGGGCAAAGCGCCCCTGTTTGAAGCCTATGCCTTGGGCCTAGAGCACAAACACATCCCCGAAATCATGGCCTACACCGGCCTCACACGCCGCCCTTTGTTTGTGCCATCGGTGGGTAATTTCCGCCAAGGCATGCTGGTGCAGCTGCCCATTCATTTGGACATGTTGCCTGGCAAGCCCAAAGCCGCTGACCTGCATGACGCGCTGGCCAAACACTACGGCCACAGCCCAGACAGCTGGGTGAGCGTGCAACCCGCCACCGACAACGGCAAGCTCGACGCGACCGCTTTGAACGACACCAACAAACTAGAAATTCGCGTCTTCGCGAACGAAACCCATCGCCATGCCGTGCTGATGGCGCGTTTGGACAACTTGGGCAAGGGTGCCAGCGGCGCTGCGGTGCAAAACCTGCAGCTGATGCTGGGCGTTTAAAAGTCTTCCGCGCCAGCCACGACTTTGCGCACGACTTCGGGCGCAAAGCCTCGGCTCACTAAAAACCGCACTTGTTTGGCACGCGCCGCTTGGTCCACAGGCGGCTCGCCAAATTTCTTTCGCCAGACTTCGCGGGCTCGCTCAAGCTCGGTGCTGCGCATCTCTTGCACGGCTTCGGCGATGGCCTCGACAGGCAACCCCTTGGCTTGCAATTCTTGACGCACCCGGGATGCACCGAGCTTGCGAGAACGGCTATTGACCACCGACTCCACCACACGCTGTTCGTTGATGAAGTCTTTGGCCTGCAAAAAATCCAAAGCCTCGGCCAGCTCGCCCGGTGTTTCTTCAAAGGGTTTGAGCTTGCGCTCTAACTCAAAGCGCGAGTGCTCGCGTTGCGACAGCAAGCGCAAGGCTCGGCCTTTGAGCGAGATTTGAAACCCCTTGGCCCTTTTCGCCTGAGGTTTCTCGTCTCCGTTTGAATCAACGTCGTGTGTCACGAAACTGGCTTTTTGGTTGACGCTTTTGAGCGAGCGTTAAGCCACCACGCCATCGGCATCTGCGTCCGCAGCGCCTTTGGCTTCTTTGGCAGCCTTAGAGGCCTTGGGCGCTTTTTCTTCTTTGGCCGCAGGTGCATCTACACCGCCAGCCAACAAAGGAATACCCAAAGATTCGCGCACCTTGTTTTCGATTTCAAAAGCCAAGGCTTCGTTTTCACGCAAGAACTCACGGGCGTTGTCACGGCCCTGGCCGATTTTTTCGCCGTTGTAGGCATACCAAGCACCCGACTTTTCAATGACTTTGGCGTTCACGCCCATGTCAATGATTTCGCCTTGGCGGCTGATGCCCTCACCAAACAAGATGTCGAACTCGGCTGTCTTGAAAGGAGGCGCCACTTTGTTTTTCACCACTTTGACTTTGGTCTCGTTACCCACGGCCTCGTCACCACGCTTGATGGTGCCCGTGCGGCGAATGTCCAAGCGCACCGAGGCGTAGAACTTGAGCGCGTTACCACCCGTGGTGGTTTCGGGCGAGCCGAACATCACGCCAATCTTCATGCGGATTTGGTTGATGAAGATGACCGTGCAGTTGGTCTTCTTGATGGAAGCCGTCAATTTACGCAGTGCTTGGCTCATCAAACGGGCTTGCAAGCCTGGCAATGAATCACCCATGTCGCCTTCGAGTTCGGCTTTAGGTGTCAAGGCAGCCACAGAGTCGATGACGACCAAATCGACCGCGCCTGAACGCACCAAGCTGTCGACCACTTCGAGGGCTTGTTCGCCGGTGTCGGGCTGGCTAATGAGCAAGTCTTGCAAGTTCACGCCGAGTTTTTGGGCGTATTGAGAATCCAAGGCGTGCTCAGCATCCACAAACGCGCAGGTGCCGCCTTGCTTTTGCATTTCAGCGATGACTTGCAAGGTGAGGGTGGTTTTGCCGGACGACTCAGGGCCGTAGATTTCAATCACGCGGCCACGGGGCAAACCGCCCACGCCCAAGGCGATGTCCAAACCCAAAGAGCCTGTGGAGACAACTTGGATGTCGTCAATCACTTCGCCTTCGCCCAAGCGCATGATGGTGCCCTTGCCGAATTGTTTTTCAATTTGCGCCAAGGCGGCTTGGAGGGCTTTGGCTTTTTCGCTGTCAGCGACGATGGGTTTGCTGTTCATAAAAATCTCCGTGGAATCAAGGGCTTACCGAGAGTGTCTAGTTACTGTGTTTAACAACAACTGGATGCTTGACCAGTACTTTAACGCAAAGTCAAAACTTGTAAACACTTTTTTTGGTCAGTTTGCCTTACTATATAAACATGGCTTCTTCCCCCTCGTTTTCTAACCAGCAAGACTGGCGGCAAGTTCACTTGGGCCGCTTGCTGGGCCACGCCATGCGCCGCTTTGACGCACGTGTGCTGCAACTGATGGCGCAGAACGAAGATGTGCCGCTGGCCCTGTCTAACCTCGCGGCCCGCGCACAGGTCAGCGCGGCGCACATTCACATCACGCGCCATCTCAGCCTTGAGGGCTCACGTCTGATCGAGTTGGCCGCCAGTGCCGGCATGACCAAGCAAGCCATGGGCGACTTGGTCACCCAGTGCGAAGCCTGGGGCTTGGTGCAACGCACGCACGACCCGCAAGACGCCCGCGCGCGGCGCATTGTGTTCACCGAAACGGGCTTGGCTTGGCTACGCGCTTTTGAGCAAGCGGTGGCGCAAACCGAGGCGGAATTCAAACAAGAAGTCGGCAACGATGTGGCCACAGTGGTCAGCTTAGGGTTGGAGGCCTATGCGGGGGCCTACTCGGACCTAGAATCGCAGCGCTGAACCTTCTAAAAAACACAAACAAAGTTGGAGACAACACATGCGCATCCTGATTGCAGAAGACGACTTGGTCTTGGCCGACGGCCTGTTGCGTACCTTGCGCGCATCGGGTGCCGCCGCCGACCACGTAGCCAGCGGCACCGAAGCCGACGCCGCCTTGATGACCACCGATGAGTTTGACTTGCTCATCTTGGATTTGGGCCTCCCCAAAATGCACGGCCTTGAAGTGCTCAAGCGCTTACGCTCACGCGGCTCCTCCATTCCTGTGCTCATCCTCACCGCCGCCGATGGCGTGGAAGAACGCGTCAAAGGTTTGGACTACGGCGCTGACGACTACATGGCCAAGCCCTTCAGCCTGCAAGAACTCGAAGCCCGCGTGCGCGCCCTCACACGTCGCGGCATGGGCGGCACTTCGTCATCCATCAAGCACGGCCCGCTGGTGTACGACCAAACCGGTCGTGTCGCCACCATTGACGGCAAGATGGTCGAACTCTCCGCGCGTGAACTGGGTTTGCTGGAAGTGCTGTTGCAACGCAGCGGCCGCTTGGTCAGCAAAGACCAGTTGGTCGAACGCCTGTGCGAATGGGGCGAAGAAGTGAGCAACAACGCCATCGAGGTGTACATCCACCGCCTGCGCAAGAAGATTGAAAAAGGGCCGATTCGCATTGCCACGGTGCGCGGCTTGGGCTACTGCCTCGAAAAAATCCCGGGTTAAACACACCTCCACACGGGCATGGCAAAGCTGTTTAGGCGCGAGCAACACTCGCTGTTTGGCGAGATTTTGGATTGGATGCTCACGCCGCTGCTGCTGCTGTGGCCAGTCAGCTTGGCGCTGACCTGGCTGGTGGCACAAAACATTGCGGGCCGCCCGTTTGACCGTGGCTTGGAATACAACGTGCAAGCCCTCGCGCAGCTTGTCAAGAGCGACCAAACGCGCATGTATTTCAACTTGCCTTTGCCCGCACGAGAAATTTTGCGCGCCGACGAAGCCGACTTGATTTACTACCAAGTGCTGGGCACACGCGGCGAATTTGTCAGCGGCGAGCGCGACTTTCCGCTGCCCCCCGACGAAGAAAAACCTTTGCCCAGTGAAGTGCGCATTCGCGATGACGAAATGCGCGGTGCCGATGTGCGCGTGGCCTACACCTGGGTGCGCGTGGACGTGCCGGGCGCCAAGCCCGTGCTGGTGCAAGTGGGCGAAACGCTAGAGAAGCGCTCGGTGCTGGCCACCGAAATTATCAAAGGCGTGATGCTGCCGCAGTTCGTCATCTTGCCGCTGGCCGTGTTGCTGGTCTGGCTGGCTTTGGCGCGCGGCATTCGCCCGCTCAACAAACTCGAAGAGCGCATTCGCTTGCGTAAACCCGATGACTTGAGCCCGTTGGATGAATCTGCGGTGCCGCAAGAAGTGGCCCCGCTAGTGGCATCCATCAACGACTTGCTCACACGACTCAAAGAATCCATCGCCACCCAAAAACGCTTTTTGGCCGACGCCGCGCATCAGCTCAAAACACCGCTGGCGGGTTTGCGCATGCAAGCCGACTTGGCGCAACGCGCGGACTCGAGTGCGGATGAACTCAAGCAATCGCTCAAGCTCATTGGCCGCGCCAGCATTCGTGCCACGCACACGGTGAACCAACTGCTGTCCTTGGCGCGCGCCGAAAGCGGCAGCACCAACATCGCGCGCAGCCCCTGCGATTTGGTGAGCTTGGTGAGTGATGTGATTCAAGACTCGCTGCCCCGCGCCATGGACAAATACATTGACTTGGGCTACGAAGGCGCAGCGTCTGGCAGCACCGGCGTGCGCGTGATGGGCAACCCCACGCTGCTGAAAGAAATGGTGCGCAACCTGGTCGACAACGCCATCAACTACACGCCCTCCACAGCTGACAATCCAGGTGTCATTACCGTGCGTTTGCTCGCCGACAAATTTGGCAAAGTGGTGGTGGTGCAGGTGGAAGATTCGGGCCCCGGCATTCCAGAGGCGGAACGCGATTTGGTGTTCCAGCCCTTCTACCGCGCCTTGGGCACCGAGGCCGATGGCTCGGGCTTAGGCCTGCCCATCGTGATGGAGATTGCACACCAACACGCGGCGGTGGTGACGTTGGAAGATGCTTATCCTGGCAAACCCATGCCGGGCGCTCGGTTCACAGTGCGTTTCTCGAATACGCAGGCTTGATGCACGCGGCTTGCCAGCCTCTGAGGTAGTGGCTTAAACCGAAGGCTTCACGTGAAAGTGAATCGGCTGCTCATGCGATGACTCATGTGCATGTGCGTGGTCATGCGGCGCTTCGTGCTCGGCGCACGGCATGTTGCACAAGTCGTGGCCGTTCACCGGGCAAGCGCGGTTGAACGTGACCACATGGTCCACCTCGGCGCGAATGCCAATCCACTCGCCGACTTTGTGGTCGTGATGGCTGGGCACATGGGCCATCACCGTCTCGCCGGTCTTCAAGCGCAAGGTGTACAAAAACTCTGAACCGCGAAATGATTTGCGAATGATTTCGGCCTTCACCGGCGCATCGTCGTCATGCACGATATCGTCGGCGCGCAACAACACATCGCACTCACCTGATGCAAAAGTGCAGGGCAGCGGACACTCGGCCACATCCATCAAATCACCCATGGGCGTGTGAACCACGACTTGGTTGTTCACCTCTTGCAAAGTGGCGGGCGTGAACACACCGTGACCAATGAACTCGGCCACAAAGCGCGTGGCAGGGCGGTGGTACAGCGTGTAGGCATCGTCCCACTGGTGCAAGCGACCTTCGGACATGACGCCAATCACATCACCAATCGCAAAGGCTTCCATTTGGTCGTGCGTCACAAACAAGGCGGTGGTTTGTGCCTCTTTCAAAATACCGCGCACTTCCAAGGCCAAACGTTCGCGCAACTCCACATCGAGGTTGGAGAATGGCTCGTCCAGCAACAGCAGTTGCGGCTTGGGCGCCAACGCGCGGGCCAAAGCCACGCGTTGTTGCTGGCCACCCGACAACTCGTGCGGAAAACGTTGTGCGCTGGTGCTCAAGCCCACGAGGGCCAGCACCTCACGCACACGCGCCTCGCGCTCGGCACGGGGCTGCTTGTGCAAGCCAAAGCTCACGTTGTCATGCACAGTCAAATGCGGAAAGAGGGCGTAGTCTTGAAACACCATGCCAATGCGTCGCGCTTCGGGTGCCACATGCACGGAGGCACTGCTGACCACCGATTGGGCCAAACGAATTTCGCCCGCGCTGGCACGCTCTAGGCCAGCCACCGCACGCAACAGCGTGGTCTTGCCGCAGCCCGAAGGGCCAATGAGCACGCCCATTTCACCCGCACGCAGTCCCAAAGTCACGCGGTCCACCGACGGGCGGGGGCGTTCTGGATAGCTGACGGAGAGCTGGGCGACATCTAAAAACATAAGCTCATTGTAGAGAGGGCGCTTTAACGCTATGCCGTGTGCGGCTACCTACAATGCCGCATGGTTTTTAGCTCCCGCTTGTTTTTACGCTGTGTGTTGGTCGTGCTGGCCTTGCTGTTGGCACTGCCGGTGTTGACCGTGCTGTTTTCCTGGGCACAGTGGAACGACGCCTCAGCCAGCATCTTGGCCGAGATGGCCAGCACCGTGCTTCCCGACTACGTGGGCACCTCATTGCTGTTGTGCGCCTTGGTGAGCGTGGGCGTCATCAGCATGGGCACGGTGTCTGCGGCGGCGGTGACCTTGTTTGACTTTCCAATGCGCCGCAGCTTGGAATGGGCGCTGCTCTTGCCACTGGCCATGCCAGCGTATGTGGTGGCCTATGCCTACACCGACTACTTGCAATTCAGCGGTCCGCTGCAAACCGGCATTCGTGCGGCGTTTGGCCTTGAGGGTCGAGTGTTTCCCGAAGTGCGCAATGTGTGGGGGGCAGCGTGTGTGTTCACGCTTGCGCTTTATCCCTATGTGTATTTGTTGGCTCGCACCGCGCTATCTGAACGCGCCAACCATTTGATGGAAGCCGCACGTTTGCTGGGCGCACCTTTGTCGCGCCGCATCATGCGCGTGGCCTTGCCGCTGGCCCGCCCTGCGATTGCCGCTGGCACCGCGTTGGCCTTGATGGAAACCTTGGCTGACTTTGGTGTGTCGAGCTACTTTGGCATTCAAACCTTCACCGCAGGTATTTACAAAGCCTGGTTGGTGATGGACAACCGCATTGCAGCAGCGCAGTTGGCCACTTTGCTGCTCATCGTGGTGGTGGCGTTGTTGGCCGCAGAGCAACGCGCGCAATCGCGTTTGCGTTTTTCTAGCGCACGTGCCGACCGTCACAGCAGTGAATCGCAACCGTTGAAGTTGCATGGCTTGTCTGCTGCGTTTGTGTGGACCTTGTGCGTGTTGCCCGTGTTGTGTGGTTTTGTGTTGCCCGTGCTCTTCATGGTGCGCGCCTTGCTGCAAGGCGACGGCGTGGTGGACTTGCCTTGGGACCGCTTCATGCAATGGTCGCTCACCAGTTTGTCGTTGGGCGGCATGACGGCTTTGTTGGCGGTGGGTGCTGCGCTGCTGCTGGCCGCACAAGCCCGCTTGCATCCCAACTGGCTCACGCGTCAGGCCATGGGCGTGGTGAGCTTGGGCTATGCCGTGCCGGGCGCGGTGATTGTGGTGGGCTTGCTCTTGCCCGTGGGCTGGGTGCAAGCCACTTGGCCGCAATCGGGCGTGGGCTTTTGGCTGACCGCCACGGTGCTGGGTTTGGTCTGGGCGTACTTGGTGCGCTTTGTGGCCGTGGCTTTGCAATCGGTGCAAAGCGGCTACGCGCGCGTGCCTGCTTCGCTGGACGACAGCGCGCGCATGCTGGGCACATCGGGCTTGTCGCTGGTGCGCCGCGTGCATTGGCCTTTGCTGAAAAAACCATTGGCAGCGGCTACGCTGCTGGTGCTGGTGGATGTGATGAAAGAGCTGCCCGCCACCTTGGTGCTGCGCCCCTTCAACACCGACACCTTGGCCGTCATGGCCTACCAATTGGCGCGTGATGAACGCTTGGGCGAAGCCGCTTTGCCCTCGTTGGCTTTGGTGCTGGTGGGCTTGTTGCCGGTCATCTTGCTGAGCCGCACCTTGCGCCGCAGCTGACTCTGCGCGGCAAAACCTGCACTTTCGGCAGGGGCATTTGATCCAAGTCAAATGATAATGATTCGCATTTGATGTAAACTCCATCCAAGCTTTTTAACTTGGAGTCGCCACATGCGTCGCACCCTCACCGTTTTGTCGTTGGCCATTTCCGCCGTATCTGCTGGTTTATTCAGCACTACAGCCTTTGCCGACGAACAGGTCATCAACCTCTACTCAGCCCGCCACTACCCCACCGACGAAGCGCTGTACAGCGACTTCACCAAAGCCACGGGCATCAAGATCAACCGCGTCGATTCGGACGACGCAGGCATCATCGCCCGCCTCAAGGCTGAAGGCACCGCATCGCCCGCTGACGTCATCTTGCTGGTAGACGCCGCCCGCTTGTGGAAAGGCGAAGTCGATGGCATGTTCTTGCCCATCAAGTCCAAAACTTTAGAAACCGCTGTGCCCACACAACTGCGCGCCAAGCCCTCTGACGATGGCGGCACCGCTTGGTTTGGTTTGTCCACCCGCGCTCGCGTGGTGGTGTACGACAAGCTCAAGGTCAAGCGTGAAGACGTGGACACCTACGAAGAGCTGGCCGACCCCAAAAACAAAGGCAAGCTGTGCATCCGCTCAGGCTCGCACCCGTACAACCTGAGCTTGTTTGGCGCGATGACCGAACACCTCGGCCCAGCCGCCACAGAGACGTGGCTCAAAGGCATGGTCGACAACATGGCACGCGCCCCCAAAGGCGGTGACACCGACCAAATCAAAGCGGTGGCCAGCGGCGAATGCGGCATTGCGGTGACCAACACCTATTACTTGGCGCGTTTGATGCGCTCCACCAACCCCGCCGAAAAAGCGGTGGCCGAACGCGTGGGCGTGGTGTTCCCCAACCAACAAAGCTGGGGCACACACGTGAACGTGGCCGGCGGAGCGGTGGCGCGGTACTCGAAGAACCAAACCAACGCCGTGAAGTTTTTGGAATACCTCGTCAGCCCCGAAGCGCAAAACCACTTTGCCAACGGCAACAACGAGTGGCCCGTGGTCAAGGGCATGAAGCTGGACAACCCAGCCCTCAAAGCCATGACCGGCGGCAACTTCAAAAGCGAGCTGGTGCCCATCAGCGCCGTGGGCATGAACCAAATCAAGGTGCAACAAATGTTGGACCGTGTGGGTTTCAAGTAAGCACCTGCCTCACGCACCGCGCACCCCGCGCGGTGCCCAGCACTGAGGCGCAAAGCATAGAAATTTTTGCGCCTGAACTTTTCGGCCAGCCAACAAACCCTGTGTTTGTCGCCCTCCGTGCAAGGGCGTGTAGCCAGCCTCTGATCACAACTGCCGACTTGGTTCGGCGACTACTTTCGGAGCTTCTCCATGGCGACTACCCGTTCGCGGCTCAACCGACGCCGCTTGTCTTTACCTGCGCCTCGCACCACACGCGTGCAAGCCACGCCGTCTTCCAAACTGTTGCCCTTGGGTGCCATGTTGTTGGCCGCCAGTTTTGCAAGCACTCTCCGTGCGCAAACTGAAAACACACTCAGCACCGTCACCGTGCGCGAAAAGGCCGAAGTGGCTGAAGGCAAAGACAGCCTACGCGCGACAGAAACCCGCATTGGCAAAGGCCAACAAAAGCTGCGCGACATTCCGCAATCCATCACCGTGGTAACCGAACGCATGATGGATGACCGCAATTTGGACACCGTCAAAGACGCGCTCAAGCAAACCGCGGGCATCACCTTTCAAGCGGCCGAAGGCGGCGAAGAAGACATCCGCTTGCGCGGCTTTGCACTCTCCACCACCGGCGATATTTTTGTAGACGGCATTCGCGACCCCGCGTTTTACGACCGCGACACCTTCAACCTCGACCGCGTGGAACTCTTGCGCGGCTCGGCCTCCATGTTGTTTGGC